>NZ_JAMYNL010000002.1:0-551262 GCF_040319065.1 Mesorhizobium sp. M0968
GACGGCTCCCTTGTTTGAGATCTCAACGAACTCATTCTGGCACATCCGATGCCGTCGGGCGCCGTCCACCCCATCATGCCGTGACCTAAGCCGAAGAATACAGCGGCTCAGAACGGCGCTTGTATCCGCAACTGTGCCAGCTACCCTTCAGCCATGACCGGCTATACCTACATGACCGCGAGCCAGAAGCACGGCACGATCTACATCGGCGTCACCAACGATCTCGGCCGCCGCATGCCGGAGCACAAATCCGGCCAAGGTTCGCGCTTCACCGGCCGCTACGGCGTGCAGCGCCTGGTCTGGTAGGCGATTATATATTTGACAAACCCAAACGGGATGAGCGATAACGAATCCAAGGAGTTATCGCCATGTCCGTTCTGTCCCGCCCCTACTTCCATAATGAAGCCGCCGCATTTGAGCATGTAGAGGGCATGCTGTGGCCGCAGGGTCCGGTCTGCCATCACTGCGGATCAATGGGTAAGCACTACAAGCTGGCTGGCGTTCGCTCCAAGCCTTCGAAGAAGAACCCGCACGGCGTTGAACGTCACGGCCTCTACAAGTGCGCCGCCTGCCGTGGCCAGTTCACGGTTCGCATGGGCACGATCTTCGAGGAAAGCCATTTGCCCCTGCACAAGTGGTTGCAGGCCATCCACCTCATGTGCTCGTCAAAGAAGAGCATTTCCTCGCACCAGCTGCACCGCGTTCTGGAATGCACCTACAAGACGGCTCGGTTCCTGTCGCACCGCATTCGCGAGGCCATGCGCTCGGATGACTTCACGCCCATGGGCGGCAACGGCAAGTCCGTTGAGGTGGACGAAACCTACATTGGCCGCCTTGCTGGCGTTCCGAAGCAGAGGACCGGCGCGGCTCACAAGAACACCGTGCTTACGCTTGTGGAGCGTGGCGGCATAGCCCGTTCCTTCCATATCGACAGCACGTCGATTGCCAAGGTGGTCCCGATTGTTCGCGCCAACATCGCAAAGGAAACGGCACGATGACCGACGAAGCCCATGGCTACAAGCGCGTCGGCGGCGAGTTCGCTTCCCATAGCCGCGTCGAGCATGGCGTCAACGAACACGGCCGCATCGAAACCAACGGCGCTGGCGAGCGCATCAACATCAACACCGATACCGTCGAAGGTTTCTATTCGATCTTCAAGCGCGGCATGAAAGGCGTTTACCAGCATTGCGCCGAACACCATCTGCACCGCTATTTGGCAGAGTTCGATTTCCGCTATTCCAACCGTTCGGCCATGGGCATCGAGGACAACGTTCGCTCACTCATTGCCTTGAAGGGCGCTAAGGGCAAGCGCCTTACCTACCGACAAGCTTTTTGATGCCAAGAAGGATCATTACCGGAAACCGGTGCAGTTAAAGCTGCCGCTCTGGAAGGGAGAACCCTTCAAAAACGGAGACGCCGTTAAAACGAGAAAACCCGCCCTTTGGGGGCGGGTCTCTTCAACCACCGATAGTCATTGGCGTGTTCTCCGTTAAGCCCTTCGGAGGGGGAACTACGTTCCCCTCTAAATAGTCGCACAAATTATGACATACAAGAAAACCCTTTGCAAATAGGTTAACAAAATGAAACCAAATTCCTGCTAAGCGTGCTCGTATAGAATAATTTCCCCGGCCGCCCGAACGATCAGGTTGGACCAAGGGCGAAGTTTCTCATAATTGGACCTAGTTGGGAGAATAACCGTAGCGTTCTTGTCTTCCCGACCGTGTGCAAGGGCATTCCGGATTTTGCGAGCCGAGTTGCAGATATTCCGCACTCCATTGTTCATAAAATCGTCCTTGCTCTGAAGCCCTGCGATCAACGGACCGATCTCAAAGCCCCCGTCAAACGTCTCGTTCTTCGAGAACATTTCAACGTTGACCTCCAGGAATTTCCAAAGGATCTGAGGGTCCACAGCTTTAGCCATGACGGATTCAAAGCGCTGGTATTCATTTATGGTTGAAGACCTGACAGCTGCCAGTACGCGGTCAGCCGTACCGCTAATATCATCAAGGGCGTGGGGCATCATAAGCGCTTTTCGAACTGCTATTTTGGGAGCGCTTTCCACGAAGAAAAAAGCGGAATGCTCGATAATTCGGTAAGCGTAGAGAAATTTCCTGGCCGGCTCTGGATTCTCCGTAGCGCCCCAGAACTGGAGTAGCTCGGAATCCAACGGGTGGGCAGAGATTACGGTGGGAAACTTTTCATAACGATACCGGGTTCCAACTTCGCTAGGCGCCTTCGGTAATTGCGGCGGATGGATGATTACCCGAGGGGTGAGGGCGTCATAGTAAGACATATAAAAGTTCAAACAGTTGAGAAACTCGATTATTCTGTCTTCAGAATAGTCGATGTCTTCAATGTAAAAGCAGGCTGGGACCCCAAATCTTTTATCGGGCTCCTCGTCAATGCCCAGAGCGAAGGCATAGTTGATGAAAGAGAGCGTGTTTCGATAGCCATTTTCAGTTGGGCCAACGGGTTTAATGAATGCGGATAACGCGATGAGTTCATCGCTCGCTTTTGCAAAGTGACATTTGTGCGTCTTGTTATTGTAGTGGAATTCAAAGGAACGGCCAAAAACCTCCTTATTATTGTTGCTCAAGGCATAGGCGGTCCAAAGGACTTCTAGCCTCTTGCTATCAACATGAAAGATAGCTGAAAGCCTCTCGGGGAATATGATCTTATTTAGTATCGCAATTGTATCGTCTTGATCATCATCCAAGGCTATTATCATCGCTGGGTCGCCCCATGGATTGGAAACCGCTAAGATTTCCTCGCCCGTGAGCGATGTTTTCTTCACTTCCGATTTTGGGTTACTATCCAAAAATGGCTTGAGCTTTTGTATCGCTTCAGCGTCTTCCATGCTGCCCTCCGAAGGAAAGGCAAAACAATGGCAACTAAAAAGCAAAGTCAATTGCAGAAATTCAAAGAGGCCGCGCGCGAACTGGAAACCGACCAGTCAGAGGAAGCCTTTGACCGCGTGTTGAAAAAGGTAGTGAAGTCGGCCCAACCGAAGGACGACAAGGAACTGCCGAGGCCTAAGAAGGGGTTGGCCGACCGCTCCAAATAGGCCGTGCGGGCACCCTTTATCCCCACAACCACAGAGATGGAACATTAGCAGAACGCGATCGCTTGTCGCCGTACAATCGGGGTCATCTCGATTCGAGCCGTTAGCGGCGGAAAGGCTAATGCCAATGAACAAGGACAGTGCATTCCAGATCACGGTACGTGGGCGCTTAATTCGCGAAGATGCGGACGGTTTCGTTTGCGTGACGGATATCCATTCCGCCGCTGGATATTCAAAAAATCAGCGACCTGCAGATTTCCAGCGCCTTCCCCAGTGGATGGCGATCGCGACAGAACTGCATGAGAAATTAGTGGGAAAATCCCACCAATTCAAAACGTCTCTGATTTGGCGCTCAAAGACAGGGCCGAACGGCGGCACATACGCCCATCCGATACTTGCACTGGCTTTTGCCGAGTATCTCAGCCCCAAGCTGGCCGTCGAGGTCAGAGAAACTTTCCTTCGTGCCAAGCAGGGCGATGCGACCCTTGCCGACGAGATTCTTCAGAAGTCCGGCTCTGCCGCCAACGAGTGGGCCGCAAAGCGCGCTTTGGCAAGAAGCGCTCGGAATGACTACACCGCCATGTTGGCTGGTCACGGCGTTACAGTACCTACCGACTTCGCGGCTTGCACAAACGCAACTTACACAACCTTGTTCGGCAAAACGGCAAAGCAGATGAAGGCTGCAAAGGGCGTGCCTGAAAAATCCAGTCTTCGGGACGCGATGACCACGAAAGAGTTGATTTTTACTATGGCGTCAGAAGCTCTGTCGTCGGAGCGGATTGAAGAAGAGAATAGCCTTGGGCCCGGCGAGTGCCGCACGGCAACCGCTAAGTCTGCTCGCTTCATTAGGGATGCCATTGAAGGCGACCGGCGTGACCGCCGAAGCTCACAGCCTACGATGTTCTAAGAGGCCATTCCCCTACGGCTGGGTAGCGCCCCAGCGTGGAATTAGGGGTATTTGCTTCCTGCAAGCTGTCTGGCACGGCCTTCGGCAGTTGCCGATTTGCGCGTGAGCGGGTTACACCTGATCACCGTTTGCCCGGTAGCATCAGAATACATCATGCAGGATTTATTTGGTGTGTCTGGGATACAGGCATTAATGTTGATTTTTATCCACTTGCCCCCTCCGCTGAACGCGGCATAGCTGGGGTAGTTCTTGCAAGTTCCCTTGCTCGAATAAGGAACATTCGCCTGACTAGTGCATGCGGTTGCGCTAGCGGCAATGGCTACAACGATTGCTATGCGGATCATGTTTCCCCCAAACACCTCGCGGATAGGTAGCATCGCGAGACCTTTAGGGGAAGTCGGGTTTGTCAAATATATAATCGCCGTCTGGTACGAGGAACATTTCGACATTCGTGACGCCATTCAGCGCGAGAACTCGCTGAAGCGCTGGCCGCGGCAGTGGAAGATCGAGCTGATCGAGAAGACCAATCCAGAGTGGTTCGAGCTTTTTCGCGGAACGGGGTGGTAGTTCGGTACTGGTCCGCAGGCGCACTGCCGCGTGGTAACGGCATGGATCCCAGGGTCTCCGCGACGGCGCTTCGCTCCTGCTTCGCCCTACGATGACGAAGTTGGGGAAGTTTCGGCCGATCCCGAATGTTTATGATGGTCCAACGAAACGAACGATGAAATCTTGGCTGCCGATCGGCTTCCAACCCGTCAAGATCGCTGTGCCGGGACTGACTGCTGCCCACCCCGAGCCGTCTTTGCGTCGGTACTAAGCGTCATATTTTCACAACCAGACCATGATCCCGAACCGAAGGTCCGCGTACGCGAAAAGTGGAAACCGGTTTTCAAAAAGATCATGATCAAACAAGAAGATCACGTGCGCTGCAGATCGATCCGGGTGGTCACCACACTCTTCCCGGTTTTCGGATCGGTATCGACGACGATCAGCCGCATGCCATTCTCGCCGTTCTTCTCGACCGTCATTTGCGCCTTGCGATCGCCATTGACCTCCTTGGCCCAACGGATGCCGAGATTGATTGCGTTGCCGGAGCGGCTGCCGCTCAATTGCGCCGGCCCGGTGCGCGATCCGACATAGGTGCCGGTGTATTTCGTCCCGCTCGATTTGAGATCGGCGCTGATGGCGCGCGTTACCACGATAAGACCGCGGCAGCTGCCGTCGAGCGACAGCGAGCTCGACGTTGCGTCGGAATTGAAATGACAGGAGACATTCACCGTCGGCGCATCGGTGGTCACCTTGACGATGCCTTTGCCGGCGAAATTCCCCTGGAATGAGCGAAGAAAATCCGGATCGTCGGCATGCGCTGCCCCGGCCCCGGCCGTCAGGCAGCCGGCAAGTACAAATCGTGCAAGTGATTTCATCGGACCGCTCCTCGTTGGTATCCAAAACACAGCACGCAAACACTGAGGGACCAACGCTCCCCTCAGCGGCGGGTTCCGGCTTCAACATCACTGTTTGCAACGCTGCGCGGCTGGCCCAGTCGAATGCGTCGGCTAGCGGTTGCGATGAGCGCTCCGGCTTGCGACATAGCCGCATGGCACCCGCACCCTCGATCCCCAAGGCCGCGTTCTGGATGGCGCTGTCGATCGCCTCGTTCCTGGCGATGTCGGTGGCCGGCCGTGCCACGACGGCCGAACTAAACGTCTTCCAGGTGCTCGAGCTGCGCTCGGTGATCGGCTTTTTCATCCTGTTGCCGCTGGTCATGATGTCAGGCGGTTTTGCGGCGATGCGCACCGGACGCCCGCTGGCTCATATCGCCCGCAACGTCGTCCACTATACCGGCCAGGCTGCCTGGCTCTACGCCCTGACGCTGATCCCGCTTGCGGTACTGATCTCGATCGAATTCACGACGCCGATCTGGACCGCTTTGCTGGCCGTCGCTTTCCTCGGCGAAAGGCTGTCCCGGCCACGGCTGGCGGCGATCGTGCTCGGGCTGATCGGCGTTGTGATCATCGTGCGTCCGGGCGTCGGCGCGGTCAATCCGGGACATGTCATCGTGCTGGGAGCCGCGGTCTGCTTCGGCGTCTCGGTGGTCCTCGTCAAGTCGCTGACGCGGACGGACAGCGTCGTGCGCATCATCTTCTGGATGTTGATCATCCAGTCGCTGCTTGGCCTCGTCCCGGCGCTTTACGAATGGCGCAACCCGCCGCTTGAGCTCTGGCCGTGGATCCTGCTCATCGCCTTCACCGGCATGTCGTCGCATTTCTGCATGGCCCGCGCACTTGTCTATGCCGATGCGACGGTCATCTCGCCAATGGACTTTTTGCGCGTGCCGCTGTCGGCGGTGATCGGATGGCTGCTCTATCACGAGCAGATCGACGCCTTCACCGCCGGTGGCGCCCTGCTGATCCTCATGGGAAATCTGCTCAACCTGCAGCGGAGAGCACCGCAACCGGCGGAGATCGCCGCTTCATAAGCGTGCGCTAACTCTTAGACCAGTTCCACCTCGACCACGCCCGGCACCGCCCGCATCGCCGACGCGATCTGCGGCGATACGCGGTAGCGGTTGGGCAACTCGATCTCGACCTCGCCCTCGCCGCCTTCCTTGATGACGATGATGCTCACCTGACTGTCGCCGCGCTGGCCAAGCTGCGATTGGATTGTCGATGCCGGTGCGTCATTTCTGACGAAGATGCGCAACGCTTTCTGGATACGGCTTGCCTCTTCCTCCAACGACTGCACGGTCTGGATGCGCAGATTGACGCCTTCAGGCCTGTCCTCGGCCGAAACGGTGATCACCACCGAGCGGCCGGGTTCGAGCAGGTCGCGGTATTGCGCCAGCCCCTCGGAAAACAGCACCGCTTCATACTGGCCGGAGGTGTCGGAGAACTGCACGACGCCCATCTTGTTGCCGGTGCGCGTCTTGCGCTCCTGCTTGGTGGTCACCGTGCCGGCGAGCCGGCCGGCGGCAGCACCGCGTTTGACGGCGGCCGAAAACTCGCCCCAGGTCTGCACCCGCATTTTCTGCAGCGCCGCCTTGTATTCGTCGAGCGGATGCGCCGAGAGATAGAACCCGACCACCTGGAATTCACGGTGCAGGCGGTCGGCGGCGAGCCAGGGATCGGTCGCCGGCAAGTTGAGCGCCTGCGACTGTGCGCCGAGCGAGGCGCCAAAGATGTCATGCTGGCCGGTGACGGCATTCTGCTGCGCCAGCGACGCCAGCCCCATCATCCGCTCGACGCCGGCCATCATCGCCGCGCGGTCATGACCGAAGCAGTCGAGCGCGCCGGCCATGATCAGGCTTTCGAAGACGCGCTTGCCGACGATCTTCGGATCGACCCTTTCACAGAAATCGGCAAGGCTCTTGAAGGGTTTTTCGCCGCGCGTGGCGACGATGTGCTCGACCGCCGCGTCGCCGACGCCCTTGAGCGCGGCCAGCGAATAGAAGATGCGGTTCTCGCCGACCTCGAAATCCCGGAACGACGTCATGACCGACGGCGCCACCACCTCGATGCCGAGGCGCAGCGCATCCTGGCGGAAATCGGCGAGCTTGTCCGTATTGCCCATGTCGAGCGTCATCGACGCCGCCAGGAATTCGACAGGGTAATGCGCCTTCAGATAGGCGGTCTGGTAGGAGACGACGGCATAGGCGGCGGCATGCGATTTGTTGAAACCGTAGTCGGCAAACTTTGCCAGCAGGTCGAAGATGAAGTCGGCTTGCGGCTTGCCGACGCCGCGCTCGACCGCGCCCGAAACAAAGCGCTCGCGCTGCTTGTCCATCTCGGCGCGGATCTTCTTGCCCATGGCGCGGCGCAGCAGATCGGCTTCGCCCAGCGAATAGCCGGAGAGCTCCTGCGCGATCTGCATCACCTGTTCCTGGTAGACGATGACGCCTTGCGTCTCCTTGACGAGATGGTCGATCTTCGGGTGGATCGACGCCATCTCCTCCTCGCCGTGCTTTCTGGCGTTGTAGGTCGGTATGTTCTCCATCGGCCCCGGCCGGTAGAGCGCGACCAGCGCGATAATGTCCTCGATACAGTCGGGCCGCATGCCGATCAGCGCCTTGCGCATGCCGGCACTTTCCACCTGGAACACGCCGACCACTTCGCCGCGCGACAGCATGGCGTAGGTTTCGGGGTCGTCGAGCGGAATGTGGGCAAGATCGATCTCGATGCCGCGGCGGCGGATCAGCTTGACGGCCCTGTCCAGCACCGTCAGCGTCTTCAGGCCAAGGAAGTCGAATTTCACCAGCCCGGCCTGCTCGACATATTTCATGTTGAACTGCGTGACCGGCATGTCCGAGCGCGGATCGCGGTACATCGGCACCAGCTCCGACAGCGGCCGGTCGCCGATGACGATGCCGGCGGCGTGCGTCGAGGCGTGCCGATAAAGACCTTCCAGTTTCTGCGCCGTATCGAGCAGCGTCTGCACGATCGGCTCACGCTCCGCCTCTTCGGCAAAGCGCGGCTCGTTGGCGATGGCGTCGGCGAGCTTGACCGGATTGGCCGGGTTCGACGGCACCATCTTGCTCAGCTTGTCGACCTGCCCGTAAGGCATCTGCAGCACGCGGCCGACGTCGCGCAGCACCGCGCGCGCCTGCAACGTGCCGAAGGTGATGATCTGGCCAACCTGGTCGCGGCCGTATTTCTGCTGGACGTAGCGGATGACTTCCTCGCGCCGGTCCTGGCAGAAGTCGATGTCGAAGTCGGGCATAGACACGCGGTCGGGATTGAGGAAGCGCTCGAACAGCAGCGAAAAACGCAGTGGATCGATGTCGGTGATGGTCGTGGCATAGGCGACCAGCGAGCCGGCGCCCGAACCGCGGCCCGGGCCGACCGGAATCCCTTGTGCCTTGGCCCATTTGATGAAGTCGGCAACGATCAGGAAATAGCCCGGATATTTCATCTTCTCGATGACGCCGAGCTCGAAATCCAGCCTTTCGCGATATTGCTCGACCGTGTAGCCCGGCGTCGGGCCGTGCGCCGCCAGCCGCGCCTCCAGCCCTTCATGCGCCTGCCTGGCAAGCTCCTGCGCCTCCGCCTTGACCGCAGCATCGGCGTCGGCGACATCGCGGCCGGCAAAGCGCGGCAGAATCGGATTGCGGGTCTTCGGGTAATACGAGCAGCGCAGCGCGATCTCGACGGTGTTGTCGATTGCTTCCGGCAGGTCAGCGAACAGCCTCGCCATATCGGCCTGGCTTCTCAGGAAGTGGTCGGGCGAAAGGCGGCGGCGATTGTCGGCCGCCACCACGGAACCTTCGGCGATGGCGATCAGGGCGTCATGCGCCTCATAGTCTTCACGAGAGAAGAAAAACGCCTCGTTGGTGGCAACCAGCGGCAGATCGTGGCGGTAGGCGAGGTCGACCGACGACTGCTCGATGGCGCGGTCGTAACCGGAGACCCGCTCAAGCTCGACATAGAGCCGGTCGCCGAACAGGCCCTTGAGCGCCGACAGCCGGGTCTCGGCGAGTTCGCGGCGATCCTGTTTCAAGGCAGTGCCGATCGGACCGCGCGGCCCGCCCGTAAGGCAGATCAATCCGTCGGTGTGGCCCTGCAGCATCTCGCTCGTCAGATGCACCGCTTCGCCGGGCGGTGTCTCGAGGTAGACGCGGCTGACCAGCCTGACCAGATTGCCGTAGCCGGCCTCGGTTGCGGCGATCAGGACGACCGGCCGCATCTCCGGTCCTTGCCGCCTGCGGTCGCGCTGGCTGTCGCTCGCCTCGCCGGAAAAGGCGAGGTCGATCTGGCAGCCGATGATCGGCTGGATGCCATCCTTTACCGCCTTCTGGGCGAATTCCAGCGCGCCGAACAGATTGTTGGTGTCGGTGACGGCGATTGCCGGGCATTCGTCCTGCACCGCATGGCCGACGATCTTGCCGAGCTGCAAGGCACCTTCGAGCAGCGAATAGGCCGAATGCACGCGCAGATGAATGAATCGACGCGCCGCCGCCTCCGCCCGCGACGCCTTTGCATAGGCCTCGCGCAGCAAGGGATCGCGTGGAAGTCTTTCATCCGCCATGGTTTTTTCGCGCCGCCTGAAGGGACTCAGTCGATGAAGTTGTATTGTCGAGCGCCGGGTAGCACGAGTCCAGCGCTAGTGATTAGAGCTTTGGAGGTTTAGAGCAACCGCCGAAGCTGCCAATTTCCCCCTTTGTGGGGGAGATGTCCGGCAGGACAGAGAGGGGCGCTGTCCCGCCAACCTCAGGCTACAAACAAAACCCGCCTCGGCGGGCGGGTCGTTGGAGCCAATTAGCACCATAGCCAAATTAATAGCATAGCTGCCGGCACAAAGCAAGAACAAAATACGGCGCGACGGGGAAAAATTCGAGTTGTCCGTCTCCCGAGGGCGTATCCAGAGGATTGCAGGTCGCGTTCCTTCGCGCCCCCCTCTGTCCTGCCGGACATCTCCCCCATGAGGGGGGAGATTGGCCATCATCTCGGCTTTCGCCAATTTCCAACGTTGCAGGAGCGAGCTGGGCCCCGAAGCTGCCAATCTCCCCACTTTAGGGACACTTGAGGGGGAGATGTCCGGCAGGACAGAGGGGCGCGCTGTCCCGCCAACTTCAGACAGAGCGTCGAGGGCGGGTCCAACCTCACGCGAATTCCATGATCACAGCATCGACGGCAAGGCTGTCGCCGGGCTTGGCGTTGAGCTTCGAGACGATGAGGTCGCGCTCGGCGCGCAACACGTTTTCCATCTTCATCGCCTCGACCACGGCCAGCGTCTCGCCGGCCTTGACCTCCTGCCCCTCGGCAACGGCAATCGACACGACGAGGCCGGGCATCGGGCATAGCAGCATCTTCGAGGTATCCGGCGCCACTTTTTCCGGCATCAGCCTTTCGAGTTCGGCGGTGCGCGGCAGCATGGCGCGGGCTGTCACCGAGATGCCTTTCCAGGCGATGCGGAACCCATTCAGCACCGGCCTGACCTGCGCCGCGACCTTGCGGCCGCCGACCGCGCCGCGCCAGATGAGATCGCCCGGCCGCCAGTCGGAGGTCACCGTCAGCGGTTTGCCGCCGTCGATTGTGAGGTCGAGCTCCATCGGAATGGAAATCATGCCTTCGACGATGGCAACCGAAAGATAATCCCGGCCGATCTTCACCACCCAATCGCGTTTCAAGGCGCCCGAATGCGGCGCCAGCCGCCCGCCCAGCCGGTCGAGCCGGTCGCGGCGCAGCAGTTCGACCGCGGTGGCGATCGCGGCCAGCACCGCGTTTTCTTCGCTGTTCGGCACAATGGGCGCGAAGCCGTCGGGATATTCCTCGGCGATGAACGCCGTCGATAGCCGCCCTTCCCGCCAGCGCGGATGCTGCATCAGCGCCGCCAGGAACGGTATGTTGTGCTCGATGCCGTCGACGACGAAACTGTCCAGCGCTTCCGACATCGCGTCTATCGCCGCCAGCCGTGTCGGCGCCCAGGTGCACAGCTTGGCGACCATCGGGTCGTAGAACATCGAGATTTCCGAGCCTTCGGTAACGCCAGTATCGTTGCGGATAACGACCTCGCCGAATTTTCCCTCTTCCGGCGGCCGGTATTTCGTCAGCCTGCCGATCGACGGCAGAAAGTTGCGATACGGGTCTTCGGCATAGAGGCGGCTTTCCACCGCCCAGCCGTTCAGCTTGACGTCGCTCTGCTTGATGGCGAGCTTTTCGCCGGCTGCCACGCGGATCATCTGCTCGACCAGGTCGATGCCGGTGACGAGTTCCGTCACCGGATGCTCGACCTGCAGCCGCGTGTTCATTTCCAGGAAATAGAAGTTTTTGTCGCTGTCGACGATGAACTCGACCGTGCCGGCGCTCTGGTAGTCGACGGCCTTGGCCAGCGCCAGCGACTGCTCGCCCATGGCTTTGCGGGTCTTGGCGTCGAGGAACGGCGACGGCGCCTCCTCCACGACCTTCTGGTTGCGGCGCTGGATCGAGCATTCGCGCTCGCCGAGATAGAGCGTGTTGCCATGCGCGTCGGCGAGCACCTGGATTTCGATATGGCGCGGATCGACGATGAATTTTTCGATGAAGACGCGGTCATCGCCGAACGAGCTTTTCGCCTCCGACCGCGCCCGGTCGAAGCCGTCGCGCACCTCTGCCTTGCTCCAGGCGATGCGCATGCCCTTGCCGCCGCCGCCGGCTGAAGCCTTGATCATCACGGGATAGCCGATTTCGCCGGCTATTCTTTCGGCACGGGCGGCGTTTTCGACGACGCCGAGCCAGCCGGGCACCGTCGACACCTTGGCCGCGTTGGCGAACTTTTTCGATTCGATCTTGTCGCCCATCGCCTTGATGGCCTTGGGCTTCGGGCCAATGAAGACGATGCCTTCCTGCTCCAGCCCTTCGCAGAAGGATGCCCGCTCGGACAGGAAACCGTAGCCGGGATGCACGGCCTCTGCTCCTGTCGCCTTGCAGGCGGCGATGATCTTTTCCGCGACCAGATAACTTTGCGCAGCCGGCGAAGGCCCGATATGCACCGCCTCGTCGGCCATTTCGACATGCACGGCGTCGCGGTCGGCGTCGGAATGGACTGCGACGGTGGCGATGCCCATCTTGCGCGCCGTCTTGATCACGCGGCAGGCGATCTCGCCACGGTTGGCGACCAGGATCTTTGTGAACATGCAGGCCTCGTCCCTCGGCTGCCCTTCTTTTACGGGCTTCCCGTTTTATGGGCTTCAGGGGGCCGGTCAAGGCAAAGTCGGAGCCTATCCCGCATGCAAATCGGCGGGCGCTGACGAAAATCCGGGGTCACAACGTCGCTTCGTGCATAGCGCAGAGCTGAATGGTAAGTTAAATCTAACCTGGATTGCAGAGTGCCTTGGGAGGATTGCCTGATGAAAACGCGCGCCGCTGTCGCCGTTGCCGCCGGAAAGCCGCTGCAGATCATGGAGGTCGACCTCGAAGGTCCCCGCGATGGCGAGGTGCTGGTCGAGATCAAGGCAACCGGCATCTGCCACACTGACGAGTTCACGCTGTCGGGCGCCGACCCGGAAGGCCTGTTTCCGGCGATCCTCGGCCATGAGGGCGCCGGCATCGTCGTCGACGTCGGCAAGGGCGTCTCCTCGGTCAGGAAGGGCGACCATGTCATCCCGCTCTATACGCCGGAATGCCGGCAGTGCCCGTCCTGCCTGTCGCGCAAGACCAATCTGTGCACCGCCATCCGCGCCACGCAGGGACAGGGTTTGATGCCGGACGGCACCTCGCGCTTCTCGATCGGCAAGGACAGGCTGTTCCACTACATGGGCTGCTCGACCTTTTCCAACTTCACCGTGCTGCCCGAGATCGCCGTGGCCAAGGTCAATGCCGACGCCCCGTTCGACAAGATCTGCTACATCGGCTGCGGCGTCACCACCGGCATCGGTGCTGTGATCAACACGGCCAAGGTCGAGCAAGGCGCGACGGCGGTCGTCTTCGGCCTCGGCGGCATCGGCCTCAACGTCATCCAAGGCCTGCGCCTTGCCGGCGCCGACATGATCATCGGCGTCGACCTGAACAACGACAAGAAGGAATGGGGCGAGAAATTCGGCATGACGCATTTCGTCAATCCGAAGGAGATCGACGGCGATGTCGTGGCTCATCTCATCAACATGACCAAGCGCGGCGCCGACCAGATCGGCGGCGCCGACTACACGTTCGACTGCACCGGCAACACCAAAGTCATGCGGCAGGCGCTGGAAGCCTCGCACCGCGGCTGGGGCAAGTCGGTCATCATCGGCGTTGCCGGCGCCGGCCAGGAGATCTCGACGCGGCCGTTCCAGCTCGTCACCGGCCGCACCTGGATGGGCACCGCCTTTGGCGGCGCGCGCGGCCGCACCGACGTGCCGAAGATCGTCGACTGGTACATGGCCGGCAAGATCGAGATCGATCCGATGATCACCCACACGCTGAAGCTCGAGGACATCAACAAGGGCTTTGACCTGATGCATGAAGGCAAGTCGATCAGGAGCGTGGTGGTTTACTGACGAGGAGAAAGCCGTCGGCTAACCAGCCAACGGCCGAAAAATGCAGATGTTCAACCAGGGAGGAGACAAAAATGCCGGAAAAACTGCATCCTAAAATCGACAATGGACTGCCACGGGAAAAGGCCGACTTTGCCGGCGGCACGCTGGTCTGCGCCTGCACCAGCAACCCGGTCAAGGTCAAGGTCAAGGGCCAGATCGCCCACAACCATGCCTGCGGCTGCACCAAATGCTGGAAGCCGGAAGGCGCGCTGTTCTCGGTCGTGGCGGTCGCCGGTACAAACGACGTGACGGTGACCGAAAACGGCGACAAGCTGAAGATCGTCGATCCGGGCGCGCTGATCCTGCGCCATGCCTGCACCGGCTGCGGCGTCCACATGCACGGCCCGGTCGAGCGCGACCACGCTTTCAAGGGGCTGTCCTTCATCCATCCCGAACGCTTCCAGGAAGACGGCTGGGCGCCGCCGGGCTTCACCGCCTTTGTCTCGTCGATCATCGAGTCCGGTGTCGATCCAAGCCGCATGGACGGCATAAGGTCACAGCTGAAGTCGATCGGGCTCGAACCTTATGATTGCCTCAATCCAGGACTGATGGACTATATCGCCACCTGGACGGCCAAGCGGTCCGGCGCGTTGCCGGCCTAGTAGCCGCTCGACTATCATCGATCGAGCCGGGCGACGCCGCCCGGCTCTTTCACATTTGGAACAACGATGCCCGCACCTGCTATTCTCGTCGATGCCGACGCTTGCCCAGTGAAGGCCGAGGTCGAAAAAGTCGCCGAGCGGCACGGCATCGTCGTCACCTTCGTCTCCAATGGCGGCTTGCGTCCGTCGCGCGATCCGATGATCCGCAATGTCGTCGTCTCCAAGAGCGCCGATGCCGCCGACGACTGGATAGTCGAAAATGCCCGGTCCAACGATATCGTGGTGACCGCCGATATCCCGCTTGCCGCGCGCGCGGTGGCGCTTGGCGCCCACGTACTTGGTCCGACCGGACGCCCGTTTACGCCCGAAACGATCGGCATGGCGGTGGCAATGCGCGATCTCAAGCAGCATCTGCGCGAGACCGGCGAAAGCAAGGGCTACAATTCGAGCTTCGCGCCGCAGGACCGCTCGCGGTTCCTCGGCGAGCTTGACCGCATCCTACGGCGGGCGCTGAAATCCGCGTCTGCGGACTGAAGGCCATGGCGACTGGTACCCCGACCAAGATGCCCATGCGACGCCACACGCCGTTCGCGGTGTCGGCCTGCATCGGCGTGGCAGCCTTTGGCGCCGCGCTGGTCTGGCGTGCGCCGCTTGCCTATTCGATCGGCGCCAATGTGTTCTTTGCCGCCTATCTCGTTCTTGTCATCGCCCACATGCCGCGGCTTACCGGCAGCTATCTGCGAAAGAATGCAGGCGACACGGACCTGCCGGTACTGGCCATCTTCGCGGTCACGCTGATTGTCGTCGCTATTGCCATCATTTCGTTGTTTCAATTGATCAACAGAGAGAAGAGCGCGGACACCGTCGAGCTTACGGTGGCGCTGCTGTCTATCCCGCTTGGCTGGTTGACCATCCATGCCATGGCCGCACTTCACTACGCGCATATCTACTGGTTGGATGGCGATGTGATGGATGGCGACACAAAAAAGAAAATTCCGGTCGGCGGCCTCGACTTCCCGGGCGGCAAGCGGCCGGAAGGCTCGGATTTCCTCTATTTCGCCACGGTGATCGGCATGACGGCGCAAACCGCCGACACCAACATCACGACCTCGCAAATGCGCCGGGTCGTGCTTGTGCATTCGATCCTGTCGTTCTTCTTCAACACGGTCATCGTGGCAGCCGCGGTCAACCTCGCCGTCAGCCTCGGCAGTCCGTAATAAATCCGTGATCGGGTGAAACATCGCTTAGGCTGGCGACGTATTGGGAGGAGAAGAGATCTGACGAGGCCATGCGGAACCGCTTGGCAGGGAGGCACGGAAAACATGGAATCAGTTGCCAGAGGCGAAGCCAGCACCGAGGCAGATAGCGCTGCTTCGACGGATGCGACGCTGATCTATCGCCAGTCGCGCTGGACGCGGCTGACGCATTGGCTGTGGGCGATCGCGCTGTTCTTCATGCTGCTTTCCGGCCTGCAGATCTTCAACGCCCGCCCGCAGCTCTATATCGGCAAGGAGTCGGGTTTTGGCTACAACAACACCGTCTTCGCCATTGGCGCCGAGAATACGGCGACTGGCCCGCGCGGCTATACCGAAATCTTCGGCAAGCGCTTCGATACCACTGGCGTGCTCGGCTGGTCGGGTCCGGCCGGCCAGGAGACCTCCCGTGCCTTCCCGTCCTGGGCGACGATCCCTTCCTACTACGATCTCGGCACAGCGCGCGTCGTTCATTTCTTCTTCGCCTGGGTGCTGACCACCACGCTGGTGGTCTGGCTGGTCGCCAGCCTAATCAACGGCCATTTGCGCCGCGATCTTGCCCCGCGCCTCGATGATTTCAGGCGCCTGCCGCGAGACATTGTCGAGCACGCCAAGCTCAGGTTCCATCACACGCGCGACTACAACACGCTGCAGAAGATGGCCTATGGCGGCGTGCTGTTCGTGCTGCTGCCGCTGATGATCATCACCGGCCTTGCCATGTCGCCGAGCATGGATTCGGTGCTGCCGCTCCTGAATGATCTGCTCGGTGGCCGGCAGACGGCGCGCACCATTCATTTCACGGTGATGCTGCTGCTCGTCGCCTTCTTCATTATCCACATCCTGATGATCCTGGCCGCCGGCCCGATCAACGAGCTGCGCTCGATCATCACCGGGTGGTACCGAACCGACCCGCCGGCGTCTGGCGACAAAGCGCCAGAGAGGAGTGCCTGACATGGCGAAATTCGAGATCAGCCCCAAGCTACAGATAAGCCGAAGAAAGTTCCTGGCCTCGGCCAGCCTCGGCCTTTCCGGCATCATGCTGTCGGGCTGCGACGCCTTCGACAGCCAGCTGGGCGTCGGCGACAGCCTGCGCAGCTTCCTCGAAAGCGCCAATGGCCTGACCTGGCGGGCGCAGCGACTGCTTGCCGGCGCTGATGCGCTGGCGCCGGAGTTCACCGAGGCCGACATTCGCCAGCCGCAGCGGCCGAACGGCGTCACCGCACCGGACGACGATTTCTACAAGGGCCTGCTCGCCAGCGATTTCGCCGACTGGCGGCTCGAGGTTTCAGGCCTCGTCGAAAAACCGCTGTCGCTGAGCCGCGAGCAGCTGATGAACATGCCGAGCCGCACCCAGATCACCCGCCACGACTGCGTCGAAGGCTGGAGCTGCATTGCCAAATGGACCGGCACGCCGCTGTCGCTGGTGCTCGACCAGGCTGTGGTCAAGCCGCAGGCGCGCTACGTCATGTTCCACTGCCTCGATACGATCGACCGCAGCCTGGCCGGCGACATCAAATATTACGGCTCGATCGACCTGGTCGATGCCCGCCATCCGCAGACGATCCTTGCCTATGGCCTCAACGGCAAGCCATTGCCGGTCGAGAACGGCGCGCCGCTGCGCGTCCGCGTCGAGCGCCAGCTCGGCTACAAGATGCCGAAATACCTCTACAAGATCGAGCTGGTCGACGGCTTCGCCAATATCGGCGGCGGCAGAGGCGGCTATTGGGAGGACAATGGCTACGACTGGTACGGCGGCATCTGACCGAAACCTGACCCAAGCTTCATCTAACTGTCGTCGTCGCTGTCGTCGCCGTCGCTGCGCAGGGCCGGATTCAGGTCAGGATTGTCGTCAGGGGTGACAAGCTTGCCCAGCCCGTGCGGTCCCTGGTAGTTGCCGTGGGTATCGAAGTTGGGGTTGCCCTGATTGTCGAATTGCGGCGTCGGATCGATCGATTGGTCGTAACGGCGCGGGCGCGGCTTCGGATAGTAATTATCGGAATGATGGCGATGCGAATTGCCGTTGTCGAGAATGGCGCCTACCACGCCGCCGACGATAATGGCTGCGGCGACGTCGCCAGCAGAGGGATTGCGGTTGGGGCCGGCGACGGCGAATTCGGCCGAGCAACCATTGTCGACCCAGATGCCGCCGCCGTCATAGCCCCAGCTTCTACCGTATACGCAACGCGCCTTCGACAGCCTGGAGGTCAACTGCACGCCGCGGCGCGTATCGATCCCGCAATAGGAATAGCGGTAGTCGGCGCTGGAGCAGACCACGCGTTTTGCCCCCGCAGCCTGCGCTGCCGCCGGCAGCAGCGAAAGCTTCGCCGGATTGCCCAGGAGGCAAACCAGGAACATCATCGAACCGGTAACCGCCATCCGTGCCGACATCGCAACTCTCCATCAGGGTCCGCTATCGACAGAATGGCACCTCTGTGTAAATCTGACAACCGGACGGGCTCAGCGAGGTTATATTAATGAGCGCTAAGATGATCGCCACAACTATACTTGCCCTTTCTGCCTGGTTGGCTTTGTCGCTGCTGCCAGCCCGGGCGGACGACAGTCTCAAGCGCATCATCGACCAGAAGACACTGACGATCGGCGTGGCGCTCAACCCGCCATGGATCCTCAAGAAGGCCGACGGGAAGTTCGCCGGCTATGACGTCGACCTGACCAGTGCGCTGGCGTCTGATCTCGGCGTCGACCTGAAGCTGGTCGAGGTGCCCTGGAACGACCTCAAGACAAGACTGCTCAAGGGTGATTTCGACATGATCGCGGCGGGCTACGCAAGCACGCCGGAACGCGCACGCGAGGTGGTGTTCTCCAACCAGACCGGCACCGCCGATATCCGCATGGTTGCGACGATCGCCAGTCTTGGGAAAAGGCCGGGCAAGGCAGTGGCGGCGCCGGGATACAAGATCGCCGTGCTGTCCAATTCCACCGATGAAGCCGCCGCGAAGGAAGCTTTTCCCAAGGCGACTATCCTGTCTTTCGACAATACCTCAGATGTTTTCGCCGCGATCATCGGCGGCGACGCACAGGCGATGGTCGCGACGTCGCCGACGCCGCAGATGGCCGCCAGGCTCTATGACGCGAAGTTGACGATGGTGGGCGGCCCGCTGTTGCGGACGCCGGAAGCGTTTGCGATGCGCCCGGACGATGTCCGCCTCATCCAATACGTCAACAACTGGATCGGCGCGCGCACCGCCGACGGCACCATAGGCGGCGTGCGCCGCTACTGGTTCGGCAGCTTCAAATGGATGTCGCGCTTCGAGACAGCTAAGTCCGAGCCCGCCAAGCAATAGGGTCGCGACCTGTTATGCAACCTTGTCGATCAGCGGCTTGAGCGCCGGATGGATTTCCGGCGAGGCGTGCTTGATCAGCGTCAGCAGCGCGCGCTCGTTCTCATGCAGCGGCCGGTCGCCGATGTGTTCAGCGAGCCATTTGGCCTCGCCGGCATCGACCGTCTCGGCGCGGCGGGCCAGAGCCTCGGCTGCCTTGTTCTTGGACTCCCACTCGGCTTCGATATCGCCGGGTGAGCGATAGGCTTCCATGATGCCGGACAGGCCGCCCGATACCATGCGGCTGAAGAACCCGCCGATCTCCGGATCGGCCTGCTCGAAGAACGAATCCCGGCGCAGCGCCACGTCGCGCACCGGCGGTTCGTAGCCGGCCGAACACATGACGAAATTGGCGATCGCCTTGACGAACAGATCGTTCCAGGACGGATCGTTGTCGCCCGCCGCTGTCCGCTCGTTGATCTCGAACAGCACCTCGGCCTCGGCGCGGCTGATGGCGATGTTGCCATCGCCGCCGTAGGCGTAAAGGATGCGGCGCAACAGCTCGACCTCAGCCTTGGCAATCGACCCAGGGATAAGCCTGCCGCCGGTCATCAGCGGCCCCTTGCCGTCCACGACCGCATGAGCGACCTGCTCCAGCGCATAGCTGGAAAGCGTGCTCGGCGATGATTTGGCAACTTCCAGCACATGCACCAGCAGCTCGAGTTCGGTCTGGCTGTCGACCATGCCGTCGCGCGAAATCGTCCGGATCAGCCAGTCGGCATTGTCTTGCGAAACATAGCCCGCCGGCTTTTCCTGGTGGACGATGAAATCGGTGACGGCCTCGACGAAAAACTCAAGCCATTCTGCGCATTTGTCCCTCGCCGTTGCATCCAGCGCAAACAGCGCCTCGGCCTCGCCGCGCGTTACCACGCCGTCGCCGAACACTTCGCCGCGCAGCATGACCACGTCTTCCGCCGTGATCCGATTTTTCGAGGTCAGCCCGGCCACCGGCGCGCTCATGATCAATTCGCCCATTTTGTTCCCCGCCCGCCGCCGGTAATTGCCGGCCCTTATGCGGTATATCGGCAAGGTCTTGAGAAACCGGCAAGCGGCGTGGTTAGCGAAGGCTTGCCTGTAAAGAAGGCCCGCAGAAGACTTGGCGTAAAAATGTCGCCGGCAGGTGACAAGGTGTCGTCCACGGGCTATGGATGACGAGTCGAGGGCTCCTGACCGAGTCCTACCTGTTTGTGGGAGAGAGCAGCGAGAGCTGCCGCCGAAGGGGAAATCGCCCGAAATCTCTCAGGCAAAAGAACCGTAGACGGGAAAGACACTCTGGAAAGTCGGGGCTTGCCCCCGCGCCGAAGGTGTAAGCGCTGCCGACAGAGTTACGGGGCGCGAGTCTCTCAGGCTTCAGACAGAGGGGCACGGACTGGTCGCCATTCGCGGCCGCTTGCGTGCGACTCTGGAGATGACATGACGGGCGACGATACCAAACACCTTCCCCTCGAAGATCTGCACATGGCAGCTGGTGCGCGCTTTGGCGCCTTCGCCGGCTGGTCGATGCCGCTGACCTATCCGGCCGGCGTGATGAAGGAGCACCTGCACAGCCGTGAGCATGCCGGCCTGTTCGACATCTCGCACATGAAGCTGTTCGAAATCAGCGGCCCGGGCGCAGCAGCGCTTCTGAACCGCGCCTGCCCGTTCGATGCCGGCGCGCTTGAGGTTTCCCAGTCCAAATACACGTTCTTCCTAAATGAGGCGGCCGGCATTCTGGACGATCTGATCGTCACCAGGCTCGGCGCCGAGCGCTTCATGATGGTCGCCAATGCCGGCAACGCCGCCGCCGACGAAAAGCATCTGCGCGCACTGGCCAAAAATTTCGATGCAGAGGGCGATTTCGATGTAAAGGTGGATGCGCTCGACCGCGTCTTCCTGGCCATACAGGGTCCCGAGGCGTGGGCTGCCCTTTCCCGCGCCGGCATCGAGACCGGTTCGCTGGTGTTCATGCACGGCATCGAGCCGCGCGAAAAATGGTTCATGAGCCGGTCCGGCTATACAGGCGAAGACGGCTTCGAGATCGGCCTGCCGGAAGCGGATGCAAGAAACCTCGTCGCCAGGCTGCTCGAGGACGAGCGGGTGATGTGGGTCGGCCTTGCCGCCCGCGACAGCCTGCGGCTCGAAGCCGGGCTGTGCCTGCACGGGCTGGACATCACGCCGGAGATTGATCCGGCCAGTGCCGGGCTGATGTGGGCCATCCCCAAGGAGGTTCGCGCCTCTGGCGCCTTCATCGGCGCCGATGCGCTGCGCGCCATCCTGGAGCGCGGCCCGGCGCAAAAACGCGTCGGCCTGAAGCCGGAAGGGCGCCAGCCGGTGCGCGCCGGTGCTGCCCTTTTCGATGCTGACGGCAACCCTGCCGGCCATGTCACCTCAGGCGGCTTCGGCCCCTCGGCCGGTCATCCGGTCGCGATGGGCTACGTCCAGACGCCGCTTGCCAAATCCGGCGCAAAACTGTTCGCCGACGTTCGCGGGACGAAAATCCCGGTCGACATCCACCCCTTGCCCTTCACGCCCCATCGCTACCGCAAAGGATGATTTCAATGGCAAAGACCTATTTCACCGAAGATCACGAATGGCTGCGCGTCGAGGGCGGCATCGCCACGGTCGGCATCACCGATTACGCGCAGCAGCAGCTCGGCGATCTCGTCTTCGTCGAACTGCCGGAGCCGGGGAAGAAGCTGGCCAAGGGCGACACCGCGGTGGTGGTCGAATCGGTCAAGGCCGCATCGGATGTCTACGCGCCCGTCGACGGCGAGATCACCGAGGCCAACACGTCGCTGTCATCGGATCCTTCACTCGTCAATTCGGCGGCAACCGGCGACGGCTGGTTGTGGAAGATGAAGCTGGCCAATGAGAGCCAACTCGACGGACTCCTCGATGAAGCCGCTTACAAAGCCCATATTGGTTGATAGCAGGACCAGGAAGATGACCGCAGCACCCTACCCCTTCTCGGCTCGCCATATCGGCCCGGGCCTCCATGACGTCAGAGCCATGCTGGCGACGATCGGCGTTCCTTCGGTCGAGACCCTGATTAGCCAGGCAGTGCCGAAGTCGATCCGGCTCGACCGGCCGCTGGCCCTGCCCGCGCCCGCAACCGAAGCGGAAGCGCTGGCCGAGCTCGCGGCGACGATGGCAAAGAACACGGTGCTGAAGAGCTTCATCGGTGCCGGGTATCATGGCGTCCACGTGCCGCCGGTGATCCAGCGCAACCTGTTCGAGAACCCGGCCTGGTATACGGCTTACACGCCTTACCAAGCCGAGATCAGTCAGGGCCGGCTGGAAATGCTGTTCAACTTCCAGACGCTGGTGACGGAACTGACCGGCCTGCCGGTGGCATCGGCCTCGCTGCTCGACGAGGCGACGGCGGTGGCCGAAGCTGTCGGCATCGCGCTGCGCCACCATCGCGACAAGCGCACCAAGGTGGCACTGGCCGGCACGCCGCACCCGCAGACGCTGGACGTCGTGCGCACCCGTGCCGAGCCGCTTGGCATCGAGGTCGACGGCGAGGTGATCGACGACAACACCGCCGCCCTGCTGGTCTCCTGGCCCGATACGTTCGGCGTCTACGGCAATCACAAGGCAGCAATCGACAAGGCCCGCGCGGCCGGCGCGCTGGTCGTCTTCATCGCCGACCCGCTTGGCCTGACGCTGACCGATGCGCCGGCCAGGCTTGGCGCCGACATCGCCGTCGGCCCGATGCAGCGTTTTGGTGTGCCGATGGGCTTTGGCGGGCCGCACGCCGCCTATTGCGCCGTCTCCGACAGGCTGACACGGCTGATGCCCGGCCGGCTCGTTGGCCAGTCGACGGATAGCAAGGGCCGTCCCGGTTATCGCCTCGCTTTGCAGACACGCGAGCAGCATATCCGCCGCGACAAGGCGACGTCCAACATCTGCACCGCGCAGGCGCTGCTCGCCAACATGGCGACGGCCTATGCGATCTGGCATGGCCCTGCCGGGCTGCAGGCGATTGCCGGCCGCGTGCACACGCTGGCCAACCGCCTGGCTGCCGGCCTCAAGGCAGCGGGCGTTTCGGTACTCGGCGAAAGCGGCTTCGACACTGTGACCGTGGAAGTGAAAGGCAAAGCCGGCGCCATCGCCGCCGCCGCCGAGAAGACCGGTCGGCTGCTGCGCGTCATCGACGCCGACCATGTCGGCATCAGCTTCGACGAGACCTCCACCGAAGCCGATCTGGAGGCGATCGCAGCACTTTTCGGCGCCAAGGCCGGCGTTGCCGCCGGCAGTTCCATGCCAGGAAAACCGCGCGGCAACGAGTTTCTCACCCAGCCCGTCTTCCGCGAAAACCACTCGGAAACCGACATGATGCGCTTCCTGCGCCGGCTGTCCGACAAGGACCTGGCGCTTGACCGCGCCATGATCCCGCTCGGCTCCTGCACCATGAAGCTCAACGCCGCCGCCGAAATGATGCCGGTGAGCTGGCCTGATGTCGCCAACCTGCATCCCTTCGCCCCGGCTGACCATTCGACCGGCTATCGCGCCATGATCGACGAGCTGGAAGGCTGGCTGGCGGAGATCACCGGCTTCGACGCGGTGACCCTGCAGCCCAATGCCGGCAGCCAGGGCGAATATGCCGGGCTGCTCGCCATTCGCGGCTACCACCGCTCACGCGGCGAAGGCCATCGCACCGTCTGCCTGATCCCGTCCTCGGCGCATGGCACCAATCCGGCAAGTGCTGCCATGGCCGGCATGAGCGTCGTCGTCGTGCGCTGCACCGAGGACGGGAATATCGATACGGCCGACCTGCAGGCCAAGGCGGCCGAGCATGCGCACAACCTTGCGGCGCTGATGTTCACCTATCCTTCGACGCATGGCGTCTTCGAGGAAGGCGCGCGCGATCTCTGTGCCCTCGTCCACAGCCATGGCGGCCAGGTCTATTTCGACGGCGCCAACCTCAACGCGCTGGTCGGCCTCGCCCGTCCCGGCGATATCGGCGCCGATGTCTGCCACATGAACCTGCACAAGACCTTCTGCATCCCGCATGGCGGCGGCGGCCCCGGCGTCGGCCCGATCGGCGTCAAGGCGCATTTGAAGCCATATCTGCCCGGCCACGTCACCGAAGGCTCGGCCCATGCCGTGGCGGCGGCACCGTTCGGCAGTGCCTCCATCCTGCCGATCACCTGGATGTATATCCGCATGATGGGCGCTTCCGGCCTGAAGCAGGCGACCGAGACGGCGATCATCTCCGCCAACTATGTGGCGACGCGGCTTGGCGAGCATTTCCCACTGCTTTACAAAGGGCGCAACGGACGCGTCGCGCATGAATGCATCCTCGACACCCGCGTGCTCAAGGACAGCGCCGGCATCAGCGTCGACGATATCGCCAAGCGGCTGATCGACTATGGCTTCCACGCGCCGACCATGTCGTTCCCGGTGGCCGGCACGCTGATGGTCGAGCCGACCGAGTCCGAGCCCAAGCGCGAGCTGGATCGTTTCTGCGAGGCGATGATCGCCATAGCCGGCGAGGCAGCCAAGGTGGCGAAGGGCGAATGGCCGTTGGGCGACAATCCTCTGGTCAACGCGCCGCACACCGCCGCCGAGGCATTGGCCGGCCAGTGGACCCATCCCTATTCGCGTCTGGAGGCAGCCTATCCAGCCGGCGATGCCGACACCGCAGCAAAGTACTGGCCGCCGGTGTCACGCATCGACAATGTCGCCGGCGACCGCAACCTTGTCTGCTCCTGCCCGCCGCTGTCGGAATATCTGGGTGCGGCGGAATAGATCATGATCCCGAAAAGTGGAATCCGGTTTTCGGACAAGATCATGGGTCTAACAAGAAGATAGAAACCTCAATCAGGCAGAACGCAAGGCCGGCCCGTCGGCCTTGCTCGCCCGGTCCCGGACGACGACGCGATTTCGCCCGGCGCGCTTTGCCGCATAGAGTGCTGCGTCGGCTTCGGCCAGCACATCGTCGAGACCGGTGCCGTTTGTTCCGCCAAAGCCGATGCCGCCGCTGACTGTGCTTCGCAACGGACCGAGTTGGGTGGCCACGACTTCCGTGCCGAAGGCGACGCTGATCTTGCTCGCAATGTCATAGGCCTTCTCTTCCGTCATCCGCGACATGACGAGCACGAATTCCTCGCCGCCCAACCGGAAGGCGTCGACGCCGGTCCGGGCGTATTTCCTGATGACGGCGGCAAAGCGGCACAGAACCTGGTCGCCGACCGGGTGACCGAATACGTCGTTCGTCCTCTTGAAATGGTCAAGGTCGAACATGGCAACGGACATGAACGGACCGAAGACCCGCTCGCCGTAGAGTGCCGTCAACGCCCGCCGATTCATCAGCCCGGTCAATGGATCGGTCATCGTCTCGGCCTTCAGTTCGATCTGCGCCTGCAAATGGTGCAGGGAGAGCGTCAATGCGCCGAGCCCGGTCATGCAGGCGACGGCCACGACGGAATTCACCCGCTCGGCCCAATTGTCCGGTGCTACACCGAGCACCCATTGGCCCGTGACCAGCAGGACCGCGCCGCAAAGTCCGAACGACAGGGCACAGACGCCGCTCAGGAACGAGACGACCAGCAATATCCGGCGATCGTGACCACCCTCAATCCAGAACATCGCCCCGATGAGCGAGAGCAGCGCCGTTACCGTCGCGTAGGTGACAATAAAGCCGACACCATCAAACCCGAGATACGTCGCGCCCGCGCAAACGGCCATCGCAACCAAGGTCGGCAAGATGGCTCGCCTGTAGTCGCCTATGCCGAGGTATTGCATGGCCGACAGGCAGATGATCAGGAAGCCGAGGCTGAGCAGCGCAAGCACGATCTGGCAAAGCCAGGCGCTTGGATCCCTGGTGTAATGCCAGAACAACACCACATGTGCGACGAGCACGAGAATGCCACACGCCACCGTCAGCACAAAGCGTGCCTGTGGCGCGCTGAACCAGATGGCAAACATGGTGATGCTAAGGCACGTGCCCGACAGCGCCGCCGCGAGCAGGAGCGAACTGTAATCCAACATGCTTAAGCGACTGCCTCTTGAGGGTTCCGCTGCATTCTAGGTCAGCGACAGTCCGCAAATACCGCCTTTTAGCCAATCTTCCGGCGTAACCTTCGGACAGGGTTTACAAAACGTCGATGCTCCACCTTCGACCCCATTTCCGCCGCTTGGCTGTCGAATGGTTTTGCAGTAAGAGGCCCTATCCTCGAACGTAACAGGAACCACCGTCGCCTGCCCGCCAAAAGCGTGGCAGTATCGGGTGGTGATTCGCAGCATCGGAATCCAGGACCGGCATGGACGACAATAACGATCTTTTCGCCAAATTGGACAAGCAGCCGCAACCGGCTCGCGCCGCCGCGCGCCCGGCCGACCCGCTGGTGCAGGCGGCGAAGCGGCCGGCGCCCCGCGACGCCAGCGAGAGCTATAGTGCCGCCGACATCGAAGTGCTGGAGGGGCTGGAACCGGTGCGCCGCCGCCCGGGCATGTACATTGGCGGCACCGACGACAAGGCGATGCACCATCTGTTCGCCGAGGTCATCGACAATTCGATGGACGAGGCGGTCGCCGGCCATGCGACCTTCATCGATGTCGAGCTTTCCGCCGACGGATACCTGTCCGTCACCGACAACGGCCGCGGCATTCCGGTCGATCCGCACCCGAAATTCAAGAAGCCGGCGCTCGAACTCATCATGACGACGCTGCATTCAGGCGGCAAGTTCGACAGCAAGGTTTACGAGACGTCCGGCGGCCTGCACGGTGTCGGCGTTTCCGTGGTCAACGCGCTGTCCGACCATCTCGAGGTCGAGGTGGCGCTGGGAAGGAAACTTTATCGGCAAAAGTTCTCGCGCGGCATTCCTGTGACCGGCCTGGAGCAGCTCGGGGAGGTGCACAACCGCCGCGGCACGAAGATCCGCTTCCATCCAGACGAGCAGATTTTCGGCAAGGGCGCTGCTTTCGAGCCGACGCGGCTCTACCGCATGGCGCGGTCAAAGGCTTATCTGTTCGGCGGTGTCGAAATCCGCTGGACCTGCGACCCGTCGCTGATCAGGGAAAAGGACACGACGCCGGCCAAGGCAGAATTCCATTTTCCGGGCGGCCTCAAGGATTATCTGAAAGCCTCGCTCGGCGACGAATTCCAGGTGACCCGTGAAATGTTTGCCGGTAAGAGCGAGAAGCAGGGTGGCCACGGTTCGCTCGAATGGGCGGTGACCTGGTTCGGCGGCGACGGTTTTGTCAATTCCTATTGCAACACCATTCCGACCGCCGAAGGCGGCACGCATGAGGCCGGCTTCCGCAACGTCCTGACGCGCGGCTTGCGCGCTTATGCCGACCTGGTCGGCAACAAGCGCGCCTCGATCGTCACTTCCGAGGATGTGATGATCTCGGCGGCGGGCATGCTGTCGGTGTTCATCCGCGAACCGGAATTCGTCGGCCAGACCAAGGACAGGCTGGCGACGATCGAGGCGATCCGCATCGTCGAAAGCGCCATCCGCGACCCGTTCGACCACTGGCTGGCCGACAATCCGCAGGAGGCTTCGAAACTGCTCGAATGGGTGATCGCGCGCGCCGACGAGCGGGTGCGCCGCCGCCAGGAAAAGGAAGTGTCGCGCAAGAGTGCGGTGCGCAAGCTGCGCCTGCCCGGCAAGCTCGCCGACTGCACGCAGAATGCCGCCGCCGGTGCCGAGTTGTTCATCGTCGAGGGCGATTCGGCCGGCGGTTCGGCAAAGCAGGCGCGCGACCGCGCCAGCCAGGCGGTGCTGCCGCTGCGCGGCAAGATCCTCAACGTCGCCAGCGCCGGCAACGACAAGCTTGCCGCCAACCAGCAGATATCCGACCTCATCCAGGCGCTTGGTTGCGGCACGCGCTCGAGATATCGCGACGAGGACCTGCGTTACGACCGGGTCATCATCATGACCGATGCCGACGTCGACGGCGCCCATATCGCCTCGTTGCTGATCACCTTTTTCTACCAGGAGATGCCGAGCCTGGTCCGCGGCGGCCATCTCTATCTGGCGGTGCCGCCGCTTTATTCGATCCGGCAAGGCGGCAAGGTCGCCTATGCCCGCAACGATGCGCACAAGGACGAACTCCTGCGCACCGAATTCACCGGGCGCGGCAAGGTCGAAATCGGCCGCTTCAAGGGGCTGGGCGAAATGATGGCTGCCCAGCTCAAGGAAACCACCATGGACCCGAAAAAGCGCACGCTGCTCAGGGTCGACGTTATCGATGCCGAGGCGGCGACCAAGGATGCGGTCGACGCATTGATGGGGACCAAGCCCGAGGCCCGTTTCCGCTTCATCCAGGAACGCGCGGAATTCGCCGAGACGGAAGTGCTGGATATCTGAGCTCCCGCCGCTAGCTTGGCCTTCTGAGCTGGAGACGAGCACTTGACCTGGGCGCGGCTGAAGGACGATATCGGCACGCGGATCGCTGGCCTGACGCGGCCGACGCGTTCGGACTGGATCTTTGCCCTGCGCACCGTTTCGGCCGGCCTCATCGCGATATTGGCCGCCTATGCGCTGAAGCTCGACCACCCGCAATGGGCGATGATGACGGTGTTCATCGTCGCACAGCCGGTCGCCGGCATGGTGCTGGCGAAGGGGTTTTATCGTCTCCTCGGCACGCTTGCCGGCGCGCTGGCGGCGATCGGCATTACCACTGTTTTCGATGCTAACCCCTGGTTGCTGGTTGCAGTTCTTGCCGTCTGGATCGGCATCTGCTCGCTGGTCTCGTCGCTGCTACGCAATCCGGAAGCCTATGGCGCGGCGCTTGCCGGCTACACCGCGATGATCATCGGCCTGCCGGCTTTCGGCCAGCCGCACCTCGTCATCGATCTCGCCGTGGCGCGCTGCGCGGAAATCGTGCTTGGTATCGTCTGCGCTGCGCTGACCAGCCGGCTGATCCTGCCGAAACTGGCCGCCGACGCCATCATCTCAAGACTGAAACGCAGCATTCTCGACCTGGCAGCCTATGCGGACGGCGCTTTTTCCGGCGGCGATGCGGAAAAGCTTGCCGGGCTGCACCGCAAGCTGATCGGCGACGTCCAGACGCTCGGCGAGATGCGCACCTACGCAAGGCTGGAGGGGCCGAGCCTCGCCACCCGCGCCTATCCGGTCCGGCGTACCATCGGCCAGCTTCTGTCGGCCCTGTCGGCGGCGCGTGCGCTGCATGCCCATGCCGCTCCGAAGAATGTAGCCCTCATCCCAGTTCGCGCCGAGTTGCAGGCCGTTGTCCGCGAACTGGTAGCCAAGCCGGGCGCGCTGGACGATACGGCGCCCTGGGTGGCGCGGCTCGACGCAATCGCCGGCAAGGCGCGACAGATGCCTGACGTCGCGGCCGGGCAAGACATTGACTGGGCTGGCACTGTCACCCGTCTAACCATTGCCGCCGACTTCGCCGGGGCAATGCAGCAAGTGCTGCGCGGCCTGGATGCACTCCGCTCTCCCCCGTCTCGTGCCAGTCGCGAACGGCGGCAGCCAGCGCTGGTGGTGCACCGCGATTACCGTGCGGCATCGCGCAATGCGGTGCGCGCAGCAATCGCCACGCTCCTGGTCGCCGGCTTCTGGCTGGCGACGAAATGGTCGGACGCGACCGGCACGGTCATTCTGGTCGCCGTTGTCTCCAGCTTGTTCGCCGCGCGCGCCGATCCGATCCGGTCGGCATGGAACTTCTTCGAGGGCACGTTGCTCGCCCTGCCGTTCGCGTTTGTGGTCGGGCAGATAGCACTTCCAGCGCTGCCGGGCTTTGGCTGGTTCATGGTCTTTGTCGTGCCGATCCTGGTACCAGCGGCACTGGCCATGGCCAATCCGCGCTATGTCGGCGTGGCAACGGCCTTTGCGATCAATTTCCTCGCCTTCCTCAGCCCACATCAGGTCATGACCTACGATCCGGAGCCGTTCCTCGCCAATTCGGCAGCGGTCCTTGTCGGCATTCTTCTGGCGATCGGCGTCTTCGCCGTCGTGCTGCCCGCCGACCCCTGGGTCACCGTCAACCGCATCCTGCAAGCCATGCGCGAAGATCTTGCCCGCCTTTGTCTGCATGAGCGCATGCCGCGGCGACTGGCTTTCGAGAGCCTTGCCTATGATCGGGTCAATCAGTTGATGCCGCTGCTGCAGAACGCCGGCGAGAAAGGCAACGCCGTTCTCGACGGCGGCATTGCTGCCGTTACTGTCGGCCTCGAAATCCTGCGGCTGCGCAACGCGCAACAGAGTTCCGCGATCCCACCTGAAACAGCACTTTCCATCGCCAATTTCCTGCGCGGTCTGGCACGCGAACTGCTGTTCAGGCGTCCCGGCGAGCCGCAGACGGCGACCGTCGCAGTCGCCAGGCAGTATGCAGCAGGCATCGCGGAGCGCAGCGTCGCGGCCGAAATGCTGCAGATCGCCGCCTCGCTGCGCATCATTGCCGCCGCGATCGAGGATTTTCCGGATTTTTTCGCGAAGGACCGGGTTTAGGCAGCAGCGATCGCCAGCGCGTGCCCGCGTGCGTTCTCGCGCAGCGCGTCGAGATGGATCGATTTGACCAGTCCGGCGAGATCGCCTTCGGCGGACTGTCCGCCCAATTCCTTCAGCATCAGCCAGCTGACTTCCTGGACGCCGGCGAGGCGTTTGCCATTGGCGACCTCGCGCCAGACCTTCAGCGCGCGCAGAATGATGGCGTGGGTGGCGGCGGCAAGCCCGGCGCTGCGGAACAGTGCCTGCAACGCTATGTCATGCCCGCCGGCCAGCAGTGCTCTCACCCGTTGTTCGGACTGTTGGCTGAGCGCGACCAGCGCCGAACCAAAGAAGTCGACCTTGCCGTGCGCAATGGTGCGGACGACGAAGCTTGCGGTCAGGTCGCCGCGCAGGCGCAGATGTTCGACAAGTGCGGTATGTTCCTCTGTCCGCGTGCCTTCGATCAGCGTCACCGAAGCCTTGATGCAAGCATCGCGCGTGACGCGCTCGGCCCTGGCGGCGCCCATCAGCGCCAGCACCAGCGGCGACCCCTTGAGCATCTCCCCGAGCTTGACCAGCAGCGTATGCCGGCAATCGGCGGGCAGCCGGGTGTCGGCGATCAGCGCCTCGCGCACCAGAGGCAGATGGCCGTGCCGCTCGGCCATGCGGCGAAAGCTGACGGATGCGATGTCGGCGCCGCTGTTGGCGAGCAGCGTGGCGCAGGCTTCCGGCTCGCCGATCTCGGCGATCGCCGCCGCAACCGACATCGAGACGCGTGGCCGGTCGGCGATCACCTTCTGCGTCGCCTTCTGGCCGCCGGCAACCCGATCGATCAGGTCGGCATCGGTGAGCAGCGGCGAGCGCGCCAGCACCAAGGCTGCGACTTCCGGCTGGTCCGAGGCCAGCGCGCTGACGATCTGCGGCGGCGCATGATGGCTCATGGAAAGCGCGTCGGCGATCGCCGCCCGCACCTTCGACGATACGTCATCGAGCAGCAACGTCAGCGCCGCCTCGGCAGCGCAGCGGTCCTCGAAAGGCAGCTCCGAGTCGACATAGGCGCGAGCCAGCGCGCTTGCCGCCGCAGCACGCTCCGACACCTTCGCCGTATGGATCCATTTCAGGAAATGCGAAACGACCATGTCGCCTGCTTACGCCCCTTGCCAGAACGCTTCTGACCCTGGCGGAGACCGTAGGCACAAATGGTTTACGAACGGTTCACCATGTTCGTTAACTGGCTTGCGAGCCCGGTATGCAACGCCTATCAACCCTTAAGCAGCGGAGGAGATCGACAATGGCCGGACTTTACCTTGAGGAGTTCGTTCTCGGCCATGTGTTCAAGCACACGCTGCGCAAGACCGTGACCGAAAGCGACAATATGCTGTTTTCGGTGATGACGCTGAACCCGCAGCCGCTGCACATCGACTTCGACTTCGCGGCGAAGAGCGAATGGGGCAAGCCGCTGGTCAATTCGCTGTTCACGCTTGGCCTGATGATCGGCATCTCGGTCAATGACATCACCGTCGGCACCACCATCGCCAATCTCGGCATGAAGGAGACAGTGTTTCCGCACCCCGTCTTCCATGGCGACACCATTCGCGTCGAGACCACGGTGGTTTCGGTGCGTGAATCCAGGTCGAAGCCGGACCGCGGCATCGTCGAGCTCGAGCATCGCGCCTATAACCAGAACGATGTGCTGGTTGCCAAATGCACGAGGCAAGCCATGATGATGAAAAAGGCATAGCCGATGCGTTCTCTGCTCTTCGTTCCCGGCGATTCGGAAAAGAAGCTGGAGAAGGGCTTTGGCGTAGGCGCCGACGTGGTCATCGTCGACCTCGAGGATTCGATTGCTGCGCAGAACAAAGGTCTGGCGCGCGACACAGCGGCGCGTTTTATCGCCGAGCACAGGCACCGGACCAGCTCCGCGATCTATGTGCGCGTCAACGATCTTTCGACCGGACTGACCGACGACGATCTGGCCGCGCTCGTGCCAGCAAAACCAGACGGCATCATGCTGCCTAAGTCGAACAGCGGACTGGATGTCCAGCATCTCTCGGCCAAGCTCAGGGTGCACGAAGCCGAAAGCGGCCTACCGGATGGCGCGATAAGGATCCTGCCGATCATCACAGAAACGGCCGCAGGCGTCTTGGCCGCAGCGACCTACGCCCGTGCAAGCGCGCGGCTTGTCGGCGTCACCTGGGGGGCGGAAGATTTGTCGGCGGCGATTGGCGCGCGCGCGACGCGCGACGCGAATGGCCGCTACACGGATGTGTTCCGCCTCGCCCGCACCATGACCATGCTTGCCGCAAGTGCCGCGGAAGTCGCGGCAATCGACACCGTCTTTCCGGATTTTCGCGACATGGCCGGCTTCGAGGCCGAATGCGCCGAGGCCGAGCGCGACGGTTTCACCGGCAAGATGGCGATCCATCCGGCGCAGGTGCCGGTCATCAACGCCGCCTTCACGCCTTCGGCGCAAGCGGTGAAAAGCGCCCTGGCGATCGTCGAGGCGTTCGAGGCGGCAGGAAATCCAGGCGTCGTCGGCATCGACGGCAAGATGTACGATCGGCCGCATCTCAAGCTCGCAGAGCGGCTCCTAGCGCGAGCCAAGGCATCGGAGCTTGATCCTTAGGGGTCTGTTCCGCGCCGGAATTATCCCACCCACGGCCCTGAATAGTCGGCATAGAGCTTTGCCGGATCGGGCCGCGGTCGTTCCGGCGCTGGCCCCTGGTAGGAGCCGATATGGACGAAGCCGACGACCCGCTCATGCGGCGCCAGGCCGAGGATCGCCCTGCCCTCGGGCACGTCGGAATACCAGTTGCTGATCATGTTGGTGCCGTAGCCCAGCGCATTGGCGGCAAGCATCAGGTTCATCGCCGCCATGCCGCCGGACAGGAACATCTCCCATTGCGGGATCTTTGGGTTTTCCCTGGGGATAGAAATCACGCCGATGACCAGCGGCGCGCGCGAAAAGCGCGCCAGTTCCTGGTTGCGGCGGCCTTCCGGCAGCGGCCCTTCGCGCTGTTCGGCAAGTGCTGCCAGCTTCTTGCCGATATCGACGCGAGCCTCGCCGCGATAGAGGATGAAACGCCAAGGCTCCAGCCGGCCGTGGTCCGGCACCCGCGAGGCGGCGGCGATCATCGTCGCGATCTCCGCATCGCCCGGTGCCGGTTCTTTCAAATCCGGGATCGGCGCGGAATTTCGGGTCAGCAGAAAATCGATGATCGGCGACGCCATGGGCGCAAGTCTCCTGGAATTTGAGCTGAAGCGCACCATCGGGACATCGGGCGGCTTGGGCATTGGCGCGGCGCGCCGGACAAAGAGCCCTGTAGCAGAAGCCGACCGGACTCTTAAGCCTTGAAATTGCCACCGCCTTGGGCTTCAACGCAAGGCATGTTTGAGGGGACATTGCGTCTTTTCCTGATATGGCTCGCTGCCGCACTGTTGACGGTGCCGGTTTCGCTTGCCGTCGCCCAGGATGTAGACGGCCTCGGCGAGCTGAAGCTTCCCGGAATTTCGGGCTATGCGCCTCCGAAAAGCGAGACATCGCTGGCATTGGGCAGCAGCGGGGCGATCACGCTGTCGGCGCAATTGACCGACAAGGGCGCCGACATCACGCGCGGCATAGTCTGGCGCGTCTTCAAACCCGAATCGGCCAGCGACGGCAAGCTGACGATGGTCGCCTCCTCTCATGGCGGCACCGCCATATTCCAGCTCGAGCCGGGTTCGTATCTGGTCCACGCCTCCTACGGGCGGGCCGGCGCCACCAAGCGCATCACCGTCGGCAAGGAAGCCAAGCGCGAGAGCCTCGTGCTCGATGCCGGTGGCCTCAAGCTCGATGCAGTGCTGTCCGGCGGGGTACGCATACCGCCGAAGAAGCTGCGCTTCTCGATCTATGAGAGCCACGCCGCGGCCGATGGCGATCGCGCCCTGATCATACCCGATGTCGAGCCGAACAGCGTCGTGCGGCTCAATGCCGGCACCTACCACGTCGTGTCGACCTATGGCGCGGTGAACGCGGTCATCCGCTCCGACATCCGCGTCGAGGCCGGCAAGCTGACCGAAGCGACCGTCGAGCACCGTGCCGCCGAGATGACCATGAAGCTGGTGCGCGAACCAGGCGGCGAGGCGATCGCCGACACCTCCTGGTCCCTGCTCAACGAATCCGGCGATCCGATCAAGGAAACCGTCGGCGCCTTTGCCTCGATGGTGCTGGCCGAGGGCGACTACACCATCATCGCCAAGAACCGCGACCGCATCTACCAGAAGGATTTTACGGTGGTGGCTGGGCACAACCAGGACATCGAGGTTCTGGCCACCGAGGCTTCGGCCATCGATTCCGAGGAAGGCGCCGACTGAGACGCGCCCCTCTAAGCTGCCTTGTGCATGGGTCGCGCCAGCGCGTCGCCGACGCGCACGTCGATCGATTTGCCAGATAGGCGTGCGGCGTGACAGGCATACAAAATATAAAAATGGCGGTCGATCGCTCCACCGCCATTCATTGCTCGTCGACTGGTTCAGGCCGCGCGGCGCTTGCGGTCGGGTGTCACCGCCTCGTCGGCAAGCAGCCTCACGGCGGCTGCGAGGCCGAGTGATTCCTGGTCACGCGACCCGAGACGACGGATATTGACCGTTTCTTCCTCGGCCTCGCGCTTGCCGCAGACGAGGATGACCGGCACCTTGGCCAGCGAATGCTCGCGGACCTTGTAGTTGATCTTCTCGTTGCGCAGATCGGCTTCGGCGATCAGCCCCGCCGCCTTCAGCTGCGCAACGACCTTCTGGGCGTAATCGTCGACATCGGAAGTGATCGTCGCCACCACCACCTGCAGCGGCGCGAACCAGAGCGGGAAATGGCCGGAATAATTCTCGATCAGGATGCCGAGAAACCGCTCCATCGAGCCGCAGATGGCGCGATGCACCATCACCGGCTGCTTCTTTTCCGAATCCGAGCCGATGTAGAAGGCGCCGAACCGTTCAGGCAGGTTGAAATCAACCTGCGTGGTGCCGCATTGCCAGTCGCGGCCGATGGCGTCCTTCAGCACATATTCGAACTTCGGCCCGTAGAACGTGCCCTCGCCCGGATTGACGCCCGTCTTGATCCGGTTGCCCGACCGCGCCGCGATCTTGTCGAGCACGTCCTGCAGCACGCCCTCGGCATGATCCCACATCGCGTCGGTACCGACCCGTTTTTCGGGGCGGGTCGCCAGCTTGACGGTGATTTCGTCGAAGCCGAAATCGGCATAGGTCGAGAGGATCAGATCGTTGATCTTGATGCACTCGTCGGCGAGCTGTTCCTCGGTGCAGAAGATGTGCGCATCGTCCTGGGTAAAGCCGCGCACGCGCATCAGCCCGTGCAGCGCGCCGGACGGCTCATAGCGATGCACATTGCCGAATTCCGCAAGTTTTACCGGCAGATCGCGGTAGGATTTCAGCCCGTGCTTGAAGATTTGGACGTGACCGGGGCAGTTCATCGGCTTCAGCGCAAACACCCGGTCGTCGTCGGTGTCGTCGCCAGCAACGGTCACCTTGAACATGTTGTCCCGGTACCAGCCCCAGTGGCCTGACGTCTCCCACAGGCTCTTGTCGAGCACCTGCGGCGCGTTGACTTCCTGATAGCCCTGCTCGTCGAGGCGGCGACGCATGTAATTGACCAGGTTCTGGAACATCCTCCAGCCCTTGGCGTGCCAGAAGACGACCCCGGGGCCCTCCTCCTGGAAGTGGAACAGGTCCATCTCACGGCCGAGCTTCCTGTGGTCGCGCTTCTCGGCCTCCTCCAGCATCGTCTGATAGGCTTCGAGCTGCGCCTGATCGGCCCAGGCTGTGCCGTAGATGCGGGTCAGCATCGGATTGTTGCTGTCGCCGCGCCAATAGGCGCCGGCGACCTTCATCAGCTTGAAGGCGCTGCCGATCTGGCCGGTCGCGGCCATATGCGGGCCGCGGCAGAGGTCGAACCAGTCGCCCTGTGCATAGATCTTGAGATCCTGGTCCTCGGGGATGGCGTCGATCAACTCGAGCTTGTAGCGCTCGCCCTTGTCGGCAAAGATCCTTTTCGCCTTTTCGCGCGACCAGACCTCCTTGGTGAACGGCTTGTTGCGTGCAATGATCTCGCGCATCTTCTTCTCGATCACCGGGAAATCGTCGGGCGTGAACGGCTCGTTGCGGGCAAAATCGTAGTAGAACCCGTTTTCGATCACCGGCCCGATGGTCACCTGCGTTCCCGGCCAAAGTTCCTGCACGGCTTCGGCCAGCACATGGGCTGCATCGTGGCGGATGAGCTCCAGCGCACGCGGGTCCTCGCGGGTGATGATCTCGACTTTGCCCGATCTGCCGATCGGGTCGGAAAGATCGCGCAGCGTGCCGTCGATCGAATAGGCAACGGCCTTCTTGGCCAGCGACTTCGAGATCGATTCCGCCAGGCCGGCGCCGGTCATCGCCGCGTCGTAATCGCGAACGGAACCATCGGGAAATGTCAGGGAAACGGAATTCAGCATAAGATTCTCCTATCCAGTCCCGCAAACGAGCGCGGGTGGTAAAATGCATGTCGCCCAAGACTGCTTAGCGGTTTTGGCGCTACGACATGCATCAGTAAGAGCCGGATGCGTCCGGCGGCGAGCGGTCTTTTATGGGCAGTTTTCGGCGCCGTAAAGCCGGATGTAGGTCACCTGAGGAGATTCGGCAGATCTTTCAGGAACATCGCCCGCGTCTTGAGTCCCTTTGGCGTGTCGGAACGTTTCGTATCGACTACCAGGCGGGCAAAGACGATCTTGCGAGCATCGGTCTGCGCCCAGCCGACAAACCAGCCAAGCGAGCGCTTGTCGGCGCTGTCGCCGAGCCTGGTCGTTCCGGTCTTGCCCTGCACCGTCCAGCCGCCTGCCCGGAAGGTCGGGACAATCGCGCTGGTCATCGCATGGGCCTTGTCCGAAACCGGCAGTTTTCGCGCCAGCAGCTTGCGCAGGAAATCGACCTGCTCGACCGGCGATATCTTGAGCGAAGAATTCACCCAGGAATGGGTGAGGCCGTCATTCTTGCCGGCAGTGCCGGAGACTTCGGTGTTGCCATAGTCCAATCTGGACACATAGCCGGCAAACTGTTTGCTGCCGAGCCGGCGCGTAATCTCGCGTGAGAACCAAAGGACCGAATCCCTTTCCCAGATCGTCGGGTCGACGGTCTTGCGGTCCCGTTTCGGGGCATTGAACTCTGCCTTGTACTCCCAGCTTGGCGTATGCTCGTCGCTCAGGATTCCAGCATCATAGCCGATCAGCGCCAGCGGAACCTTGAATGTCGAGGCGGGGCTGAAGCGCTGATCACAGGTCCCTTGGCGATACAGCGTCTCGCCGCTTGCGGCGTCGACGATCAGCGTGCATTCGACGTCCCCGAGCGGCGCCGATTGCGCACGGATCGGAAAACCCATCAGCCACGCCAGGACGTAGAGAACCACGGCGAAAATGAAGGGACGACGATCTATCCGGCGCATTTGGTAATCTCTCCTGAAGGGTGTCAGGAGCGGCTTAGCGAGGTGTCTTGTCTCGATTTTGTCTCAAATGCGCTATGTCAGCGCAAGCTGCGGTTAACCCTACCAGATCGTAAAAAGCGACCCCTCTGTGCACCGCACAGTTGCGGTCAACTGTCCAGGTCGCCACGTTTTTTCCCGATCCGCCAATACCGCCATGGCGTGAACCAGAGGTAGCGATCAGCCAGTGCCTCAGGCACCCGGTCGATGCCGTGCGTGCCGAACGGTCCGCAGCGCAGCACCCGGAAAAACCCCATCCAGCCGCCGGCCCACAGCCCGTGGCGGGCGATCGCTTCGTACGCGTATTCGGAACAGGTCGGCAGATGCCGGCAGGAATTGCCGACGAAGCCGGACAGCGTCAGCTGGTAAAGTCGGACAAGCGACGTGCCGAAGACGCGGCCCGGCGTCTTGCGCCACGGGCCGGACCAGTTGCGTCCTTGTCGAATCGGCCTGGCGCCGTGCGCATGCCGATGTTGGCCGACCACCGCAGTCTCCACATCGCGTTTCCCTACGCGATAGATGTGCGCATCGGGCCAGGAACGCAATGCCGTTCCGGCAATCCCGTCATGGCCTGGTAGGGCGAACCGGATAGCGGTCGGGCGTCGGCCTTCGGCATACGGCGACGCTGGTCGGCGGCCTCTCCTCGCACCAATCCCTATGCGGTTTCTCGTCGTACCATTGAAACGTCGCGATCCGCATCATATCGCCCAGAATGTTGAGAAACTGGATCATGGCGGCACTCCTTGAGCACCGATTAGAGCGCCGCTGGCCTTGCTCTTCAAACGAGTATAACGTCCACGTCAGATAACTCTGAGTTATGCGAATGAAGCGCGGACACCTCCCCCTGACGGCTCTCAGAAGCTTCGAAGCAGCCGGTCGTCACCTGAGCTTCAGCCGTGCGGCCGAGGAGCTTTATGTTTCGCAGGCGGCGATCAGCCGACAGATCCGCGAGCTCGAAACCTTCCTGCGCCAACCTTTGTTCTTCCGCCATCATCGCCGCGTCGAGTTGACCGACACCGGCCAGCGGCTGCTCGACCAGTTGGTCAGAAGTTTCGAGGGCATCGACAGGCTGCTTTCGGAATTGACGGCGGCCCCGACGCAGTCCGTGGTGCGTGTCAGCGTCGAGCCATCGCTTGCATCCGTATGGCTGGTGCCGCGGCTCAACCGCTTTCGCGAGTTGCGACCCGACATCGACGTTTCCCTTGAGGTCGACCCGAGATTGATAGAGTTTCGCAGCGATCAGCCCGAACTTGCCCTGCGTTTCAGTGCGCACGCCACCTCATGGCCACGCAGCGAAGCCGAACAGCTTGCCGCGGTCGTCGATTCCCCAGTTCTGTCGCCGGCACTTCTTGCATCCGGCCCAGCTCTGGAAAAGCCGATCGACCTTGGTCGCTATACGTTGCTGCACGAAGAAAACCGTCAGGCTTGGGCACGCTGGTTCGAAGCGGCGGGCGTGACGGCTGATGCCGTGCCTGCGCGCGGTCCGATGCTGGCCGATGCTTCGCTTTCGAAGCAGGCAGCCTTGCTTGGACATGGTGTCGCGTTGGGCGATCTTTTGCAGATCGGCGAAGAACTTGCGTCCGGCGCGCTTATCAAGCCTTTCGACATCGACGTCGCGTCGGGCGCCTATTGGCTAGTAGCCAGAAGGCTGAATGACCTTTCCGAACCAGCCAGGGCTTTTGCCGACTGGGTCCGGGCGGAATTCGCCGAAAGCCGGCGTTTTCTCGCCAAGGTTTAAGCCGCCTCTTCCGCCCGCTTCTTCTCGATCTGGCCGATGGCGTCGACCACTGCGTCGAAGGTCAGCATGGTCGAGGCGTGGCGCGCCTTGTAGTCGCGCACCGGTTCCAGGTATTTCAGGTCGGCGAAGCGGCCTTCGGGCGGCGGGCCGTTTTCCTTCAGCATCTTCAGCATCGTCTCGCGCACGCTGCGCAATTCTTCGGCGCTGGCGCCGACGACATGCTGCGCCATGATCGACGACGACGCCTGGCCAAGCGCACAGGCCTTCACGTCATGCGCGAAATCGCTGACGACGCCATCATCCATCTTCAGATCGACGGTCACCGTCGATCCGCACAGCTTGGAATGTGCTCGTGCGGTTGCGTCGGGCCGGTCGAGCCGGCCGATCCGTGCGATGTTTCCGGCAAAACCCAGAATTTTCGCATTGTAGACATCGTCGATCATATTTTTCCAATCCGTCGCCGCCCAGCGAACAGTCATTGCCGCTCTGGCGTCTTCCTTTCGCTCGGCACGAACATATATAATGGCGGTAGTCGGGTATCGACAAGGCGACCACAAACCTCGTCATACCCAATTCTGTTCACGCCACTTACGGGCTGGAAACCGGGCGAGTTTCTGACACCCGAAAGGTCGTGGTCCGTTCAACTCGTTCCTCCTGAGAGAGGAACTACGGGAGACGCCTTTATGGACGCCGTTATCAAGAAACTCATGCCGCGGTCTGCCTATATGGAAAAGCCGGTCACCGACCGGCCGAGCGAGGCCGAAGTCGAAGCCGCTGTGCGCACCTTGTTGCGCTGGACCGGCGACAACCCTGACCGCGAGGGCCTGATCGACACGCCGAAGCGCGTCACCAAGGCGTTCAGCGAAATGTTCAACGGTTATGATATGTGCCCAGCCGAGGAACTTGGCCGCACCTTTGAGGAAGTTGCCGGCTATGACGACCTCGTTCTCGTCAAGGACATATCCTTCCACTCGCATTGCGAGCATCACATGGTGCCGATCATCGGCAAGGCGCATGTCGGCTATCTGCCTGACGGCAAGGTTGTCGGCCTGTCCAAGATAGCCCGTGTCGTCGACATCTTCGCCCATCGCTTGCAGACCCAGGAAGCGATGACCGCGCAGATTGCCGGCGTCATCCAGGACGTGCTCAATCCGCGCGGTGTGGCCGTTATGCTTGAGGCCGAGCATATGTGCATGGCCATGCGCGGCATCCGCAAGCAGGGCTCCACCACGCTGACCTCAACCTTCACCGGCGTCTTCAAGGACACACCCGAAGAGCAGGTCCGCTTCGTCACCATGGTGCGCGGCGGCAGGATCTGATCGGCCTGCCGGCTTCGCTAGATAAGGACCGGCGAATGTCGGCATTGGAATTCCCGAAAGCTCCAACAGACAAGAAGGCACTCGAGGAAGGCGCGGTCCTTTCACCGCGCTTCGATGCTGCCGGCCTCGTCACTGTCGTGGTCACCGATGCCGAAGACGGCGTGCTGCTGATGGTCGCGCATATGAATGCCGAGGCGCTGGCGCTGACGCTCGAGACCGGCATCGCGCACTACTGGTCGCGTTCGCGCAACGCGCTGTGGAAGAAGGGCGAAACCTCGGGCAATGTCCAGCAGGTCGTCGAGATGCTCACGGATTGTGACCAGGACGCGATATGGTTGCGCGTCAAAATGCTGGGTCACCAAGCAACTTGTCACACCGGCCGACGTTCATGCTTTTATCGGACGGTGGGGCTGAGCGATGGCAAAGGGACGCTTGCCAGCGACGGCAGCAACCCGCTGTTCGATGCGGAAAAAACCTATCGAAAGCCCAATACACCATCAATATGAACCATTCGCAGCACTTCAGCCACGTATATTCATGATTTCGATACGGCCCGCCTATAGGATGACCGTGGGACAAGGGAGATTGTGATGCTCGACTGGGCGTCATTGCGCAACAGACCTGACGTTCGGGAGGCCAATGGCCTCTCCTCGGCCGCGGGCGCATCCGAAACCAAATCTCCGGGCAAAACTGGGATTTCGCTGGCATTGGGTGGCGGCTGTGCGCGCGGCTGGGCGCATATCGGCGTGCTGCGCGCGCTTGATGAAGCCGGCATCGAAGTGTCGATGATCGCCGGCACCTCGATCGGCGCGCTGGTCGGCGGCTGCTATGTTGCCGGCAAGCTCGACGAGTTGGAAGAATTCGCGCGCAGCCTGACCAGGCGGCGCATTTTTGGCCTTCTCGACCTCAATCTACGCGGCAGCGGCCTGTTCGGTGGCATGAAGCTCGATGCGCGGCTGCGCGAGCACATAGCCGGCATCCGCTTCGAGGACCTGCCAAAACCATTCGTCTGCGTCGCTTCGGAAATCCGCACCGGTCATGAGATCTGGCTGTCGAGCGGCTCGTTGAGCACCGCAATGCGCGCCTCCTACGCGCTGCCCGGCGTGTTCGAGCCGGTCGCCTGCAATGGGCGTGTGCTGGTTGACGGCGCACTGGTCAATCCGGTGCCGGTCTCGGTCTGCCGTGCCTACGAGCAGCCGCTCGTAGTTGCGGTGAACCTTCACTACGATCTGTTCGGCCGCGCCGCGGTGATCAAGCACAATGCCGGCGAGCTGGTCATCGAGAAAGACGCGCCGAGGGCCGGCCACGCCGATCCAGAACGCCAGTCGCGCGAGACGCGGCTCGGCATTACTGGCGTCATGGTCGAGGCCTTTAACATCATCCAGGACCGCATTTCGCGCGCCAGGCTGGCCGGCGACCCGCCGGACATATCGCTGCAGCCGAAGCTCAGCCATATCGGCCTGACCGAATTCCACCGCGCCGACGAAGCGATCCGTATCGGCTACCAGGCAACGATGGCGCAGATCGGCGACCTGACCCGGCTGCAGACCGTCCTCGCTTAGGCAGGGCGGCAGCGAGCTCTCAGGCAAGCGCCGCGTCGACGATGCGGAACTGCACCGTGCGGTTGCCGTTCCAGTGGTTGCCCGACAGCGAGCCGGCGACATGCACCGGCTTACCCCTGTTCTTGAACAGGAATTCGCCAAGAGCCGTGTCGACCGCGCGAAAGGCGATCGCCTGGATGCGGCCGCCGCTTTCCGACTGCAGGTCGGCGCGGATGTGGTTGCTGCCGACCGCCCGCGCATCGACAAGCCGGTGGCGCGGAAGCGCGAACACCGGCGCAACATGCCCGGCGCCGAACGGCCCTGCCCTCTCAAGCGCATCGAGCAGCGCAAGCGTCGCGCCCTCGGCGGCAAGCGCGCCGTCGATCGCCAGGCTCTCCTCGCCTTGCAGGCGGAACACATCCACCGCCGCGCGCTCTTCGAAGAAAGCCCTGAGTTCGCCGAGCTTCGCCCGCTCGACAGTGATGCCGGCCGCCATTCCGTGGCCGCCGCCCTTGACGATAAGCCCGGCATCGGCAGCCTCGCGCACCAGCCGGCCGAGGTCGAAGCCCGACACCGAACGGCCTGACCCCGTACCGACACCATTGGCGTTGAAGGCGATGGCAAAGGCCGGCCGTCTTGCATGGTCCTTGAGCCGCGAGGCAAGCAGGCCGACAATGCCAGGATGCCAGTTGCTGCTGGCTGTCACCACGATGGCCGGACCATTGCCGCCGGCAAGCTCGGCATCGGCCTCTGAGCGCGCGGCGGCCAGCATCTCCTGCTCCATCGACTGCCGTTCCTGGTTGAGCCGATCCAGCGTCTCGGCAATGGTGCGGGCCTCGACGGGGTCGTCGGTTGCAAGCAGGCGGCTGCCAAGTGCTGCGTCGCCGATGCGCCCGCCGGCGTTGATGCGCGGACCGATCAGAAAGGCCAGATGGAACGTGCTGATCGGCTCGCCTATACGCGAGACCCGCGCCAACGCCGCCAGCCCTTCGTTTCTCTGCTGTCGCGCCACCTGCAGCCCCTTGACCACGAAGGCGCGGTTGACGCCGGTGAGCGGCACCACGTCGCAGACTGTGCCCAGCGCCACTAGGTCGAGCAGGCCAAGCAGGTCCGGCGGTGCGGCATCCGGCAAGCGGCCGCGCAGGATCTTCGCGGTCTGCACCAGGCAAAGGAAGACGACGCCGGCGGCACAAAGATGACCTTGGCCGGAAAGGTCGTCCTCGCGATTTGGGTTGACGACCGCAGCCGCCGCCGGCAGCGGCCCGCCGACCTGATGGTGATCGAGCACCACGACGTCGGCGCCGGCGGCCTTTGCGGCGTCGATGGAAGCAGCACTGTTGGTGCCGCAATCGACGGTGACGATCAGCGTCGCGCCGCGCGAGACGAGTTCGCGCATCGCTTCCGGATTGGGGCCGTAACCCTCGAAGATGCGGTCCGGTATGTAGATCTCCGACGCCACCGAGAAATATGCGAGAAAGCGCTTGAGCAGCGCCGACGAGGCGGCGCCGTCGACATCGTAGTCGCCAAAGATCGCCACTTTTTCCCTGGCCATCACCGCCTGGGCGATGCGAGCGGCGGCCCTGTCCATGTCGGTCAGCGATGCCGGGTCGGGCAGCAGATTGCGGATGGTCGGATCCAGAAACCGCTCGGTCTGCTCGGCGGTGACACCACGCCCGGCCAGCACACGTGCCACGATGTCAGGCACGCCATACCCTTGCGCGATGGCGAGCGCGGCCATGTCCTGACGCTCGGTCAGCCGGTGTTCCCAGGAAACGCCGGTGGCCGACTGCCTGACATCGAGGAAAAAGCGTCTTTCCCCCGTCACGTGACGCGCCGTCTGCAATTTGTCATTGCGCACAATATGCAATGGCTAACTGAGTCGAAATCAAAACTTTTCCAGATCCTGATGCCTGGCTTTGATTTCGCGCACGGTCCGCGATGACGAGCGCAGCACGATCGTGTGCGTGGTGATGAAATTGCGGCCGAACTTGACGCCGGCCAGCATATTGCCGTCGGTGACGCCGGTCGCGGCAAACAGCACGTCGCCGCGTGCCATGTCTTGCGTGTGGTAGATCCGTTTTGGGTCGGAGATCCCCATCTTCGCGGCGCGCGCCAGCTTTTCCGGCGTATCGAAGATCAACCTGCCCTGCATCTGGCCACCGGTGCAGCGCAAGGCGGCAGCTGCGAGCACGCCTTCGGGCGCGCCTCCGGTGCCGAGATAGATGTCGATGCCGGTCTCGTCCGGGTCGGTGGTATGGATGACCCCGGCGACATCACCGTCGCCGATCAGACGGATCGCGGCTCCGGTCGCCCGCACGGCTTCGATCAACGCGCCATGGCGTGGCCGGTCGAGAATACAGGCGGTAATCTCCGCCACCGGCACGCCCTTGGCCCTGGCGAGGCTGGCGATGTTTTCGGCCGGCGAGGCATCGATGTCGATGATGCCGTCGGCATAACCCGGACCGATCGCGATCTTGTCCATATAGACGTCCGGCGCGAACAAAAGGCTGCCTTTTTCGGCAATGGCGATAACGGCCAGTGCGTTGGGCAGGTTCTTGGCGCAGATCGTCGTGCCTTCGAGCGGATCAAGCGCGATGTCGACAGCCGGGCCTTGGCCGGTACCGACCTCTTCGCCGATATAAAGCATCGGCGCCTCGTCGCGCTCGCCTTCGCCGATCACCACCGTGCCGTTGATGGCAAGACGGTTGAGCTCCTGCCGCATGGCATCGACCGCGACCTGGTCGGCGGCTTTCTCGTCGCCGCGTCCGCGCAATCTGGCGGCCGCGACCGCGGCGCGTTCGGCGACGCGCACCAATTCCATGGTCAGTATCCGGTCGAGGCCGGCGACAATGTTCTGGGCCACATTCATCGATGGACAATCCTCGTTGGCACTTTGTTTTTATTATGCATGTCGTTGTCCCAAAACCGCTGCACACTTTTGGGCGACATGCATTAGCCTCCCGCCAGAGACGCGCTTCTTGTGTCAAAGCCCCGTGACAACAGCAAGACCTGCGCTGGACCTTTTTGAAAGCGCAGCAATATCAATCGATTGAAGGTAAAATGTGAGACTGCTATCCGGCCCGCTCGATGCGGATGACTTGCGGCTTGTCGGTCAGAAGGCTGTCCCTGGTGATGCCGTCGACGGCCTTGCGCACCGCCGCCTCGGTCGTCTCGTGGGTCACCAGGATGACCGTCTTCTGTGCCTCGGTTTCCGGCCCGGCGGCATGCTGGACAATCGATTCCAGCGAAATGTCGTTGTCGGCCATGCGCTTGGCTATTGCCGCGAAGACGCCGAGGCGGTCGTGCACGGTCAGCCGGATGAAATAGCCGCCGGCATGGCTGCGCATCTGCGCTTTCTTGTAAGGCTTCAATTCCTTCGCCGGCCGGCCGAAGACCGGACCATGCTGGAAGCCAGGCCGGCTCTTGGCGATGTCGGCAATGTCGCCGATCACCGCCGACGCGGTGGCGTTGCCGCCGGCGCCAGGCCCGGAAAGCAGCAATTCGCCGAGGATGTCGGTTTCTATCGCCACCGCGTTGGTGACGCCGTGCACCTGCGCGATGACCGAGGCCGTCGGCACCATGGTCGGGTGCACGCGCTGCTCGATGCCACTTTCGGTGCGTTGGGCGACGCCAAGCAGCTTGATCCGGTAGCCGAGATCGCCGGCCGCGCGGATGTCGGCCTGGCTGATGTTGGAGATGCCTTCCATGTAGATATCGTTGGCGGCGATCCTCGTGCCGAAGGCAAGGCTGGTCAGGATCGACAGCTTGTGCGCGGTGTCGTGGCCCTCGATGTCGAAGGTCGGGTCGGCTTCGGCATAGCCCAGCCGTTGCGCATCCTTCAGGCAGGCATCAAAGGACAGGCCCTCGGCTTCCATGCGCGTCAAAATATAATTGCAGGTACCGTTGAGGATTCCGAAAACGCGGGTCACCGAATTGCCGGCCATCGCCTCGCGCATCGTCTTGATGACCGGAATGCCGCCGGCCACCGCCGCCTCGTAATTGAGCAGCACGCCTTTCCTCTCGGCGATCTCGGCCAATGCCACCCCGTGCTTGGCAAGCAGTGCCTTGTTGGCGGTGACGACGTGGCGGCCGGCCTCGAGCGCCGCTTTGACGGACGAGCGTGATGGGCCTTCGTCGCCGCCGATCAGCTCGACGAAGACATCGATCTCGGCGGTCTGCGCCATCTTGACGGCATCGTCGAACCACTGTGCTGTGCCAAGATCAACGCCGCGGTCGCGTTTGGGATCGCGGGCCGAAACCGCCGACACGACGATGTCGCGTCCGCACTGTCGCGTCAGTTCAGCCGCCTTGTCGCGCAGCACGCGGGCCACCGACGCACCGACGGTGCCGAGCCCGGCAATTCCAACACGCAACGCTTCAGCCATGTCCGGCGACGCCCCATTCAGTCGGTCGATGTGTAGAAAATCAGCGATGCGCGGCGAGCGGTACGACGTTATTCGGCTGCTTGGCGCTGGATGCGAGGAAGCGCTTGATGTTGCGCGCCGCTTGCCGGATCCGGTGCTCGTTTTCGACCAGCGCGATGCGCACGTGATCGTCGCCATGCTCGCCGAAGCCGACGCCCGGCGCCACCGCGACGTCGGCGTGCTCGATCAGGAGCTTGGAGAATTCAAGCGAGCCCAGGTGCTTGAACGGCTCCGGGATCGGCGCCCAGGCGAACATCGATGCCGCCGGTGCGGGAATGGTCCAGCCGGCGCGGCTGAAGGCGTCGACCATGACATCGCGGCGTTTGCGGTAGACGTCGCGCACTTCCGCGATGTCGGCGCCATCGCCGTTGAGTGCATGCGCCGCCGCCACCTGGATCGGCGTGAAGGCGCCGTAGTCGAGATAGGATTTCACTCGCGTCAGCGCCGAGATCAGCCGTTCATTGCCGACCGCAAAACCCATGCGCCAACCCGGCATCGAAAAGGTCTTCGACATCGAGGTGAACTCGACGGCGACGTCTATGGCGCCCGGCACCTGCAGCACCGAAGGCGGCGGATTGCCGTCGAAATAGATCTCCGAATAGGCAAGATCCGACAGGATGATGATGTCGTTCTTCCTCGCGAAGGCCACCACCTCCTTGTAGAAATCGAGCGAAGCGACCAGTGCCGTCGGATTGGACGGATAATTGAGGATCAGTGCCAGCGGCTTCGGGATCGAATGGCGAATGCCGCGCTCCAGGGCCGGGATGAAGCCGTCGTCCGGCTCGACCTGCAGCGAGCGGATGACGCCGCCCGACATGATGAAGCCGAACGCATGGATTGGATAGGTCGGATTAGGGCAAAGGATCACGTCGCCGGGGGCGGTGATCGCCTGCGCCATATTGGCGAAGCCCTCCTTCGAGCCGAGCGTCGCCACCACCTGGCTGTCCGGGTCGAGCTTCACGCCGAAGCGGCGGGCATAGTAGTTGGCCTGGGCACGACGCAGGCCCGGAATGCCGCGCGACGACGAATAGCGGTGCGTGCGCGGATCGCGTACCACCTCGCAGAGTTTGTCGACGATGGCCTTGGGCGTCGGCAGGTCCGGATTGCCCATGCCAAGGTCGATGATGTCGGCGCCGCGCGAACGCGCGCTGGCCTTCAGCCGGTTGACCTGTTCGAAGACATAGGGCGGAAGCCGGCGGACCTTGTGAAATTCTTCCATGGCAGTTCCAGACAGTGAGGTTGCGGTCGCGCGTATAAGCCTATTTGCAACTAGGGTCGAGAGCGGGGTCGCATTTGCCTTCGATCTGCTTCAGCGCCTCGGCGCCGTGTTTTTTTGCCAGCTGGTCCAGCGCTGCCTGGTCCGCAACCTTGACGCCGCCGCCCTTGGCGGCCTGGCTCTGCTCCTCGGCCTTCAGTTGGGCGAGCTTGGCGTTCTTTTCCTCGTCGGTGAATTGCTCGGCCGCCACCTGCGGCCGGATGTTCAGGTTCGGATAGGAACCGGTGTCCTTCGCGCCGACAAGGCCGGTGGCGGGCGCCGCACCTTCCATGTTGCTGCTCGTGCAACCGGCCATCGCCAACAGGACGAGCGCCATGCGGCAAAAACGACCAGTGCCGGAAAAAACGTCCTTGCCAATATTAATCGTCATATTGTTTTCCTGGCGGCCGGGTTAGAGCACATTGGACCCTGTTCGGTATCCCATGGTAATATGTCAACAAAACGCTTCGGGAGGAACCCCGCGAACCATGTCCAAAACACCCGATTCGGGCAAAGCGGAAGATGACCAACCTTCGACCGTCGAGCAATATCTGGTGAAGGACCCGGAACGCTTCGCTCTGAACATGGCTCGCATGATCGAGCAGGCCGGCAAGGCCGCCTCGGCATGGGCCGAGCCGCGGGAAAAAGGCGAGGTGCGCGATCACGTCGCTGAGCCGGTCGTCGACATGGTGAAGACGTTCTCCAAGCTCACCGAGTACTGGCTCTCCGACCCGCAGCGCGCGCTGGAGGCGCAAACGCGGCTGTTTTCCGGCTACATGACCGTCTGGGCCAACGCCGTCCAGCGCATCGGCGCCGGCGCCGAGGACGCCGAGGACGCCGAGGACACGGTCAAGCCCGAGCGCGGTGACAAGCGTTTCCAGGACCCGGAATGGGGCCGCAACGCCTTCTTCGATTTCCTCAAACAGGCGTATCTGGTCACCTCGCGCTGGGCGGCCGAACTGGTCGAGCACGCCGACGGCCTGGACGAGCACACCCGCCACAAGGCCGGCTTTTATGTCAAGCAGGTGTCCAATGCCATCTCGCCGTCGAATTTCATCCTGACCAATCCGGAATTGTTTCGCGAGACTGTCGCCTCCAACGGCGAAAACCTGGTGCGCGGCATGAAGATGCTGGCCGAGGACATTGCCGCCGGCAAGGGCGACCTGAAGCTGCGGCAGGCCGATTATTCGCTTTTCGAGATCGGTAAGAATCTCGCCACCACTCCCGGCAAGGTGGTCGGCCGCAGCGACGTCGCCGAAATCCTGCAATACGAACCGACTACCGACACCGTGCTCAAGCGGCCGCTGCTGATCTGCCCGCCATGGATCAACAAATACTACATCCTCGACCTCAACCCGCAAAAATCCTTCATTCGCTGGGCAGTCGAGCAAGGCCACACCGTCTTTGTCATCTCCTGGATCAACCCGGACGAGCGGCACGGCGCCAAGAGCTGGGAGGCCTATATCAGGGAGGGCCTGCAATACGGCCTCGACACGATCGAGAAGGCCACCGGCGAAAGGCAAGTCAACGCCATCGGCTATTGCGTCGGTGGCACGCTTCTGGCGGCGGCCCTGGCGCTGATGGCGCAGGAAGGCGACAACCGCATCAAATCCGCCACCTTCTTCACCACCCAGGTCGATTTTACCTATGCCGGCGATCTAAAAGTGTTCGTCGACGAGGAGCAGGTCGCGGCCGTCGAAAAGGCGATGAACGAGAAAGGCTATCTCGACGGCACGAAGATGGCGACCGCCTTCAACATGCTGCGCTCGGGCGACCTGATCTGGCCCTATGTCGTCAACAACTACATGCGCGGCAAGGATCCCCTGCCTTTCGACCTGCTGTACTGGAATGCCGATTCGACCCGCATGGGCGCTGCCAACCATTCCTTCTATTTGCGCAATTGCTATCTCGAGAACAGGCTTTCGCAAGGCATGATGGAACTGGCGGGCCGCACGGTTTCGCTGAAGGACGTTACCATTCCGGTCTACAACCTCGCCTCTAAGGAGGACCATATCGCGCCGGCGCTTTCGGTCTTCCTCGGCTCGAAATATTTCGGCGGCGAGGTCGATTACGTCATGGCCGGCTCCGGCCACATCGCCGGGGTCGTCAATCCGCCGGCGGCGCAGAAATATCACTACTGGACCGGCGGCAAGCCGGCCGGCGACTTCGACCAGTGGCTCGCCGGGGCCACCGACCATCCCGGTTCCTGGTGGCCGCACTGGCAGCGCTGGATCGAAGCCAAGGACAATACCCGCGTACCGGCTCGCAAACCGGGCGAGCATATGCAAGTTCTAGGCGAAGCCCCCGGCACCTATGTCAAGGTGCGCGTGTAACCATCTGTAATGTGTGGTGAGTTGACGCGCCGCCAAAAGCGGGCGAAATGGTGCCGTCAACCCTGAGCAGCCTTGATTCATCCTCTAGCCGCCAAATTACTTTGAGGCTTGCAGATTTGACACAGGTCTCGTTTCCGGTTCGGGGAACAAGGGTCATTTCGACGAGACGTTTCGACGCCGCGCCAATGACGAACCGGTCGGATATCGAGGGGGAATTTTGTTTTGAGATCAGCAGGATCGCGCCTCGCGAAGGGAGAAAGCCGCGCGATTGTGGCGGCGCTTTTCTCGGTGCTCCTGGCGTCCTGCACCTCGGCCGGCGACCCGACCATGTCGGTCGGCATGCCAGGCTACAATACCTCGGCTACCGAAATCAGCACGGCCGCCGGTGCGCCCCAGGCCAGCACGGCCGCATCATCGTCGCAGATGACAAGCGCACAAATGACGATGAATGCCGACGGCGACGCCAACCTTCCCGAGCAGGTCGCCTATGTGCCGGTGGCCAAGCCAGGGGCCAAGCTCGACGCTGGATTCCCGATCGCCGTCCCCACGGCAGCCGAGACGATCGCGGGACACACGCCGCAACCGCTGCAACCAAACGCCCAGACAGCCGAACAGGCCGTGGCGCAGAACAGTGCTGATGCATCGAAGCCCGACGCCAAGGCCGCCGCACCGGCGATGACCAACCCGGTTTATGTGACCGCCGGCGAGATGCCGCAGCCACAGGCCTACGCACCGAAGAAAAACTTCCTGGCCTCACTGTTCAGCGCCACGCCTGCTTCGGCGGCACCTTCTTCGCCGGCCAACAGCAGAGCGGGCGGGCAGCCAACGGTCATGCAGGCCAAGGCGACGCCTGCGGCAAAACCCACCGTCACCCTGGCTTCGGCCGATCCGGCTGAAAAGCCGGTGCAGCTGGTGTCGACAGGCGACACCAGCCACTTCACCGCCGATGCGCTGCCCGGCGTGCGACAGACGGCGCTGTTCGAGATCAAGCGCAAATCCGGCCTCGACGATGAGAGTGATGTCGATCTCAACGAAGACGAAGGTTCGGGTGGCGCCTATCAGGTCGCCTCCGCCGCCGGCCTTGCCCGGCTGGCGCCCAACGGCCTCCTGAAACAGAACGAAAGCGTCGATGTCGCCTGCTTGAAGCCATCGCTGGTTCGCGTGCTGAAGACGATCGAAGGCCACTACGGCCGCAAGATGACGGTCACCTCCGGCTATCGCGATCCGGCCCGCAACCGCCGCGCCAACGGCGCAAAGAATTCGCTGCACATGTACTGCGCCGCCGCCGACATCCAGGTTCCCGGCGTCTCGAAATGGGAACTGGCGAGCTATATCCGCACCATGCCGGGCCGCGGCGGCGTCGGCACCTACTGCCACACCGAATCCGTCCATGTCGATGTCGGCCCCGAGCGCGACTGGAACTGGCGCTGCCGCAGGCGCGGCTAGGGCGAGGATCTTCCGTCACCGCGAAGGCCCTTCGGCGGCGTTGCATCATGCCGCAAAAACCAGCTTGGCTGTCGGAAAGACGCGGTTTGGAGCCAAAGGAAAAAAGTTGTCGCAGCCGGCGGCAGACGGGTTGCCGGTTTGTCGCGACGCAACTATAAGCGCTCACATCTGAGCGCGCCCATCGTCTAGCGGTCAGGACACCGCCCTTTCACGGCGGTAACAGGGGTTCGATTCCCCTTGGGCGTACCAGCATTTCAACTTGGCATATGTCTATCGCCAGCGTGATGCTGCGCCAGCTCTGCTGGGCCCGCCACTCTGACAGGGATGTCGGCAAGAAGAGACGAAGACGACTGAGGACTATGTCGAAGGCTGTCTAAGCCCGCAGTCCCCTCGCCTCGCCGCCGCGCTTGCGCGGAACCATCATGTCCCTGGCAAGCAGGCCGCTCACCCGGCAAAAGGCCATGAAGGCCCGCCATGCGTCTTCGGTCTCGACGATGTCCACCGTGGCGCCAAAACAGGCATTGAACGCGGCCTGGTAGGTTGGTCCCTTCCGGCGAACCGGCCATGTTTGCAGGAAATCGAGCGCCTGCTCGACACTGTAGATTTCCTCGACCGGCTGGCCGGGCACAGGCGCGATCCGCACCGGCACCTCGAATTGCAGTCTGTCCATTCGATCTCTCCCGAACTGACACCCCCGCAGCAACGCCGTTCGTCGCAAAAAATTGCCGTGGCGGCTTAATGCTTGGGCCGCTTCTCGCCTAGAAATGTGTCGTCACTACGGTGGTCAATGAACCCAGCGAAGTATGGGCCGCTAGAGGCAAGGAGAATGCCCCCAGGCGTGAATATCGCCGGTCTTCGGCCCGTCGCTGGCAGTTCGTCCTTGAACCTTGCGCTTTCCAGTGCCAAATCTGGGAAGGTTTCTCTCGCCGAGGCTCATCCAGCCCCGCATCCCTGCAAGACGGATAAAATGGTCACCTATCTCGACGCCGCCACGGCACCGCTCAGAAACACCGGCCAGATCCGTCTTTACGACGAGGAAGGTTTTGTCGGCATGCGCAAGGCTTGCGATCTCACCGCGCGCTGCCTTGACGAACTGGTACCGATTGTGGCGCCCGGCGTCACCACCGAAGCGATTGATCGCTTCGTCTTCGAGTTCGGGATGGACCATGGCGCGCTTCCGGCGACGCTCAACTACCGTGGCTACACGAAATCATCCTGCACCTCGATCAACCACGTCGTCTGTCACGGCATACCCGACAACAAGCCGTTGAAGGATGGCGACATCGTCAATATCGACGTCACCTATATCCTCGACGGCTGGCATGGCGACTCCTCGCGCATGTATCCGGTGGGCACGATCAAGCGTGCCGCGGAGCGGCTGCTCGAAGTCACGTATGAGTGCCTGATGCGCGGCATCGCGGCAATCAAGCCGGGCGCCCGAACCGGCGCCATCGGCGCCGCCATCCAGACCTATGCCGAAGCCGAGCGTTGCTCGGTGGTGCGTGATTTCTGCGGCCACGGGGTTGGCCGGCTGTTTCATGACGCGCCGAATATCCTGCATTACGGCAGCGCCAGCGAAGGCGTCGAGATGCGGCCGGGCATGATCTTCACCGTCGAGCCGATGATCAATCTCGGCCGGCCGCATGTGAAAGTGCTGTCGGACGGCTGGACCGCGGTGACGCGCGACCGTTCGCTGTCGGCGCAGTACGAGCACACGATCGGCGTCACCGAGACCGGCTGCGAGATCTTCACGCTGTCGCCAAAAAACCTCGACCGCCCCGGCCTGCGGGCCTAGTGTCTGGCAGATCGGGCGTTACCTTGCCCGGCAAATGCTGGGTGGGGCAGCCATGAACGGCAACGACGACGAGCGGGCCTTCTTTCCCGAAAGGCCAGTGCGATCGCCCGCGAAGGCGGTGGCCGCCGACAAGCCGCATTATCTCGGCCATCGCGACCGCCTGCGCGAGCGCTTCGCCGCCGGTGCCAACACCCTCCCCGACTACGAACTGCTCGAGCTTCTTTTGTTCCGGCTGATCCCGCGCGCCGACACCAAGCCGGTCGCCAAGGCATTGCTGGCACGCTTCGGTACATTGGCCGAGGTCCTCGGTGCGTCCGTCGAGCGCCTGCAGGAGGTGAAGGGCATCGGCCCGGCGGTGGCGCTCGACCTCAAGGTGGTTGCGGCAACGGCGCAGCGCATGGCGCGCGGCGAGATCGCCGGCCGCGAGCCGTTGTCGACGTGGACGCAGGTTCTCGAATACTGCCGGTCGGTGATGGCCTTCGAGGAGCGCGAGCAGTTCCGCATCCTGTTCCTCGACAAGAAAAACGCGCTGATCGCCGACGAAGTCCAGCAGGTCGGCACCGTCGACCACACACCGGTCTATCCGCGCGAGGTGGTCAGGCGCGCCTTGGAGCTCTCCGCCACGGCGATCATTCTGGCGCATAACCATCCGTCGGGAGACCCGACGCCGTCGCGCGCCGACATCGAGATGACCAAGCTGATCATCGAGACGGCCAAACCGCTTGGTATTGCCGTTCACGACCACATCATCATCGGCAGGAAAGGCCACTCCAGCATGAAGGGGCTGCTGCTGATCTGAGGTTTGGCGTTGTTTTCAGCTTTGTCCGCTGTACGCCTATGTACCGCAACGTGAAGGCGGTCGGCTCGATAAATTCTGGCGCCGAGGCTCAGCTGGCCGTGCGCAGGCGTCGCGATCGGACAAAGGTCTTAAGTCCCTCGGAATCGAACGCGTGGCCGAAGGCATAACCCTGCAATATGTCGCAGCCCAGGCCCTTAAGTAGCCGTGCATGCTGCATCGTCTCGACGCCTTCCGCCACGACCTCGATACCCAGCGACTTGCCGATTTCAATGATCGACGAGACAACCTGCCTTCTCTGCGGCGATTTGACGATTGGGGTGACCAGCTGCCGATCTATCTTCAGCCGGCGCGGCTGCAACTTCAGCAAACTGACCATCGAAGCGTAACCGGTACCAAAATCGTCTATTTCGATGTCAATCCCCAGTTCTTTTATCTGCTCGATGTTCCACGTGACAAGGTCGTCGTTCTCGTCCAGGAAAATCGACTCAACAAGCTCAAACGAAACTGTTCCCTTCTTGATATTTTGCTCTCGCAGGCTCTTGATGAGCTCCTCATCCTGAAGGCGCCTGGCCGAGACATTGACCGACACCCGCGGAATGTGAAGTTTTGCAGCGGACCACGCTTCGAAATCCGAAAGCGATTGCTTCAATATGGCTTGGTCGATGATCGAGACAACGTTCAGTTCTTCTGCAATTCTCAGGAAGACGTCGGGCGCCAAAATACCCTTTATTGGATGTTTCCACCTCGCCAGCGCCTCAACCCCAACGATTTCGAGCGTCTTTGCGTCAAATTGGGGCTGGTAGAACGGGATGAACTCGTTGCGCTCGAGGCCGCCGAGAATTTCGTCGGCAATCCGCTTGGTATCGACGATTTCGCTTTGCATCGCGTCGGTGAAGAATTCGTATCGATTGCGCCCCCGCCCCTTTGCTCGGTAAAGCGCGATATCGGCGTTCACCAGCAGGTGTTTGGCTTCGACATCTTTTCCGTTGTCGACAGCGATTCCCACGCTGACACCAAAACGGCATCGATGACCCTGATAGTAGACCGGTTCGCGCATCTGGCTGATGACGCGGTCGGCGAGCAGCGCCAGCTGCTTGGTATCGTCGCGCACCACGCACAGAACGATGAATTCGTCTCCCCCGATACGGGCGACGAATCCCTCGTCGCCGACCTTCGATCTGAGGACTGTCGACGCGTGAACCAACATCGCGTCACCGGCGGCGTGGCCCAGTGTATCGTTGATGTGCTTGAACCGATCCAGATCTATGTGAAGCAGTGCCGCGTGCCCACCTGAGCGCCTGGCGTTTGCCGCGTAATGTTCCAGTACCTGGTCGAGGTAACGCCGGTTGGGCAAGCCGGTCAGCGAATCATGAAGCGCGATGTGCTCTATGCGCGCTTTGGCCGACTCGAGTTCCGCATTTTTCGACTCGGACAGCTGTTTTGCACGAACCAGATCCTTGTTCAGCAGGACGTCGGCAGTCACGTCCCATTCCGCGCCGATCATTTTTGGGGTGTCGTTTGCGACCCGGTAAACGATCGCCTTGGACCGGACATGACGAATCTCGCCATCCTGACGCACAATCCGGTACTCCGACAAATATGGTCGTCCGCTGGCCACCGCCCTGTCGAAGTCCGCGTTGGCGCCAGCCAAATCATCTGGGTGGATTGCTCCCGCCCAGTCTGGATAGCCCCGGTGCTCGCCGGTTGGTTTGCCATATATTTCGTTGACGCGATCATCCCACGTAAGCTCGTTGGTCGCGAGATCGTGTTCCCAAACCCCAATAGCCGAAGCTTCCAGGGCGAGTTCCAAGCGTCGTGACAATCGACGCAATTCCGCATAATTGCGCTGTCTTTCGCCAATCAGGCGGCCTGTGACCAGGAAAGGGAACACAACCAAGGCTCCGGCCGTCGCCATGATAGCGCGCAACAACCATGCGTTGCTTGGCGTCGAAGGCCAGCCATTTTTGGGAATGGCCGCGATTTGCCACGAACCGGATGGGAGCACAACGTCGGCTGTCACCGGATCGCTTTTGCTGATCCGCTCACTACCGTAGAATTGGTCTCCATTTTGGCCGAGAGCGTCCCTGCCGATCAGCGCTATGTCAATCCCGAGATCGTCGTCAAGCAGCCCGCTCGCCCGATAAAGACGCTGCACGTCGACAACGGCGGAAATGATGCCCCAGAACCTTTCGGTATTGCCCGCGCTCCGCACGAAAACCGGAAAGCGGCCGATGAAGCCTTGTCCTCCCTGCTTCAGCTCGACGGGGCCGGCAAGCACCAGCTTGCGTTCGTCTCGCGCCCTTAGCGCAGCCGCACGCTGTCGCTCGTTCTTGCGGTAGTCCAGGCCCATCGCCTGCTCGTTACCCTCCATCGGGTACATCAGGGAAACGACCAGATCGGGCGCGCCGGCAATATTGTTCAATTGCGAGTCGGCGCCAAACAGATTGCTCGCGAGTGAGGCGAAGCGTTGCTGTCCCATATAGGGCTCGGTCACGACCGCGGAGACCAATCCACGCACGAGTTGAAGGTTTCCGTTGATATTGCCTTCGAGCTTGGCGCGGATGAGGTTGACCTTGGTCAGCACGTCCGCACGGACGGCCTGGTCCGAGACGACTTTGTTCTGGTGCTCCGCGAACGCAGCGCTGATAAGTATGACGACAAGCGCGATCGCCGCCGGAATATTTGCCGACGAAAAGACGACCTCCCTGATGCCGCCGAACCTAGCGCGGAAAAAAGCCAATAGGCGATTCCTCAAGTGCCATTTCAGGTTTTCGGGTCGACCCGATGAGGAACATTAGCTTTCAATGTTTAATTTGACCTTCACGCTCCTTAGAGCTGTTGCACTTCGACCGTTGCTGACGTTGCAGGCCCGAGCGGTTGGAGCCAGCTGCCGACTTCCACTGCCATGGTCCCACTGATTGAGATACGCTGGCGCCGGCGATCCAGCGTCTGTCGACCATTCGCGAGGAGATCTGCTCATCTCAAGGCGCTCGTCTGTGGAAGCGGACCGAGAGAGAGGCCGGCTAGACCTGGCTTGCTCGGAAGATCGAGGAGCGCGAGCGCGATTGCACAAGTCGACGCTCCGACCCGGGTACTCTGGAGCGTTGACCTGGACTAGTGCCCCTCAATCGCCTTGGGAGACACAAGGTATGGTATCTTGCCGACGCTGCGCTTCGTCGCGCCAACGGAATAAGCCATCGGTATCTTGGGAGAGTTCTCCGGCAAGCCGTACATATCCTTGCCGGCCCGCACGGCAAATGAAAAGTGCTGCCACGAAACCGTGTCATGCTCATTGAGAAAATCGAGCGTCAGACCAGCTGAAATCAGCGCATTCACCACGTCACTGATCGGGTGGATCCATTCATAATAGCGAGGATGCTTCAAGATGCGATCATCGCCGGTGTAGGTCAGTTCCTCGTTCCAGGCGAGCGGCCGAGCTATCGGCGTTCGCCAGTCGTGCTTCAATTCCAGGGCCGCGGCCTTTCGATCGCACTGAAACAGCAATGGATGGCCCTCGGCCATGTAGAGGCGGCCGCCGGGTCGCAGAAGATCGGCAACCACCCGCGCCCAACGGAACACGTCGTCCAGCCAGTTTACCGAACCCCAGGTAACGTAAGCGATATCAAAGGTCCGGCCGAGCGCTTCCACCGCCTCGAACAGTGGCGCTTCCACGAAGCGCACGTCGGTGCCTGCCTTCGCAGCAAAATCCCGCGCTGCCACGATCGCCGTCGGTGAAAAGTCGAGCCCGGTCACGCTGCCTGCGCCGAGATTCTTCAGGCTGATCGTGTCAAGACCGATGTGACACTGCAGGTGGACGATATCCTTGCCGGCGATATCGCCGAGCTCGCGCGTTTCCAGCTCATAGAGATTGGATCCACCGGCCAGCACATTCTCGATGTGGTAGCTGCCCGTCGTGTCGGTCGAGTGCAGTTCGGCCCGATCATCCCAATTAAGGCGGTTCGCGCCCAGAAACCGTTCCAAATTCCCCCACCCCTGACCGACGCATGGTAAACAAGTCGTTAAAGCACCTTTGCAGCGAAAGTAGCTCGCGTCAATCCGGACCGGGCGGCAGTGCGCCGCCGCTCGCGAAAGCATTAGCCCCGGGAGGGCTTGCTGCTGATCAAAGGCTTCTGGCGCGATCGCCGCGCCCGGCGACAAGACCCCGCAGGCGCTCCCGGACTCCGCCGTCGTGGTCTGTATGTGGATCAGTCGGTTCCTCAGCCCGGCACAGCCACCATCGCGATATTTCTGGAGAGCTCGTTTGTGGGGGCAACTGCGTCTGCCGTGCCGCTCGTGAGTGCTCGGTAGAGTGCCAGATAATCGCTGCACATGCGCTCGACCGTGAACCGCTTCTCGAACGTCTGCCGCACTCGTGCGCGATCGAGGCTGTCTATGCGCCGGAGCGCGCCCACGGCTTCCTCCACCGTATCCACGATCCATCCGGACACACCGTCATCGATGATCTCCGGGACGGCGCCACGCCGGAACGCAACCACCGGCGTACCGCAGGCCATTGCTTCGATCGTTACGAGACCGAAGGGTTCCGGCCAGTCGATCGGAAACAAAAGCGCTTTCGCATTGCCCAGAAAATCCGCCTTTTGCCGCTCATCGATCTCGCCAATGAACTCCACGTTCGAATGCCGCAGCACTTGCGGCTCGACCCTTTCCTTCCAGAACGACTGGTCCACCTTGTCGATTTTGGCGGCGATCTTCAGGGGAAACCCGGCCCGCGCCGCTATTTGTATGGCCGCTTCCGGCCCCTTTTCCGGCGAGATGCGACCGAGAAACGCAAGATAGCCGGAGGTGTTCGGGTGGAACGGCAGAAGATCGCGGGGTAGGCCATGATGCACGGTTCCAACCCAATTGACGGGCGGCATGGGCCGGCGCTGGTCGAAGGAAATCGAGACCAGGGGAACGTCGTCGAACATCGCATAAAGCCGCGCCAGATCGGGCAGGTCGAGCCTGCCGTGAAGCGTGGTAACCGTTCGTCTGGCAAAATCCCGAATTATGGGGAAGTGCAGAACATCGACGTGGAAATGCAAAACGTCGAATTCACCGGCTCGCCGGCGCACCCGTTCAAGCATCATAACATGGTGCGGACCACCGTCCTGGACCCTGGGGTTCAGGCGCAGCGCGACGTCGCAACACGGCACCAGCTCGGCTGAGGTACGAGAATCGGCGCTGGCGAACAGCGTCACCTCGTGGCCCTGTCGGGCAAGTTCTTCGGTCAGATACGAAACAATTCGCTCGGTTCCACCGTAGGTTCGGGGCGGCACGGATTCGGTTAGCGGTGCGATCTGGGCTATTTTCATTTAGAAAATCTTTTCGGCGGCGATCGCCGTCTTTCAAACAGGCTTCGGCGGCAACCAAGACAAGCGAGAGCTTCCCGTTGCGAAGTATTCTATGCAGAGCGTATTTATAGTTGTGCCGTCCGTGCTCCTCCCGTGCAATCAGGTTTCCCTTATTCAACTCCTCTGCATCCAAGAACTGCGATCCATGAGAAATGTTTCACCGGCTCGATAAAAAGACAGAATGAGCTACGCGCCGCCGCCCCGCCGCCCCCTGACAGGCAGCTTTGGATCGCTCGATCACCACCAAGTGATCCAGGCGTGCCGGTGCCGAATGGAACATAAAGCCCGGAATTCAGTTAGATAGCCGGATTTGGCTGGAGTACCGCCAGATGCGGAATTCCAGCCGGGCAGGGCACTACCGTGACACGGAGTGAGCGGCTTCGGGCGCATCTCGCCGAACTCAGGCACCACCTTGCCGAACTCGGGAGCCATAAACGCTCCCTATGGAGGATGCCATGAACCAGTGGACAAACGCCAGGCTCTGTGACGTAGCCAACCTGATCCTTGGGGCAATTCTGTTCTTCTCCCCCTGGATCTTCACCTTTGCGGCAGGCCCGCAGACGCAGAACGCCCTCGGCAGCGGAATCTTGATTGTCGTGCTTTCGGTTGCCGCCCTCGCAGCATTTGCCGTGTGGGAAGAGTGGGTGAACCTGGTCGTCGGACTGTGGGTTCTCGCATCGCCCTGGGTGCTTGGATTCCAGGCGACCACGGCGATGACCGTGCATGTCGTGATCGGCATTCTGGTCGCCGTGCTGGCGGCGATCGAGCTCTGGATGATGTATCAGAACCCGCCGACCCAGTCCGCCGCCTAACAGGCGCAGCCAGCCAGCGCCCTTTTTTGGGCCTGACGGATCTATCGGTCGTCTGCCGGTCTCTCGGCAACAGCCGCCGGAGGCCGGGTAGGCGGCGTTTGTTTGGACGAGAATAGGAAGGATGGCGCATTATGGTCGGTGACAATCCGCGTTCGACGGCCAGGATTGCGGGACATCCTATTCATCCGATGCTCGTGCCATTTCCGATCGCCTGCTTCGTCGGCACCCTGCTGACGGATCTAGCCTATTGGCGAACAGCGGAGATGATGTGGGCTGACTTCTCCGCTTGGCTGGTTACCGTCGGCGTGATCATGGGCTGCCTAGCAGCGATCGCGGGGCTGATCGATTTCCTGGCCAATCCGCTGATAAGGGCACAGCCCCCCGCCTGGCCGCACGTGCTCGGCAATCTTCTGGCGCTGGCGTTATCCATCATCAACATGCTCGTGCACACCCGCGATGCATGGACCTCCATCGTTCCTACAGGCTTGATCCTCTCGGCGGTTGTCGTGCTCGTCCTCATCTTCACTGGTTGGCTGGGCTGGTCCATGGTGTACCGGCATCACGTCGGAGTGGCGGATTGATGCGCATAGCAAGCTCCATCGGTCAGACCAGGCGCATCGCGGTGTCCGTCCTCGTTTGCACTGCGGCGATCACTCTTGCAGCGTGCAGCGGCAACGACCCGGACCCCAGCAGTCAGATAGGGCCGAATCCAAAACTGCCGGACCCGATCCAATATTTCTTCCCGCCCATGCATCTCGCTTCCGTGGTCGGATGGAATAGCGACGAGAAGCCGACAGTCGCGCAGGGGCTGCAGATCCAGGCTTTTGCCCACGGCTTGCAGCATCCGCGGTCGCTTTATGTGCTGCCCAATGGCGACGTGCTGGTAGTCGAGTCCAAGGCGCCGGGTGGCGAACCGATCAAACGGCCCAAGGATTTGGTGATGGGCTGGATCGAATCCTGGGTCACCTCGGGCGGCGACAGCGGCCCAAGCAACCGCATTACGCTGCTGCGCGACGCCGATGGCGATGGCAAGCCGGAGCTGACCAGCGTATTCCTCGACCACCTGAACTCCCCCTTTGGCGTGGCGCTGGTGGGAAGCGATCTCTACGTCGCCAATACCGACTCCATCGTCCGCTATCCCTACAACACCGGTGACACAAAGATCACCGCGCCCGGGACGCCGCTAACCGCCCTGCCCGGCGGCCCGATCGACCACCATTGGACGAAGAGCCTGGTGGCAAGCCCCGACGGCTCGCTGCTCTATGTCGGCATCGGCTCGAACAGCAACGTCGCCGAAAACGGCATCGAGGCGGAGAAGAACCGCGCCGCCATCTGGCAGGTAGACAGGGCCACCGGCCGGTCGCGCATTTTCGCCAGCGGTTTGCGCAATCCAAACGGCCTGAGCTGGGAGCCGCAGACCGGGGCGCTCTGGGCAGTGATCAATGAACGCGACGAGCTCGGCCCCAATCTCGTGCCGGATTATCTGACCTCGGTAAAGGATGGCGGCTTCTACGGATGGCCATACAGCTATTACGGCCAGCATCTCGATCCCCGCGTCATGCCCCAACGTCCGGACCTGGTCGCAAAAGCGATCGTTCCGGATTATGCACTGAGTTCCCACGTCGCCCCTCTGGGGCTGGCCTTCTATGCGGCAACCAGCCTTCCCGAGGCATATCGCGGCGGCGCCTTCGTTGGCGAGCATGGCAGCTGGAACCGCACGCGCTTCAATGGCTACAAGGTAGTTTTCGTACCATTCAGCGGCGGCCGTCCGAGCGGCGTCGCTACCGACGTGGTGACTGACTTCCTGGACAAGGACAACAAGGCGCGCGGCCGGCCTGTCGGCCTGGCTGTCGACAAAACCGGGGCCCTGCTCATCGCCGACGACGTCGGCAACACAGTTTGGCGGGTGACATCTGCCGGCCAATAAAGTGGCTCCACTCCCTTCGTCGAGCTGTCGGTCGAGCAGGAGGAGGGATCCCCGACGATCGCCGTTCCGGTGGTTCTGCTAGGCGCATTCGGCGTGCCCGCCATTGCCGGCTACTCCACGCTGACGATGTTTGCCGCGTGGCCGCATCGGGCGGGTGAGCTGGAAATAGATGAGGGCCTGCCGCTGATCACCGCCGAACCAAGGACCGCCAGCGCCGCGAAATGGTATTTTTGCCCTTCCCACAGCCGGCTCTAGAATTTTCATCGCAAATCAAGTTATGATGCACTTGGTATTTCCCGGGACGGCTTGCGCCGCTTGGAATACCGGGAGGAACCGGGACATGGCCGTTGCGCTTGTACTCGTTCTGATAGTCGTGGGCTCGGTGTTGTTCCACTTCCTGAGCCCATGGTGGTGGACGCCGATTGCCTCGAACTGGGACTATATCGACAACACCATCATCATAACTTTCTGGATCACCGGTGTCGTCTTCGCCGCCGTGGTTCTTTTCATGGCCTATTGCGTCTTCCGCTTCCGTCATCGGGAAGGCAATCAGGCGGCATACGAACCTGAGAACAGGCGGCTCGAATCCTGGCTGACGGTCGTCACCGCGGTTGGCGTCACCGCTTTGCTCGTTCCAGGCCTGTTCGTCTGGAGCCGGTTCGTTACCGTTCCAAGCGACGCAACCGAGGTCGAAGTCGTCGGCCAGCAGTGGCAATGGAGTTTCCGCCTCCCCGGCAAGGACGGCAAGCTCGGCACATCCGACACTCGCGACGTCAACGCTGAAAATCCACTCGGCGTCATCGCCACCGATGCCAACGGTCAGGACGATGTCGTAGTGGAAGCGGCCGACCTGCACCTCCCGGTAGGCAAACCGGTCAAGATGCTGCTCCGCTCGATCGATGTGCTGCACGATTTCTACGTGCCGGAATTCCGCGCCAAGATGGACATGATCCCGGGCTCGGTCACCTATTTCTGGTTCACTCCGACCAAGACCGGAACCTTCCAGGTCCTGTGTGCCGAACTCTGCGGCCAGGGACATCCGATGATGCATGGCGTGGTCATGGTCGATACTCAGGAAGACTATCTGGCGTGGCTTGGCCAGCAGCAGACTTTTGCGCAGCTGTCCGCGCCCCAGCAGATGGGCTCGGCAGAGTAGGAAACCGGAACGACGGCGCGCCGTCGGGATTGAAGTTAATGCGGCAAGTCCGAACTGTCGGGCTGGCCGAGAAGGGCACGGAGGTGTTCCTATGGTCGATATCACACCTGCAGATGCGGTACCGCCGGCCGAAGTCGCGGAAATGGAACTCTACCATCCGCACAGCTGGTGGACGAAATACGTTTTCTCGCAGGACGCCAAGGTCATCGCCATCCAGTATTCGGCGACGGCGACAGCGATCGGCATGGTCGCGCTGGTGCTATCCTGGCTGATGCGGCTGCAACTCGGCTTCCCCGGCACATTCGACTTCATCACCCCGGAAGCCTACTACCAGTTCATCACCATGCACGGCATGATCATGGTGATCTACCTGCTCACGGCACTCTTCCTGGGCGGCTTCGGCAACTATCTGATCCCGTTGATGGTTGGTGCTCGCGACATGGTCTTTCCCTATGTCAACATGCTGAGCTACTGGATCTATCTGCTCGCCGTGCTGGTCCTGGTGTCGAGCTTCTTTGCGCCCGGCGGACCGACGGGTGCCGGCTGGACGCTATATCCGCCGCAGGCGATCATGACCGGTACGCCAGGCGGCCAGGACTGGGGCATCATCCTGATGCTTGTCTCGCTGATCCTGTTCATCGTCGGCTTTACCATGGGCGGCTTGAACTATGTCGTGACGGTGCTGCAGGGGCGCACGCGCGGCATGACGCTGATGCGCCTTCCGCTTACTGTCTGGGGTATTTTCACCGCCACCGTCATGGCGCTGCTCGCCTTCCCGGCGCTGTTCGTTGCTTGCGTGATGATGCTGCTCGACCGGGCGCTCGGCACCAGCTTCTTCATGCCGGCGATCGTCGAGATGGGCGAACAGTTGCAGCACGGCGGCGGCAGCCCGATCCTGTTCCAGCATCTGTTCTGGTTCTTCGGCCATCCGGAAGTCTACATCGTGGCGCTTCCGGCCTTCGGCATCGTATCCGACCTGATCAGCACCCATGCGCGCAAGAACATCTTCGGCTACCGCATGATGGTCTGGGCCATCGTCGGCATCGGCGCGCTGAGCTTCGTGGTCTGGGCGCACCACATGTATGTCAGTGGCATGCATCCCTATTTCGGCTTTTTCTTCGCCACAACGACATTGATCATCGCCGTCCCAACAGCCATCAAGGTCTACAATTGGGTGCTGACGCTGTGGCGCGGCGACATCCACCTCACCATCCCGATGCTTTTTGCCTTGGCCTTCATCGTCACCTTCGTCAATGGCGGGTTGACTGGGCTATTTCTTGGCAATGTCGTCGTCGACGTTCCGCTGTCGGACACGATGTTCGTCGTCGCCCATTTCCATATGGTCATGGGGGTTGCCCCGATCATCGTAATCTTCGGCGCGATCTATCACTGGTATCCGAAGGTCACCGGCCGGATGCTGAACGAGACACTGGGCCGGTTCCATTTCTGGGTCACCTTCCTCGGCGCCTATCTGATCTTCTTTCCCATGCACTATCTCGGCTTGATGGGCGTGCCGCGGCGGTACAACGAATTGACCGACATGACGATCATGACGGAATCGGCCCACCACCTGAACTCGTTTATCAGCATCATGGCTTTTATAGTCGGTTTTGCTCAGATTGTGTTTCTGTTCAATCTCATCTGGAGCATCCGCCATGGCCGTGAGGCTGGCGGCAATCCGTGGCGGGCAACGACGCTCGAGTGGCAGACGCCCGAAACACCGCCCGCCCACGGCAATTTCGGCAAGGATCTGCCGATCGTCTATCGCTGGGCCTATGACTACAGCGTACCGGGAGCCAAGGAGGACTTCATACCGCAAAACGTTCCGGGCTCCTTCGCGCCCTCCAGGGAGCCGGCATGAGCGTAATCCTGGTCTTCCTGCTCGTGATCGCCGGTATTGCCGGGTGGTGGCTTTCCCATCAGCGGCTAATGACGAAGCCGTGGCTCGAGCAAGGTATGACCGGGGATTTTGTCGCTCTGGACCGATCGGCGCTGCCGACCGCAAAGATCGGTCTCGGCGTCTTCCTTGCCGTCGTCGGCTGCCTGTTCGCGCTGTTCACCAGTGCTTACTTCATGCGCATGGCGCTGTCGGATTGGCGGCCGCTGCCCATCCCGCCCCTGCTCTGGCTTAACACCGGCGTACTGGTCTTGAGCAGCATCGCGATACAGTGCGCTTCACTCGCGGCGCGCAAGGGTCAAGTGGACATGGTCAGGCTCGGCCTCGCCACCGCTGGACTCACGGCGCTCGTCTTCCTGATTGGACAGCTTGTGGCATGGCGGGAACTGAGTGCGGATGGCTATTTTCTGGCATCCAATCCGGCCAACAGCTTCTTCTACCTGCTAACGGGAATGCATGGCCTGCATATACTGGGAGGACTGGTCGGGCTGGGCAGAACGAGCGTCGGCGCCTGGAACGGAGCGCAGCCGCAGCGGCTTCGGCTCAGTGTCGAGCTGTGCGCCATGTATTGGCATTTCCTGCTTTTCGTCTGGCTCGCCATCTTTGCGCTTGTGGCCGGCTGGGCTTCGACTTTAATCGACATTTGCCGAGGGTTGCTGACCTAGGAGGAACGGGCGGATGGCAGAGACGACACTGGCCCACATCGGCCGAACAGAGCCGCGGCCCGCAGGCTGGCAAGGCATCGCCGCCGACTGGTCCTCGGATCAGCGGGCGTTCAAAAACGTGTCCTGGGGCAAGGCCATGATGTGGATCTTCCTGCTCAGCGACACGTTCATCTTCGGCTGCTTCCTGCTCTCCTACATGACCGCGCGTATCTCAACACGTGTGCCGTGGCCCAATCCGAGCGAGGTCTTCGCCCTGCGCATCGGTGGCTCCGACATTCCACTGATCCTTATCGCCATCATGACCTTCGTGCTGATCTCGAGCAGCGGAACGATGGCCATGGCGGTCAATTTCGGCTACCGCCGCGACCGCCGCAAGACGGCAGTGCTGATGCTCTTGACCGCAGCACTCGGCGCGACCTTCGTCGGCATGCAGGCCTTCGAATGGACCAAGCTGATCACCGAGGGCGTGCGGCCTTGGGGCAATCCCTGGGGCGCTGCCCAGTTCGGCGCATCCTTTTTCATGATCACCGGCTTCCACGGCACGCACGTGACGATCGGGGTGATCTTCCTGATCATCGTGGCGCGAAAGGTCTGGCGCGGGGATTACGATGTCGGACGGCCCGGCTTCTTCACCAGCCGAAGGGGCCGCTACGAGAACGTCGAAATCATGGGGCTTTACTGGCATTTCGTCGACCTGGTCTGGGTGTTCATTTTCGCATTTTTCTATCTTTGGTGAGAGGCAGGACATGGCTGAAGCAACCGCAAACGGCCTGGGACAACACGCACTGGACAGCGCCCGTACCCATGATGCGACGACGACCGGCGTTACCCCGGCGGAGGTTCATCAGGAGCACCCGATCAAGCTCTATCTGGTGGTCTGGGCGTGGTTGTTCATCCTCAGCACCTGCTCCTATCTGGTCGACTATTTCGGTCTCCACGGCTATCTCAGATGGTCGCTGATCCTGATCTTCATGATCCTCAAGGCAGGACTGATCGTCGCCATCTTCATGCACATGGCCTGGGAACGGCTGGCACTGGCATATGCAATTATTCTGCCGCCGGTGCTGGTTCTGGTGTTCGTGACGATGATGGTCTTCGAAGCGGACTACACGCTTCTCACCCGAATGGCGTTTTTCGGGGCCGGGCCCTGACATGCAATCCGGATCCGGGCCGTCCGGTCCTGGAGCCTTCGCCTTGAAACAATCCACGGCTGGTCCATTTCTGTTGGTATCGGAAACGACAGGCGATGCCGGCGTTTCCACATGCGTCGCGAACACCAGCAAGGGGCGCCCAAGATGACCATCGCAACCAGACTGAAGGACTTCATCGATAGGAAAGGAATTTCCTACGACACCGTCGAGCATCACCGCACGGCGACAAGCAGACAATCCGCCATTGCGGCACATGTGCCTGGCAGCATAATGGCCAAATCGGTGGTCGTTCACCACGATCGTGGCTACGCGCTCGCCGTGGTTCCAAGCACGCACAGGATAGAACTCGCGACATTGCAGGATGTCATGGAGAAGCCTCTTGGACTTGCCTCCGAAGACGAGGTGGTCTCGTTGTTCGGCGATTGCGATGTCGGCGCTGTGCCACCGATCGGCGCTGCCTATGATGTGCCAGTGGTCCTCGATGAAAGCCTCGGCGACGCTCCCGAAATCTATTTCGAGGGCGGTGATCATAGGACGCTGGTGCATGTGAGCGGCAGGGATTTTCGCGACCTGACAAAGGACGCGCGCCAGGCCCGTTTCAGCCACCCGGCCTATTGAAAGCTCTGCCCCACCTGCCCGCACCGGCACTTTCACCGGTGCGCGCAGGGCTGGTTTTTTTCAGCTCACGGTCTGGTGGCCGGCGGCGATTCCACAACTTTCCGATAGACATGCCAGGTCGCATGACCAAGGATCGGCAGCACGACTGCCAACCCGGCGAACACTGGCAGCGAGCCGACGATCAGGGCGACGGCGACGATAAGGCCCCACACGGCCATCACGATCGGGTTGGCCAGGACAACGCGCACCGAGGTGTGGATGGCTTCGTAGGCGCCGACATCGCGGTCGAGCAACAACGGGAATGCGACGACCGTGGTGCACAACACAACCGCGGCGAACACGAAGCCGATGGCGTGACCCAGGATGATGAGCGTCCAGCCGCGTCCCGTGGCGAATATTTCACTGATGAAGCTGGACAGCGATTGCGGCGGCGCCGGGCCGAACAGGGTCTGGTAGAATATCTGGGCCGTCAAAAGCCAGGCGATAAAGATCGCAAGCAGCATGACGCCGACCGCTGCAATAGCCGGCAGTGCAGGAGAACTCCTGACCTCAAAGGCGTGCCTCCACGAGGCGTCGAGCCCGGCTTCCCGTCGCCGGCTGATCTCATAGAGGCCGATCGCCGCGAACGGACCAATCAGTGCAAAGCCGGACACAAGCGGAAACAGCAATGGCAGCGTGTTGTTACCTGACGTCCAGACAGCAAGCACGACACCCGCAATCGGATAGATCAGGCAGAGAAAAACGATGTGCGACGGCTTGACCATGAAATCATCGACGCCACGCCTGAGCGCATCAAAAAGATCGGAGACACCGATTTTTCGAATTCTGGTGTGTTCCAGCGTCTCGCTGGCGCCTGCTATTACGTGAAAGCTTGCCATGACCATTCCTCCAGACCAGGTCCGGTAAGGTCGCGTTTTACGGTGCTGCCGTTCCGCATGATTGGCCCACGCAAACCGCGACCTGCACCATGATCAATATACTCTCATGCGGGGGACTTGTCGCGCTTTGTAGGAAGGCCCGGGAGTAAGAGGTCCCGGGTAGCCTGACTAGCTACGGACGCCGTTCTTCGATATGCTCTTCTAGTCGAAGGTGAAGGTCATGGACGGAAGGACAGTTCTCATACTCGGCCTTGGCGTCGTTATTCTGCTGTTGCTGGGATTTTGTGCTCTGCCAATGTGATGTTTTGAGCCGGGTCAATAGTCGGCTGAAGCGATCACTCGCATTACAATGGTGTCGGCAAGCAACGCTGCAAATATTGCGAAAAGATAGACAATCGAATACGCAAACAGCGCCTTTGCCGGCTTCATCTCCTTGTCGGCGACGAGAACCTTCCAGGCCTGCCAAATGAAACCTGCACCCAACGCGGCTGAAGCAGTGCCGTAATATCCGCTCGCGAAGCCGAGGCCCCAAGGGAGCACGCCGATTGGCGCCAAGAGCAGCGAATAGGCGAAGATTTGTTTTCTGGTCGAGTGCTGGCCGGCCACATTCGGCATCATCGGGACCCCAGCCGCGGCATAGTCACCGACCTTGAAAAGGGCCAGCGCCCAGAAATGAGGCGGCGTCCAGAGGAAAATGATCAGAAACAGGATGAGACTTTCAATGCCGATTGCGCCGGTTGCAGCAACCCACCCGATCACCGGAGGAAGGGCGCCTGCCGCGCCGCCTATGACGATATTCTGTGGCGTCGAGCGCTTCAGCCACATCGTGTAGATAACGACATAGAAAAAGATGGTGAACGCCAACAACGATGCGGCGAGCCACCCCACCAGCACGCCGAGCGTCATGACCGACAGTGCGGAAAGCACCAGACCGAAGCTGAGAGCTTCGCCAGGCGTGACGCGACCGGACGGAATTGGTCGCTTGGACGTGCGAGACATCAAGGCGTCTATGTCTGCGTCGTACCACATATTGAGCGCGCCGGCGGCTCCCGCTCCAACCGCGATTGCGCCGATGGCAATTAAGGCGATAACTGGATTCATCACGCCGGGCGCCATCATCAGGCCGACGAAGGCAGTAAACACGGCGAGCGCCATGACGCGTGGTTTCAAAAGCGCAAAGAAATCACCCGCCGTCGCCTCCGAGAGGCGGATGCCGGTATCCTTGAGACGGCTTTCTTCAGTCGACATTCAGACGACCACCGATGGGAATGGCAGCCTAGCCGGCCAATGTCTTTTTTGCAACGAGTCGCCCTCCCCACCGACACTGCCGGCAGATTGCGGCCGAGGCTATGCCTCGACCTGTTTGCTATACCAAGATCCGGCGGAAGAGCCGGGCTATTTGGAGAATTGCTTCAGATAAGCAATGACATTGGCGACGTCCTCGTCCTTCTTGAGGCCGGGGAATGCCATCTTGGTTCCTTTGACCATCGCCTTGGGATCGTGAAGGTAGGTCGTCAGCGTGGCCTCATCCCATTTGACGCCGGACTTGCCGGCCTCGGTCATGGCCTTGGAATAGCTGAACCCTGGATGCGTGCCGGCCGTTCGGCCGATGACGCCGTTCAAGGACGGGCCGACCTTGTTCTGATCCTTGTCCGCGATATGGCAGACCTTGCATTTGGCGAAGACCTTCTCACCCGCCGCGGCATCCTGTGCCCGCGAGGGGCCGGCAATTACGGTGGCGACGGACATGATGACAAAAAACACAAAGGCACGCATGGCATTTCCTCCCTGATCGCCAATTTGCCCTGGCTGACCTGCACAGGCCGACATTTAGTCCGCTGGCATGCGCTCTTGAATGGCAGAACGGATATCCACTGCCTGGGGTTGCGGCACCTACATACCACGGAACCCGGCCGGCAGATAGAGTTCGGCCGTGCCAAGGTTTAATGCGGACAATCTGCTCAAGGCAATTTGGTGTTGCAGCTGGCGGCGATCCGGCCGATCGCCTCTTCAACTCCGGTGAGGTCAAACTCGGCTTTGCCGCGCCCCGACAGCAGCCCGAACCGCCAGGACAGCAGCAGCCGGTCCGCGGCAATCAGTCGCCTGATGCCGTCGGCACCGTCGCGGACCAGCATCCTGCTGCGCGGGCCGACCGACCAGCTTTCGTTGAGCTTGCCGGATTGGCCGACAGTCACCGACATGGCGATGGTTCGGCTGGCGGAAACGGTGTCGCTCAGCTGCAGCCATTCGCTCCAACGCGGTTCGCCGGCGGTCCGGCACGCGATCGTCAAAACCGGGCTGTAGCTCAATGCGCCGCCGCCGGTGATGAGCTTGTTGGTCGCATAAAGCGAGGCGGTGACAAGGCCATCGCTGCTCTTGTCGAACCGCCAGTTGTCGAGAACCGTATCAGCCTGGGCAATGCCGCAGACCGACGCAAGCAGGAACGCCGCCGCCACGCTTCCAATACCGAAGAACTGTCTCAACGATGCCTCCAACAACCGCTGCGGTCAGCAACCCAGCGCAGATAATCATCAAAGCTTCATATCGCTACCTCGACCGCCAGATGCGTGAAATCCGTTGCGTCTGCGCCACAACGAAAAAGGCCGCCTCGAGAAGGCGGCCTTTCGGAATTCAGCAGAGACGTTATTCAGCGTCCTTGGCGGCCTTCTTCTTCGGCGCGGCCTTTTTCTTCGGCTCTTCAGCGTCGTCGTCGGCCTTCTTGGTGTCCGCTTTTTTCGCAGCCGCCTTCTTCGCCGGCTTGGCCTTGGTTGTCTCCGTATCCTCCTCGTCGGCCAGCAGCTCTTCCTTGCTGACCTTGACGTCGGTGACCGAAATCTGGCCGAGCAGATGGTCGACCACCTTCTCTTCGAACATCGGCGCGCGCAACGTGTTCAGCGCTTCGGGATTGTTGCGATAGAATTCGAAGGCCTCCTGCTGCTGGTTGGCCGGATAGCGACGCACCTGCTCGAACAGGCCGCGCTGCAATTCCTCGTCCGTCACCGTGACGCCGGCCTTCTCGCCGATTTCGGCGAGAACCAGGCCGAGACGCACGCGGCGCTCGGCAAGCCGCATGTATTCTGCACGCGCTTCTTCTTCCGTCGTCTCTTCGTCGGCAAAGGTCCGCCCGGCAGCTTCGAGATCGCGATTGACCTGGTTCCAGATGTTGTTGAACTCGGCGTCGACGAGTTTGGACGGCGCCTCGAACGAGTAGGCAGCGTCGAGCTGGTCGAGCAACTGCCGCTTGACCTTCTGGCGCGTTATCGAGCCGAACTGGTTCTCGATCTGACCGCGCACCACCTCGCGCAGGCGCTCCAGCGATTCAAGGCCGAGATTTTTGGCCATCTCGTCGTTGATCTCAAGCGCGCCGGGCTTCGACACTTCCTTGACCGTCACGTCAAAAGTGGCTTCCTTGCCGGCCAGATGCGCCGCCTGGTAGTTTTCCGGGAAGGTAACCGTGACCTGCTTCTCGTCGCCGGCCTTGCTGCCGACCAGCTGGTCCTCGAAGCCGGGGATGAATTCCTTCGAGCCGAGCACCAGCGGCTGATCGGTGCCGGCGCCGCCGCCGAAGGCTTCGCCGTCGATCTTGCCGACATAATCGATGGTCACGCGGTCGCCCTCGGCGGCCTTGCCGGTCTTCGGCTCGTAAGTGCGGGCGGATTCAGCGACACGCTTGACCTGCTCGTCGATCTCTTCATCCGGCACGTCGAACACCTGGCGCGTCACCTTGATGTCGGAGAAATCCTTGATCTCGATCGGCGGAATGACCTCATAGTTCAGGCGGAACTCGAAATCGGCACCGCCTGCCAGGATCTTCTCGGCTTCCTTCTCGTCCTCGGTCATGATCACTTCGGGCTGCATGGCGGCCTTTTCGCCGCGCCCGGTGATGATCGAACGGGTCGAGTCATTGAGGATCTCGTTGACCACTTCGGCCATGAACGACTTGCCGTAGACTTTGCGCAGATGCTGCACCGGCACCTTGCCGGGGCGGAAGCCGTTGATGCGGACCTTGTTCCTGGCATCGGAGAGCCGCGCCATCAGCTTGGCTTCCATGTCACCGGCCGGCACGGTGATCTTGATCTCGCGCTTGAGACCGGAGTTGAGCGTTTCGGTGACCTGCATCATAAAACCTTTGTTTCCACCAATGAGGCCGTCAAACGGCCCCTGCCGTTTACAGCCTGCCGGTATGATCTTGCCGGGAATGGCTTTTGGTGCGGGACTTGGCGATCTGTCCGCTCAACGCGGCACAAATCCTCCAGAAATACGCTCCAAAACGTGAATAAGTCTTTGTTTTTCCTACTTCTTATCACATTCTGCAGAAGCGGATCGTCGCGTCCCGTCACATTCGACACGCCTTTTGTCACAGGCGACGCTGATTTTCAACCATCTTTGCATTCCGGCCAAGGATACCGATATCAGCCCTGACATTGACAGAATGATGGCTACATGGGATTGGCCGGGCAATGCGGATGTGGCGGAATTGGTAGACGCCCTGGATTTAGGTTCCAGTGCCGAAAGGCGTGGGGGTTCGAGTCCCTTCATCCGCACCACCCTTCGCTCTTCGAGCTTCGGGTGGCAGGCCACTCGAAGCTCCTCCGAAGCCTTGGCGAAGGAGGATCATTGCCAAGGCCGTGGCGCGATCTAGTAAAGCGGCTCCTCGAATAGTGTCTTGTCGCCATCCATCAGCGCTTTGATCTGCGCCGTGCCGTTGGCCGCAATCGCCACGCGGATGCCGAACGGCCGCACACGCATGTCGTTCTGGATCGCCATCCCCTCGCCTTCCGGCAGATAGAAGCGCTCGATGCCGTACTCCGGCGCGATCGTCGTTGCTCCCTGGCTGATATTCCAGCCCTCGGAGACGTGTCCGACGATATCGGCTTCATCGGATGCTGCCGGCGCCGGCGCTTGCCCGAACCAGGCCGCGGTCGGCCCCCAATAGCCATCGGCGCCCTGCTTCAGCCTGACCACGATCGACGTTTCCTCGCTGGAAAGCTTGCCGGCCGGAATGTTGCCGATCAGTTTCACCGGTATGCGTGAAATGTCGTAGCCGAGCAGAATGTAGTCACCGCGCAAGAGATCGCGCGGATCGATCGGCTCGACCTTGAGCAGGACTTGCTTGCCATCGCGCAGGATCGCCGCGCGTCCGGCGATGATCCAGCTCAGAAAGCCGATCTGGACGAGCGCCAGGACCAGCGCCGAGATGATCAGTCTTTTGCCGGTCATCATGCCGCCGCTCCTGTCATGTTCGAGGCGTTCATGCGCCTTTCTATGCGGATGATAATGAAAGCAAGAACGGCGAGCAGCACCGCCGCCGCAAGGAAGAAGCCTGCCGTGTCGAGCATTGATTGCAGCATCACCACATAGATGATGGCGAGTTCGAAGGCGAAGCCCGCATAGGCAACCCAGCGCAGTCCCCGGCTCTCGCGGCCGCCCAGCACGATCGCCGCGATGATGCCGGCCAGCGCAACAGCCGAGGCAATGGCGAAGCCGCTATTGTAGCTGCTTTCATCCGCCAGTTCGAATTGGATCATCGCCAGTCCGGTGAGAAAGCCGATCAGCGCGTGCAAGGTCAACCTGCCGCCGAGTTGCAAAACCCTCTCGACCGGCCCGGCAGCAAAGATCGCAGCGGTAAAAAGCAGCACCGACGCGGCAACGAGCGGGATGGCGACTTGCAGCGTGTCGTATTCCATGGCCAACAGCACGAGGTAGAAAAGGACCGACAGGATGATCAGGTGGCGCGCCGCCTGGCTGCGCGTCCAGAACGAAACGGCGAACAGTATTAGCGCCATGACCACGAAGAGATGCGGAAATTCCGTGCGCCGGAAGTAGTCGAACCCTCTCAGGAATAGCCAGGCATCGGCGATGCCGACGGCAGCGACGGTCAGTGGGTTTGAGCGCAGCGCCACCGCCGCTAGCGTCGTGCCGGCGCCCCAGGTGATCAAGGCCGAGGCCTCGTCGCCCGACAAATGATACATCTGGCCGATCAGCGCGATCGAACCGCCGAATGCCGCAGCCGCGACGATCCACAGTGCTTCGCCGATCGCCGCATGGTCGCGCATCTTCAACATCGCGCCGCCGACATAGCCGGCAAGGATAACGGCAAAAAGTGCCGCGACCCGCACCAGCCGCGGGATGACTTCCCAGTTGGCGGCGATGAAGATCAGGATAGCCGCGCCGAACAGCAGCGCCGCCATCATCGCCAGGATCGAGCCGAAACTCAGCGATTTGCGTTCGTTTGCCTCGACGTCGCGCGTTAGAGCCTCGGCTGTCGGCGCGTCGATCAGGCCGGCCTGCTGCCATCGCGCGATATCCGACCTGACCCGTGACGAATAGCTCGCCATGCCCCTCCCCCTTTCCTTGGTTCTTTTAGCTCGTCCGGCCAAGCGTTTGACCTAACGGCATTTTCCGATCTGGGCGGAAAACTGGACGCGCGTTAATGCTGCATTGCACAATTTGCATTGCTGCCATGCACCAATAGCGCTTTTAAATCGATATGACCCCACCTATTTTCACGGTGCACACAAAGACGGAATGATCCGAAAGAAAGACGAAACGAGACTACCATGAACCTGATCCGCAACTATCGCAACTGGCGCCGCTATAGGGACACCGTGTCCGAGCTGAGCCGCCTGAGCACCCGTGAACTGACCGATCTCGGCATCAGCCGCAGCGACATTCACTACGTCGCCCGCAAGGCGGTCTAATCCTTCGGGCCGCAAATGGCCCGAACCAGTTTTGAAAAGAGAACGACAATGAACCTGATCCGCAACTATCGTAACTGGCGCGTGTACCGCGAGACGGTTACCGAGCTGGGTCGCCTGTCGAACCGCCAGCTCAACGATCTCGGCATCGTCCGCGACGAGATCAAGATGGTCGCTCGCAGGGCGATCTAACAACAAGAATTTCGCCAGGGTCGACCTCCTCCCCGACCCTGACGGATACGGTCAGCCTTCACCTCCTCCCGAGGGTTGACCACAAAAACGGCGCCCGCCGGACCTCCTCCCCCGGCGGGCGCTGTTTCTAAAAAGGGTTTCGCGCCCTTTCAAATGGCGAAAGGAATTTCGTCAAAGCCGACCTCCTCCCCGGCGATGACGAATACGGTCGATCTTCACCTCCTCCCGAGGATCGACCAACAAAACGACACCCGCCGGACCTCCTCCCCCGGCGGGTGTTGTTGTTTTGGGGCGGCTTCCCCCGTCAGCCATTCTCCCGAGTGGCAATTGCAATCCCCGCGCCAAGCGACTATTTCGGCGCTCATGGACAAGAACCCCATTCACGTTATCGGCGGCGGTCTCGCCGGCTCCGAAGCCGCCTGGCAGGCGGCCGAAGCCGGCGTTCCAGTTGTCCTGCATGAAATGCGTCCCGTCCGCGGTACCGACGCGCACAAGACCGACGGGCTGGCCGAGCTCGTCTGTTCCAACTCCTTCCGCTCCGACGATGCGCAAACCAATGCCGTCGGCCTGCTGCACGCCGAAATGCGGCTGGCCGGTTCGCTGATCATGAGCGCCGGCGACGCGCATCAGGTGCCGGCCGGCGGAGCGCTGGCCGTCGACCGCGACGGATTTTCCGAAGCGGTCACCAGAAAGCTCGAAGCGCACCCGCTCATCACCATTCGTCGCGAGGAAGTGCCCGGCCTGCCGTCGGCGGACTGGGACCAGGCGATCGTTGCCACCGGCCCGCTGACGGCGCCTTCGCTCGCCCAATCGATTGCGGAAGCAACCGGCGCCGACGCGCTCGCCTTTTTCGATGCCATCGCGCCGATCGTCCATTTCGACACGATCGACATGGATATCTGCTGGTTCCAGTCGCGCTACGACAAGGTCGGTCCCGGCGGCACCGGCAAGGATTACATCAACTGCCCGATGGACAAGGAGCAGTACCTTGCCTTCGTGCAGGCGCTGGTCGACGGCCAGAAGACCGAATTCAAGCAATGGGAAGGCACGCCCTATTTCGACGGCTGCCTGCCGATTGAGGTGATGGCCGAGCGCGGCGTCGAGACATTGCGCTACGGGCCGATGAAGCCGATGGGGCTGACCAATGCGCATAATCCGTCTGTAAAGGCGTATGCCGTCGTCCAGCTCCGGCAGGACAACGCGCTGGGTACGCTCTACAACATGGTCGGCTTCCAGACCAAGCTGAAGCACGCCGAGCAGGTGCGCATATTCCGCACCATCCCCGGGCTGGAACACGCCGAATTTGCCCGCCTAGGCGGCCTGCACCGCAACACCTACATCAATTCGCCGACGCTGCTCGACGCGTCGCTGCAGTTGAAGTCGCGGCCCGGCCTGCGCTTTGCCGGCCAGATCACTGGCTGCGAGGGCTACGTCGAGAGCGCCGCCATCGGCCTGCTCGCCGGGCGCTTTGCAGCCGCCGAAAGGCTTGGCCATGCGCCGTCGCTGCCGCCCTTGACCACCGCCTTCGGCGCCTTGCTCAACCACATCACCGGCGGCCATATCGTTTCAGACGATGAGCCGGGAAAGCGCTCCTTCCAGCCGATGAACGTCAATTTCGGCCTGTTCCCGCCGGTGGACGCGCCGAAGATCGAAGGCAAGCGTCTGCGTGGCAAGGACAAGACGGTCGCCAAGCGGCACGCGGTAACGTCGCGCGCGCTCGCCGCCTGCCGCGAATGGCTGGGGCTGCCTTCCCAGGCGGAAGCTGCGGAATAACGGTCGGGTTGGCTACGCGGCAGCCTTCATGCGACCGGCCAGCCCCGCGTCGCGCGCCGGAACAAGAGCCAATGCCGGCGCAGGACAGAGAGCCGCGCCACCTCCTTGACAGGCGAGCGGCGGGCGCGCTCCATTTTGTCGAGATAGGCGCCCGAAAGAGCCAGCGGCAGAAACGCCGGGCGCAGCGAAACCGGTAGAGCGGACGCCCCCTGCTCGAAGGCGGAAAGATGTTCCCGTGCCAGCGCGATTATCGCGGCAGCGGCGCGTTCCGCGCCCGGCCCGCCGTCACCTGTAACGAATTCTTCCGGCGAGGATCCCGCCGCCGCCAAAATATCGGCCGGCACAAAGCACTGTCCCCGCTCGCGATGTAGCGGCAGCAGAAGCAGGAGACCGGTCATCGCCTGCGCACAACCTGCCCTGCCGGCAAGTTCGGCAAAGCGTGGTGCTTGGACCGGATCGAGCACGATCGCCGCAAGCTGGATAAGTGCTGCGGCAGTCTCGCCGCAATAGCCTTCGAGGTCGGTGCGCGACGGCATCGGGTCGTCATAGAGATCGAAGATGCGCGCTTCGAGCATGTTTTCGAAAGCGGCCTTGGGCAGATGGTGGGCGGAAATAGTCGCCTTCAGCGCGTCCGCCACGGGATGGCCGACCTCGGCCCCATCCTCTTCGACTGCGATGACGTCGCGCCACCATTGCAGCCGCACCTCGCCCGGCAGCGCCTCGTGGATGCGGTCGCGTATGCCGGCAATTTCGGCGTTGAAGGCATAGAGCGAAAACAGCGCGTCCCGCTTGTCTTCGGGCGCGTAGAGCGCGGTCAGGTAGCGGTCATGATCAGCGGCGCGCACCGTCTCCATGACGAGTTTGGTGTTTTCGGCCACGTCAGTCGACGGCGATGAGTGCTGCGGCCACCGCGCGGTCTTCAGCCAGCAGCACATTGTAGGTCCGCACAGCCGCCCCGGTCGACATCGGATCGGCGGAAATGCCGGCATCCTTCAGCGCGGCACGCAGCGCGGCCGGCAACGGCCTCAGATCCTTGCCGCTGCCGACCAGCAGGATCTCGACCTTGTCTGCCTCGTTGAACAGCTTGGCGAAATCCGCTGCCGTCAGCGCCAGCGGATCGGCCGGCTCCCAGCCATAGATGCCCGAAGGCAGGCACAGCAGCGAGCCGCGATGCGACATGTCGGCAAAGCGGAAACCGCCATTGCCGTAAGCCTCGATCGGTGCGCGGCCGGGGAAATGCGCCTCGCGGATGACGATACCCTTGGCCACTTTTGAGGCAAGCCGTCAGGTAGCTATGGCTTTGCCGCCGCCCACCGGCTTTTCCTCGTCCGACGCTGTGGCCTGCGGCCGCAGCTTGAACAGGATAAGCAGTGGCGCGGCGATAAAGATCGACGAATAGGTGCCGAACACGACGCCGAACAGCATGGCCATGGTGAACGAGCGGATCACCTCGCCGCCGAACAGCACCAGGGCCAGCAGCGCCAGGATCGTCGTCACCGAGGTCAGCGTCGTCCTCGACAGCGTCTCGTTGATGGCATTGTTCAGCAGTTGCGGCAGCGGCATTCGCTTGTATTTTCGCAGATCCTCGCGAACACGGTCATAGACGACAATCGTGTCGTTGAGCGAATAACCGATGATGGTAAGGATCGCCGCCAGCGACGACTGGTTGAATTCGAGGCCGGTGAGGACGAAGAAGCCGATCGTCATGACCACGTCGTGAACGGTCGCAACGATGGCGCCGACCGCGAACTGCCATTCGAAGCGGAACCAGACATAGATCAGGATGCCGAGCAGCGCGACCAGCATGGCAATGGTGCCTTGCTTGGCAAGCTCGCCCGAGACCGTCGGCCCGACCACTTCGACGCGGCGGAAATCATACTGGTCCTGCAGCTCGCCGCGCACCTTGTCGATGACGGTCTGCTCGGCATTCTCGCCGCCCTCCTGGGTACCGACGCGGATCAGAACGTCGTTCGGCTCGCCGAACTGCTGAACCTGCACCTCGCCGATATTGAGTTCCGTCAGCCTGCCGCGGATGTCGGCCAGATCGGCATTGCCGGCCTTGGACTGCACCTCGATCAGTGAGCCGCCCTTGAAATCGATACCGTAATTGATGTCGATGGTCATGAAGCCGATGACCGACAGCACCGAAAGCACGCTCGACAGTGTGAACGTCCAGCGGCGGATGCCCATGAACGGAATTTTCGTTCCCGGGGGAATGAAGGTCACCGGCGCGCGTGGCAACTCCTTCGGACGGGCGCGGCGAAGCCAGATCGACACCAGCAGGCGGGTGAAGGTGAAGGCGGTGAAGACCGTGGTCAGGATGCCGATGGCATAGGTGACGGCAAAACCCTTCACCGGCCCGGTGCCGAGGTAGAACAGCACCACGGTGGCAATTAGCGAAGTGACGTTGGAATCGACGATGGTCGCCAGCGCCTTGCTGAAGCCGGTATCGATCGCCTGGATCACCGAGCGGCCGGCACGTCGCTCCTCGCGAATACGCTCATAGATCAGCACGTTCGAATCGACCGCCATGCCGATGGTCAGCACGATACCGGCGATACCCGGCAACGTCAGCGTCGCGCCAAGCAGCGACAGCAGCCCGACGATCATCGCGACATGCACCGCCAGCGCGATGTTGGCGAGGAAGCCGAGGAAACCGTAGGCGACGAACATGAACGCCACCACCAGGATCGAGCCGATGATGCCGGCGACCTTGCCGGCATGGATGGAGTCCTGGCCGAGGCCAGGGCCAACCGTGCGCTCCTCGATCACGGTCAGCGTCGCCGGCAAGGCGCCGGCGCGCAGCAGCACGGCGAGATCGTTGGCGCTCTCGGCAGTGAAATTCCCCGATATCTGGCCGGAACCGCCAGGGATCGGTTCGTTGATCCGCGGCGCCGAAATCACCTGATTGTCGAGGATGATGGCAAACAGCTTGCCGACATTCTGCGCTGTCGCCTGGCCGAACCGCTGCGCCCCCTTGGAATCGAAGCGGAACGAAACCACCGGCTCATTGGTCTGCGAGTTGAACGTCGCCTGGGCATCGACGAGGTTTTCACCCGAAACGATGACGCGGTTCTCGATCAGATACGGAACCGGCGGATCGTCCTGCGAATACAGCACCGAGGACCCCGGCGGCGGACGGCCGTTCAGCGCATCCTGCACCGGCATCGATTGGTCGACCATCTGGAAGGTCAGCTTGGCGGTCTGGCCGAGAATTTCCTTCAGCCGTTGCGGGTCCTGCAAACCAGGCACCTGCACAAGGATGCGGTCGTCGCCTTGCCGCTGCACGATCGGCTCGGTCGTTCCCAGTTCGTTGACACGACGGCTGACGACCTCGATCGACTGGGTCAGCGCCGTCGACGTACGGTATTTGATGCCGGCATCGGTGACGATGAATTTAAGCAGGCCGGCCTCGGACTCATCCAGGGTCATCTCCTGGATGGAGCCGCCGCTGAACAGGCCGGCCGCCACCGGATTGGTCAACGGCTTCAGTGCGTTCTTGGCGGCGTCGATCTGTGCGGGATCGGTGATGCGGACTTGCACCGTGCGCCCCGACCCGGCAAGGCCGGTATAGCCGATCTTGGCATCGCGCAGCAGCGTCCTGATTTCGTCGCGCGTCGTCTCCAGCCGATCCTTGATCAGATCGTTCGGATCCATCCTGAGCAGGATGTGCGAGCCGCCCTGCAGGTCGAGGCCGAGCGTCATCTGCCGCTTCGGCACCCAACTGGGCAGTTGGGCCAACGTGCTTGCCGAGAAAAGATTGGGCGCAGCGAGGACCACCGTGGCGGCTACGGCCAGCCAGATCAGGATCATCTTGAAGCGCGAGAAATAGAGCATTGGTTATCGTCCGTTCAGGCGTACAAGCGGCTGCGTTCCGCCTTCAATTCGGTTATTTCTTGGCGTTCTGGTTTGCCACCGGCTCGCCCTTGACGCGCACGTCGGCGATCGTCGAGCGCAGCGCCGTCACCTTGGTGCCGCCGCCAAGGTCGATCTCCAGCTCGTTATCGTCGATCACCTTGGTCACCTTGCCGACCAAGCCGCCGCCGGTGACAACGGTATCGCCGCGACGAACCGCCGCCAGCATCTCGCCGCGCTTCTTTAGCTGCGTGCGCTGCGGCCGGATGATCAGAAAATACATGATCACGAAAATCAGAGCAAACGGCACGATCTGGATAAACATTGCGGACGAGTCCCCGCCGATGCCTTGGGCGTATGCCGGTGTCACGAACATCGAGGTACTCCTGAATTTTAAAAACAGCCGCCTTAACCGTTCTGGGAATTTGACGGCCCCGCCAAATTTGGCCGGAATATAGTCGGTAACGTTGCCAATGCAACTGCGCCGCCGGGCAAATCGGCTGCTTTTCCGGCCTGGTGAGCCGTGTTAGAGGATGATCGCCAAAAGCGACGCTCGGTTTCCGCAAAAGATCATGCCCGAACAAATGCTTGGGACGAGTTTCGAAACCGCTGAAATCAGGTAGGTTGGCCTGCCGCACCATCCTGAACGCGAGACAAAAAAGACAAGAGATGACCTACAGCACCATCGATACCCTGAGCCAGAAGCTCGACCGCCTGATCGAGGCGGTCGCCCGCCTCGCCCCGCCGCCGGTGCCGCAAACCGACCTGGGCGAGGCCGATTGCTTCGTCTGGCAGGCCGATCCCGGCTATCTGGAGCCGGTGCTCAAGGTCAACCGCGTCGACATCGGCCTGATCCGCGGGGTCGACCGCGTCCGCGACATATTGGTCGACAACACCGAGCGCTTCGCGTCAGGCTATGCCGCCAACAACGTGCTGTTGTGGGGCGCGCGCGGCATGGGCAAATCGTCGCTGGTCAAGGCGGTGCACGCCGCGGTCAACGCTTCGGCCAAGCTCGATCTGCCGCTCAAGCTTATCGAGATCCATCGCGAAGACATCGACACGCTGCCGAAGCTGATGGGCCTGCTGAAGGCAGCACCCTTCCGCTTCATCCTGTTCTGCGACGACCTGTCATTCGACCATGACGACACGTCCTATAAATCGCTGAAGGCAGCGCTTGAGGGCGGCGTCGAGGGCCGCCCGGCCAACGTCATCTTCTACGCCACCTCGAACCGGCGGCATCTGTTGCCGCGCGACATGATCGACAATGAGCGCTCGACGGCGATCAATCCGTCCGAAGCGGTCGAGGAAAAGGTTTCGCTGTCGGACCGTTTCGGCCTGTGGCTTGGCTTCCACAAATGTTCGCAGGACGAATATCTCGATATGATCGACGGCTATGTCCGCCATCACGATCTCGCCATCGATCCCGAGATGCTGCGCGCCGAGGCGCTGGAATGGGCGACGACGCGCGGCAGCCGTTCGGGCCGCGTCGCCTGGCAGTTCACCCAGGATCTGGCAGGCCGGCTCGGCAAGCCGCTCAAGGATTAGCCGCTCAACGACTAACAACAGAAGAAGCCCGCACCTTGCGGAGCGGACTTCCTCGGCGGGCTGAAGGTCAGGTGGCCCGCAAATCGCTTTTCGTCGTCTATTCGAGATAGGTCGAAGGATCGACCGGCGCCGAGTTCTTGCGCACTTCGAAATGCAGTTTCGGCGAGTCGGTGGTGCCGCTCATGCCGGACAGGGCGATTTCCTGGCCGCGCTTGACCTTCTGGCCGCGCTGCACCTCGATCGAGCTGGTGTGGCCGTAGACGGTGACCAGACCGTTTTCGTGCCGCACCAGCACCGTGTTGCCGAATTCCTTGAGGCCGTCACCGGCATAGATGACGACGCCGTTTTCAGCTGCCTTGACCGGCGTCCCCTCGGGCACGGCAATGTCGACGCCGTCCTTGCCGCCGCCGAAGCTTGAGATCACGCGGCCGCGCACCGGCCAGCGCATCTTGCCGATGCCCGTTGCGTCCGGCGCCACCGCATCGTCGTCCTCGGCCTGCTGGATGACTTTCGCGTCCTTCTTTGGCGGCGTGTAGGAGGCGAGCGTCTGCGTCGGCGTGGCCTTGGCAGGCGGCTGGGTGGTGGCCGTCGTCACCGGATCGACCTTTGCCGGCTTCGCACCGGCGACAACAGCGGTTCCGCCTGCCGGCACTTTCAGGGTCTGGCCGATCTTGAGCAGTCCATCCTGCATGCCGTTCGCCTGCTTCAACGCGACGACGCCGACGCCGGTCTTTCGGGCGATGGCCGACAGCGTATCGCCTTGCTGAACCGTGTAGGTGCCGCCGGCACCGGCTGGCTTGGCCGTCGCCGAAGCCACTTTGGGCGCGGCCTTTCCATCCTTCGGCTGGCTCGCGGCAGCCGAGGCGTCCACCTGCGCGGCAGACTTGCCTTCCCTGAGCTTCGGTTGCTGCGGCAGCACGGCCACCTTCTCCGGCGCGTCGGCCGGCTGGTCGTGCCTGGTGCCGTTCGCGGGCTTAGCGTCGGCGACTTTCGGCGTGGCGCCGTTGCTCGAATACGCATAGGCCGGGATGACGAGCTTCTGGCCGGTCTTCAGCCCCTTGGTCGCGCTCAGCCCGTTGACTTTCATGATGGCATCGGCCGGCACGCCGTAGCGCCGAGACAGGCCAGAAATGGTCTCGCCGTCCTTGACGACGATCTCGGTTGCATGCGGTGCGCCGGCGGCCGTCGCCATGCGCGGCGCGTCGGGCTCGGCGTTCTTGAACGGCCTTGCCGCCGGAGCGACGGTGCCGGTTGCCGTCCTGTCGACACGAGAAGCGGCAGGCGCCATCGCCGGCGCGGCAGCGGTACGCACCGGGCGGGCGGCGGGTGCCAGGGCGGGAGCCGGCGGTGGCAACTGCTGCGCCGTAACCGGTTCAAGGCTTGAGCGGCTGACCGACTGGGTGTGGCTGCCGTCGATCGGCGCGGCCGCAACATCGCCCGGATAGGGCTGGGCAGCATCCTGCTTGTCGATGATGGCGCGCTGGTTGTTGGTCGAGGCGGTGAACACGTCATCGACGCTGTTGAACCGCGCCACCTGGGAACTACACCCCGTCGCAGCGCCTGCGATCATGAGGACGGCGCAGCCACGCGCCAGATTGCGTCCGTTTGCCTTCAAAACACTGAATTGCATCGCACTAACCCGCACAGACCCGGTACAACTGAGTGTGATTAAAGCGCGTTAATGTTACCGGTCGGTTAAACCTGTAGAATCAGACGCAAATTTTCTTAAAATATTCGAGGAAGGCTCTCAACTTCGTCGTCCTAGGATGACGAAACGACAGGCTTCGGCTGATCCCCAAGCGGCGCGATGTACCCGGAATCAGATCACCGCGGCGACACCGTGCAGGATCGGCTGCAGGCGCACCAGGCCGATATCCTCGCGTTCGAAGCGGCTGCCGACCTTGGTCAGCTTGGCCAGCACCTGCTCGCCTTCGTCGGGTCCGATCGGCGCGATGACGATGCCGCCGCTCGACAATTGGTCGAGCAGGAAGCGCGGTAGGCTGTCGAAGGCCGCCCAGGCGACGATGCGGTCGAACGGCGCTTCGTTGGCCAGCCCGTTGGAACCGTCCGCCTGGCGCACGATGACATTGCCGATGGCGAGCGCCTCGAGCCGCTGCCGGGCTTGTTCGGCCAGCGTCTTGTAACGGTCGATGGTGACGATCCGCGCGGCAAGCCGCGACATCACCGCCGCCGTGTAGCCGGACCCGGTGCCGATCTCGAGCACCCGGTTGCCCGGCTCGATGGCAAGTGCCGCGATCACCGCCGCCTGCAGGTCGGCGCCTTCGATGGCCTCGCCGCATTCGATCGGCAGCATACGGTCCGACCAGGCTATCGAGTGGAAATGCGGAGACAGAAAGCCGCGCCGCGGCGTCGCCTCGAAGGCGGCGATAAGCGCCTTCGGCACCGTCCCCCTGCCGCGCAGGCGAAGCAGGAAGGCAGCGAAACCTTCGCGCTCGTCGACCGTTGCAGCGTGGTTCAAGTTCATGCGAGCGCCTTGGCCAGTTGATCGCGGATTTCATGCGCGGTGAGATCGAGCTGCAGCGGCGTCACCGACACCAGCCGATTGCGCAAGGCATTGAGGTCAGTGCCTTGCTTGCCCTCGACTGGCTCGCGGCCGAAGCGCAGCCAGTAGTAAGGCAGGCCGCGCCCGTCGCGCCGCTCGTCGACCCACAGGCTGTGGACCAGCTTGCCCTGCGAAGTGACTACAGTTCCGGCGATTTCTTCCGGCGCACAGTTCGGAAAATTGACGTTGAGCAGCACGTCATCCGGCAACGGCACGGCGACGAGCTTTGCGAGCAGGGCCGGCGCCAGCGCTTCGGTGGTCTCGTAAGGAACGACGCGGTCCTCGCCGACATAGGAATAGGCCTGGCTGATGGCGATCGATCGCACGCCGAGCAGCGCGCCTTCCATGGCGCCGGCGACCGTGCCCGAATAGGTGACGTCGTCGGCGATGTTGGCGCCGGAATTGACGCCTGACAGGATCAGGTCAGGGGCTTCGGGCAGGATCTTCTTCACGCCCATGATGACACAGTCGGTCGGCGTTCCGCGCACCGCAAAGTGCTTTTCGCCGATTTTCCTGAGCCGCAGCGGCTCCGAGATCGACAGCGAATGCGCATAGCCGGACTGATCCTGTTCCGGTGCCACCACCCAGACGTCGTCCGACAGCGTACGCGCGATGCGTTCGAGTGATGCAAGGCCCTCGGCATGGATGCCGTCGTCGTTGGTCAGAAGGATGCGCATTATTTCGATTCGATCTTTTCCAGACCGCCCATGTAAGGCCGAAGCGCTTCAGGAATGGTTACGCTGCCGTCCTCGTTCTGATAATTTTCGATGACGGCAATGAGCGCACGGCCGACGGCGGTGCCCGAACCGTTCAGCGTGTGGACGAAGCGGTTGCCCTTGCCGTCCTTGTCCTTGTAGCGGGCGTCCATGCGCCGCGCCTGGAAATCGCCGCATACCGAACACGACGATATCTCGCGATAGGCATTCTGGCCGGGCAGCCAGACCTCGATGTCGTAGGTCTTGCGCGCGCCAAAGCCCATGTCGCCAGTGCACAGCGTCATGGTGCGGAACGGCAGGCCGAGCCGCTTCAGCACCTCCTCGGCGCATTCGGTCATGCGCTCGTGCTCGGCAACCGAAGTCTCCTGGTCGGTGATCGACACCAGCTCGACCTTGTAGAACTGGTGCTGGCGCAGCATGCCGCGCGTGTCGCGCCCGGCCGAGCCCGCCTCGGAGCGGAAGCACGGCGTCAGCGCCGTATAGCGCAGCGGCAGTTGTTCGTGCGGCGTGATCTCGTCGCGAACGAGATTGGTGAGCGGCACTTCGGCGGTTGGGATCAGGCCAAGCCTGCCGTCCCCGTGCCGAACGAAGAACAAATCCTCCTCGAATTTCGGCAGTTGCCCGGTCCCGAAAAGCACCTCGTCGCGCACCATCAACGGCGGCTGGATCTCTACATAGCCGTGCTCGGTGGTGTGCAGATCCAGCATGAACTGGCCGAGCGCGCGTTCCATCCGCGCCAGGCCGCTATTGAGCACGGTGAAGCGCGAGCCAGAAAGCCGTGCTGCCCGCGCGAAATCCATCATGCCGAGCGCTTCGCCGATCTCGAAATGCTCCTTCACCCAGTTCGGCCGCGTCGGCACCTCGCCGACGACGCGTTTGACGACGTTGTCGTGCTCGTCCTTGCCGACCGGCACATCGTCGAACGGCACGTTTGGCAGCACTGCCAACGCATCGTTCAGCGCCTTGTCGAGCTCGCGCTCGCGCGCCTCGCCATTCTGGATGAAGGCCTTGATCTCGCCGACCTCGGCCTTCAGCCTTTCGGCAAGAGCTGCATCGCCCGAGCGCATGGCATTGCCGATCTCCTTCGATGCGGCGTTGCGGCGTTCCTGCCTGGTCTGCAGCTCGGTCAGATGCTCGCGCCGCGCCTCATCCGCGGCGATCAGGTCGTCGACCGTGGACTGCGCATCCCCGGCCGACCACGAGCGCTTCTGGAGCGCTTCGACAAGGGCCCTCGGGTTGTCGCGAATCCATTTGATGTCAAGCATGGTCTGTTCGTCCTCGGCACGGCTGTTTCGGGGCAAGGAAATGCCCAAAACAAAGACCAGAGGGCGTAAACCGCATCCCTGATCGATGCAAGATGTCAAGCCGAGTTCCTTCGCGCCCCCCTCTGTCCTGCCGGACATCTCCCCCTCAAGGGGGGAGATCGGCAGCTTCGCCGACGGCTTGCTTTTTCAGCGCCGGAGATCTGCGAAAGCCGCGATGACGGCCGATCTCCCCCCTTGAGGGGGAGATGTCCGGCAGGACAGAGGGGGGCGCTGTCCCGCCGACATTGATGTCGGCAGCACTCGCAACATTTGGTCGAAAGGAATCTGAACCAAAAAAACCCGCCTCAGTGGGCGGGTCGTCGGCGCCGAATCAGCACCATACTTAAATGAGTAGCATAGCTGCCGGCACAAAGCAAGAACAAAGTTGCTATGGCCGGCAAAAAAATGCTGCCCGCTTCAACCGAACCTATGTCGAAGACGCGTCCGCCGGCTTTTCGGCCACCTCTTCGGTGGCGTCCTGCTTTTCGCGGGCCACACGGTCGCGCTCCTTGCTGCGTTCGATCAGCCGGGCCGACCAGATCGAGACCTCGTAGAGCAGGATCGTCGGAATGGCGAGGCCGATCTGGCTCATCGGGTCGGGCGGCGTCAGCACCGCCGCCACCACAAAGGCGATGACGATCGCCCATTTGCGCTTCTCGGCCAAGGCCGTTGACGACAGCATGCCGACCCGCGTCATCAGGCTTGTCACCACCGGCAGCTGGAACACCAGGCCGAAGGAGAAGATCAGCGTCATGATCAGGCTGAGATATTCGGACACTTTCGGCAGCAGCGAAATCTGCACCTGGTCGTTGGTGCCGGTCTGCTGCATGGCGAGGAAGAACCACATCACCATCGGCGTGAAGAAGAAATAGACCAGCGATGCGCCCATCAGGAACAGGATCGGCGAGGCGATCAGGAACGGCAGGAAGGCGTTGCGCTCGTTTTTATAGAGGCCGGGCGCGATGAATTTGTAGATCTGCGTGGCGATCAGCGGAAAGGCGATGACCATGCCGCCGAACATGGCGAGCTTGACCTGGGTAAAGAAGAACTCCTGTGGCGCCGTATAGATCAGCTCGACCTTGTGCGGGTCGAGCCCGGCCCATTGGGTCGCCCATCTGAACGGAATGACCAGAAGGTTGAACAGCCGCTTGGCGAAAAAGAAGCAGACCAGGAAGGCAACAAAAAAACCGCCAATCGACCAGATCAGTCGCCGGCGCAACTCGATCAGGTGCTCCATCAGCGGAGCCGACGATTTTTCTATCTCGTCCTTTTCCTTGTCCGAAACGCTCACTTGGCGGCTCCCGCCGTTTTCCTGGCGGCCGGCTTCTTCGTTGCTGACGCCGGCTTCTTCGCTGCTGACGACTGCGCTTTTTGCTCAGCTTTTGCGGCAGCCTTTGGCGCAGCAGCCTTTGCCGGCTTGGCCGGGGCGGCGGCCGCGGCTTTCGCGGGCGCTGGCTTCTTCTTTGCCGCAGGTGCTTTTTTCGGCACGGCCGCTGCAGCCGTTTGCGCCTGCACTGCCGGCGCTACGACGGACTCGTCCGTCATCGCCGGAAAGATCGGCGTGGCCGGCGTCGGCTCCGGCGGGCTGACGCCCGGCATCGTCGTTGCGCCGTTCTTAAGCGGCTCGGCCGCCTGCTCCGTCGAAGCGGCGGCATCGACGGCCGGCTTGGGTTTCATCACTGCGTCGACGCCGGAACGGACGTCGGCGGCGGCCTGCTCGAATGGATTGAGCTGCTTCCTGATCTCGGCGGCCGGATTGAGGCTTCTCAGCGAATCGACCGACTTCTTGACGTCGTCGAGCTCGGCTTCCTTCAACGCATCGTTGAACTGCCGCTGGAAATCGGACGCCATGGCACGCAGCTTCGCCGTCGTGCGGCCGAAGGTGCGCAGCATGTTGGGCAAATCCTTGGGCCCGACGACCACGATCATGACGATCGCGATCACCAGCATCTCGGTCCAGCCGACTTCGAACATGGCTATACGTTCCGACTAAAGTTTGGGCTCAGCTTTTGCTGGCCTTTTCCTTCGGTACCGAAACGGTTTCGTCGGCACGGTGTTCAACGGTACGCTTGTCCTCGGCAGTCTCGTCGTCCGCCATGCCCTTCTTGAAGCTCTTGATGCCCTTGGCCATGTCGCCCATCAACTCGGGGATCTTGCCGCGGCCGAACACCAGCAGCACGATCACCAGAACGATCATCCAGTGCCAAATCGAAAATGAACCCATAGCAAATCTCTCTCGAACGGTTTCCCAGACGCTGATCTATGCGCTTTCGGGTTCGGATTCAAACAGAACTGCGACAGAGTTCATGAATGAGTCGCCGAAGTCACGCACTTTCGGCACGGCGGCCCGCTACCAATCGGCGCAGTTCCATCCTGCCTGTGGCTTTAAGATGGCGCTCGGCTCAATCTTCCGTGACGCGCGGCGTCAAAAGGCCGAGTTCTTCGAGGTCGATGTCGGTCAGCGGATCCTCGTCGTCGGTGAGCGCATCGGCGTCGGCCGGCGGCAGCGGCACCGAGAAATTCGACGGCATGCGGCCGGACAGCAGCCCGGCACCCTTCAATTCCTCCATGCCGGGGAGATCGCGTATCTCCTCCAGTGCGAAATGGTCGAGGAAAATGTCGGTCGTGCCATAAGTGACGGGACGGCCGGGCGTGCGGCGCCGGCCGCGCATCCTCACCCATTCGGTCTCCATCAGCGTGTCGAGCGTCCCCTTTGACGTCTCGACACCGCGGATGTCCTCGATCTCGGCGCGCGTTACCGGCTGGTGGTAGGCGATGATCGCCAGCACTTCGAGGGCGGCGCGGGACAGCTTGCGCTGCTGCACCGTGTCACGGCTCATCAGGAAGGCGAGGTCGCCGGCGGTGCGAAACGCCCAGGCATCGCCGACGCGCACCAGATTGACGCCGCGCCGCGCATAGATCTGCTGCAGTTCGGCCATTGCCGCGGCAATGTTGATGCCGTCGGGCAGTCGCGAAGTGAGCTGTTTTTCGCTGACCGGCTCGGCGCTGGCGAATACGATCGCCTCGGCCATCCGTACGGCCTCCGCCATATGCAGCCGCTCGCCAGGATTCCGCGACAAATTCTGCCCCTGATTTTGTGCCGGGTTTTCGGCGACCGCGCCTTGCTCGGCGTCGTCGTCGACCTTGAACGGAATGACCGAAGCGTTGGCGCGTTCGTTCATGGTGTTACCTCGACTATCTTGATGGCCTGGGCGCGGCCGCGCAGATAAAGCGGCGCGAACACCTGGTCCTGCCGCATTTCCATCTTGCCTTCGCGCACCAGTTCCAGCGTCGCCGCAAACGAGCTGGCAACCGCGGTGCGCCGCTCTTCCGGGCCGGCCAGATATTCGACCAGGAAACTGTCGAGCGCCGTCCAGTCGCGCAGCGACCCGATCAGCCTGGTCAGCACGTCGCGCGCATCCTTGAGCGACCACACGCCGCGCCTGGCGATCGTCACATTGGTTATTGCCTGCTTCTGGCGCTGCTGGGCATAGGCGGTCAACAGGTCGTAGAGCGAGGCCGAATAGGCATTGCGCTTCTCGACGATGACCATCTCCGGCATGCCGCGTGCAAACACGTCGCGTCCGAGCCGGTTGCGGTTGACCAGCCGTGCCGCCGCGTCGCGCATCGCCTCCAGCCGCTTCAGCCGGAACTGCAGCACCGCCGCCAGTTCCTCGCCGCTTTCGCCTTCGTCGCCGGGCTGCTTGGGGATCAGGAGCTTCGACTTGAGAAACGCCAGCCACGCCGCCATCACCAGATAGTCGGCGGCAAGCTCCAGTCTCAGCGCCCTCACCTTCTCGACGAAGGCCAGATACTGTTCGGCCAGCGCCAGGATCGAGATGCGCGACAGGTCGACCTTCTGATTGCGGGCAAGATGCAGCAGAAGATCGAGAGGACCTTCGAAGCCGGCCACATCGACGACCAACGCCGGATCGCCGGTCAGCCGGGAATCGTCGTTCTCGGCCCACAAGCGGTCCATCGGTGCGGCCTTGCCGGCCTTCAGGTCCAATGTCTCCGCCACTTCGCTTCCTTTGATGCTAGGCCACGGCGTCGAAATAACTGGCAAATTCGGCCCGAATCTCGGTCTCGTCCGCCACGTCGCGGTTCCTGATATAGGTCAGCGCCCGCTCCGCGCGCTCAAACGACTTGCCTTCCAGCCCGGTCGTGCGCGATGCAATGCCGGCCATCTCCTCGAACACGCCGTTGCAGTGAAGGACCAGATCGCAGCCCGCCGCAAGGATCGCGGCCGCCTTTGACGGGAAATCCCCAGAAAGTGCCTTCATCGAGGTGTCGTCGCTCATCAACAGGCCGTCGAAGCCGATTTCGTCGCGGATGATCTCTTCGATGATCTTGCCGGATGTGGTGGCCGGGTTCTTCGGGTCGATCGCGCTATAGACGACATGCGCCGTCATCGCCATCGGCAAATGGTTGAGCTCCCTGAACGGGGCAAAATCGTGCCGCTGCAAGTCGCCGATCGAGGCGTCGACGGTCGGCAGTTCGAAATGCGTATCGGCGAAGGCCCTTCCATGACCGGGAATATGCTTCATCACCGGCAGCACGCCGCCCGCCATCAGGCCTTCCGCCGCGGCGCGACCCAATTCGATGACGGCGCGCGGCTCCTTGCCATAGGCGCGCGCGCCGATGACGTCGCTGGCGCCCTCGATCGGCACATCGAGCACCGGCAGGCAATCCGCCGTGATGCCGTAGCGCAGCAGGTCGAAGGCATGCAGCCGCGCCATCAGCCAGGCGGCACGGGTGCCGGCGTCATGGTCGTCGCGCCACAAGGCGCCGAGTGCGCCGGCAGCCGGATAGTTCGGCGCCAGCGGCGGCCGCAGGCGCTGCACCCGGCCGCCCTCCTGGTCGATGAATACCGGCGCGTCCGCACGCTCGACGCAGTCGCGCATGGCGGCGACCAGATCGCGGATCTGCTCGGTCTCGCCGATATTGCGCGCAAACAGGATGAAGCCCCACGGGCATTCGTTGCGATAGAAACGGATCTCGTCGCGGGTCAGTGATTTCCCGGCGCAGCCGAGGATCATGGATTTTGATTCGGTCATGCGGAACAGTTTAGAGCTTCGCGCCGACAAAGGGAATCGCCCGTAATTGCCTTCAGAGGTTTCCGTTCACGCAAAAAAGCCGGCGCGGACGCCGGCTTTTCGAGGGGCCTTGATGCCTAGTGGGACACGAAGCAATTGCCGCCGGCAGCCTTGTAGCTGGTGCACAGTTTGATCGCCTCGTTGCGAGACTGCGCCGGAACGCGGACGCGGTAGAAGGTGCCCTTGCCGGCGATCTCGGCCTTGACGATGTTGGCGGTGCGGCCGGAAAGCACGCTGCCGTAGCGGCGCTGCAGATCCTGGTAAGTCGCCTGGGCGCTTTCGACTGTCGGCTGCGAAGCGATCTGTATCGACCACGAACCAGCCCCGGCCGCGGCCGGATCGATGGAAGCGACCTGATCGGGCTTGACCTCGCCAACCACATCGACCGGCTGGTCGGACGGGCGCTGCGGCGCCACCGGAACCGTGGCCGGGGTGCTGGCGGACTGCTTGCTGGCTGACGCCTGGGCCTTGGCTTCAGCCTTTGTGTCGGGCTTGGGCGCCGGCTGCAGCTTGGAGGTTTCGGCCTGATCGCCGCTCGCCTGGTCGCCACTCGGCTGGTCATCAATCTTCGGATCGCTTGTTATTTGGTCGATCAGGGGCACGGTGCCGGTCTGCGCGGCGGCGTCGGCCTGGGCCGACGGAGCCACGTGCTGCGGCGCCGGATCGGCCGGCTCGGCAGCAGCCATCTGCGGGGCGGCAGGCGCCGGATCCTCGCGCGCCACCAGCGAACCGTCAGGTTTCACGACCATGGTCCGTACCTTGCGCGGCGCAACGGCGACGATCTCGGGGGTTGCACCCTTCTCGGCCTCCTGCAGAACCTGCGCGATGCGATCCTCGGACTTGGGCGCCGGTGCGGCGGCGGTTTCGGCAGCGCCAGCCGCACTGGCGCCAAGCGTGCTGGAGTCAGACGCGCTGGTGCCGGGCGCATTGGTGCCAGCCCCGTCGGTGTCGGACGCCGCGGTGCCGGGCGCGTCGATATCGTCCGCGGCATCGGGGTCATTGGGCGAAAGATCGACGACGCGGCTCTCCAGTTCGTTGGCCTTCAGGTCCACAGGCTCTTCGGTGTTGGTGACCAGCTTCTGCTGAACCGGCTCGGCGGGCTTGGTGCCCTTGACCACAGCGTCATAAACCTTGTTGTCCTGGTTCGGCACGACGGTGCCGCCTGGATCTTCCGGCTTGATCTTGATCGGCCTGTTGTCGGCCTTGACGATAACCGGCGCATCGCCGCCGCTCTTGCCGCCGAGGGTCAACGCAAAGGCGCCAAGGCCTCCGGCGATCGCCACGGCGCCGACCACCGCTCCTATCAGCAGCCCGCGCCTGCGCGGCTGCCTTTCGGCCCCGCGTTCGGCAAGGCCCGGAACCGACATCTCCTCGTCCAGTTCGGGATCATAGTCGAGCTCATCGAAGGTGAAATCGTCGGCCTGCGAAACCGGCTGGCCACCGGGCAATGGGCCCAGATCGAAACCGTCCGCTGCATCGGCATAGGAAGCAGCCGCCGCGCTGACGGGGGCTTCCGCAGGCTTGGCGCCATAGGCGCGCGTCTCGCTACGATCTTGCTTGTAGCCAGACGCGAAGCCGGCATCGTATTCATCGTCATAGCCAGCACTGCGCACCGGGGCAGGCGCTATATCCGTTGCATTCATTTCGGTGAGAAGGCTGGCAAAATCGGCATCGAGATCGTCGTAGGCGGGCGCCACCGGCTCGTCATCGTCGAAGTTGAGCTCCGGAATGTCGAGATCGTCCGCCAGCGCCACGACGCGCTCGGGCACGTCGACCGTCTCGACATCGGGCATCTCGTCATAGGCGGAAGGCTGTTGACGCGAAGTTGGTGCAGCTTCCGTGTAGGCGGGCCGATCTTCATAGGACGGCCTCTCTTCACGGGATGCCTGGCTTTCATAGGACGGCCTCTCTTCGACCGGTGCGGCCCGATAGGACGGCGTTGCAGCCGGCTGCGGCGGTGGTGCCGAACGCGCCGAAGCCATCGGCTGGCTTGCAAAAGCGGGCTGAGGCTGTGCGACCGGTGTCACGCGGCTCCACGAGCGGGCCGGCTCGGGCGGCGTGGCGCGTGTCGTCAGCCAGTTCAGCGCATCGAGCGGGTCTTCTTCGGCAGCAGCTGCCGCACTCTTGTCGGCCGAGTCATGATCCAGGCCGATATTCCTGGCGAAGTCGGCATCGAGCGCATCGCTGTCGAGATCATCCGCGGGTCCGGCAGCGGCTTCAACACCGAAATCCTCGCCTTCAAGCTCATCGAGGAGGACACTGCCAAGATCGGCGTCATCGGCGGCACTGGACTGCTGCGGCTCAGCGGGCTCGTGCTCGTCGAGTTCCCAATCCAGCTCGTCGACAGCATGCACCGGCTCGTTGGCGACGTCTTTGACCGCCGCCATTGGCTGTTCAGCGGCCACTGCTGGCTTCTGAATTACCGGCGCGATAGGCTGCTGAACAGCCATCACGGGCTTCTGGGCAGTCTGCGGGCTTGGCTGAGGTTCGTTGACCACTTGTGCCGGCCGTGTGCTCATCGCACCGAGCAGCGCGTTCAGTTCGTCTTCCAGGCTGCGTTCCTCAGCCACTGGGGCCGTCGGGACGACAGCGGCCGGCGCCGCTGGTTCGGCCGCAACCTGCGCCACGGGCTCTTCGGCTTCCTCGGCAGGCGCACCGTCGAAGCTCAGATCGAAATCGTCGTCGAACGCCGCTTCAGCGGCCGTGCCGGAAAGCCGGGCGGCCTCTGGCTCTTCGATCGACTGCTCTTCGATAAACTCTGGTTCTTCGATTTCGGCAGGCCCGTCCGAGCGAACGTCGAAGTCCATGTCGACATCGGCCATGGCATCATCGAAATGGCCGGCAAGATCCTCATCGGCCGAAACCGCCTCAACCGGCGATGCCGGGGCGGCGACGTTTTCCGCCGGCTCATGCTCGTCGAACATCAGCTCGTCTTCGAGCGAACTTGCCACGGCATCGTCGAACTCGTCATCGAACGCAGGCGCGGCCCCTTTCGCGGCGGTTTCAACGGCGACGGGCTGCTCCATCGGCTCATGCTTGTCGAACATCAGCTCGTCTTCGAGCGAGCTTGCAACGGCATCGTCGAACTCGTTGTCGAACGCAGGCGCGGCCGCTTGCGCGGCGGTTTCAACGGCGACGGTCTGCTCCATCGGCTCATGCTCTTCGAGCATCATCTCGTCTTCGAGCGAACTTGCCACGGCATTGTCGAACTCATCGTCGAAGGCGGGCTCGTCGACCGGCTCGATCGCCTCGGCTGCGGCCCTGGGTTCATCCTCACCGGTCACCGCGATCTTGGCCGTCACATCGTCGTCGTGCCGAAAATCCTGGTCGAGCGAGGCGGCAAGTTTGTCGTCACTCGAAAGGTCGTCCTCGAACGGCGACACGTCTTCGAGCGAGCCGGCGACGGCGTTATCGAACTCGTCGCCGAGCTCCGGCTCGACGGCGGGAGCAAACGCCCTTTCGGGGGCGGAGGCAATTTCGTCGGCGGCAACAGGAGTTGCTGCAACAGGAGCAGCATCATCCGCCGCACTGTCGTCGAACGCGAAATCCTGTTCGAACGAGGCAGCAAGCGCGTCCTCCATTTCGTCGGCGGCGGCCGGTTCGGGTGTCGGCTCGCGAAGCTTGGCAGGGGAAGCATTGTCATTGGCGTCGGCGCCGAATTCGCCCATCAACTCCTTCTCGAGATCGATCTCGAAATCGCCCTCGTCCACCGACGGTTCGGCGGCAGCGGTTTTCGGCTGTGCCGGCGTTTGCGGTTTGACCGGCTGGCGCGGGTCGAACCCCATGATCCTGGTCAGTTCCGCGAACGGATCATCGTTGGCGATGTCGTTGTGGTCGGCTGCTCTCAGCTGGGTTCTGTCTGCCATTATTGTTCCCGAACTCGCACTCATTCGGACGCCATGGACGTCGCGTAGGGTTGGCCCTTACCAGCGCAATGTGGGCAAAAGGTGACAGGTTTTTTACTCAAACCTAACGCATTTCGGTGGGCGCATTGGCTCCGATCAGCGTCAGGCCGGACGTCAAAACGTCCGAAACAGCCTGCACCAGCCCTAGTCTGGCATGCGTCAATTGTCGGTCGTTAACCTTAACAAAACGTAAGTCGGGATTATCGGTGCCCCGGTTCCAGTGTCCGTGGAAGCTGGAAGCGAGTTCGTAAAGGTAAAATGCCAGCCGGTGGGGCTCGAGCGCGAGCGCCGCGGCTTCGATCAGCCGAGGATATTCGGCGAGCTTCCTGATCAGGCCGATCTCGCCCTCGTCGGTCAGCAAAGCCACTTCGGCGGCCAGCTGGTTGCGGTCGAACATGGCCTCGCCCAATTGCTCGCTCGCCTGCCGGAACACCGAATGGCAGCGCGCCGAGGCATACTGCACGTAGAACACCGGATTGTCCTTCGACTGCTCGGTCACCTTGGCGAAATCGAAGTCGAGCGGCGCGTCGTTCTTGCGGTAGAGCATCATGAAGCGGATCGGGTCGCGGCCAACCTCCTCGACCACTTCGCGCAAGGTCACGAACTCGCCGGACCGCTTCGACATGCGCACCGGCTCGCCGGCGCGAAACAGCCTGACCAGCTGGCAAAGCAGCACGGTAAGCTTGACCTCGTCGCCGGCAATCGCCCGGGCAAGCGCTTCCAGCCGTTTTACATAGCCGCCATGATCGGCACCAAGCACATAGATCAGATCGACGAAGCCGCGATCGACCTTGTCCTTGAGGTAGGCGACATCGGCGGCGAAATAGGTGAAGGTGCCGTCCGACTTGACCAGCGCCCGGTCCATGTCGTCGCCGACCGCGGTCGAACGGAACAGCGTCTGCTCGCGGTCCTCCCAGTCGTCCGGCTTCTCGCCCTTGGGCGGCGGCAGCTTGCCCTTGTAGATGTGGCCCTTCAGCGTCAGGTCGCTGATCGCAGAGCGAATCTTCTTGGCATTGTTGGCATGCAATGTGCGCTCTGAGAAAAAGACGTCGTGATGCACGTTGAGCAGCGCCAGATCCTCGCGGATCATCGTCATCATCGCATCGATCGTCCTGTCCTTGACGATGGCAAGCGCCTCTTCGTCCGGCATCTGCAGCAGGGAGCGGCCGAATTCGCTGGCCAGCGCCTGACCAACGGGGATCAGATAGTCGCCTGGATAAAGCCCGGCCGGAATGTCGCCGATCTCATCGCCGAGGGCTTCGCGGTAGCGCAGCATGACTGAGCGTCCGAGCACGTCGATCTGCGAACCGGCATCGTTGATGACGTATTCCTTGGTCACGTCGTAACCGGCGAAGGCCATCAGATTGGCCAGCGCGTCGCCGACCACAGCACCCCGGCAATGGCCGACATGCATCGGGCCGGTCGGGTTGGCCGAGACATATTCGACATTGGTTTTCTTGCCGCCGCCGATAGTCGAGCGGCCGTAATTGCGGCCTTCGCCGAGCAGCGCCGTCAGATGCGCCTGCCAGAAGCCGTCCTTGAGCCTGAGATTGACGAAGCCCGGGCCTGCGATCTCGGCGGCCGCGATATCCTCGTCGGCGCGCAGCGCCTCGGCCAGCCTTTCGGCCAGCGCACGCGGGCTCTGGCCGGTCGGCTTGGCCAACACCATGGCAGCGTTGGTCGCGAGGTCGCCATGGCTGGCATCGCGCGGCGGCTCGACGGCGATGCGCGACAGGTCCGGCGACGCGCCATCCTTGTCTTTCAAATCAAGCGCTTCGACGGCCTTTATGATTCGCGCGTTGAAATCGGCGAAGATGTTCATTGCTATGGCTCTGACGGTTTTGCATGGATCCGGCGCGTTGGCCGGCAAAATCGCGCCCGCCCTAGCTCAAATCCGGCGTATGGTCAAACAAACGCCTGTGTTCCTTGAGCGCATAAGTGTCCGTCATGCCGGCCAGGAAATCGGCAACACTGCGCGCCTTGACGCGGTCCTCTGCCCGGTCGAGCCCTTCGCGCCAGCCATCCGGCATGGCGCGCGGATCGGCGAAATAGACGTCGAACAGGTCCCTGACGATCTGGTCGGCATCGGCGCGCACCCGCATGACCTCCGCATGCCGATAGAGGTGTTTGTAGAGAAAGGCCTTCAGCTCCTTTTCCGATGCGGCCGTGTCGGCGGAGAAGCTCACCATCGTCTCGCCGGCCGCCCTTACCGCTTCGGCGCTGCCGGGCTGGATGCGCGCCAGATTGGCCGTCGTCGAGACGATCACGTCCTCGACCATGATGGTGATCTGCCGGCGCATCAGCTCGTGGCCGGTGCGTACGTCATCGAGCGCCGGATAGCGCTGACGCACGCCCTTGAGAATCGACCCCGGCAGCGAGACGCCCTCCAGCATATCGAGCGTCAACAGCCCTGCCCTCAAGCCGTCATCGATGTCGTGGGTGTTGTAGGCGATGTCGTCGGCAATCGCCGCGCACTGCGCCTCGATACCAGCGAAGCGGTCGAGCTCGAGGTCGTGCAGTTCGGAATAGTCGCGGATAGCCTGCGGCACCGGCCCCTTCAGCCCTTTGCCCTTGGCATCGGTCAGCGGGCCATTGTGCTTGACCAGCCCCTCCAGCGTTTCCCAGGTGAGGTTCAGCCCATCGAACTCGGCATAGCGCCGCTCCAGCCGCGTCACCACACGCAGCGACTGTGCATTGTGGTCGAAGCCGCCCCAGACGGCCATCTTGTCGTTCAGCGCGTCCTCGCCGGTATGGCCAAAGGGCGTGTGGCCGAAGTCGTGCACCAGGGCCACCGCCTCGGCCAGGTCCTCGTCGCCGCGCAGCGCCCGCGCCAGAGCGCGTGCGATTTGCGCGACCTCGATCGAATGCGTCAGCCTCGTGCGGTAATGGTCGCCTTCGTGTGCGACGAACACTTGCGTCTTGTGCTTCAGCCGGCGGAACGCCGTCGAATGGATGATGCGGTCGCGGTCGCGCTGGAAGGGCGTGCGCGTCGGGCTTTCCACCTCGTCGAACAGCCGCCCGCGCGACTTCGCCGGGTCGCTGGCATAGGCCGCGCGCGGCCGATAGCCGAATCCGATGTCGCCCAACTCATTGGTCATAGCGTATGCCGCAGTTGACTTGCCCCGTCGCGCTTCATACCTATCATACGAAACCGAAAGCAAGGTGACGCCCATGGGCGCTGATGCCAAGACCGCCATGAAAGTCGAGATGACCGACGCCGCCGCCAGGCGGATCGCCAAGATTGTGGCGAGCGAAGCCGGCAAGACGGCCCTGCGCGTTTCGGTCGAGGGCGGCGGCTGTTCCGGCTTCTCCTACAAGTTCGACCTGGTCGACAGGCGCAATGACGACGACGTCGCCATCGAGAAGGACGGCGCCACCGTGCTGATCGACGACCTGTCGCTGGTCTATATGGGCGGCTCGGTGATCGATTTCGTCGACGATCTGATGGGCCAGTCGTTCCAGATCAGAAACCCCAATGCAGTCGCCTCCTGCGGCTGCGGCACCAGCTTCAGTATTTGAAAATATGAAGCCGCTCCTCGAGGGCCTTGAGGATCCGATGACGGTCCTTGTCGCCCGCGAGATAGAAGCAATTTCCGATGTCGATATCGTTGGTTGGGCCAACCGTCACAAGGCAGCTCGGGTCTACGCAGACGACGCTGACTATGTGCAGCTCGTGCGGTGCAATCCGCGGAATGCCGTTAATCTTGCGAACGCTCATGGCCATTTGAGGTCGCTGATCGCGCGGTGTTTTCCCGATTTCAACGACAAGTCCGATGAAGCCAAGGAAATAGCACGTAAGCTGTTCCTTCGACGCATTCGGACTTACCTTGACGGCGACCTGGCACCCTTTCAGGTCTGCCGTATGGTGTCGCCGATTGAGGACAAATACGATTGTCCACACTGGCTTGGAGACCTTTACAACGGCTGTGATTGGATGGACGAGAATGCAACGCGCGAGCAGGCATCGCACCTGCGATGGATGATAGAGCAAATACTCGCGGAAAATGCCGAACCCCAACCTTTCGGGAGTGAATGAGCATGCGCCGTGTCGGCGCGGTCCGTCAGGTCGCGCTTTCCGCCGGGCGCGACCTCGATGCGACGCTGGCGTTCTGGCGCGAGGTGCTCGGCATGAACCTGCATGCGCGTTTCGATCCGCCGGGCATCGCCTTTATCATGGCCGGTGACGTGCGCCTGCTTTTCACCGACGGCCTGCCTGCCGGCACCGTCTATCTCGACATATCGGGCCTCGACGAGTTCCACGCTTCGGCAAGGGCCGCCGGTGTTCCCTTCACCGCGCCGCCGGCGCTCGTCCATCGCGACACCGAAGGCCTGTTCGGCCAGGCGGGGGAAAGCGAATGGATGGCCTTCCTAAAGGACCCGGCAGGCAATACGATCGGCCTTGTCGAACGTCATCCACCGGATCGCTAGTCTCCGGACCACCAGCCTATCGAGGCCGTCATGAAAATCGTCACCTGGAACATCAACGGCGTTCGCGCCCGCATCGGCAATTTGACCCATTGGCTGACGGAAAGCGCGCCCGACATCGCCTGCCTGCAGGAGATCAAGACGGTCGACGAGCAGTTTCCCCGCGCCGAGATCGAGGCGCTCGGCTACAATGTCGAGACTTACGGCCAAAAAGGCTTCAACGGCGTCGCCATCCTGTCGAAGCTGCGTTTCGACGAGGTCAATCGCGGTTTGCCGGGCGACGATGCCGACGAGCAGGCGCGTTTCATCGAGGGCGTGTTCTCGACCGACAAGGGCGCCTTGCGCGTTGCCTCGATCTATCTGCCGAACGGCAACCCGATCGACGACGAGAAGAAGTTCTCCTACAAGCTTTCCTGGATGGCGCGACTTGAGCGCTGGGCCGAGGAGCGGCTTGCTCTGGAAGAGCCGCTGGTCCTGGCCGGCGACTACAATGTCATTCCCGAGCCGATCGACGCGAAGTATCCGGAAAACTGGCTAAGCGATGCACTGTTCCAGCCCGCGACGCGGCAAGCGTTCCGGCGGCTGAAGAATCTCGGCTTCACCGAAGCCGTGCGTGCCGTCACCGACGCCTCGGACATTTTTACGTTCTGGGACTATCAGGCCGGCGCCTGGCAGAAGAACAACGGCATCCGCATTGACCACCTGCTTCTGTCGCCCGAAGCCGCCAACTGGTTTTCCTCGGCTTCGATCGAAAAACAGGTGCGCGCCTGGGAAAAACCCTCCGACCACGTGCCGGTGGCGATCGATCTGGCGCTGCAGCCGGCCTGACCGGAGCTGCTGTCCGGCGGCACATTGATAAGTTGACCTCTTATCGCCACAAATCGCGCGCTTAATGAGAAATCATCATGGTGGCTGGGGTTCCCATGACTACTCGATTTGCACTCTGCCCGATCGGCTGCGCGCTTGCGATGGCGGTGGCGACGCCGGCTTTTGCCGATGCAGAGTGCCTGGCTAACGGCAAATCATTCCAGATCGGCCGGGTCGCCTGCCTGACGCTTGCCGGCCAAAGCTACCTCGCCCGTTGCGAGATGGTGCTCAACAACACATCCTGGACAAAGCAGCGGGATGGCTGCCCGGAGAACACGCTGGCCCCACATCTGCAGGGCACGCCGATCTCAACACCGGCGCCCAGCGGCATGCCGGCGGAACCGACCGACAATTGATCTAAAAACGGAAATTCTGCCGACCTATTGGTCGCCGCCACCCTTGGTGAGGATGTCGTCGGCCAGCGAGATCGCGGTGCGGCGGTCGGCTTCGCCGGCGGCTGCAAACGCTTCTTCCTGCATGCCGCGGATCCATGGCTGGTCGGCGGGTGAGGCCCGTTCGAGCGCCGCGGTCATCATCGCCAGCCCCCGCACGATCTTGCCGCTTTGGAAAAGCAGGTTGCCGAGCGTCGCCTGCGCGCCCGCATGGCCCTTTTCGGCCGCCAGCTGGAACCAGCGTCCGGCCTGCTTGACGCTGGCCTTGACGCCGCCCTCACCCTTGAGGAACATCTGGCCCATCTCGAACTGGGCGTTCGGGTTGCGGTAGTTGGCGGCGGCGCGCATGTAATATTCCTGGGCCGCCACCTCGTTCTCCTCGACGGGGCTGCCGGGAATGCCCTTCCTCAGATAGTCGCCAAGCGCCACCAGCGCGTCCGAAACATAGCTTTCCTCGGGCGAACCGGGCTCGACATCCTGGTCGACGATCTCGCTGAAGAACTTGAACGCCGCGTAGTCGTCTCGCGCCACGCCATCGCCTTCGGCATACATGCGCGCAAGCTTCCAGGTGGCGCCGATCTGGCCGTTCTCTGCGGCATATTTATAGGCTTCCGCGGCCTGCTCCTTATGGCCGTTCTTGTAGGCGGAAAAGCCGAACTGGAACACCGCCCACGGGCTCGACTGCGGCTTCACGCCGGTCTTGTCGTCGAACACCTTGTCGTCGAAGGCCATGGCCTGGCCGACGGCGCCCAAGGTCGCGCCAAACGTGGCGAGCGCAACCAGTGCCGAAAGGACAGACGACCTCAACAACTCAGATGTCCGCATAGCAGTGTGTTTCTTTGGCACCGCCGGGATGGGTGACCGCGCCGTCGCGGGCAGGTCCGACCGTCTGTGCGTATTTCCAGATCGCGCCCGACTGATAGTCGGTCGTGCGCGCCTTCCATGATTTTGCCCTCGCCGCCAGTTCGGCCTTGGACAATGCAACCTCGATCGTGCCGTTCACCGCATCGATCGAGATCAAGTCGCCATCCCTAAGCAGCCCGATCGGGCCGCCCACTGCCGCTTCCGGCCCGACATGGCCGATGCAGAAACCGCGCGTTGCGCCCGAAAAACGCCCGTCGGTGATGAGCGCTACCTTGCCGCCCATGCCCTGGCCGTAGAGAGCCGCCGTCGTCGACAGCATTTCGCGCATGCCCGGGCCGCCGCGCGGACCCTCGTAACGGATGACGAGAACCTCGCCTTCGCTATAGTTACGGTGCGTAACAGCCTCGAAACATTCCTCTTCCGAATCGAAGCAGCGTGCCGGACCCGAGAATTTGAGTTCCGCCATGCCTGCGACCTTCACGATCGCGCCTTCGGGGGCAAGGTTACCCTTCAAGCCCACGACCCCGCCGGTCTGGGTAATCGGCCTGTTGGCGGGACGGACCACATCCTGGCTGTCATTCCAGGCAACATGTTCCATATTTTCGGCCAAAGTGCGGCCGGTCACCGTCAGGCAATCGCCGTGAAGATAGCCATGGTCGAGCAGCGTCTTCATCAAGAGCGGAATGCCGCCGGCCTCGAACATGTCCTTGGCGACGTATTTGCCGCCCGGCTTGAGGTCGGCGATATAGGGTGTTTTCTCGAATATCTTGGCCACGTCGAAAAGATCGAACTTTATCCCGGCCTCGTGCGCGATCGCCGGCAGATGCAGCGCCGCGTTGGTCGAGCCGCCGGTGGCCGAGACCACGGTCGCGGCATTTTCCAACGCTTCTATAGTAACGATGTCGCGCGGGCGGATGTTCCTTGCGATCAGCTCCATGATCTTTTCGCCGGAAGCGAAATTGAAGCGGTCTCGCATCTCGTAGGGTGCCGGCGCGCCGCAGGAATAGGGCAGCGCCAGGCCGATCGCCTCAGCGACGGTGGCCATGGTATTGGCGGTGAACTGGGCGCCGCAGGAGCCGGCCGACGGACAGGCGGCTTGCTCGATCTCGAGCAGCTCGGCGTCGCCGATCGTGCCGACCGAATGCTGGCCGACCGCCTCGAACACGTCCTGCACGGTGATCTGCCGGCCACGGTAGCTGCCGGGCAGTATCGAGCCGCCATAGATGAAGATCGACGGTACGTTGAGGCGCACCATGGCCATCATCATGCCGGGCAGCGACTTGTCGCAACCGGCCAATCCAACCAGCGCATCGTAGCAATGGCCGCGCATGGTGAGCTCGACCGAGTCGGCGATGACCTCGCGCGACACCAGCGACGACTTCATGCCCTGATGACCCATGGCGATGCCGTCGGTGACGGTGATGGTGCAGAATTCGCGTGGCGTGCCGTTGGCGGCCGCCACGCCCTTCTTGACCACTTGCGCCTGGCGCATCAGCGAGATGTTGCAGGGCGCGGCCTCGTTCCAGCAGCTGGCGACACCGACCAGAGGCTGCGCGATCTCGGCCGCCGACAGCCCCATTGCATAAAGGTAGGAGCGATGCGGCGCCCGCTCGGGACCAACGGTCACGTGGCGGCTCGGCAGCTTGGCCTTGGAGATCGCTCTGGCGTCCATACTCGTCCTTGCCGCGGGCGGTGCGGCCTGCCTCTTCGCCTAGCCTTTTGGCGCATGTCCCGAGACAGGTTCGAGGTGCGCCGGGTTTATGGCGGGAAATAGGCAATGTTCTCGGGCGGCCGGGCGACGCGAGGGTTGTTCAGAAACTGTTGCCAAAACGTCACAATTATCGGAGCGAACATCATGGGGGGCAATTTGTTGCATTGGCCGAATGCCGGATGACGCACCGAACAAAACGGCCGGGCAGCGCCCGGCCGTTTTGTCGTTTAAAATTCAATAGTTAGAACTTGATCTTGACGGAAGCCGAACCAGCGAGAAGCAGGTCGTTGCCGTAGGTGTAGGTAACGGCATTTGCCACGTCGCCGACACCGCTGAAAGTCGATGACCCGCTCGTCAGCACACCGATCGAGCCGCCGAGCCTGACCTCGACCTGGTCGTTCGGCGAATAGGAGACGCCGCTGGCGACGGCCCAGGTATCCGACTGATAGCCGGAGGTCGTCGAGGTGCCGCGATCCCAGGTCAGCGAAACCACGCCCGACAATTGATCGGTGAACTTGTGCCCGATACCGCCCGTGACCGTCCAGCCGTCGCGATAAAGCAGGTCGAATGAAACGGGCGAGGGCAAACCGGTTACCGGACTGCGCACGCCATTGATGGCAATGACGCCAAGCTTGCTCCACTCCTGCCAGCGGATGGAACCAAAGGCCAGCCAGCCAGGAGCTATGCCGCTCTGCAGCTTGAATTCCAGAGCCTGAGGTATCTCAGCCGACGCCGAGACTGGGTACACGCCGGTAGAGCCGGGAATCAGATCCGCTGGAAAGGCGCCCCTGAAGCCGGTCGTGTCGACGGTTCCCGACAGCCCGTCATATTTGTAGCTCGAAGAGTACATCAGGCTGGCGCGCAGGGCGATCTCGGGGATCTCATAGGCTGCGCCCGCACGCCAACCCCATGCCTCGTCGGATAGCTTGAAGACACCGAGGCCGGTATTGCCGAAGGCGAGCAGTGTCTGACGGGAAAGAAACGCGTCTACCTGCTGGTAGGAGACACCGCCGATGAATCGTACGGAGCCCTTGCCGACGTTCACCTTATAGGAGCAGGTGAGACCGAAATCGTCTGTGTCGACGGCGTATTTGACCGCTGTCGGCGAATAGGCGTTGTTCATGCCGAAATTCGCGTCCGCACCATACGGTCTCGTATAGGTGGCAAGACAGTCTACGGGCTCAAAGATGTTGGCCTTGATGCCGACATGCGGCACCGCATAATCGCCACCAACGTCCACCGCCGATGTCGACAAACCCGAGCCATCGAGACGCTGCACATTCTTGAGTTTGCGCTGTGGCGAAACATAGGTGACGCCTGCGTCGAACGAATATGGCGCCGCGTCGAACAGCTGGTCGATGTTGACGCCGCCCCGGTCAAAGCCCCCGGCCTGCACCGTCCCAGCCAAAGCCAGCGAAAAAGCCCCCGCGCCCAGCAGCACTTTCAGACGCGAATAACACATGAATCTCCTCCCCGAAATATCCTTGCATCAGCTAGAACCAATTCAGGTTAACGGCGCAACAACGAATTCGCCGTGCGTACATGTACAGCTTGGCTGAACGCATTTCCGACAAGGTGTCGGCCTTCTTACCGAGGCGGGAAAATGGCCGCCACAATACAGATCGACGAGAAAACTCGGGAAAAACCCCTAAATCACTACAAAACAGGGCATTTTGCGTGCCCAATTAGCCATTGTTACATTACGGCAACAATGGGGCAAAAACATTCAGTTTGCCTCAAGATTTACGCTGCGGAATGCCCGTTTTCGTGGCAGGCGGCCTGTCTGGAAGGCAGATTCGTGACCGGCGAATCTATTGCGGCCAGCAGGCCCAATTTGTTTGATCAGCCGGCCCAATCTGTTCGATCAACTTGTTTGATCAGCCGGCCCAATCTGTTCGATCAACCGGCCCAATCTATTCGATCAACCGGCATCGCGCACCCGCGCCAATGCCACCGAAAGCTTCTCTTGCGCCTCGCGATATTCGGCGAGTTTTTCACGCTCGGCCTCCACCACCTCTTCCGGCGCGTTGGCGACGAATTTCTCGTTGGACAGCTTCTTGTAGAGCCGCGCTATTTCCTCGGTCACCTTCGCAAGCTCCTTGTGCAGGCGCGCTGCCTCGGCGGCAAGGTCGATCAGGCTGCCGAGCGGCAGGCAGATCGTCGCCTCGTTGACGACGATCTGGGCGGATCCCCTGGGTGGCGCCTCGGCGAGCGAGATGTCGCCGACCCGCGCCAGACGCTTGATAGCCGAGCCCTGACGCTCGAGCCTTTCGTGTGTCGCGTCGTTGGCGCCGATCACCACGAGCGGTGCGATAGCCGCCGGCGGCACGTTCATCTCCGAACGCACCGAGCGGATGCCGGAGACAAGGTCGATCAGCCAGTTGATATCGGCGGCGGCCGCCTCGTCCTCGAAGTCGGGCGACGGCCATGCCGCATGACAAAGCAGCGATTGCCGTTGCCTGCCCTCGCCGGCGGTTTCGGCCCACAGTTCCTCGGTCATGAACGGCATCATCGGATGCAGCAGCTTGTAGATCTCGTCGAGCACGAAGGCGACGCAGGCCCTGCTCTCGGCCTTGGCGGCCTCGTCGGTGCCCATGAACACCGGCTTCAGCAGTTCCAGGTACCAGTCGCAGAACTGGTTCCAGACGAAGCGGTAGGCGGCACCCGCCGCCTCGTTGAAGCGGTATGAGGTGATGCCGTCCGTTATGTCGCGCGCGGCTCGCGTCAGCTCCGTCAGGATCCAGCGGTTGACCGCCAGCTTGGCGTCCTGCAGCCAGAAATCGTCGTCGCGCGCCACTTCGTTCATCTCGGCGAAGCGCGTCGCGTTCCACAGCTTGGTGCCGAAATTGCGATAACCGGCAATGCGGGCCGGATCGAGCTTAACATCGCGGCCTTGCGCTGCCATCACAGTCAAGGTGAAGCGCAGCGCATCGGCGCCGTATTCGTCGATGAGCTCGAGCGGATCGATGACGTTGCCTTTCGACTTCGACATCTTCTGCCCGTTCTTGTCACGAACCAGCGCGTGGACATAGACCGTATGGAACGGCTCCTGGTCCATAAAATGCAGGCCCATCATCATCATGCGGGCGACCCAGAAGAAGATGATGTCGAAACCGGTCACCAGCACGTCGGTCGGGTAATAGGTCTTCAGCTCCGGCGTCTGGTCCGGCCAGCCAAGCGTCGAGAACGGCCACAGCGCCGACGAGAACCATGTATCGAGCACGTCCTCGTCGCGGGTCAGGATCTCGCCAGGCTGGAAATTCTCAAGCTTGTCCTCGACCCAGGCCTTCCACGGCCCTTCCAGCGCCAGATAGTATTCGACGGCGGCACCGAGCGCCTCTTCCTCGGTCTTTTCGACAAAGACATGCCCGTCCGGCCCGTACCAGGCCGGGATCTGGTGGCCCCACCAGAGCTGGCGCGAAATGCACCAGGGCTGGATGTTCTCCATCCAGTCGAAATAGGTCTTTTCCCAGTTTTTGGGCACGAAATTGGTACGGCCCTCGCGCACCGAGGCGATCGCCGGCTTGGCCAGTTCCGCCGCATTGACATACCACTGGTCGGTCAGAAACGGCTCGATCGGCACGCCGCCGCGGTCGCCGTGCGGCACCGTGTGGCGATGCGGCTCGACCTTCTCGAGAAAGCCGCCCGCCTGCATCAGCTCGACGATCTTCTTGCGCGCATCGAAACGGTCGAGGCCGTCGAGGCTGTCCCAGACGGCCTGGCGCTCCGGCGTCACTTCCAGTCCGGCGAGAAAGTCCTCATTGTCCTTGAGGCTCACCGCCGCATTGACGGTGAGGATGTTGACCGCCGGCAGCCGGTGGCGCTTGCCGACCTCGAAATCATTGAAGTCATGCGCCGGCGTGATCTTGACCGCACCACTGCCTTTTTCGGGATCGGAATACTCGTCCGCCACCACCGGGATCCTGCGGCCGACGATCGGCAGGATGAGGTTCTTGCCGACGAGATGCCGGAAACGTTCGTCGTCGGGGTGGACGGCGACAGCCGTATCACCCAGCATCGTCTCCGGGCGGGTCGTCGCAACGGTGATGAAGGTCTTCGGATTTTCCGGATCGAAGGTCATGCCTTCGACCGGATAGCGGAAGTGCCAGAGGTTGCCGTTGACTTCCTGCTGCTCGACCTCGAGATCCGAGATGGCGGTCAACAGCTTCGGGTCCCAATTCACAAGGCGCTTGTCCTTGTAGATCAGCCCTTCCTTGTAGAGCGTCACGAACACTTCGAGCACGGCCTTGGACAGGCCCTCGTCCATGGTGAAGCGCTCCCGGCTCCAGTCGGCCGAGGCCCCGAGCCGCTTCAGCTGGTTGAGGATGGCGCCGCCGGATTCTGCCTTCCATTCCCACACCTTGTCGATGAACTCATCGCGCGTCAGGTCGCGGCGGTGAATCTGCTTTTCTATAAGCTGGCGCTCGACCACCATCTGCGTGGCGATGCCGGCATGGTCCATCCCCGGCTGCCACAGCACGTTCTTGCCGCGCATGCGCTCGAAGCGCACCAGAATGTCCTGCAGCGTGTTGTTGAGCGCATGACCCATATGCAGCGAGCCGGTGACGTTCGGCGGCGGGATGACGATGGTGAAGGCTTCAGCCCCCTCCTCGGCCCCGGCACCGGCCCGAAACGCGTCGGCCTCTTCCCAGATCCTGGCAATCTTCGGCTCGACGGCTTTGGCGTCGTAGGTCTTTTCGAGCATGGGAAAACGGTCCGCGCTGTCCGGAATTTGTGGTCCGGTGTAAATCGGAAGGTTGTTGCCAAGTCAACCGCAAGGGCGGCATGGCCAATAGATAGCGCCGGGATGGTTCGGTGCAACTCGCGGGACTGAATGTTGCAAGGCAATCGCTTCAGGTTTGCGCTGACTGTGCGAATGCCGCTGCCGGGCATTTCTCCCCGTATAGTGACGGGGAGAAAAACGCCTGCACTGAAGCTTTCGCCAGTCACGAACGTTGCGGAAAAGGCGCCTAAATTGCGGTCAACCCCTTCTCCCCGTCACTATACGGGGAGAAGGTGCCGGCAGGCGGATGAGGGGCAGCGCCGACTTCGACAATTCGCCGGTCCAGCGCCGCCCATTGGCGGCTCTCCGAATTGCTACTGCGCGCCGCGCGCGACGCGCTCGATTTCCTCGCGCACCAGCCGCTCGACCAGCGTCGGCAGGTTGTTGTCCAGCCAGTCCTGCAGCATCGGCCGCAGCATCTCCTCGGCCATCTCGTCGAAGGTCTTCTTGCTGCGGCTGGCAAACGCGTCTGAAAGCTCACCGAAGGCGGCGGCAACCTGCCGGCCCGTATGCTCCGAAAGGATTGCCGGACGTGCGGGCGGCGCCTCGCTGGCCGCCAGACGCGCCAATCCGATTTTCGAAGATTCCGGGCCGATTTTCGAAGGTTCCGGGCCGCTTTCCGAAGGCTTCGGCCCAATTTCCGAAGGCTCCGGCACAGGTCCAGCAGTCGCCTCGTTCTCGAAAACCTCGGCTTTCGGCTCGGCGTCGGGCGTCCGGAGTGGCTCGGCGCGCTCCGGCTTGGCCATCGCGTCGCCGACCGCGGCGATCTCGCGCCGCCAATCGGCGATGATGGTGTCGGTCGTCTCGGCAGCCTTGGCTGCCGCAGGCTGATCCGGCTTTGCGGGAGCGGTGTTCACCTCAGCCAGCGTCACCGCTGCCTTTACCGGGCCGGCGCGCAGCGGCGTTTCCTGGGGCTCAATGACCGGCGCGGCCGTTGGCTGCACCTCGGCGCGCGTGGCCGGCTTGGCGATCTCCAGCCCGCCGCGCAGTTCGGAGCGGAACGCATCCCCCTCCGCTGCCCGTCCGGTTGCCGGCGCCGGTTGCAGATCCTGGCGCAGCTCGTCCGCGTCGCCCGGCTGCTTGCGGCCGGTATCGCTGTCCTCGATGATCCTTCTGATGGAAGCCAGTATTTCTTCCATGGAAGGTTCGCGCTGTACGCTGCTTGCCGTCGCCATCGTCACATCCGCCGCCCTTGTGACTCGTTCTCAGATTTACTGTCCGGCAATGCCGGATTCGAATCATGGCAACAGCGTAACCGACGGAACGGCTTGCGAGAATCCCCAATCTGGCGACATCTCGGATTTCAACAGATTAGGGTCGAGAGTTGAAAGCCCGCGCGTCGTTCGAGCGCGGGCTGAAAACACGGCCTGGCGATCAGCGGCCGTCCGGCGTGCGCAGGCCGATCCACTTGTCCTTGACGGCGTTGTAATGCTCTTCGGGCCTGTACTTCGTCACGTTGAGCGCAAGGCGGTCTGCCGACAAATGGCCAACCGCCGAGAGGATGGCATAGCTCGCCACCACCACGTCGCGTTCGGCGCTGACAAGATTGATCTTGGCGGTGATGAGGGTCGCCTGCGCGTTGAGCACGTCGAGCGTGGTGCGCTGGCCGACATTGCGCTCTTCGATGACGCCGTTCAGGGCAAGCTGCGCGGCGGCGACCACCTGCCGGTTGGCCGTGACGCTTTGCTGCGCGGCGGTGTATTGCGACCATGCCGAGGTAACGGCCTGGCGCACCTGGTCGCGACTCACGTCGACTTCGATCCGCGCCTGGCTGAGCGATTCCTTGTTCTGGCGCACGGTCGCCGAGGTCCGTCCGCCGGAATAGATCGGCACGGTCAGTGTCGCGCCGATGTTCGCCGACGTCCTTGTGCCATCCTGCGATGCCCCAAGAACGCCCGGAACCGTGTTGCGATAGTCGCCGGAAACGCCGGCGCTAGCCGAAAGCTGCGGCAGCAGCGCGCCTTCGGCCGATTTAACCGAAAACGCCGCCGCGTCGACCAGGTGCTCGGTGGCGAGGATGGCCGGATGTTCGGCCGATGCGATCGCGATCGCTGCATCGAGGCTCGACGGCAACAGCTTCGACAGCGGCGAAGCCGGCCTGAGACGGCCGGGCTCATCGCCGACGATCTGGCGATAGGTCGCGGCACTTGCCAGCGCCGTGGCGCGGGCGGCGCTCAACTGCGCCACCGCGGAGGCACGCTGCGCGTCGGCTTGCGCGACGTCGGTGCGGGTACCTTCGCCGACCTCGAAGCGCGAACGCGCCGCACGCGCCTGCTCGGTCAGGAATTGCAGGTTCTGTTCGGTCAGCACCGCGATCTGGCGGTCGCGGATGACGTCCATATAGGCACTTGCCGCGTTGAAAAGGGTGTTTTCTTCGGTGTTGCGCAGGCTCTCGACCGAGGCGCTGACCCGCGCTTCGGCGGCCGCGACGTTGTTCCTGGTCTGAAAGCCGTCGAACAGGGTTTGATTGATCTGGACGCCAAAGTTGCCGGTAGTTATGCGCGCGGTTCGACTAGTACCATTGATATGGGTGCTGGTGTAGTCGATGTCCGCGGAACCGGTGATGGTCGGGCGCCAGCCGGACTTTGCGATTGCAACGCCCTCGTCGGTGACGCGAACGCCGGCGCGTGTCGAATTAAGCGAGGAATTGTTCTGATAGGCTTTTGAAAGGGCCCCGAGAATGGTTTCGGCCGAGGCGGCCATTGGAGAAAGCGCGGTCGCCGAAACGAGGACAGCGGTAAAAAGCAACTTGCGTACAGACGGCACGTTATATTCCCTCATTCGTTTTGCACGGGAACTGCGCCACGCTGGCTTCTCCTTCTGATCAGCCGGCGCCGCGTTTTTTATCGTTCCCCCGCTGAAAGCCCCCAAGAAACACCCGGTTATGCAGATCAGCAACGATTGTTCAAACGCAAGCGATCATGACAGCGCCTTCGCTGCAAGGCAAAATCACTCAGAATTCGAAGGCGGGAATGCGTTCGAATCCCGGTAGTGGCTTAATTGCCGCATTAAATGCGCGTCTTCCCGTTACAACCCCTCCAGTCTTAAAAAAAAGCCGGGCTACGCCCGAATTGCCCTGCCCCTCCACGGCGACGAGTCGGCCGCCTTCGGCAAGCTGGTCGAACAGCGCCGCCGGCACCTCGCCGACGCTGCCGCCGATCAGGATGACGTCGTAAGGCGCCTTATCTGCGTGGCCTTGCGGCAGCGGCCCCTGGACCACGGTGACATTGCCGCAACCGAGTGCCGCAAGCGTCGAAGTGGCGGTCTCGGCCAGCGCCGCATCGCTTTCCAGCGCGACCACGGACCTTGCCAGCCGCGACAGGATCGCCGCCGCATAGCCGGTGCCGCAGCCGACATCGAGTGCCGAATCGCTTGGGCCGATATCGGCCAGCTGCATCAGCTTGGCCAATGGCGACGGTTCCATCAGATAGCGCGGGCCATCGGCCGTATCGGCAATGCGGATGTCCTCGTCGATATAGGCAAGATCGCGCTGGCCGGGGGCAACAAAGGCCTCGCGCGGCACCACAAGCATCGCCTCGAGCAACGGCGCGCTGGTCACGTCGGTGGTGCGGATCTGGCCGTCGACCATCTTCACCCGGCGTTCGGCAAAATCAGCGCTCATGTTCCAACCATCCGCTTGCCGCGCAAAGGCCGCGGCTGTTTCGACCGGAACTGAAGCCCCCTGGCGCTGACGCGCGGGAGCTCGGGCATTGGAGGCCTCGCCCGGAATCGAACCGGGGTGCAAGGATTTGCAGTCCTCTGCGTAACCACTCCGCCACGAGGCCTCATTGCTCCCGGCGTTCCACCCGGCTCCAATAGGTTGCGGCGAAAATGCCGTCAAGCGGCCACCATGCATTCCCAACGGTTCCTCGACATTCCATGCCCTGCCTTATCAACGCAATGCCCATCTTAGCAATAACATATTAGCTTATCGTTAAGCATGATTCTGGGCGACGGGAACCCGAAACCGGCGGCCACGTTGGGCGAAGAGGAGGCTCCGCCATGCGTCGAGCAGCTACGAAGGACGGCACGTCGCGCGGATTGTCGCAGTCTGCAGAGCTTGTGCGCTATGCCATCGATCGCCTCAGCATAGAAGGCGCAAACACCCTGCCGCCGCGCGACCGGGCGCGGCTGGCATCGGCTACCGCCGTTCTCAAGGAGCTTTGCGAACGTCTGGAGAGCTGCTTCGACCAACCTCGGTAAACGTATGGGCGGACGACGCCGCTCGCCGACATATGGCAGGCTGGCGGCCGTCAGCGGGGCAATCTCAGTCAGGCCGGCGCCGTCGCTCCCACCAGACGACGAAGCGGCGCCGATGACGACGCACCAAGGCAAATTCGTAGGAGAGCACCAGCAGTCCGATCGGTACCATCCAGAAACCCAGGATCGGCAGGAAGCCGAGAATGCCGCCGATGATCAGCACGACGCCGATCGCAATCCTGAGGCCGCGCGAGCGCGGCATGGTGAACTGGCGGCCGAAGACCGAGATTTTCCGGGCTGGTGGCTGTTCGTCGCTCATTGCCGTCATGTGAAATGTCGATCCGTTTGCATCAGTAGCACCATCAGCCGGAGAAAGCCGCAACGGCCTTTTCTGTTCCTTGACAAGCGAGAGACAGCTCATATGAGGGCGCTCGCCGGCCATTGCCAGCAAGCCTCGCGCCAAAAAGCATCGAAAAAATGCGAAATGCTTCTTTGCAAAGCCGAAACGGGTTTGCTATAGGCTGCCCCACTCACATGAGAGCCTCTGTTCCCCGGTAGCTCAGTGGTAGAGCAACCGGCTGTTAACCGGTTGGTCGCTGGTTCGAATCCGGCCCGGGGAGCCAACATCTACGCTGCGGTGCGATGCGGCCGGACCTATTCAATTTCCCTGTAGGATCATGCGCTTCGCTCCAGCCGGCGCGATGGGGAAGAAAGTTGTGGCCAACCTTCGCGCAAGCATCGACGCGATGTTCTGGTTATAACTAACGTTTCGAGTTGGATACCGGACCTCGACCTATGCCTTTCCTGCTGCGCCTATCGAGATTCAGGAATGAGCCGCTATCGACCACGCCCCTGAGTACAATATGACGAAGGGAACATCACGATCCCGACGGATCCCGATGCCGCAACGCGTCGACAATGATCTTGAACGCAGGAAGGTTTTGGCGGCGGCTCGGATAATAGAGAAAATAGCCATCGAAGAAGGGTGACCAGTCGTCGAGGACCTTCACCAGCAATCCTGAGACGACGTGCCGCTCCACGATGTTCTCGGGAACATAGGCGATGCCATAGCCACTCACTGCAGCGTCGATCATGGCGTAGGAGTTGTTGAAGGTAAGTTGACCGTCCACACGGACACGCAGCGCCTGTCCATCCTTCTCGAACTCCCATGCGTACAGACCACCGGCGGTTTCGTGACGCATGTTGATGCAGACGTGCCGGACCAGATCCTGCGGATGCACAGGCACGCTGTGCGCCGCGAAGTATCGCGGCGAAGCCACGGCGACTAAGCGCCAGTCCGGGCCGATGCGGACCGCGATCATGTCTTTCTCGACGCTTTCTCCAAGCCGGACACCGGCATCAAAGCCTTCCTCGACAATGTTGCGGAAGGTGCTGTCCAGGATCAGTTCGACGCCGATGTCGGGATAGCCGCTGAGGACCGGCTTAAGCTTCGGCCAGACCACGCTTTCGAGCGCGTGGTCGGACAGGGTCAACCTGATCGAGCCTGACGGCTTTTCGCGGAGCGCCATCAGCGCTGTGATCTCGTCTTCGATTTCACCAATGCGCGGGGTGATCGTCTGTAGCAGCCTTTCGCCCGCAACGGTCGTCGCGACATTACGCGTCGTGCGGGTCAGAAGGCGTATGCCCATGCGTGTTTCGAGCTGCTTGATCGTGTGACTGAGCGTCGATTGCGCGACGCCGAGCTTTGCCGCCGCCTTGGTGAAGCTGCGCTCTTCTGCGACAGCCTGAAACCACGTCAATTGGTTGAGATCGGTTCTGGCCATGAAGTTTCTCTCTCCGTCGCTTGCAGCGGATTATTCGATATAGTCGATAGGTTCATGCCGATTTATAGGGGTAATCGCTTTATGGCAAAACCATTAGGTTTGCACTGCAACAATGCATTACCGCGATGTCGGTGATTTGGATGACATGGATGTCGCAAAATGCGGCCGAGGCCGCGGGCAAGCCTGATGGTCGCGGCGATCCAGGCTTCGATCCTTCTGGGCGCGGTAGTCGGAGGGGTGCTGCTGTATGGTCTGACGATCTCCGCGATCTTCATCGGCAGCTTGGTTCTGGCCGGCTTCGCAATCGCGCTGATCGGCAACGGTCGGCGTCTGCTCAAACTCGAAGAGGACTGGCCAAAGTGGCGAGTGGTTCAATTCCAACCCAAACTTACAGGAGATCGGAAATGCCTTTGAATACCCCTGATACGAAAATACCAGCGCGTGAAATCCACCGGCGGGAGCTTTTGAAGCTGACCGGCTCCGGCATCGCCGCCTTCAGTGGGGCGTCACTCTTCAACTTTCCCTTCGCAAAGGCTCAAGACATGTCAAACGGTGCAAACAATTTCTATACAAGCGGTCAGGTGACGCTGGAGAAAGTGACCTTCAAAAGCCAATACCAGATGAATATTGCGGGAAATCTGCTCGTTCCCAAGAACCTCGACCGCAATGCACGTCATCCGGCCATCGTCGTCGGCCATCCAATGGGCGCGGTGAAAGAGCAAAGCGCGACCCTATATGCCACCAAGATGGCCGAGCAGGGCTTCATCGCCATGGCGATCGACCTGCCATTCTGGGGCGAGAGCGAGGGCGAAGCCCGACAGATCGTTTCACCGGATGTCTACGCCGAGGCGTTCAGCACGGCGGTGGACTTCCTCGGGACACACGCGTTCGTGGACCGCAACCGCATTGGCGCGATTGGTGTCTGCGGCAGCGGCAGCTTCGTCATCAGCGCCGCCAAGATCGACCCGCGCATGCGCGCCATCGCCACGGTCAGCATGTATGACATGGGCGCGGCGAACCGAAACGCACTCAATCACTCGCTAAGCGTCGAGCAACGGAAGCAGATCATCGCAGCGGCCGCCGAACAGCGCTACTCCGAATTCGAAGGCGGCCAAGTCCAGTATACGGGCGGCACTGATCTCGAACTGACCGCGTCGACGCATCCCATCCAGCGCGAGTTCTACGATTTCTATCGGACACCCCGCGGAGAGTTTACCCCGGCGGGTGTCTCCGACCAGATAACGACTAAGCCGACGCTGACCAGCAACGTCAAATTCATGAACTTCTACCCGTTCAATGACATCGAGACGATCTCGCCGCGCCCAATGCTGTTCATCAGCGGCGATCAGGCGCATTCGAGGGAATTCAGCGAGGAAGCCTACAGACTGGCAGCCGAGCCCAAGGAACTGGTTTGGGTCCAGGGCGCCGGTCACGTCGATCTCTACGACCGTGTGGACCTGATTCCGTTCGACAGGCTTACCAGCTTCTTCAATCAGCACCTCTCCGCGTGACTGACGAGATGGAGCCTGTGTTTGCTGGGGCGGGCTCCATCTGCCTAGAAAACGGAGGAATGACCCGTGCTGAAATCACTGCTGAGCGCTGGCGTTATTGCATTTGGAATGGTTGGACCCAGGATGGCTCAAGAACGTATTCGCATTTCATCAGACTGGGGCGAGGTCACGGCCGATCTTGCCGATAACGAAGCCGCAAAATCTCTTGCTCAGATGTTGCCGCTTTCCATTGAGATGAGCGACCACCTTCGCCAGGAGAAGACCGGTAATCTACCGGCTCTATTGCCGGAACAGAGACGGCAGCGCGACTTCTCGGTCGGCACGCTCGGGCTGTGGAGTTCCGATCATTTCGTGATCTACTATCGGAATGGTCGCGTCCCGTCGCCCGGCATCGTTGTGCTCGGGAAGGTCGCCGGCGATGTTTCGATATTTGATCGTCCCGGTTCCGTCACGGTGAGAATTGAACGTGCTGGCTGAGGCGTGTGCAGCGCGGTGGCATCACGGGAAACAGCGGCACGAGCCGGGTGCGGATTTCGACAGCGCCTGCCCCTGCGGTCACAGACGCCACGACCGGCATGGAGCACCTCCTTGCCACCGCGGCGACCCGCTCCCTGATTTCCCTCGTGATCGTACTGATCCCCAGGCCGCGTTCAACACTGCCGCGCGATACCGTCCCTAGCCGACCTTCACGAGCAATCCTCCTCGGCCCGCCGGCAACGAGTAGCGCCTCAGTGCGATCACCGTCACGTTTCGTTTCCTGTGCGCTTGCGGCGAATCCTGGCGTCGTCCGATCGCGAACTCGTAGTTCTCAGCTTCATCTTTCATTTGCCGGACGACATTGCCAGTCGCAAGGCCGCCCTGCCCTGGAAAGCCGCCTGCCCTAGATTGGACAGCGGCGCGGCAATGTTCCCAATGCAGGCCGCCCAAGCCAACCTGAATGACGGGAATTACGGAATTACGGTGACACTTTTTGCGGCGGCATTCAGGGCGTTTCCGCCGCAAATCTCAAATGCGCGTTTTTTAGCCTTCCCTGACCGGCAGCGCCTTTTCACCGGAATCGACCGCCCTATTTTCGCCTCGACAGGTGGGTGGCTGCTTGCTGGACGAGTCCTTGCGGCGAGTACGGCATGTGCTTCGAGGTACCCCACATGAACTTCCACGATCGGCACCTATTGAGGTTGCGGGTGAACGGAGAGGATCACAGCCTTTCCGATCTCGATCCCCGCGTCACGCTGCTCGACCTGCTGCGCGAGCGGCTGCATCTGACCGGAACGAAAAAGGGATGCAATTTCGGCGAGTGCGGCGCCTGCACCGTGCATCTCGACGAACGGCGTGTGAATGCCTGCATGATACTTGCCGTGTCCTGCGAGGGACGCGAGGTCACGACGATCGAAGGCCTGGCAAACGGCGATGCGCTTCATCCCGTGCAGCAGGCGTTCATCGATCATGATGGTTTCCAGTGCGGATTCTGCACGCCCGGCCAGGTGATGTCGGCGGCGGCGCTGATCGAGGAGGGACACACCGGCTCCGATGCGGAGATCCGCGAATGGATGAGCGGCAATCTGTGTCGCTGCTCGGCCTATCCGCAAATCGTCGAGGCGGTGCGCTCAGCAGCCGGGAGGGCGAGCCAATGACCCCATTCGTCTATGCGCGCGCCGATAGCCTGGGCGAAACGATCGCAGCCGGTGCCGCGCCGGACAGCGCCTTTCTCGCCGGCGGCACCGAATTGCTCAACTGGCTGCGCCTTGGCATTGCCGAGCCGACCCGGATCATCGACATCTCCCGCCTCGACGGGCTGGATCAGGTCGAGGCACTGCCCGGCGGCGGCTTGACGATCGGCGCGCTGACGCATCTCAACGATGTCGCGCAGCATGCGCTGGTCATGCGCGACTATCCGGTGTTGAGCCAGGCGATCCTCAACGCCGCATCGCCGCAGCTGAGAAACCTAGCAACGATAGGCGGCAATCTTCTGCAGAAGACGCGCTGCGCCTATTTCCGTGCCGAAGAGCAGTTGCCATGCAACAAGCGTCAGCTCGGCTCCGGCTGCTCGGCATTGCATGGCATCAACGACAATCACGCGATATTCGGCTGGACCGAGGATTGCGTCGCCACCCAGCCATCCGACCCGGCGGTGGCGCTGGCAGCACTTGATGCGGTCATCGTCACCGCGCACCGCAGCGGCGGCCGGCGCATTCCGGCAGCGGAATTCCACCTGCTTCCCGACACGCGGCCCGAGGCAGACAATGTGTTGCAGCAAGGCGAACTGATCACGGCAATCGAGCTGCCGGCGCCGGCGCCGCGATCGGCTTACCTCAAGGTGCGCGAGCGCGAATCCTACGAATACGCCATCGTCTCTGCCGCCGCTGTGCTGGAGATGGACGGCCAAACCATCCGTCGGGCGGCCCTGGCGCTGGGGTCCGTCGCGCTGCGGCCGTGGCGGCTGAGCGCCGCCGAGGAGCAGCTCGCCGGTGCCGAAATCGGCGATCGCGAGGCGTTGAGCACCGCTATCGAGCAATCCTTCGCCGAAGCGCGTCCCTTGTCGCAGAACGCCTACAAGATCGAACTGGCCAAGACCGCCGCTTTGCGGGCGATCGAAAGAGCAGCGAGGATGCCGTCATGATGATCAGCCAGCCTGTTGCCCGCCCTGACGGCGGCGTCAAGGTGACCGGCCGCGCCCGCTATGCGGCCGACTATTTTGCCCCCGATCTGCTCCATGCGGTGCTGGTGACCGCGCCCGTTCCCGCCGGCCGCGTGACGTCGATCATGGTCGACGACGCGCTCGCCGAGGAAGGCGTCGTGCGTGTGCTCACGCATGAGGACATGCCCAAATTCGGCCGGTTCGCATCGCCGAGGGCCGAGCCGGATACGCAGATGCAGCAGGCCGAAGGCCCGCCGGCAGCGCAGAGCTTCATGCCCATGCAGGGCGACGAGATACGTCACGAGGGTCAGCCGCTTGCCATTGTGCTGGGCGAGACGCTGGAGGCAGCGGAGGCCGGTGCCCGCCGCGTCGCATTGCGCTACGAGTTCGCCGAGCCGGAATTGCCGGCACCGCCGGAGTGGACCGCCATCGACAAGGCTGCGGTCGTGCCGAGGGAGAGCGGCTTCCTGTTCCTGGAGCCGACGTTTACCAAGGGCGAGGTCGACCGCGGGCTTGCTGACGCTGCCGCCATGGTCGAAGCCGTCTACCTGCAGCCGTCGCGCCATCACAACGCCATGGAGCCCTCGGCGACGCTCGCCGAATGGAATGACGGAGAGCTGACGCTGCACGACGCCACGCAACACGTCTACGGTGTCCGCCAGGTGGTTGCCGCCCGCATGAATGTCCCGGCCGAGAAGGTCCGCGTGATTTCCCGCCATACCGGCGGCGGCTTCGGCGGCAAGGGCTGGATCTGGCCGCATCAGGTGCTGGCCGCCGCCGCCGCGCGCATCATGCAGCGCCCGGTCAGGCTGGCGCTCAGCCGCGCCAATGCCTATTCCTGCCTCGGGTATCAGCCGCGCATGGCACAGAAGATCGTGCTGGCGGCGGACAGGTCGGGCAAGCTGACGGCCGTGCAGCAGGACGTGGTCAACCTGACCACCGTGACCGACGATTTCGTCGAGTTCGCCACCGAAGCCTCGAAGGGTCTCTACGCCACGCCGGCCATGCGTCTCAGCCAGCGCGTGGAGCGCGCAAACGTCGCCATGCCGACGCCGCTGCGCGCGCCGGTCGAGGGTCCGGGCACCTGGGCGCTTGAAAGCGCGATGGACGAGCTCGCCCACCGCCTCGGCATCGATCCGCTCGACCTGCGTCTGATCAACCATGCGGACACGGATCCGGCCACCGGCCAGCCCTGGTCATCGAAGAAGCTGCGCGAGGCCTATGAGGAAGGCGCCCGCCTGTTCGGCTGGCGCGAGCGCCCGCGCAAGCCGCAACGCGACGGCGATTGGCTGATCGGCTACGGCATGGCAACCTGCAGCATGGGCTGTTTCCGCAACCCGACGCCTGCAGCCGAGGTCAGGCTGCACAGGGACGGCACGGTGCTCATCCGCACCGGCACCCAGGACATAGGGACCGGAACACTCACCATCTTTCCGCAGATCGCGGCCGACGTGCTGGGCCTGCCGATGGAGAAGATCGAGTTGGAAATGGGCGATACGCAGCTGCCGGAGGCGGGGCCGACCTATGGCTCGTCATCGACCATGGGGGTGGGCGCGGCGGTGCTTGCCGCCGCCGAAGATGCGCGTTCGCAGCTTGCCCGTCTTGCCAATCTGCTGCCGGACGAGGTGGAGATGCAGGACGGCAAGATTCGCCGCAAAGGCGCTGCCGGCGGTCAGACGATCGCCGACGTTATGAGCCATACCGACATCGGCGAGATCACCGGCTCCGGCTCGTTCGATCCGGCGCAGCATGGCAAAGGCCTCGCCATGCGCACTTTCGGCGCGATTTTCATGGAGGTCGGCGTCGATCCGGGGCTCGGCCTGCTCAGGCTTCGTCGCGCCGTCGGCAGCTACAGCGCCGGCCGCATCGTCAATCCCCGCACCGCACGCAGCCAGATGACGGGCGGCATCATCTGGGGCTGGGGCATGGCGGCAATGGAGCAGAGCAGGCACGAACCGGTGCTTGGCCGGTTCCTGTCGAAGAACCTTTCCGGGGTCGCCATTCCGGTCAACGCCGACATTCCCGGCGACATCATAATCCACTTCGTCGATGAGGTGGACGAGCATGCCAGCCCGATCGGCGGCAAAGGCATCGGCGAACTCGGCGCCACCGGCGTTGCCGCTGCTGTTGCCAACGCCGTCTTCGACGCCACAGGCAAGCGGATCCGGGAGTTGCCGATCACGCCGGAAAAACTGCTGTAGAAGGATCGGCCCGCGGAAGCGTCTGCTCGACGAGGTTGACGTAATAGCGCATTACCGTCGGCACGATCTCGTCGTTGAAGACGTAGCGGTCGCCGTGCAGGCTTTCGCCCGGGCCGACCTCGCCGGCGCCGATCCACGCATAACAGCCGCCGGCGTCGCGGATCATGAAAGCGAAATCCTCGCAGCCGAGACTGGGGCTGAACGCGGTCAAGACATTCTCCCGGCCGACGACGGAGGCGGCGGCCTCGACGGCGCGGGCCGTCGCATCCGCCGTATTGATCAGCGGCGGATAGCCCTTCCTGTAGTCGAGCCTGGCCTTGAGCGAATGCGCGGCGGCAATACCTTGTGCGATCTCGCCGATCAGCCTCTCGCAATGGTCGGAAAGGCCGTGCTCGAAGAAGCGGCAGGTGCCTTGCAGCCAGACCTTGCCCGGCACGATGTTGCCAACATTGCCGCCATGGATCTGCGTGATGCTGACGACAAGCGCGCTCTGCGGGTCGACCGAGCGGCTGACCATGCGCTGGACGGCTTGCACGAAGGCGCCCGCGGCCAGGATCGGGTCATCCCCGAGCTGCGGCATGGCGGCATGAGCGCCAAGACCCTCAAAGGTCAGTTCGAAATTATCGACGGCCGCCATTTGCGGCCCGACGCGGGCGGCGATCGTCCCCAGCCTGATGCCCGGCCAGTTGTGAACCGCATAGACCGCTTCGACCGGAAAGCGCTTGAACAGGCCGTCCCCGATCATGCGCATGCTGCCGCCCTCGTTCTCCTCGGCCGGCTGAAAGATGAAAGTGACGGTGCCGTCGAAGGTGCGCGACTCGCTAAGCAATTTGGCGGCGCCGAGCAGAATCGCGGTGTGGCCGTCATGGCCGCAGGCGTGCATCACGCCCTCTTGCCTCGAAGCATAGGACAGGCCGGTTTTCTCCAGCACCGGAAGCGCGTCGAGCTCGGCGCGAAGGCCGATAGCGCGTGCGCCGCCGCCGCTGCGCAGGACACCGACGACGCCGGTGCCGCCGATCCCTTCATGCACCTCGTCGACGCCGAAGGAGCGCAGTTTCTCTGCAACGAAACGCGCCGTTTCGTGTTCATTGAATGCGAGCTCCGGATTGGCATGAATATGGTGCCGCCAGCCTATGACCTCTGGTGTCAGCGCGGCGATCCGGTCATTGTGCAGCATGATGGCTCCTTTCCGCCGACAAAAAGCGGCTTGGTTTGCCAGCCATAGAAGGCCCCGCGAGAGGCGTCTTGAACCGGATTGACCATGGCAAGGACAAACGAAGCGGCAGAGACCGGGAAATACTGGCGCCATCCGTGCTTCCCCGACCTGGGCCTGTTCGAGGCGCGCTTCACCCAGCACCGCTACGACCTGCACACGCACCCGACCTATGTGATCGCCCTGATCACCTCGGGCTGCGAGCGCATTCGCATCGGCCGTCAAAGCGTTCTCGCTCCGGCGGGCACCATTGCCGTCGTCAATCCCGAGGAGTGGCATGACGGCGAACGCGGGGCGTATGAAGGCTGGGCCTACCGGACGTTTTATCCTTCGGTGCCGCTGATGAGCGCGCTTGCCGACGAACTCGGCCGCGACGGCGCTCCGGTGTTTTCGCGCGCGACTATCGAAGACAGTGGTCTCGCCGCAGCATTGATGTCAGCACACCAAGGCTCGACGTCCCCAGACTCAATGACGGCCGAGACGTCCCTGCTCGTGGCGCTGCGACGGCTGATCGTTCGGCATGGCGACTCGAGCGGACAGGCCGAAGAGATCGAAAGCTCCGGATCGCAGCGAAGATTTTCCCTCTACCGCGATCTTGTCGAAAGCGAGCTTGGCTCGCAGCTCGACCTCAAGCGGCTTGCCGGCGCGGCTGGCGTGACCCGGTTCCAGGTCATCCGCGACTTCAACAAGGTAATTGGCCTGACGCCGGCGGCCTATATCCGTGACCGGCGATTGCGCCGGGCGAGTGCGCTGATCGAACGGGGATTTGGCCTCGCCGACGCCGCCATCGCGGCGGGTTTCGCCGACCAGAGCCATCTGTCCCGTACCTTCCGGGCCATGCATGGCATGACGCCAGGCATGTTCAGAAGAGCGGGATAAGGCGCTCCTGAACAGACAAGCTTGCGCGCCAATGCTTGCTGCGCAATGCTGACGCAGCTCGGGGGGAATCATGCGAAAAATCTTGGCTTCGACGCTGCTGCTCGCGGCAGTTCTATCCGCAACGGCTGCCCAGGCGCTGGACGCCAGCGGCACGCCGGTTGTCGTGACCCCGCTTGCCTCTCGCACCGAGACTGCATCCGGCCAGCCGATCACGCTGCCGCAGAAGAACGTCCAGGTCCTGGTCTCGGCCTATCAGATCGCGCCGGGCGCGACCTTGCCGGTCCACAAGCATCCGTTTCCGCGCTATGCCTATGTCGAGGCCGGCACGCTTCAGGTCACCAACGTCGAGACCGGCAAGAGCAACACCTATCAAACAGGTGATTTCATCATCGAGATGATCGGGCAATGGCATCAGGCGACCAATGTCGGCGCCGATCCGGTCAAGCTGCTGGTCATAGACCAGGTCGAAGAGGGCACCAAGAACACGGTGTTGCGCCAGTAGCTGCCACGTCTGAAAACGGCGTCCGGGCGGATCCAGCACGGCGCGTAACAGCCGTCAGAACGCGAATCCCTCCGGCAAATTGTGATTCCAATAGCCTTCCTCGACAAGTTCACTTATGCGCCAGCCCTCGGACGTGCGTACGACGCGGTCTCGATACCAAAGCCCCTGGAAGAAGACCTGCCTTTTGCCTTCGCCGAGGTCGACCACCATCGGGCATGAACAATGCACGCGCGCGCTGGCCTCATCCCCTCGGAGATCCAGAAGGATTGTCGAAATGGCGTGCTGCGAGATCAATATCTTCGAAAGGGCGCCTTTCATGTAAGCAACATGCTCGTCCACACCGCTCCTGATTCCACCTGTTACAGTGTCGTCAAGCACGGCATCGGGTGTGAATATTTTGCGATAGGCTTCCCAGTCGCGATCGTCCACCGCATAGCAATAGCGAACAAGCAGCTGTTCGATCTCAAGCCTATCGGAAACCTCCTGCAATGAAAGGGTCATGTCCTGTCTCCGCGGTTGGCGGCACTAATGCCGCATGCGCCAAGCCTGCCCCGACATTTCGATCAATATTCACGTTGCCGATGCCCCGAGCAACCTCGCCGCGCGATTGGGCATGCGCAAACCCGAACACTCATTTGGCCTCCGCCTTTACCCGGCTGGCAGCGGCGGCCAGCACGGCGCGATCCCCCTCTTCGTACAAGCGGCGGATGGAGATTGCCTTGACGCGCCAGCCTTCCGGCGTCCGCACCAGCCGGTGGAGATAGCTGCCGCCGACCGTCCAGAACCGCCCGTCGATCCAGTGGGCTGCGCGGACATGGCTGCGTGCGACCGCGTCATTGCCCGCGCCCTCGACAGTGATGTTGGTGATGAGGTGCTGGGTGGCGTCGAAGCCCGGCAGCAGCCCTTGCCATTGGGCGATCAGCGCGTCGCGGCCGCTGGTCGTGACCTCGCCGCCGAAGAGGCTGGTATAGTCGGTCGTGACACGGGCCGCGAAATAGGATCTGACCCGGTCCCATTCACGCAGATCGGCATAGAGGCCAATCCCGGCAATCGCTTCCGCGATAGCGATCCTGTCGTCGACCGTCAGCGCATCTCCCGATGCGCTCGAGGCGGGCGTCGAGACCGCGGAAATCATCGCAGCGGAAACCACCGAGACCAGGACATGCCGGCGGGTGACGAGGCTCATTGTCCCGCCTCCCCCGCACCGCCCAGCGTTGCGCGGAAATGCGCGGCGACGGCATCGCTCGCCGCCTTCACCGGCGCGGCACGGTCGTAGAAATCGAACTGGGTGACGTTGTCGAGCCACAGCTCCCGCCTGGAGCTGGTCAGCCGCGCGTAAAACTTGTGCGCACCCTGCGGAATGGCAGCCGCCTCGCTGTGCACCATCAGAAAAGGCTGGTTCAGGCGCGGAGCCGCCCGGATCGCATCGAACCCCAACCAGCCGCGCCAGAACGCCGGATCGGCCTCGTTGCGCCAGGCCGGGAGCATGCCGCGATCGGGCTCGGTGTAGTAAGGCACCTTGAACATGACCGCGCGCTCGTCGGTCAGGCTCGCGGCCGGCAAGAACGTTTGCTTGCCGGTGCGGCGATACTCGGTCTCGGCCGCATCGCCGGCGGCTTCAAGCCTGGCGACGCCGTCGTTGCCGCCATAGGTCTGCTCGACCACTTCGGCATCCTGCAACCAGGGCGCAACGAGGGCGACCGACTTGATCGCGGCGTTTCCTGCCGCGGCGGTGACCATATAGCCGGAGCTGGCGCAAATGCCGAGCCCGCCGATGCGGTCCTGATCGGTCTCGGGCCGGGTCGCGAGATAGGCGACCGCCGCTTCGATGTCGGCGATCTTGGCGTTAGGATCCTCGTACTGGCGGCGCATGCCGCCGCTTTCGCCCCAGCCGCGAAAATCGAAGGTCAAGGCGACGAAGCCGCGATCGGCCATCTCGCGGGCGTAGCGGGCCGGCATCTGTTCCTTCACCGTCATCCAGGCGCCGGTCACGACCAGCGCCGGCCGAGGTTTTGCCGCGTCCAGATCCTCTGGCAAATAGAGCTCGCCGACAAGCTGCTCACCATGCGAGGAGAATGTGACGCGCTCGACGCGCGGTGCGGCGACGGCATTGGAGGCGGCGAGCGCGGCGGTGGTTGCTACGGCAAGTGTCAGGGTTTTAAGCATCGCAAGTCTCCTTTGGCTTGGAGTGAGAAGCGCTGCGCGTTGCGAGAAAGACCGCCGTCTCAGCGCTGGCCAGCCAGTCGGCCGGGCAGCGGCTTCAGCGGGTAATGCGCCCAGTAGAAGGCGTCCGACTGGTACATGTCGGTCAAAAAATTCTGTGCCTCGGCGATCTTGCCGTCCTGGATGCGAAACATCAGCGCGTAGAGCTGGTCGATCTCGGGACCTGAGCCGACATTCGACCAGCCGCGATGGACGTCGACGACGAGGTCGCCCTGCGCCTGGAAGAAGATCGGCCCGGCCTTGAATTTGCCATCGGCCAGGCCGCGGAAGAAGGCGACCACCTCGTCCGGCCCGCGCTTGTCGCCGGCGAGCGGATGATGGCCGGGAATGCGCCACACGATGTCGGGCGCAAGGAAGGACCGGACGGCCTCGGGATTGCCGGTCGCGTAAGCTGCGTAATAGTCCTTGACGAGCTGGATGTTGCGGTCTTCCAGCGGACCGCCGTGCGCCGGGGCGGCAGACGCCGCCAGAAGAGCGCCGGCGGCGAGCGAAGCGAGCCTGTTCATCGGTCCTTTCTCCCTGCCTGTTCGAGCCACGCAACAGCGAGCCCGTTCGTCGAGCCCAACATGAGGCTTTTTGTTCGCCGGAAAAACCAGTAGAGTTCGACAGGGCTATTTGGAAAATCCTTACAATGCGCCTCGACCAGTTCAGCGGCATCGTCGCCTTCGTGAAAGTCGCCGAGGCCAGGAGCTTCACCCGCGCCGCCGCCGAGCTCGGCGTCGCTCCGGCCTCGTTGAGCGAGGCGGTCAAGGGGCTCGAGCAGCGTCTGGGGGTGCGGCTGCTCAACCGCACGACCCGCAGCGTTGGCTTGACCGAGGCTGGCGCCCACTACCTCGACCATGTGCGTCCGGCAGCCGAAGATATCTGGGCGGCTGGTGCGGCTCTGCGCGACAGCCGCGATCGTCCCGCCGGCACGCTGCGCCTCAGCCTGCCGTGGATCGCCGCTCCGCTGCTGATCGAGCCGCTGATGCGGCCGTTCATGGATGCTTATCCCGAAGTGCGGCTTAGTCTGATTTTCGACGACAGCTTCGTCGATATCGCCGCCGATGGCTTCGACGCCGGCCTGCGCATCGGCGAGCTTCTCGAGAAAGACATGATCGGCGCGCGTCTGGGCGGGCCACTGCAGATGGTCGTGGTGGGTAGCCCCGATTATCTGGCGCGCAACGGCACACCGAAGCGGCCGGCCGACCTCGCCGCCCATCGCTGCATCGCATTCGCCCTCACCCGCACCCGCGCGATTTCGCCCTGGGAGTTCACCGTGGATGGACGCGAAGTCGCATTCACGCCGGACGCATGTCTGGTCGTGAACACACTTCCGCTGTGCATTACCGCCGCCGCGCAAGGGCTGGGCCTCGCCTTCGCCGTCGAGGGCCTCGCCGCGCCGCTTCTCGCCTCAGGCGCGCTGGTCAAGGTGCTGGAGCCTTTCTGTCCCGCTTACGAGCCGCTCCACCTCTATTATCCGAGCCGCCGCCTGGTACCGCCGAAGCTGCGGGCCTTCATCGACTTCGTCCGCGCGAATTCGTACAAGCTGCGGATCTGAAGTGGCTTTTCGAGAACCCGGCCCCGTTCAGCCCCAGGCGCCGACAATCTGCCTGGTGGTTGCGTTGAGCCGGTTGAATGCGTTGATCAGGGCAATCTGGACGACCAGGGCGGCAAGCGCCTTTTCGTCATAGTGCCGGGCGACCTCGTCCCAGACTGCATCCGGCACCGGATCCGGCCGATCGGCCAACCGGGTTGCCGCCTCGGTCAGTGCCAGCGCGGCGCGTTCGGCGTCGGTGAAGTAGGGTGTCTCCCGCCATGCGGACACGGCAAAGATGCGCTCGTCCTTCTCGCCGGCCTTCTTCAATTCGCGCGCATGCATATCGACGCAGAGGCTGCATCCGTTGATCTGGCTGGCGCGTAAATGGACGAGCTTGCGCGTCACATAGGACAGGTCGGCCGTCTCCGTCGACTTGTCCAGCGCGAGCAGTGCCTGCAAGGCGCCGGGAATGAGCATCACCGGGTTTTTCAACCGTGCTTGCATGGTGGTCTCCTTAGGCGTGTTTCTGCCGGCCGCACATTTAGCTTTCGGTCGGCTGTGCTGTTAATCAATCAATAACTCGCTAGCTATGAATCGACATATAGCTGAACGGTTATGGATATGTCAAGCGGCAAAATTGGAGCACCGCCGGCCGCCCTGTCGCGTGTTGAGCCAACAGTTCCGGCTTTCATCGCACCATGCCCGATGCTACCGCTGGGCAGCTGAAATCATCGACGGATCGCCTATGATCGAGACCGAACGCCCTCGCCTGCCGCTGATCGAGATCTGCGTCGAAGGCATAGACGGCCTGCTGGCCGCGCAAGCCGCAGGCGCCGACCGTGTCGAGCTCTGTGCCAGCCTGATCGAGGGCGGCATCACACCGAGCTTCGGCACGGTGCGCACGGCGCTCGAGCTGGCGACGATCCCCTTCCACGTCATCGTGCGGCCGCGCGGCGGCGATTTTCTCTATGGCGAAGCCGAATATCGTTCGATGCTCGCCGATGTCGGCGCGCTTGCCGAGCTCGGCGTCGCCGGTGTCGTCGTCGGTTGCCTCACTGCCGACGGCACCATCGACGAACAGCGCATGAGCGAATTGGTTAAGGCGGCGGGAAACTTGAACGTCACCTGCCACCGCGCCTTCGACATGACCCGCGATCCGACAGAGGCGCTGGAAGCGCTGATCCGCTGCAAGGTCGGCCGCGTGCTGACCAGCGGCCAGCGCGACACGGCGCTCGAGGGCGCTGACCTGCTCGCCGATCTTGTCAGGCAGGCCGGCGACCGCATCATCATCCTCGGCTGCGGCGGGCTTGATCCCGAGAACATCGGCAAGGTGCGGAGGAAAACCGGGTTGAGCGAAATGCACTTCGCCGCGCTCAAGGACGTGCCGAGTGCCATGCGTTACCGCAACCCGAAAGTCGGCATGGGCGGCACCGACCTCGACCGCGAATACCGCAACACCGTGACCGACGAGGCGCTGGTGGCGGCGACCATCGCAGCCGCCCGGCTGTGATCCTGGAAGATCGAACAACATGATCGAAGTGCGTTTGCCGATCGAACGGGTTTCGCCGCGTGATGAGTCCGCAATCCTCGCGCTCAACAACGAGCATGCCGCCGAATTGTCGTGGCTCGAACCCGAGCGCCTGTCCTTCCTGCTCGCCGAAGCGTTTTACACGCGCCGCATCGGTACGCTCGAAGCCTTCATCATGACCTTCGACCAGGACGCCAGCTACGACAGCCCGAACTTCCTGTGGTTTCGCCAGCGTTACCCGCGGTTCGTCTATGTCGATCGCGTCGTGGTCGCCGCCGCAGCGCGCGGGCGCGGCCATGCCCGCCGGCTGTACGAGGATCTGTTCGAGCAGGCGTCACGCGCGGGCCAGGCGATCGTCACCTGCGAAGTCAATGCCGAGCCACCCAATCCGGCTTCGGACGCCTTCCATGCCGCACTCGGCTTTGCGGAAGTGGGCGACGCGGTAATCCACGGCGGCAGGAAAGCCGTGCGGTATTATGCAAGACGGATCGCCGGCTGAACGGCGGGCGCCGTACGCCCTACCAATTGCGGTTCAGCCAGGAGCGGGCCGGCTTTTCGATGATGTAGTAGCTGCACAGCGCGCAAGCGAACGCCGCCGCAAGCATCAACCACGGCGAACTGCCTTTTATGTCGACGAATTGATAAAAGGGCTGCTGCCAAAGATAGAGCGAATACGACCACAGCCCCAGCATCGTCATCGGCAGGGACGATAGAAACCCGGTCAGATACCGGCTGCCGAAGTCGAGCGAATTGACGGCGAGTGCCAGCAGCGGCACCGCGACCAGATAGTGGATCGGGGTTGGCACGGCAGCCATGAAAAGGAGCACAGCCAGTACTGAGGCCGCCAGGGCGACATGCGGCCCCTTGAACAGCGCCGGCAGCCTGTCGTCGGCCTTGAGCAGGCATATCACCGCCGACAGCAGGATCGAGGCGATGTGCACGTCGGTGCGCCAATAGGTGCCCTCGTAGCCTATTGCGAGCACCCAGTAGGAGATGGCGCCGTTTGCCATGGCCAGCACCGACAATGCACCGAGCAACATGATGACCCGGGACCGCCCCGAGACGACGACGCTGATCAGCGCCAGGATGATATAGGCGTGCTCTTCGACGCAGAGCGACCAGATATGGTCGAGCGCGCCGGCGCGGGTGACGAGAATTCCGGCATAGTTGTAGGTGAACGTCAGCGCCGTCAGCGCCGCCTTCCACTTGAAGGCGATGAATGTGCCGGACAGGGCAACCATCGCGGCGACGACAAAAATCAGCAGTGCCGGGTAGATGCGGGAGAACCGGCGCTTGAAGAATTTCTTCAGCGGATAGTATTCGACAAACAGGATCTCGGCCATCAGCCGGCCGCTGAGCACGAAGAAGAATTCGACGCCCAGGACGCCGAGATTGATGCCGGGAACGGGGAAGAAATGGCCGATCAGCACCAGCGCGATCGACAGGCCGCGCCAGCCGTCGAGATAGGCAAGCCTGGTTCTTGCCGAGCTATCGGCGACAGGCCTGGACACGACAAGACGCGTCGCGGAGATGTCCGTCATGCCGGTCCCTTCATTGAACCTGCGAAAGGCGGGCTGGAGGCCGCATTCCTCCAGCTATATTGCAGCGCACCAGAGCTTTGTGCAAGTGCGAGATAACGACACGCCCGAAGTACGGGGGCGGACCGAAAGGGGGCTGTCACGTCCGTTCCCCGAAACGGTCGACAGTCTCAGGCGTTGGCGGCAGGCGCTGCGCGCCATGGCCAGCCTAACGGCAAATGGTACATCTCCATCTTGGCCGGCAGAGCAAAATGTACCGGTGATTTCCGCGGCACCGTGCGGCAGGCCTGCTCTTCCGCCATCCAATGCCTTGCCCGTTTGCCCAAATCGGCCGAATGTGCCGGCGACATATCCACTGAACTGAGACAGTGCATGACAGACTTCGTCCTTCCCCTGCCCGCAACCCCGTCGGTGGCCGTGGCCGGCTCGCCGGAGCGTTTTGCCGTGCGCCGGATCTTCTGCGTCGGCCGCAACTACGCCGCTCATGCCCGCGAGCTCGGCAATGACGAGCGCGACCCGCCCTTCTTCTTCACCAAGCCAGGCGACGCAGTGGTCGATGCGGCGGTCGGTTCGGGCACGATTATCCCCTACCCGCCGCTGACCCAAAACCTGCATCACGAAATCGAGCTGGTCGTCGCGATCGGCGGAGCCGGCTTCCGCATCCGGCGCGAGCGCGCGCTGGACCATGTCTGGGGCTACGGCGTCGGCGTCGACCTGACTCGCCGCGACCTTCAGGACGAGGCAAAAAAGGCGGCAAGGCCGTGGGACTGGTCGAAAGCCTTCGACCGTTCAGCGCCCTGCGGCCCGCTGGTTCCGGCGCAAAAATCCGGTCATCCCGACAAGGGCCGCATCTGGCTCGCGGTCGACGGCGAGATCAGGCAGGACGGCGACCTCGCCGAACTGATCTGGCCGGTTCCCGACATCGTCTCGATTTGCAGCGAGGCGCTAGAGCTTAAGCCCGGCGACCTGATCTTCACCGGAACACCGGCTGGCGTCGGCGCCGTCGGGCCGGGCGAAAAGATCACCGGTGGCGTCGACGGCATCGGCGAAATCGAACTGACCATCGGCCAACCGATCCGATGAGCGACATCGTCCTCCATAACTACTACCGCTCCTCGACCTCTTACCGGGTGCGGATCGCGCTGGAGATGAAGGGCCTGTCCTACGACTACGTGCCGCATCATTTGCGCCACGGCGAGCATCTCGAACCCGCCTACCTCGCGGTCAATCCGCAAGGGCTGGTGCCGGCACTGGTCCTGGACGACGGCAGGCTACTGACGCAATCGCTGGCGATCATCGAATATCTCGACGAGACCACGCCTGAGCCACCGCTGCTGCCCACGGATGCGCCTGGCCGCGCCCGCGTCAGGATGCTGGCGCAGATGATCGCCTGCGACATCCATCCGGTGAACAATCTGCGCGTGCTGACCTCGCTGCGCACACTGTTCGGCGCCGGCGACCAGGATGTCGTCAACTGGTTCCGGCACTGGGTCAACGAAGGCTTCCAGCCGCTTGAAAAGATTCTGGCTTCCTCGCCCGAGACCAAGACATTCTGCCATGGCGACACGCCGGGGCTGGCCGACATCTGCCTGGTCGCACAGGTCACCAGCAATGCCCGCTTCGGCGTCGACATGACGCCCTACCCGACAATCTCGCGCATCAATGCCGCCTGCACGGCGCTGCCGGCGTTCCAGAAGGCCGCGCCTGAGAACCAGATCGATGCCGAATAGACCGCAAATCGCAGAAGTCATGAGGAACAGCCGATGAAAGCCGTCGTCTTCGAAAAATTCGGCGAGGCGCCGACGATCCAGACCGTGCCGGATCCGACGCCGGCCCCGGAAGGCGTCGTCATCAAGGTTGAGGCCACCGGCCTCTGCCGCAGCGACTGGCATGGCTGGATGGGGCACGACGACGGTATCCGCCTGCCGCATGTGCCTGGCCACGAGCTTGCCGGCGTCGTGGCCGCGGTGGGCAACCAGGTGACCCGCTGGAAGGGCGGCGAGCGCGTCACTGTGCCGTTTGCCGTCGGCTGCGGCCGCTGCTTCGAATGCACCTCGGGCAACCACCAGGTCTGCGAACATCAGTTCCAGCCCGGCTTCAGCGCCTGGGGTTCGTTCGCCGAATATGTCGCCATCGACCATGCCGACACCAATCTCGTACGCTTGCCCGACGAGATGGAATTCGCCACCGCCGCCAGCCTCGGCTGCCGCTTCGTCACCTCGTTCCGCGCCATCGTCGATCAGGGCCGGGTGACGCCCGGCGAATGGGTGGCCGTGCATGGCTGCGGCGGCGTCGGCCTGTCGGCGATCATGATCGCCAGCGCCATGGGCGCCAATGTCGTCGCCATCGACCTCACGGACGAGAAGCTGGACTTTGCCAAAAAGATCGGCGCGGTGGCGACGATCAACGCGGCAAAGACGCCGAACGTGGTCAAGGCGGTCAAGCAGATCACCAATGGCGGCGCGCATATGTCGATGGACGCGCTCGGCCACCCCACAACCTCTTTCAACTCGATCGCGAACCTGCGCCGTCGCGGCCGCCACGTGCAGGTCGGCCTGATGCTCGGCGACCATGCCAGGCCGCAGATACCGATGGACAAGGTGATCGCATTCGAGCTCGAAATCCGCGGCAGCCACGGCATGCAGGCGTTCCGCTACCAGGCGATGATGGAGATGATCCGTACCGGCAAGCTGAAACCCGAACTGCTGGTCGGCAAGAAGATCAGCCTCGAAGAGGCGCCGGCCGCATTGATGGCGATGGGCGGCTTCGAAGGCATAGGCATCGGCGTGGTGACCAGATTCTAGATCACGCCCTGAGCCTGGATCAGCGAAACGACGCGCAGACCTCCCGCACGCAGGCTCGCAGCCAGCGTTGTGCTGGATCGGCATCGAGTCGCGGATGCCACAGCATCGAAATGGTGACCTCCTCGATATCGACCGGCAACGGGAAGCTGTACATGCCCGTGCGCGCGCCCAGCGTGTGCCGTTCGGGGACGCTGGCGATCAGATCGGAGGCGCGCGCCATGGCGAGCGTGGCCGAGAAGCTGGAAACCATGCACACGATCGTCCGCTGGAGACCGAGCAGTTTCAAGGCCTCGTCGATCGGGCCCTTTTCGCGGCCACGCCGCGAAACGCTGATGTGGCGGCCGGCCGCATAGCGTTCCGGCGTCATTGGGCCCTCGCCCAGGCTGTGACCCGTTCGCACCGCACCGATGAAGCGGTCGCGAAACAGCGCCTGAATGCGCATTTCAGGGTTCGTTTCACTGGCAACCCCGATTTCGAGGTCAACCGCCGCGTCACGCAACGACATGTCGTTCTTGTCGGATTTCGGCGCAAAACGCAGCCGCACGCCAGGTGCATCCGCTTCGACACGGGTCAGAAGACGCGGTGCGAACTCCTCGACGAAACTTTCGTTGGCGCGCAGCGTGAAGACCTTGTCGAGAGCAGAGAGGTCGAGGAGCTTGGCCGGGCGCAGCAGCGCTTCCGCATCCTGAACGACGCGGCCTACCTGTTGCTGCAATTCGAGCGCGCGCGGCGTCGCAACCAGGCCACGGCCGGCCCGGACCAACAATGGGTCGCCTGTCGCCTGGCGCAACCGCGCCAACGTCCGGCTCATCGCCGAGGGACTGAGGCGCAGCCGCCCGGCCGCGCGCGCCACACTGCCCTCGCTCAGCAGCACATCGAGGGCGACAAGCAGATTGAGATCGGGTGACGACATGGAAGGACCGTAGCACAGCTCGGCCGCGATGTGGCGTTTCATGCACGAATAAGATGCAAATACTGCGCCTTCCGCCACATCATGCGAGGGAATAGCGTCCGACAGCTCCGATTGGGGGCTGCCGGCAAAGGAGTTCACCTTGGCATCGACCGCTGAAAAGATCTGGGACGAAGTTGCCCCGGTGAGCGGCGCACGCTCGACCCGATGGGCATTGGCAAGCCTGTCGCTTTCAACGCTGCTGTCGTCGCTCGCCACCAGCATCGCCAGCGTCGGGCTGCCATCGCTGATGCAGGCATTCGGCGCATCGTTCCAGCTCGTGCAATGGGTCGTCCTGGCCTATCTGCTCGCCATTACTACCTTGATCGTCAGCGTCGGGCGGCTCGCCGACGTATTCGGCCGCCGACCGCTGTTGCTCGGCGGCATTGCCCTGTTCACGTTTGCATCGGTGCTTTGCGGGCTCGCGCCGACGCTCTGGCTGCTGATTGCCGCTCGGGCGGCACAGGGGCTCGGCGCGGCCATTATGATGGCTCTGACGCTGGCCTTTGTCGCCGACACGGTTCCCCGGGATAAAACCGGCAGCGCCATGGGCCTGCTCGGCGCCATGTCGGCGATCGGCACCACGCTTGGCCCCTCGCTTGGCGGACTGTTGATCGCCGGCCTCGGCTGGCGCGCGATCTTCCTCATCAATCTGCCATTGGGGATGCTGGCCTTTGCGCTTGCCTGGCGCTTCCTGCCGGCCGGAAAAAAGACGCCAGGTCGGCGCGGTTTCGACGGGATCGGCACGGCTTTGCTCGCGCTGACGCTAGCCGCCTATGCGCTCGCCATGACCCTTGGGCGTGGCAGTTTTGGTTCTCTCAATGTCGGCTTGCTGATTGCCGCCACCGTGGCTGGCCTGCTGTTTGTCATTGCGCAGACAAGGGTCCAGAACCCTTTGATCCAGCCTGCGAGGTTCCGCGACCAGGCGTTGAACGCAAGCCTCGCCATGAACCTGATCGTCGCCACGGTGATGATGGCGACGCTGGTGGTCGCACCATTCTATCTGTCGCGCGCGCTTGGGCTAGACGCGGCCATGGTCGGGCTGGTTCTGTCGACCGGCCCTCTGATTACCGCATTGGCGGCGCTGCCGGCCGGACGCCTGGTCGATCGTTTCGGGGCGAACCGGATGATGATCGTCGGCCTGTTCGATCTCGCTATTGGCACCTTTGCTCTGTCGCGGGCGGAATTCGGTATTGCCGGCTATGTCTTGCCAATCATCATCGTCTGCACCGGCTACAGCCTGTTTCAGACCTCCAACAATTCGGCCGTGATGACGGGCGTCGCATCCGACCAGCGTGGCGTCGTCTCCGGCCTGCTCAATCTGTCGCGCAATCTCGGCCTGATCACCGGTGCGTCGGTGATGGGCGCGGTGTTCGCCTTCGCATCGGCTGGGGAAGGCACTGGCTTGGCAGTGTTGGCACCTGCGGCAGCGGCACGAGGGATGCAGGTCACTTTCCAGGTGGCGACGGGCCTGGTGCTGATGGCGCTGATCCTTGCGGTATTTTCAGCCCGCGCCACGGCCGGGCGAACTGATATCGTTGCCAAGCATCCTTGAGGGTTTCCACCCGGTTCGCATGCAACTCCGGCAACTGGCGCACCTATCTCGCATATCTGTTGGCACCGACGACGCAAAGTACGACGGCGGCGGCGACGGCGATCATGGCGGGACTGACCTGCTCATGCAGCAGCGCTGCCGCCAGCCCGAGGCCGAAGAAGGGCTGCAGCAGTTGCAACTGCCCGACGGCGGCGATGCCGCCTTGCGCCAGGCCGCGATACCAGAACACGAAACCGATCAGCATGCTGAACAGCGAAACATAGGCCAAGCCGATCCAGGCGCCCCTGCCGGCACTTTCGAGCGACGGCGGCAAAGTGATGAACGTCAGCGCCAGCATGAGGGGCAGCGACAGCACCAGCGCCCACGAAATCACCTGCCAACCGCCGAGTTTGCGCGACAGCGCCGCTCCTTCGGCATAGCCCAATCCACACACGATCATGGCGGCCAGCATCAAGATGTCGCCGAGCGGCGAGACCGACAGGCCTTGGGTGACTGCGAAACCGGCAACAAGGGCGCTGCCGAGGCACGAGAACAGCCAGAACGCCGGCTTCGGGCGATCACCGCCTCGAACCACACCGAAGATCGCGGTCGCCAACGGCAACAGGCCGACGAAAATGATGGAGTGAGCCGACGTGATGTGCTTGAGCGCCAGCGCCGTCAGCAGGGGAAAGCCGACCACGACGCCAAGCGCCACGATCGCCAGCGGGAACAGATCTCGCCGCTCCGGACGCTTCTGACGAAAAATGAGCAGCAGCGCCAGGCCGAGGATGCCCGCCGAAGCCGCACGGGCGACCGTTACGAACACCGGATCGAAATCCATCACCGCCACGCGCGTCGCCGGAAGCGAACCGCTGAAGATCAGCACGCCTATGAACCCGTTAACCCAGCCACTCGCCGCCCAACTACTCGCCGCCCAACGACTCGCCGCCTTGTTCATTGATGCCCCGCTGATTTCGCCCTCTATCGGGCCGGGCGTATGGCTCCGCCAGAGACAATCAGGTACAGTTTGACAAAACCGTTATGGTAGGGCGAGCAGTACGGATGGATGAGCAGACGACAACAGATGAGCGCAGCCGAACGCTTGTCGAAAGCGTCATGGCGACGATCAGGCACAGGATCGCCGCGCGCAGCCTCACACCGGGAACGCGGCTGCCTTCGATCCGGGCGTTCGCCAAGGCCATGCAGGTTTCCAAATCCACCGTGGTCGAAGCCTATGAGCGTCTGGCGGCGGAAGGCATGATCCGCTCGCGGCCAGGCTCGGGTTTCTATGCCGCCGGACCGCTGGCTCCGCTGTCACTGGCCGAGATCGGCCCCAGGCTTGACCGTGCTGTCGACCCGCTCTGGGTCTCGCGCCAATCGCTGGAAGCCGGCGACGGCGTCCTGAAACCGGGTTGCGGCTGGTTGCCGGCGTCATGGATGCCCGAGGCCGGATTGCGTCGCGCGCTGCGGACGATGGCCCGCGCCGACGACGCAGCGCTGACCGATTACGGCACGCCGCTCGGCTTGCCGGCGCTACGCCATCTGCTGGCGCGGCGCATGGCCGAGCACGGTATCGAAGCCTCCCCGGACCAGATCATGCTGGCGGAATCGGGCACTCAGGCGATCGACCTGCTGTGCCGGTTCCTGCTCGAACCGGGTGACACGGTGTTGGTCGACGATCCCTGCTACTTCAACTTCCATGCCCTGTTGCGCGCCCATCGGGCCAAGGTGATCAGCGTCCCCTACACGCGCTCGGGTCCGGACATCGAGCTGTTCGCGCAGGCACTGAACGAGCATCGGCCGCGCCTCTACATCACCAATTCGGCGCTCCACAATCCGACCGGCGCCATATTGTCCCCGGTCGTTGCCCATCGGGTGCTGAAGCTCGCCGACCAGTCAGGGCTGACCATCATCGAGGACGATATCTTCGCCGATTTCGAACACACGCCCGCGCCCCGGCTGGCTGCCTTCGACGGCCTCAGCCGGGTCATCCACATCGGAAGCTTTTCCAAGACGCTGTCGGCATCGGTGCGCTGCGGCTTCATCGCCGCTCCTCGCGACTGGATGGAAGGATTGACCGATCTCAAGATCGCCACGTCGTTCGGCAGCGGTCGGCTTGCATCCGAACTGGTACTGACGCTGCTGAAGGATGGCCTCTATCGCAAGCACGTGGACCTGCTGCGCGCGCGGCTTTCGCGCGCAATGGAGGAAACCAGCACCCGCCTGAGGGCGATCGGCATCGTGCCATGGATAGATCAGCCGGCCGGCATGTTTCTGTGGTGCAGGCTGCCGGAGGGGATAGATGCCGCGGATGTCGCCCGCCATGCCCTGTCGGCCAACGTCGTGCTCGCGCCCGGCAATGCGTTCAGCCTGTCCCGGTCGGCCAGCCGTTACATGCGCTTCAACGTCGCCCAATCGGGAGACGACCGGGTTTTCAGGGCGCTTGAACAGGCGATGTCGCGTTGATTGCGCTGCCGCAAAACTGAGGCTGAACTCTCAGGCCCCTGCCCGCTTGCGGCGTGCATAAAGCATGACGAGCGTCTCGGCGGTCAGCGCCGGCCTCTGCTCGCCTTCGATCTCGACCGTATTGGCGGCCTTCATCAGATATTGCCCCGGACCTTTGTCTTCCATCGACAACAGCGTGGTGCGCAGCCTGATTCGCGAGCCGACCCTGACCGGCGCCACGAAGCGCACTTTGTCGAAACCGTAGTTGAACGCGGCCTGCGTGTTTTCGGGTACGATCCCCATCTCGAGCGCCAGCGCGCCGATGATGGACAGAGTCAGATAGCCATGCGCGATCGTGGTGCGGAACGGGCTTTGCCGCTTCGCCCGCTCGGGATCGACATGGATCCATTGATGATCGCCCGTGCATTCGGCAAACTGGTCGATGCGGTGCTGATCGACCAGCGTCCAGTCCGAAACGCCCAACTCCTGCCCGGCCATCGCCCTGAGTTGCTCGAAGGTCGGCGGCGTCCTCGGCCGTATCTGCGTCATTCCTGCTTTCCCGATCGCTTGCCTGTTCCGGACCACGACGGGCCGCCCCTGTCAATTCGCCAGTGCGATTCCAGCCCATAATCTTCGGCCGCGAACCGCCGGTCTTCGCCGCCGGCAAGCGTGCTGCCGGGGAACAGCTTACCTCTTGTCGTGGCCGGCGCGGATCTCCTCCATCGCCTCCTTGATGCGGCTGCGCAGGATTTCGATCGATTCGGTGCCGGACGCCCTCGCCAGTTCGGTCATCTCGCCGGCATTCTTCAGCGCGGTCTCGAAGGATTTCCTGGCGAACGCCGCCTGCTTCTGCATCATTTCCTGCGGATTGCCGGGCGCTCTGTAGCTTTGTGCCATGTCGGTGATTTCGCGCAGTGTGTCCTGCAGCATCTCGCGTTGCCTTGACAACAGCGCCGACGCTCCGGCGGCACTCGCCCGTGCCGACTTCTCCAGCGCTTCCAAGTTCCTGGCGTGGTGGGCGAGGATCGCCTCGACATCGACATTCGGCAGCTTCAGGTCGCGGCCGAACTTGCCGAATATGTCGATGAAGGACTCGGACTCCGGTCGTTTTGCCATGCTGGTTCTCTCCCCCTGTTCCCGCCAACGCCGCCACTGCACGGAAGATAGTGCAGCGAAGCTCAGCGGTCCATTCGGACGAGTCAGCCGACAAGAAACAGCCGTTCGGCAGTGTAGAGCACGAGGCCGGCAAGGCCACCGATGATCATGCCGTTGAAGCGGATATATTGCAGGTCCTTGCCGATGTTCATTTCGATAAGCCTTGTCAGTTGCGCGAGGTCCCAGCGCTTGACCTGGTCGGCGATGAACTTCGACACGCCGCTCTTCTGGCTTTCGACGAAGGAGGCCAGCGCCACGATGAAGCCCTGGTTCATGTCGGCCCTGATCTGCGCGTCGTCGGCAAGATGGCGGCCGACCTCGACGAACATGGTGGCGAGATGGTCGCGGATCATCGAATTGGGCGCCTTGGCGTCCTGTTCGATGAACAGCCGCAGGCTGTCCCACATATCGCCGGCCAGCGCACTGAGCTCCGGCCGGGCAAGGAAATCGCGCTTCAGCTTTTCGGCGCGCCTGGCATATTGTTTGGATGTCCTCAACCGCTCGACGAAGGTTTCGACGAAAAGGTCGAATTCGGCTCGCATCGGGTGGTGCGGATCGGCGCGCACCTCATCGAGCAGCGAGCCGGCCGACGCAACGATCTTCTTCAACAGATAGGCGTCGGCGCGAAACAGGTTGAACAGCGACGGCAGTTCCTCGCGGATCTTCTCGCGCATCGTCGCCAGCGCCTGCTCGTCGCTCAGGAAGCGGCCGACCACCTTGGTGAACTCGTCGAATAATTTCTGGTGGCGACGATCATCAGTCAGCGCCGACAGCAGCTCGGCGGCGAGCGGCGCCAGCGGCACCTTTTCGATCTGCTCCAGCATACGGCTGGTGACGAAGCCGCGCAGTCCGGATTGCTCGACCGCCGCCAGCGTCTGCGGCACCAGCCGGCCGACGAAGCGCGATAAATCGGCGGCGCGGTTCGGGTCGGCCAGCCAGTCCGCGACCAGCGCGGAAAAGTCGACCTCGGCGAGCTTTTCGCGCACCGGTTCCGGCGCCAGGAAATTCACCTCGATGAAGCGGCCGAGATTGTCGGCGATGCGATTCTGGTTTTCCGGGATGATGGCCGTATGCGGGATCGGCAGGCCAAGCGGCCGCCGAAACAGCGCCACCACCGCATACCAGTCGGCCAGCCCGCCGATCGTCGCCGCCTCGGCGAAAGCGGCGACGAAGCCCAGCCATGCATGCCGGCTCTCGAGCGATTTCGCCACCGCGAAGATCAGCACGCAAAACGCGAGTGCTGCGGCGGCGACGAACTTGGTGCGCCTGAGCGCCGAAAGCTTGGCGTCGGCATCGGCGTCGAACCGGACGGACGCGACGGATGCAAATGCCGGGGCTGGTCGTGACATGATGGGCCGCTCCTGATCGTGTATGCGAACTTATCTAGTGCCGCCTGCCCTAGAAAGCGCGCCGCTGGTTCCGGTGCGCGCAATCGTGCACGCAAACTTGACGCCGGAATTCATCTATTATGCAGCGCCAGTCTGGAATTGTTCCAAACTATAGGCCATATTGACGCCAACCACTGTTATGTGAGGACACAATGCGGCTTACCCGTCAGACCAACTACGCCATGCGCATTCTGATGTATTGCGCCGCCAACACAGAGCGGTTGAGCCGCATCCCCGAGATCGCCGCCGCCTATTCGGTATCGGAACTTTTCCTGTTCAAGATCCTGCAGCCGCTGGTCGAAAACGGCCTGATCGAAACGGTGCGCGGCAGGAATGGCGGCGTCAGGCTCGGCCGCGCGGCCGAATCAATCAGCCTGTTCGATGTCGTGCGGGTAACGGAGGAAAGCTTTGCCATGGCCGAGTGCTTCGAGAACGACGCCGCCGAATGTCCGCTGGTTGACAGCTGCGCGCTGAATTCGGCATTGCGCGAAGCGCTCAACGCCTTCTTCGCCGTGCTGTCGCGCTACACGATCGCCGATCTGGTGGCGGCGCGCCCGAATGTGCGGCACCTGCTCGGCATCGACATGCTGGTGCAAAGGGCGCCGGCCGCCTGATTTTTGGTCGCATCTCAATTGGTGAGGTCTGTTGAGATTCAGGTCAGGCCGAGCCGGAGTCGAAGACGGGCGCGAAGCGACCAAAATGGTGGGTTCCGAGAACCGGAACCGAGCGTACGTTTGGGTACGTGAGTACCGGCCTGCGCCGGCCATAGCCTTAACTGCCGCACCTCTCATGAATGCTTCGGCCGGCGAAGGCCGGAAGCGCAGGAAACCGCCATTTGCAGGCCGGCATCACCTGAACATCAACAGACCGACTGCGGCAATACGAACGGCATGTTTGCCGCCGGCAACACGCCGACCTTCAGCCGGCAATCGAAGACCTTTTCGATCAGCTCGTCGCTGAGCACCTGTTGCGGCGAACCTGTAGCGGCGAGCCTGCCGCGATGCATGACGAAAATCCGGTCGGCATACATCGCCGTCAAATTGAGGTCGTGCAGGATGGCGACCACGCCGCCGCCGCGTCTGGCGAAATCGCGGGCGATGTCCATGATGATCAGCTGGTGTTTGATGTCGAGGCTGGACACCGGCTCGTCGAGGAACAAATAGCGCGGCTTGCCGTCGAGCACCGGCGCCCAGACCTGGCAGAGTACGCGAGCAAGCTGCACGCGCTGCTGTTCGCCGCCGGACAGCTCCTGGTAGAAGCGGCCGGCGAAACCGTCGAGGTCGACGCGAGCCAGCGCCCGTTCGGGCAGGCGCTGGTCCTCGCCGGACAGCGCGCCGGAGCGCCCGCCGACCAGGCCCAGCCTGACGATCTCACGCACTGTGAACGGGAAGGACAGCGTCGTCGCCTGCGGCAGCACGGCGCGCAGCGTCGCCGCTTCGAGAGGCTTCATCGCGGATAGATTGCGGCCGTTGACGGTGACCTCTCCCGAATAGCCAAGATCGCCGGACAGTGCTCTGAGGAAGGTCGTCTTGCCCGAACCGTTGGGGCCGACGATGGCCGCGATTTCGCCGGGCCGCGCCTCGAAATCGACATTGGCGACAATGCGCTTGCCGCCAATCGCCACCGAGACATCGCGCGCTTCGATCATAGGCAAACCCTCACAAGTCGATGACGCCGCGCTTGCGCAGCAGGATCCACAGGAAGAACGGCGCACCGGCGACCGCGGTGACGATCCCAATCGGCAATTCGGCCGGGGCAACGATGGTGCGGGCGACGGCGTCGGCCAACAGCAGCAGCGCGGCACCAAGCAGTGCCGATGCCGGCAGCAAATAGCGGTTGTCGGGGCCGATCAGCAGGCGCAGCAAATGCGGCACGACGATGCCGACGAAGCCGATGCCGCCGCTGACGGCGACCGACGCGCCGACCGCTGCCGAGACGCCGACAATCGCGGAGTATTTCAGCCGCTGCACCGGAATGCCGAGATGGCCGGCCGTGGCCTCGCCGAGCGCCAGCGCGTTGAGGCCGCGCGCCAGGAACGGCATTGCCGCCAGCGCCAGCACGGCGCGCAGCGTCGCCGCTTCGAGAGGCTTCATCGCGGATAGATTGCGGCCGTTGACGGTGACCTCTCCCGAATAGCCAAGATCGCCGGACAGTGCTCTGAGGAAGGTCGTCTTGCCCGAACCGTTGGGGCCGACGATGGCCGCGATTTCGCCGGGCCGCGCCTCGAAATCGACATTGGCGACAATGCGCTTGCCGCCAATCGCCACCGAGACATCGCGCGCTTCGATCATAGGCAAACCCTCACAAGTCGATGACGCCGCGCTTGCGCAGCAGGATCCACAGGAAGAACGGCGCACCGGCGACCGCGGTGACGATCCCAATCGGCAATTCGGCCGGGGCAACGATGGTGCGGGCGACGGCGTCGGCCAACAGCAGCAGCGCGGCACCAAGCAGTGCCGATGCCGGCAGCAAATAGCGGTTGTCGGGGCCGATCAGCAGGCGCAGCAAATGCGGCACGACGATGCCGACGAAGCCGATGCCGCCGCTGACGGCGACCGACGCGCCGACCGCTGCCGAGACGCCGACAATCGCGGAGTATTTCAGCCGCTGCACCGGAATGCCGAGATGGCCGGCCGTGGCCTCGCCGAGCGCCAGCGCGTTGAGGCCGCGCGCCAGGAACGGCATTGCCGCCAGCGCCAGCACGATGACCGGCCCGACCGAGCCGATCTTCTGCCAGGTTGCGCCGCCCAGCGAGCCGAGCTGCCAGAAGGTCAGGTCGCGCAATTGCCGGTCATCGGCCATGAAGATCAGGATGCCGGTCAGCGCCATGGCAAGCGCGGCCAGCGCGATGCCGGCGAGCAGCATGGTGGCGACGGAGGTCTGGCCTTGCCGTGTCGCGACCCGATAGAGCAGCAATGTCGTAGCCAGCCCGCCGCAGAACGCAGCCAGCGGCAAAGCCATCGTGCCGAGCGCCGAAGTCAGCGGCGCCAGCATGGTCGAGCCAAGCACGATGACGGCGACCGCACCGAGGCTCGATCCGGCCGAAACGCCGATCAGGCCGGGGTCGGCCAGCGGATTGCGGAACAACCCCTGCATGACGGCACCGGAGACTGCAAGCGATGCGCCGATCAGCACGCCCAGAACAACGCGCGGCAGACGGATGTCATGGATGATCAGGCGGTCGCGGGCGCTCGATGCCGCGTCGCCCGGCAACGCGCCGAACAGCCAGTCGTGCATGACGCCGATGGCCGAGGCATCGGATGCGCCGGAGGTCAGCGACAACATCGCGGCGATAGTCAACCCGACGCAGAGCAGCACGATGACAAGGCGGGCGCGCCGCGAACGATCACCCTCGGCTGCCGTCGCCATGATGCCCGCCGCACCGGCGATCGAATGATCCGCCATCGCGCTCAATCCGTGACCTGGCCGCCATAGAGCGAGACGGCGAGGTCGTGGATGGCGTCGGCCGTGCGCGGGCCGAAGCCGAGCAGATAGCCGCCGTCCATGCGGATCAGCTTGCGGGCGGCACCCGCCGGCGTCGAAGCCACGGCAGGGTTCGAAAACAATTCGTCATCCGCGGTGGCCGGCCCGGCGTTGTTCATCATCAGGATCACGTCGGGCCTGGCGGTGATGACTGCCTCGTCCGACAATTGCTTGTAGCCGGCAAAGCCGTCGATGGCGTTGATGCCGCCCGAAAGCTTGATGATGCCGTCGGCGGCGGTGTCGCTGCCGGCAGCAAGCAGCTTGCCGCCCTGCATCGACAGCACGAACAGGACGCGCCTGCGCTCCTTGATCGAGGCGGTCTGCTTTTCAGCTGCCTTCAGCTTGGCGTCTATCTCGGCGGCCAAGGCATCGGCCTTGGCGCCGACGCCGAGCGCCTTGCCGACGATGTGGATCTTTTCGAGAATGCCTTGATTGTCATAGCGCTCGGGCACCTCGATGAACGGGATGCTTGATTTCTTCAGCACGTCGACGGCTTCCTTCGGTCCGCTGCCGTGCAACGCCAGTATGCCCGACGGATTGACCGACAGCACACCCTCCGGCGACAGCTGGCGCATGTAGCCGACATCCGGCAGTTCCACCGCCGCTTGCGGATATCGGCTGGTCGAATCGCGTGCGACAAGGCGATCCTGTTCACCGAGCGCGTAGACGATCTCGGTGATCGAGCCGCCGATGGCCACGATCCTCGAGCGATCGGCGAAAGTCGCGATGCCCTCGGCGGCTTGAGCCGTCATCAGCGTGGCGAACCCCAGGAAAACGGCGGCCGCAGGACCAGGCGCCGACCTGGAGACCGATGCCAGCCTGGAGACAAGAACCATCGTCGTTTTCCTCAGGCTGCGGTCGGGCTTGGGATACGCGGCAGGTTTTCGGCCAGAAAGCGCCAGTCTTCGCGCTCGCTTTCGCCTTCATGCCGCTTACCGAAGAACTGGATGATCATCTTGCCGTCGGCGCCATAGACTTCGAGCGACGTGACATGGCCGTCCCTGGTCGGCTTGCGCACGGCCCAGACCTCATCGATGTGGTCGGTCCGCAGGTGCAGATGGAAGGTCTCGTCGAGCACGTTGAGCCATGGTCCCATCGGCTTGATCGAGGCGACGGGGCCGGAATGGATCTGGATGCAGCCGCGATTGCCGACAAAGCACATGATCGGCATGGCGCCGGCAGCGGCGTGGTTGAACATGGCGTTCACTGCATCCTTGTCGACCAGCCAGGCGTAGTCCTGGCCGACCATGCGCACCGCCTGTCGGCGGCTGATCTTCAGTGTCTTCAGCATGCCGAAGAACTGGTGCACGTCGGTCAGCCGGCTCCAGCGGTCGCGCAGATCGTCGATGCTCGCCGAATTGTCCGCAGTCTCGGTCTCGTCAGCCGTGCCCGCTGAAATCGCCACCGTCGGCTCCTGGTTCGCCGATTCCAGCCCGGCCACCAGTTTCTGATAGGCGTAGAGGTTGGAGGCTGGCCTGAGATGCACCTTGTGTACCGCCTCGCCTGCGGTGTCGAAGAACTGCAGGCTGCGGCGGATGTCGGCGCCATCGCGCTTTTCCACGGCAAAGCCGTGCGCCCAAACTTTTGGGAAAATACGCAGGTCGATATTTTCGCCGAGCACCATGGCATTGTGATTACCGGTGACAACCTTGTCGTAGACGCCGATCTTCTCGTGCACCGCGCTTTCGTTGCGGGTCAGCGCCATCACCTCACCGACAGCTTCGAGGCCAGTCAAAAGGTCGTTGACACGCGGCTCGACGCGCACGACGCCGTCGCCGCAATGCGCGGCGACCAGTTCGGCCTCCGAAATACCGAGCTGGGCGGCGAGGTCGCGCTCGCGCATTTTCGGATTGTCTGCCCGTGCCCGCCGGATCTCGTGCGGGGCGGGTTTTACGCGCTGGTCCATTTCTGCCACCTACTTGTTGAGGATGAGCTTGCCCTGCCGGGTGATCTTCAGCCGGTACAGCGCACCATGATGCTCGATGCCGATCTCGTGCTCGCCCTGGAACAGCGTGTTGCTGGACAGCGTTCTCACGGCCGATTGGACCCGGTCGAAACGGACGGAATTTTCGTCGGAACGGCGGACGCGATAGCGAAAGTCGCTGGGATTGTGCGTGTTCATTGGTTCGATCCCTTTCCTGTGCCGGGCATCTGGCGCGGCGCCTGCGTGAAATGCCGATTCAATTCTTGACTCGAATGATCATGTTATCTAGCAGTGCAATACCGGAGTAAATGAGTCAACATTTAAGACGCCGGACACGATGAAAAATGCCAGCGAGCCCCAAGCCAGCCAGCATCGAACATGGATTCTTGGAGTTGCAGCATGGGGTTGGCGAATTGGGGACGGCTGGCGGGCAGCGGCCTGACACATTGTTCTATGACAAGCAAAATGGCCGCGTTGCTGGCCGGCGCGGCGGCGATCCCGCTGCTCGCCACACCGGCCGGCGCCCAGCAGGCCGCCCAAGCGGCAGCCGACCAGCAGCAGACTGACCCGTCTCAACAGCCCGAAAAGGTAAAGCCGGCCCCGGCGGGTACCACACTGCTCGACAAGATCCTGATCCTCAGCCGTACCGGCGAGACGGCGATCGAGTCGCTTGCTTCAGCCAGCCATGTCGACGAGGAACAGCTCGAGCGCCGCATGGCGACGACGCCCAACGAAATGCTGTTCGGTGTGCCGGGTGTGGCCGTCCAGGCCGACGCAAGGCGTGTCAGTTCCAGCATCAACATCCGCGGCCTGCAGGACTTCGGCCGCGTCTCCGTCATCGTCGACGGCGCCCGCCAGAATTTCCAGCGCTCGGATCATGGCACGCAATCGACCTTCTACATCGATCCCGAATTGATCAAATCCGTCGATGTGATCCGCGGTCCGGTCGCCAACACCTATGGCTCCGGGGCGATCGGCGGCGTCGTATTTTTCGACACCAAGGATGCGCAGGATTTCCTCAAGCCCGACGAGACCTGGGCGGCATCCGCGACCGGGCGCTACGAAACCAACGGCGAAGGCTGGACCACCAGCGCCACCGGCGCCTATCGGATCAACGAGAACTGGGACGTGCTCGGCAATATCGTCTACCGCGACTATGACGACTACGAGCATGGCGGCGGCGACACTGTGGCGGGCACCGGCTTCGACGTCTTGAGCGGCCTCCTCAAGACGACCATCCGCCCCAGCGAAAACAGCGAGCTGAAGCTGGGCTGGATCGGCTCGAACGACGGATGGACCGAGACCAGCGGCAGCGCGCCGGTGAACGACGCCGACCTGAAGGCGAATACGTTCACGGCCCGCTACAACATCACCGACGAAGACAAGAGCTGGCTCGACCTCCACATCAACGCATCCTACAACAAGACCAAGCTCGATCTGACGACCCTTGTGGCGCAAAACCGGTTTGATCCGGTCACCGGTCTGCCCGTGGTTTTGCCGGCGGGTTCGAAATCGACGTTCGACATCGGCACCTCCGGCATCGACATTTGGAACACGTCGAGATTCGAGACCGTCGGCATTGCGCATGAGCTGACCTATGGCGGCGACTGGGTTGGCGACGATGTCGAGACAGGCGGCACGGCGGGCGGCGACAGCTTCTATACGCCCTCGGGCAACAGGAACGTCTCCGGCGCTTACGTTCAGGACAAGCTCACCTGGGACTGGCTCGAGATCATCGCCGGGCTGCGCTACGACAGCTACAAGCTTGACAGCGATGTCGGCGAAACCTCTGGCGACCGGCTGTCGCCACGCATCACAGTGGGCATTTCGCCCTTCGAGAGCGCCAGCCTTTCCGGGCTGCAATTCTACGGCACCTACGCTGAAGGCTATCGTTCTCCGTCGCTGTCGGAGACCCTGATCAGCGGCAACCATCCAGCCGGCGTCAGCTTCCCGTTCCTCCCCAATCCCAATCTCAAGCCCGAAACCGGCAAGACCGTGGAGTTTGGCGTCAATTACAGCACCAACGGCGTCATCGAGGCTGATGACGCGCTGCGGCTGAAGGCGGCCTATTTCAACAACAACGTCGACGACCACATTGATGGCGTAACGCTATCACCGTTCGACCCGACCAGCGGCTGCCCGTTCGGCCCGGGCATCCCGATCTGCTTCCAGTATCAGAACTTCGCCAAGGCCAAGATCCACGGTTTCGAGATGGAGGGCGTCTATGATGCCGCCTGGGGCTTTGCCGGGCTTTCGGCGTCGTTCACCGACGGCCATACGATTTCCTATGAAGGCGAACGGGCGGACCTTGTCACCATCCCTTCCTCCCAGGTCACCGGGCAACTCGGCTTTCGCTTCCTCGAGGACAGGCTGACCGTCGGCGGCGAGGTGCAATACAACGGCAAGCCGCAGGGCAACCCGGTGGCCAGGGACTACACGCTGGTCAATGCCTTCGCCAGCTACCAGGCGACCGACAATTTCAAGGTCGATTTCCGCGCCGACAATCTGTTCGACGTCAAATACGCCAACCCGCTGAACGCATCGACGACGAGCGTCGTCTACGAGCCCGGCGTCACCCTGAAGCTGGCGGCGACCATGAGGTTTGGAGGCTGACGACAATGAAAGGCATGACGGCATCCCTTCGTCTGTTCGCCGCGGTGCTGGCAATATTGCTTGCGGCGGCTCCGGCATGGACACAGCAGCAAGCACCGGCGCTGATCCTCGAGCTCAATGGCGCGCAGCCTTCCGACAAGGGCTGCCGCCTGACTTTCGTGGTCACCAACAATCTCGGCGCCGACCTTTCCAAGGCGGCGTTCGAGATCGCGCTGTTCAACGAGGCCGGCGTCGTCGACCGGCTGACCGTGCTCGACTTCAAGGAGCTGCCGGCAGGCAAGACCAAGGTGACGCGTTTCGATCTTGCCGGCACGGATTGCGGCAAGGTCAGCCGCGTGTTGATCAACAGCGCCACGGAATGCGCCGGCGCCGAGCCGAATGCCTGCATGCGCGGGCTGAAGACGCAGACCAGGACCGGCATCGCCTTCGGGGTCTGAATTTGGGACCGGAACCCGCATTCGCACGAAACACCGTGGCGTGGCCACTAGCCGGTTTCCTGCCGCCGGAGCCGGACGATCCGGATTTCGCCATCCCGCGCGAGGCGCTGCGTGTTTCGCTGCGCGACAGGCCGGAAGACAGTTACATCGTCGATGCCGACGGCGACTTGCCTACGGTGCCTGAGGAGCCATCGCGGCAGACGCGACAGATGCAGCGCCGCCGCAACTTGACGGTGGCGATCGCCTGCTCTTGCGCATTCCACGTGGCGGTGGCGCTGGCCTTCCTCGCGCTGCCGGACGACCGGCCAAGGATCGAAGGTGCCGACCAGCAAGGCGAAATGCTGCTCGGCGCCGACCCGCAGCAGGCAGCCGGCGATGCCGCAGACGACCCGGACGTCGCCAACGTGACGATGGTGACCATGCTGGACGCCAAGCCGGTCGAAACGGTCGAGGCGCAGGTGGCCGCGGCAGAGGAGACGCTCCAGCCGGCCACCGATGCGGCGGAGACATCGGACAAAGAAGTGGTTGAGCCGGTCAACGGGGCCGCCACGGAAACTGCTGCGCCTGCCGATCGCACCGAACCAGCACCCGCGCAGCCGGCGCGCCAGGACCCATCGCCCGACGTTCTTGTGACCGACAGGCTGGTGCCTGCCGACGACAATGCCGTGCCGCCGCCAGTCGGTGCGGCCGAAACGGCCGAGCCTGCCGAGACAAGCGCACCGGCACCAGCCGATCCGAAGCCAGCCGAAACAGTTCAGACGACCGAGACAGTCGGCGCGGCGGAAGAACCGAAGCCGGACAGGCCGGAGCCCAAGCAGCCGAAGAAGGCAACCGCAAAGAACAAGCCGGCCAGGAAGGCCGAACCAAACGAGCCTGAAAAGCCGGCCCTGCGCAGGAAGGCGAGCAAGGCACTTGCGAAAGCCGATTCCAAGAAGAAAAAGACCGGCTCCGGCGGCCGCGACGAAACGGATGTCGCGCGCGGCATGGCCGACGGCAAGAAGGACGGCAAGATCCTGACCGCCAGCAGGGGCGGCAAATCAGGCATCGGCAATGCAGCCGTCACGAACTATCCCGGCAAGATCAGGTCAAAACTGGTGCGGGCCTTCAATTCGACACGTACGCGCGCCACCGGCACAGCTACGGTTGCCTTTACCGTCGGCTCGAACGGCAGCGTCCGGTCGGCCAGGCTGACGGGCAGTTCGGGTGTTGCCGCGCTGGACAAGGCCGCACTCGACGCAGTCCGCCGGGCTTCTCCCTTTCCCCCTATTCCAGACGGAGCCGGTCGCTCGGCCTGGCAGTTCGAGGTGCCGCTCGGTATCAGGTAGCGATCGTCCCCATGCCGGCACCAGTTGGCGCCGCCTGCCCGCGACACGCGAGCCCTGGCGAAACCCTCAGGCCGCGGCCAGCAGGCTGGCATTGCCGCCCGCCGCCGTGGTGTCGACGCAGACGGCGCGCTCGTGGGCGTAGGCGGCCGGATAATAGACTTCGCTGATCAGCGGCACGATCGGGCCGGCGCGCTCGGCGATGACCTTGCGCACGATGCGCGCGGCCTCGGGCGTGCCGGAAAAGGCGACGACATCGACCCGCAGCGAGCGCGCTTCGACCGGGTCCGGCCGCCCATCGATCGCCGCGAGCGGCAGGCCCTTGCCGGTCAATGATGAAAGTGCCGCCGGCGCGCCGGGTGCGACGGCGAGCACGGCATTGCCGGCGGCCAGCGCCTGGATCGTCTGCGCAAGCAGCGTATCCGCGTCGGGACCCAGACACAGCACGCGCCCGCGCGGCGACAGCGACAGCGTGTTGGCCTCGCCGGTCGGCCCGGGCAGGTCGACCTGGCCGAAATCGATGCCGGCGGCAGTGCCGATAGCCGCGGCGCCCTTGCCGCGCAGATGTTTCCTCAGGATGGCGACGCGATCCGGCCGCGTCGACCAGCCGCCAAACGCCGGGTCCGGCAGATTGTCGGCGAGCTCGGTCGCGGTCACCTTGCGGCCTTCGGCAAGATGGGTGCCGGCCTCCGGTCCCTTGCGGAAGCGTCGAAGATAATGTGGGCCGCCGGCCTTCGGCCCGGTGCCGGAAAGGCCCTCGCCGCCGAACGGCTGCGCGCCGACGACGGCGCCGATCTGGTTGCGGTTGACGTAGATGTTGCCGGCATGGATGCCATCGACGAAATGCTGGGCGCGGCCTTCGATGCGGGTGTGCAGGCCAAAGGTCAGGCCATAGCCTTTGCGGTTGATCGCAGCGATCACCGCATCGATCTCGTCGGCATCGAAGGTGGCGACATGCAGCACGGGGCCGAACACCTCGCGCTCCAACTCCTCGATGCCCTTGACCCGAAAGACGTGCGGGGCGACGAAGCGGCCGTCCTTCGGCGCTTCGAGCTTGGCGATCAGCCGGCCCTGCAGGCCCATTTTGGTGCAATAGTCACGGATCGACGCTTGCGCCTCGTCATCGATGACCGGGCCGACATCGGTCGAGATCCGCCACGGGTCGCCGAGGCTGAGCGCTTCCATCGCGCCTTTCAGCATCTCAAGCATCTTCTTCTCGACATCCTTCTGGACGTAGAGAATGCGCAATGCCGAGCAGCGCTGGCCGGCGCTCTGGAAGGCGGAGGCGAGGATGTCGCGCACCGCCTGTTCGGGCAGCGCAGTGGAATCGACAATCATGGCGTTCAGGCCGCCGGTCTCGGCGATCAGCATGGCGTCGGGCGCGGCGGTGTCGGCGAGCTGCTTTTCGATCAGCTTGGCGACCTCGGTCGAGCCGGTGAAGCAGACGCCGGCAATGCGCGGGTCAGCGGTCAGCGGGCCGCCGACCGAGGGGCCGTCGCCGGGCAGAAGCTGGATGACATCCTCCGGCACGCCGGCCTCGCGCAGCAACTGGACAGCGCGGAAGGCGATCAGCGGCGTCTGTTCGGCCGGCTTGGCGATCACCGAATTACCGGTGACGAGTGCCGCCGCGATCTGCCCGGTGAAGATGGCGAGCGGAAAATTCCACGGCGAGATGCAGGCGATGGCGCCGCGCGCCTCGGTGCCCGCCTCGGCATTGGCGGCCTCAGCCGCATAGTAGCGCAGGAAATCGACCGCCTCGCGCACTTCGGCGACGCCGTCGGCGAGCGATTTGCCGGCCTCGCGGGCGGAGAGTGCAAAGAACTCGACGGCGTTTGCTTCGTAGAGATCGGCCGCCCGGTTGAGGATGGCAGCGCGCTCGGCGACCGGCCGTCTTGCCCATGCCGGTTGTGCCTCGACGGCGATGCGCACGGCGGTCTCGACCTGCTTGGCGCCGGCCTCGCTGACCGTGCCGACCACTTCCGAAGGTTTTGCCGGATTGACGACCGGACGCTGCTTGCCGTAGCCGGCGGCGCGGCTGACCGGCTTGGCGTGCCAGCGCTCCGGCCCGGCGAACTCGGCCCTGGCCTTGTCGATCGCAGCCAGCGTCAGCGTGTCGGTGATATCGAAACCCTTGGAGTTGCGCCGGCCGGGACCGAAGATCGCCGACGGCGGCACGATCGCCGGATTGGCGGCGGGACCTTGCTTCTCAACGGTTTCGAGCGGATCACGGGCGATGTCCTCGGGCTCGACTTCCTCGTCGGTGAGCTGGTGGACAAAGGAGGAATTGGCGCCGTTTTCGAGCAGCCGGCGGACCAGATAGGCGAGCAGGTCGGAATGCGCGCCGACCGGCGCATAGATGCGGCAGCGCGTGCCTTCGGTCCGCCGCACCGTCTCATGCAGCGCCTCGCCCATGCCGTGCAGCCGCTGGAACTCGAACGTATCGCGGTCCGTCGTCATCGACAGGATGGCGGCGACGGTGTGGGCGTTGTGGGTGGCAAATTGCGGATAGACGCGATCGGTCATCGCCAACAGCTTCTTGGCGCAGGCCAGGTAGGAGACGTCGGTGTTGGCCTTGCGGGTAAAAACCGGATAGCCGTCGAGCCCGAGCGTCTGCGCCCGCTTGATCTCGGTGTCCCAATAGGCACCCTTGACCAGCCGCACCATGATGCTGCGGTCGTATTTCCTCGCCAGCTCGTAGAGCCAGTCGATGACGAAGGCCGCGCGCGGGCCATAGGCCTGCACGACGACGCCAAAACCGTTCCAGCCGGCAAGCTCCGGTTCGGCCAGCACCCGCTCGATGACGTCGAGCGACAAATCGAGGCGGTCGGCTTCCTCGGCGTCGATGTTGAGGCCCATGCGCGAATGGCGCGCCGCCAGCGCCAGCGACAACAGCCGCTCGGCCATGACGGGCAGCATCTTTTCCTTCTGCGTCACTTCATAACGCGGATGCAGCGCAGACAGTTTTACCGAGATGCCGTGGTTCTGGCGGATGTCGGGGCCGTTGGCGCCGGCATCGAGCGAAGAGATGGCATCGGCATATGCCTTGAGGTAGCGCAGCGCGTCGGCCTCGGTGCGGGCCGCCTCGCCCAGCATGTCGAAAGAATAGAGATAGCCCTTCTGCGTCATCGGTCGGCCGCGCCTGACCGCCTCGGCAATGGTGCGGCCGAGCACGAACTGCTCGCCCATTTCGCGCATGGCGGCGGCGACGGCCTTGCGGATGACCGGCTCGCCAAGCCGGCGCACCATGGCGCGCAGCGTGCCTTCGATGCCGCCCTCGCCCTCGTCGAGCACGCGGCCGGTCAGCATCAGCGCCCAGGTCGACGCATTGATGAAGATCGAGCTCGAGCCGCCCGCATGCGCCGACCAGTCGTGCGGCGCGATCTTGTCGGCGATAAGGTCGTCCATCGTCTCGGTGTCTGGCACCCGCAGCAGCGCCTCGGCCAGGCACATCAGCGCCACGCCCTCCTTGGTCGACAGGCCATAGGCGGACAGGAACACCTCCATCAGCCGCGGATCGGACGAGCCGCGCACCGCCCGCACCAGATCGGCGGCACGCGCCGAAATCGCCTTGCGGTCTTGCGCGGACAGCCCGGCCGCCTCGGCCAGCCGCTTCACCGCCTGGTCTTCGTCGGGCAAATAATTGGCACGGATCTGCTGGCGGATGGTATCGAGCGCTGGCATGGCGGTCCTGTAGAGCGAGCATAAGGGAGCGGGCCGGCGGTCACCGGACCGAACGGCGCAAGCTAACATATGTAGGGATTGCAGTCGGTCCAAAGAAGTCGACAGAACAGATCGATCGATCTATCATTAGGACTGATCACCTCCAATTCGACCAGGAATTCAGTGACGGAAGACCAATTGGACCGCATCGACAGGAACATCCTGTCGGCTCTGGGCAGCAATGGCCGGCTTTCCATGTCGGAACTGGCGGCGAAAGTCGGCCTGTCGAAGACGCCGGTGCAGGCACGAGTCAAACGGCTGGAGAAGGACGGCTTCATCAGGGGCTACCAGGCGATCATCGACCGTGAGCGCATGGGCGAAGGCCATGTCGCCTTCGTCCAGGTGAAACTGTCCGACACCCGCTCGGCCGCGCTCGACGCCTTCAACCGCGCCGTGCAGGCGGTGCCGGAGATCGAGCAGTGCCACATGATGGCATCGAGCTTCGACTATCTGCTGAAGGTCCGCACCACCGACATCGCCGCCTACCGCCGCGTACTCGGCGAGCGTATCTCCGCCCTGCCGCACGTTGCCCAGACCTCGACGTTTGTCGCGATGGAGACGGTGAAGGATCGGTAGGAGAGCGCTGTTGTTGTCCCGCCCTCACTCCGCCAGTGTCTTCAAAAACGCCACCAGCGCCGCGCGTTCGCGGTCCGAAAGCTGCAGCGGGTGGATCTCGGATGTGCCCTCGACGCTTGCCGGTGCCTTCGAATAATGCGCCACCACCTCGTCGAGGGAGGAAAACTGCCCGGCGTGCATGTAGGGCGGCCGGGTGGCGGCACCCCGCAGCGACGGCGTCTTGTAGGCGCGGACGAGTTCCGGCCCGGTCTTGACCATGAAGCGCAACTCGCGGCAGGCGCTGGCATCGCCGTCGCGAAAGGCGCCGAAACAGTTGAACGGATCGGCCTCGACCTGCGCCACCGCGTCGACGCGGCCGCGATCCGGCGGCAGGCCCGCGACCGGCGGCACGCCGGTGTTGTGGAAGCTGCCGTCGGTAAAACGCGGGCCATTGTGGCAGGTCACGCAATTGGCCTTGCCGATGAACAGCTTCAGGCCGAGGATTTCCTCCGGCGAAAAGGCGGCGTCGCCTTTCGGCTCGGCGCCCGCAGCCAGGTCGATGGCGAAGCGGTCGAAGCGTGTCTGCGGCGGCGCGATCGAGCGCTCGAAGGCAGCGATCGCCTTGCCGATGTTGGCAAAGACGCGGTTGACCTCCTCGGCTTGACTGGCGGGCATGGCGTTCCAGGCCGCCTTCTCGGCATCGGTGCCGAGCGGGCCGGCATTGGCCGGCACGCCCGAAAGGTCCGGCAGCGGCCCGAAGATGCGCTCGTAGCGCTCGCCGAAACGGGCCTTGATGTAATGCGCGAAGGCGGCGCGGTTGCCGGCCTGCTCCAGCGGATTTTCGAGCGGTGTCAGCGCTTGCGCCCATAGGCTGTCGCGCCGCCCGTCCCAGAAGAACCAGGGATCATGCGCGACGCCGGCCAACGGCATGGTACGACGGTTGGTGCGGCCGACGCCGACCGCTTGCGGCAGGTCGTCCTGGAACTGCCGGTCGATCTTGTGGCAGGTCGAGCACGATACCGTGCCGTCGCCGCTCATCCCGGTGTCGAAAAACAGCGTCGAGCCGAGTGCCGCGGCGGCCGGCACATCGGCGAAGCGATTGGTGGTATCGGGCTTCAGCGGCGGCAGCTTGGATAGTGCCAGCGAGGCGATGGTCTGCTTTTCGGCATCGGAAAACTCCGGTCTGCCGCAGCCGGCAAGTACGGCCACCACCAGCAACGCGAGAAGACTGGGAAACCGGCTCATCAGTGGCTCACAGCACCACATTGAAGACGACAGTGTCCGAACCGGCCGCAGCGGAAATGGCAAAATGCAATTGCCACCACCCGCTCATCGTGAATTTCACGCCGTCGATGCGATAGCGCCCCGCGCCGAGGTAATCGGTCGCCTGCGGGCTGGTCGGCAGACCGTGCTTGTGCTGCGGCATGCCGCCGGAAATCGTTATCGCAGCACCTTCCACCGGCGCACCCTCGACGGTTTTGAGCGTGAGCAGCCAGGATTCCAGTTCGCCCTGCCGGATGACGCCTTTCTCGGGCTCGAAAGTCGCCACGAACAGCTTGTTCGCCGTCGTCTTGGAACGGCCGACGTCCGAACTTGGTTGGGGTGCATGCGGCGCCGTCAGATAGACGATTGCCAGCACTCCGGCGAGCAAGGCAGCCAGGCCGAGGCCTCCAAGAAGATAACGCCATAACGATGCCAAACCCATTCCTGTTCTGCGGATAACGTTTCGCTGGGCAGATCGCGTCCCACGCCCCTGTGGGAAATCGAGCCCAGTGCAAGAATCCGCCGTCGCCAAGCATGGCGCTGCCGGCTGCAAAAAGCTACAGCACCGCAATTGCAGGATGGAGGAGTGCTTCATGGCAGGAAACGGCATCGCCTCGATCGGCGAGTGCATGCTCGAGCTTTCGGGCCAGGCCGGGCCGAACTGGCGCATGGGCTTTGCCGGCGACACGTTCAACACGTTATGGGCGCTGCATGCCTTGAGCGGCGAGCGGCCGGCGACCTATGTGTCGGCCTTCGGCGACGACCCGTTCTCGCGCGACCAGATCAAGTTCCTGGCCGAGAGCGGCATCGGCATCGGCGCCAGCCCGGTGATAGCGGGCGCCCGCCCCGGCCTCTATGCGATCACGCTGACCGGCGCCGAACGTTCTTTCACCTATTGGCGGGCCGATGCGGCCGCAAGGCAGTTGGCTTCGGACCCAGCCGCTTTGCAGAAAAGCCTTGAAAACCAGGCGCTTGTCTATTTTTCCGGTATAACTTTGGCAATTCTCGACGAGGCTCCACGCAAGGTACTGCTGACGGCCGTGGCCACGGCGCGCGCGGCCGGCTCGCTGATTGCCTTCGATCCCAATTACCGGCCGCGGCTGTGGCGCCGGCGCGAGGACGCGCAGGCCGCGATCCTCGAGGCACTCGCCGTCGCCGACATCGCGCTCCCGACCTTTCCCGACGAGCAGATGCTGTTTGGTGATACGACACCGCAGAAAACAGCCGAACGGCTGCGAAAGCTGGCCGGCGAAGTCGTCGTCAAGAACGGTGAGGAACCGGCGCTGATCGCGCAAAACGGAACCTTGCAATCGGTTCCGGCGGTGCACGTCGCCACCCCGGTCGACACCACCGGCGCCGGCGACTCCTTCAACGGCGCCTACCTCGCCGCCCGCCTTGCCGGCCATGCCCCGGCAGAAGCCGTGCTGCGCGCTCATCGCGTCGCCGCCGCCGTCGTGCAGGTGCGCGGCGCCCTGGCGCCGTTCGAGACGCTCAAGGCTGCGTTCGAGGCAACTGCTATCTGACCTTGATGACGACCTTGCCCTTGGCGCGTCCTGTTTCGACATAGGCCAAGGCGTCATTGGTCGCTTCGAATGGAAAGACCCGATCCACAACCGGGCGGATCGCGCCGGCTTCGATGAGAGCGGTGATTTTGCTCAGCTGATCGCCCTGCGCCCACATGAAAAGGAACGAAAACTGCACACCACGGCGCTTGGCTTTGGCCCGAATTCGGCGACTCAGGAAGCGCAGCACCAGCCTCAGCATCAAGTTCAGTCCCTTTTCCCTGGCAAATTCGGCATCCAGTGGACCGGAGATGGAGATGAGCTTGCCACCCGGTTTCAGCACGCTCAGGGATTCGTCCAGTGTCTTGGCGTCCTGGCTGTTCAAGACGACATCGTAGCCCGACAGAACTTTCTCGAAGTCGTCTTTCCTGTAGTCGACGACGACATCGGCGCCGAGACTTTTGACCAGATCGGCACTCGCCGCGCTCGCGGTTGTCGCAACGGTCGCGCCGAGGTGCTTGGCCAACTGAATAGCAAATGTCCCGACGCCGCCGGAACCAGCCTGAATGAAGACCTTCTGCCCCTTGTTCAGGTTTGCCCGTTCGATGAGCGTCTGCCAGGCGGTGAGACCGACCAGGGGAATCGACGCCGCCTCTTCCATACTGAGATTCTCGGGCTTCAAGGCTACGTCGGCCTCATTCACGGCAATGAATTCGGCGAATGTCCCAATCCGGCCGTCGCGCGGCCGCGCATAGACCTCGTCGCCGGCCTTGAACTTGCTGACTTGCGATCCTACGCGGATAACCTTCCCAGCCACGTCGTGGCCCAGGATGAAGGGCCGGCGGTAGGGCAGGATGAGCTTGAATTCTCCGGTTTTGACCTTGGAATCGAGCAGGTTCACCCCTGCGGCATGGACCTCGACCAAGACATCGCTGTCCTGGAGCTCCGGCTCCGGCATTTCGGCCAGCCGCAGGGCGCCCTTTTTATTATACTTATCGACAACGAATGCCTTCATGGCAGTTACTTTCCAAGAATGTCTGTTGCTGTTCGGGACGAAACAAGCCGAACGTTTTCAGCTGCATGGCCGCCCTGCGGCAGGGCCTCAGCCTCGAGGAAGGACAGCGCCTTCGGGACAAAAGCGGCGTGGTTCTGAAATACCCCGCCATGCCCGGCATCCGGATAGATGACCAGATGCGCCCCCGGGATACGCCCGGCGAGATCGTAGGTATTGCTGCTCGGCACCATCCTGTCCTGGTCGCCATTCGCAACCAAAGTGGGAATGCGGATGGTGCTCAGGTCTTGTGGCGCCTGGAGTCCGTAGGCCTTGATCGCCTTGAGTTGCGCGCCGAACGCGCTCAGCGATATCGCCTTGTCCCGGTTATTCCGGCGCTCTTTCAGCCGTTGCAGAAATGCGTTTGCGGCGCGGCGCCCATTCGGCGTTCTTGTGAAGAAGAGATAGTACTTCGGATCCCGAAAAGTCAGCGCGCCCTTGATCATGTCCACGATCGTCAGCGGCGTCACCTTGTCGATGCCTTGCCCACCGGCCGGCCCCGTGCCAGCCAGGATGAGTTTGCGCACAAGCTTGGGCTCGGTCAGCACAATCTCTTGCGCCACGAAGCCGCCGAGTGAAAAGCCGAAGAGATCGACTTCTTCGAACCCCAGCGCCCGGACAAAGGCGATTGCATCCCGCGCCATGCCGGAAATGGTCGACGGAGTTTTGCCACCCGAAGCACCGATGCCGCGATTGTCAAAGGCAATCACCCGCCGGGTCGCAGCGAGGCCATCGACGATGCGCGGATCAAAATTGTCCAGCTGAGCAGCCAGATGGTTGAGCAGGATCACCGGCACGCCCGCCCTGGGCCCGAGTTCCCTGTAAGCAAAGGCTGTGCCGCCGACGTCGATCGAGAGCGTTGGCACGTCCTGGAACAATGCCGGTGAACGCGGCAACCGATTGGATCTATGTGTCATGCTTGGCGCCTCCGTTTCGTAGGGCCTGGCCAAATGTGTCGTAGTTGCTAGTCGCATGTGCGTGAAATCCTCTGGCTCGCCGTTGTTCAGACCGGCAGTCGGAACTGCTTGCGCAGGCTCTTGTCGAAAATCCCCGCGGGGGCAAAGCGGCGCAGCAGGCTGACCTGGCGCGCTGCCTTGCCAGCGGTATAGCGCCGTCGCGGACGGGCATCGGTCGCTGCCTTCACAACCACATCCGCCACCACTTCCGGCCGATCGGCCTTGGGCATCACATCGCCCAGCAGCGCCTTCAACCCGGCTCGAGCCCGATCGTATTCCTTCAACAGCGAATCCGGCTCGATGCCGTTCTGGTCGAAGACGGTGCGGACGAATGCCGGCTCGATGACGGAAACGCGGACGTTGAAGGCGCGCACCTCGTGGTCGAGCGATTCCGAATAGCCTTCGAGCGCGTGCTTGACCGCCGAGTAATGAGCTGAGTATGGCGCGGGTACCAGTCCCAGAATCGAGCCGATATTGATGATGCGCCCTTCGCCGCGCCGCCGCATCGACGGCAACACCGCATTGGTCATCCGCATGACGCCGAACAGATTGACGTCGAACAGGGCTTGTACCTGTGCGACCGAGGATTCCTCGGCGCCTCCTAGCAGACCGACACCGGCATTGTTGACCAGGAGGTCGATCCGGCCGGTCTGCGCGAGCACGTTGGCAACGAGCGCATTGACGGCCGCATCATCGGTCACGTCGCATGCCAGCATGGTCACTCCGCCCGGACCATTACTGGTCTTGCGGCGACTTGTCCCGAAGACAGTGAAACCCGCCCGCGCCAAGGCCTCGGCGCTGGCGCGGCCGATGCCCGAGGAGGCCCCGGTCACGATTGCGGTCTTTTCAGAATTCCCATTCATTTTGATGTTCCAGGTTCGAGAGGTCTAGCTTATTTCCACGAATTGACTTATGATCGTAATATCAGATTATGAGCATAATGCAATAGCAGGACAGGAAAGAAAGACCATGCGCTACGAAAAGGGCCGAAAAGACGCGTCACGCAGCCGGATCATGGAGGTCGCCGCCGAACGTTTTCGATCTGACGGCATCGCGGCGTCCGGGCTGGCAACCATCATGAGCGACGCCGGGCTGACGAACGGCGCCTTCTATCCGCACTTCCAGTCGAAGGCGGAGCTCGTCCGTGAAAGCGTGGCGGCGGCCTTGGACGCGCAGTCGCATGAAGTGCAGGAAGCATTGGCCGCCGGCGGTCCGGAAATGGCCATAGAGACGTATCTATCGGCCGAGCACCGGGACAATCCTGGAAAGGGTTGCGCTTCGGCCGCGTTGTTGCCGGAAATCGCGCGGCAGCCGCCTGAAACGCGAGCCCTCTATGCCGAGCGCGCTCAATCCCTGGTGCGCCAGATAGCTGAAGCTCTGCCGCAGACGAACGATCCCGAGGGCGCTGCGTTGGGCATGTTTGCAACGCTCATCGGCGCGCTTCAACTCGCGCGCGCCGTGGAAGGAACGGAATTATCGGATCGTATCCTAGCGGCGGGAGCAGCTGCCGCAAAGGCGCTGATCCGGCCGGTTCAAGACGAGGCGGCCTCCTGAGGGCAGCCCGGATTATTCGGCCGGCTCGAATCTGCCTTGCACCAAGACTGTCTCCACCGGCCCGAGCGGATTGATGATCCGGCTCTCCAGGACTTCGATAAGTTTGCGTCCAACACCCGCCATATCCACGGAATGAACTCCGATCTTTGCCGGCAGGAAGCGTGCCAGCCGCGTGCTGTCACGGGTGACGATGTGGACGTCGCGGCCTGGTGTGAGACCCCACTTGCCGAGAGCGTGCAACGCTCCCAGAAGGCCCAGTTCGTTGGCGCACGCCAAGCCCGTTGGCGGATCTGATGACGCCAGCAAGCGATCGAACCAGCCTGCGCTCGATTCCATGGTGAACATGCCATGACCGATCAACGACTGGTCGATCGGAATACCAGCCTCGGCCATTGCCCTTCCATACCCGGAAAGACGCGTGGCACTCGCCTGGTCCTCCGGAACGAGAAGTTGCAGCGCAATGCGTCGACAGCCCTTATCCATGAGCCGCCGGGTCGCCTCGTAGGCAATCTGTTCATTGTCGACATCGACATAAGGATACGCGATATCCAGGTCGGTTCTTCCAAACGCAACGAACGGCATGCGTTTATCCAGCAGCAGCTCGACGCGCGGATCAGCCGACACCAGGCGCGTGATGACCAGGCCGTCTGCGCTGTGCGCCTGAAGCTGCCGCTGCACACTCTCAACGGGATCGTCGTCGGGAGTGGTGGAATAGATGGACAGACTATAACCGGCTTGCCGCGCCGCCAGCGTCATGCCTTCGATTAAAGGAAGCTTCAACAGATCGGACAGATGGTCTCGTGTTTCCATCGGGAGTACTGCCGTCAGCGTCTGCGTTCGACCGGTTTTGAGCGCGCGACCATGATGATTTGGTAAATAGCCGACCCGCTTAGCCGCCTCCTTGACGCGGGCTATGGTCGAGGGCTGCACTTCCGGTCCATCTTTCAGAGCGCGGGAAACCGTGGTCACCGAGAGGGAAAGTTCCGCGGCGATCTGCTTTAGATTGGCCATTGTTCGCCCGACTTCATTTGCGAAAGCGCCGGCTGATTTGCTGACCGCCATAACGTTACCGAATTCGACATCCCGGTCAATCGAAACTCCCGTAGGAAGCAGCTTGACTCCAGTGCATTGAGATGCAATCGTAACGTTACGATTACAAAATAATGGCTCTTTTGAGCGATGTTTGATAAAGTTGGGGAGGAGAACCTATGTCCTGGCTACGCATTTCCTTAACAGCATTCGCAATCTCGGCTGCCCTGCCCGTTCATGCGCAGACGGTCACCATCACGACCGCAGGTGGCGATTATGGTAACGCCATGAAGGAGGCCATGTGGGGCCCGGCTGCAAAAGAGCTTGGCTATGACGTCCGCGAGGAGACCCTAAGCGACGGCCTGGCCGCCTTGAAGATGCAGGTCACCTCGGGTGCGGTCACGACCGACGTCATTCACCTGGGCTCACCGGAAGGTGCCCAGGCGGCCGCACAATCGCTGCTGGAGCCACTCGACTACAAGATCATCGATCCGAAATCCGTGCCGGAGGGTGCAAAGTCCGACTACTGCTATCCGTTTGACTCCTATGGCACCGTCATGTCGTGGAACACCAAGACCTATGGCGAGAACCCGCCGAAGACGTGGGCGGAATTCTGGGATGTTGCCAAATTTTCTGGCCGTCGCGCGTTGCGCGCCAATGCGCAAGACTCGATCGAGATCGCGCTGCTCTCCGATGGCGTGGCACCGGCGGACGTCTATTCCGTGCTCAGCACCCCGGAAGGGCTAGAGCGCGCCATCAAGCGGCTTGAAGCGATCAAACCAGATGTCGCCGTGTGGTGGACCTCGGGCGCCCAGTCCGCGCAGTTGCTGAAAGACGGTGAGGCGGATTTGGTCATTACCTGGAACGGACGCGCCCAAACCGTGAAAGCAGATGGCGGCGCGGCTGACTACACGTTCAAGGGTTCGGTCATCGGCACGGACTGTCTTGGGGTGCCGAAGGGAGCGCCGAACAAGGAAGCCGCGATGAAGCTCATCGCAGCGATGACGCAGCCCGCGCGGGTTGCCAAGCTGACCGATTTCATTGCCTACGGCCCAGTCAATCCTGCGGCATATGAGGGTGGCCTTATTCCCGAGGACCGTCTGAAGACCCTTGCGACCGCGCCTGAAAATGCTGGCACTTCGGTGTTTTCCAATTCAGAATGGTGGGTCAAGAATGGCGAGGCTGCCCAAAGAGCCTTCGATGAAATGATGGCTCGCTGACTCTCAGCTCTGACGCATGTCGCGCAAAAATGTGCAGCGCGACAACGACATGCATGAAAACAAGAAACCTAAAGCGCGTCGCGTGAAGCCAGTCGAACGCGACGCGCTTTAAGGCTGGAGCACATGATGAAGTCGCTCGCGATCACCGTCGAAAGCGTGCACAAGGCTTATGGGTCCTACGTCGCACTGGATGATGTTTCGCTCGACATTCAGGCTGGCGAATTCCTCACGCTGCTAGGGCCATCGGGATCGGGCAAGACCACGTTACTCATGGCTCTGGCTGGTTTTGTCCGGCCGGATTCCGGTAAACTTTTCTTGGGCGATCGAGACATCACCCGCCTGCCGCCCAACAAACGAGACATCGGCATAGTATTCCAGAATTACGCCTTGTTTCCCCACATGAATGTCCTGGCGAACGTCGCGTATCCGCTGGTGCTGCGCAAGGTACCGAGAGCGGAGGCGCGTCAGCGGGCGCTTGATACCTTGGCCCGCGTGAAGCTGGATGGTCTGGCGGAGCGCAATATTGCCGCACTATCCGGCGGCCAACGTCAACGGGTGGCATTGGCGCGGGCTATCGTCTTCGAACCGCGCGTGATGTTGATGGACGAGCCGCTGTCGGCGCTCGACAAGAACCTGCGCGAGACCATGCAGTATGAGATCCGGCGTCTGCATGATCATCTACGGATCACCACGATCTATGTAACCCACGACCAGCGCGAAGCGCTGATTATGTCTGACAGGATTGCGGTGATGAATTCTGGCCGCATCCAGCAGATAGATACGCCGCAGCGGATTTATGATCGTCCATCGACCCGCTTCGTCGCGGAGTTCATGGGCGAGGCCAACATTGTGGCCCCGGGCTCAGCGCGCAGAATCGACGGCGCCGAAGCATCACGCGAAACCCTGATGATCCGCGCCGAAAGCTTCCATCTTGATGCGAAGCTCGTCGGGGGAGACGGAGTGGCTCTCGAAGGAATACTGCGCGCCAAAGCGTTCCGCGGCGAGAACTGGCTTTTGACGCTGGCGCTTGACGGCGGGCAAGAGGTTCTTGTCTGCATTCCGGCAGCGCTGGCCGGCGGCTGCGCCGAGCTTGCCGCCGGTCAGCGGATGACCGCATATGCACCGGCAGCGAAGGTTCACGCGATACCGGGAGCGATGGCGTGATCGTCCTCCGGGACCCGGCGCTCGCGGCGGATGCGCGGCGCGAGCGGCGGTTTTTTCTTTCACTTTCGCTCCCGGCGCTGTTCATCGTTGGACTGGCGGCGATACTGCCCATCCTTTGGATCATCCGGCAATCCTTCCTGACCACCGCAGGTGAGTACACCGTCGGCAACTACCAGAAGGTCCTTTCGAGCGGACTGACGTGGTCGGCGCTCGTCACGACCCTCGAACTGTCCTTGGGTACGCTGGCGGGCTGCATTCTCCTCGGCACTCCTCTGGCGCTGGCGCTCGCCAGCGTCAGACCAAGGTTGGCCAACGTGCTCATGGCGTTCGTCATGCTGCCGCTGTGGACCTCTATTCTGGTGCGTACCTATGGTTGGCTCGTGCTCTTGCGGCGCGACGGCCTGATCAACGCGGCTTTGACCGGTTCAGGCCTGACGGCGGAGCCATTGCCGCTGGTCTACAACTTCACGGGAACGCTCATCGGCATGGTGCACTACATGCTGCCACTTTTTCTGCTGCCTGTTTATGCTGCGATGCGCGATATCGACCCAAATCTCATTCGCGCGGCTGCGAGCATGGGAGCCACTCTCAGGCAGGTCATCCGCACAGTCATTATGCCGCTTTCGGCGGGCGGCATCTTCTCGGGTTCGATCATCGTCCTCATCTACGCCATAGGTTTTTTCATCACGCCGGCGGTGCTTGGCGGCGGCAAGGTAAATCCGCTCTCTACCCGGATCGAGCGTACACTATCGACCTTTCAGGACTGGGGGTCGGCAAGCGTCCTGGGCATTCTGCTCCTCGTTCTTATGGCGCTGATCGGTGTGATGTTGCTGGCGGCACGCCGTCTGGTGGCCCAGAACACCGTGGAAGCCTCCCATGCTTGAAGCCTATCCGCAAAACAGGCTCGCCCGCATTTTGCTCTGGAGCTTTGCCGCTCTTGTCATGGCATTTCTGATGCTGCCGACGCTCGTGGTGGTGCCGCTTTCCTTTTCGGCGTCGAATCTCCTCGAGTTTCCGCCGCACGCCTACTCGTTGCGCTGGTACGAGAACTTCTTCGGCTCGGCAACGTGGATGGCCGCGCTGAGAACGAGTTTGGTCCTTGGGACGTTGACGGCGTTGATCGCGGTGCCTTTCGCGCTGCTCGCCTGCATTTCAATGAATCGGCTGGGCGGAAAAACCGCTGCGGCCATCCAGAGCGTCCTGCTGACCCCCTCGATCACCCCCGGTATCCTGCTTGCGATCGGTCTCTTCTTTGTGTTGGCCGCACAACATCTGATCGGAACGCTATTCGGTGTGCTGGTCGGGCATGTGGTGCTGGCCGTTCCGGTCGCCTGCATTGTGTTGCTACCCGCTCTCGCCCGCTTTGACTGGAACCAGGTTCAGGCGGCGCGCAGCCTCGGTGCAAACTGGGCCAGGTCCATTGGCGGAATCATCGTTCCGCAACTTCGGATCAGCTTGCTGTCAGCGACATTGATGGCGTTCCTGACTTCGCTCGACGAGTCTGTGATTTCGATCTTCATCGCAAGCGGTCGCAACAGCACGATGCCGAAGCTTATGTTCCTGTCGCTGCGCGATCAGATCGATCCGACCATTGCGGCGATCTCGACATTGTGGACCGTCATCGTCGTGGCCGTGGTCCTGATTGTGACCCTTCGCCAAAAATCCTGACCGAGACTGGAAACATGCCCACCAATCACCACGCGGCCGACGATCTGACGGATCATTCGACGGACATCCCTCAGGTAGGGTTGGCCATCATCACCGGATCGGCAAACTGGGGGCTTGCCTTCCCGGAAGATATCGAATTCGATGGTGTGCGCACCTTGCGGCGCGACATGAGTTTTGAAACACCTTTCGGTCGCACCGACAACTGGAAGCTGCTCGAGTTCGATGCGTCGATCACAGCCGAAGGGAGAGCAAAACGCGCGCTGTGCATGTATTCGCACGGCAATCCCCGCGACCGTATCGACCATTCCTGCCATCGCCGCGCGTTCTGGGTATTGATGCGGGCGGGTGTACGGCAAGTTCTCGCCTGCTCGACCGTAGGCGCCGTCAACAAGGCGATCCAGCCGGGCGACATGGTGGTGACTGCCGATATCATCGAACTGACGCAGACCCCGTTTTCACTGCTTCCTGACCGCCAGAGCTTTGACTGTTCGGGCAAGCAAATCGTGTGTCCAAGATGTGCGGCGGTTCTGGTCGAAACGGCCCGCCGTCATTGGCCAGCCGAATGCCGCGTTTATGGCATCGAACAGCAGTTGGTGGCTGCCCATTGTTATGGGCCGCGGCTGACAACGCCTGCCGAAGCCTTAGCGTATCGGGGCATGGGGGCGGATGTACTCAACCATTCCATCGCCCCTGAGGCGACCTTGTCGCGCGAGATCGGCGCGTGTTTCGTGCCTTGCGCGTTCGTGACGGCGGGCTTCAACGACTACATGGATCGCAATCGCCAGAAATTGCTGCAGGAGGACGTGCTGCCCAGTCTCTCCATGACAGCCTCGCGGGTCGCGCTGGAGACCGCCGCGCGACTTCCCGCTGATCCGGAATGCTCCTGTCACGGCTTGAAGTCGCCTCAGCCGAAAGAACGCTCCAGCCGGTTCTGAGACGACCTTGGTGCGCCGGATAGCTGAAGCTCTGCCACCGACCAACAATCCCGAGGGCGCTGCATTGGGCGTGTTTGCGACGTTCGAAACGTTGAGGGCGGCGTTTGAGGATTAGGGTCAAAACTCAATCAGACTGGCTGCCGCTAATGGCCCAGATGGGCGGAACTTGCCGTTTGAATTAGTCGGCGGGAATGAGCACAGAGCGCCATGAGCGGAAGCTTAGCAGGGGTCACGCCAGCGCCCAGTTAGCGCTACGAAGCAGACCTTCAGCCTGTGCCGGAAGCGAGGCCCGGCTTACCAAGTGGCATATCCAGGAAGCGCGTCCCCCTCCTCAGCTAGGCACCGTTTTCGGCTCTACGCTATGCCTGCGCGACGAGCCCCTTCCTTAATCGCAGCGAGGGCCAGAGGATTGGTGACGGGATAGGTTCGGATGAAGTTCTCGACGGTGAACCTTGGAAACTCGACGGCAATCCGCCTGGCGATCGACTGCGCCTGCGCCGACTCTTCGAGCAGCGCGTGGCACAGGGCACGGAACATCAGAGTGACGGGAATATCCGGCGGACTTTGGCACAGCGACGACAGACTGTCGGCATAGCGACCGGCGACGAACCGCGCCCGGGCGAGCTGCGCGTAGTACCAACTCGGAGCCTGCGGATTGAGGCGAAGCGCCCGTTCGGCGAGAGCACAGCCTTCTTCCGGATTTCCACACACGAGAGCTCGGCTTGAGGCGAGCATCGACAGCACATCGGCGTCATTGGGTGCCAGGGCCAGCGCCCGGTCGTATTCCTCTGCGGCCCCGCTGATATCGCCGTCAATGGCGCGGAGAGCGCCCATGTAAAGGCGCGTCATCGGATCGGTAGGGTCGAGCGCCAGAGCCTTTTCCACGCATTCTCGCCAGCGCTCGACCGAAGCGGCTGAATCTGGCGTGAAGGCATTGAAGGCATCGACCGCATGTGCCAATCCCAACGTCATCCAGGCCCGCGCGAAGCCGGGGTCGAGTTCCACGGCGCGGGACAGCATGCGTATGGCTTCTGCCCTCGCATCGGTCGTGAATCTGTCGTGCAGTTCCACCCCGAGTAGATAGCAGTCGTAAGCACCCAGGCTCGAGGGAGGCTTCCGCCGAGCCACCTCACGCCCGAGATTGGCGAGCTTGCCGAAAGTGCCTGCCAGGGCGTTGATAACGTTCTGTGTGATGCTGTCCTGCATGAGAAAAAAATCATCGGTCGACTCGTCGAACCGCGCCGACCAAAGGTTGGCTCCGGTCCGGGTGTCGACCAGCTGCACCGCGACGCGGACACGCTGTCCGATCGCCTGGAGGGTGCCTTCCAGCAGGTAATCGGCGTTCAGTTCCCGTCCAACCGAGCGTGTGTCGCTCGCCCGTCCCCGATAGGACTGCATGGTCTGGCGCGAAATGACCGCAAGGTCGGGATAGCGCGCTAGGTCGCCGATCATGTCGGCCGACAGGCCGTCTGCCAGCCGCGTCCAGCCGTCGTCGGCGCTTAGGTTTTCGAACGGCAAAACCGCAATTACCGGCGGCTTACTGTCGTCGCCGGAAGAAAGGCGTGGTTTGGCACCGAGGATCTTGCCCGCAGTAGCGGGGTCGATCAAGACACGGTACACGCGAACCGGTTCGGCGATACTTTTCATTTTCTGCACGCCGAGTGAGGCAAAGCCGATCGGCACCTTTCCCCTCACATGGTCGCAGGCGGTGGCGGAAATCGCGATTCCTCCAGGTTCCGCCAGCCCTTGCAGCCGATCGGCGATGTTCACCGCGTCACCGTGGATGTCGTCACCCTCAACGATAACATCGCCCAGATTGATGCCGATGCGGAAATCAAGCCGCCGTTCTGGCTGCGTGAAAACGTTCACCTCCGCCTTCTGTTGCTGGATTTCGACCGCGCAGCGTAGGGCGTCGACCACACTGTGGAACTCGACCAACATCCCATCTCCCATGGTTTTCACCAGTCGACCATGGTGCGCAGCGATCCTTGGCTTGAATACTTCGTTCAGGTCGGTTCGGAAAAGCGCACGCGTACCCTCGTCGTCGATCTGGCTCAAGCGGCCATAGCCGACGACATCGGCAATCAGGACGGCTGCGAGATGACGTTCCATCCCCCAATCCTTCGCGGATTGTTACCCGCTTTCCAAGCTTACAGCAGGTCGCAGGTTGATGCCATTGCCGCCGCCCCTGAAAGACAGCTTTTCAGGTCTGTGTACTTTGCTGCATGAGAGCCCGAATGTCGGATAAGGGTCAACTTGCGTCGTCAGGGCTCTCGGCGTCAAAGGTCCAAGAGAGTTCGAAGTCGGTCGTTCAGAGTGATTGCGTTTTGACTCCAGTGCGCCGCGCGTCATTGGACGCGCAAAGGACGCTATAACACTTTGAATTTTGCATGACCCTTTCCGAACCGGAGGTCAGCGCAGCAAAACCATGCCGGTTTCCGGGGGGTCCCGCCCTAAGGCAGCCTGAACCGGTATTCGGTCACGTGATGGTAGATATGCCCGGGCCACAGCGTGGCTTGCGGGAAATACGGCCGGTTCGGCGCATCCGGCCAGATTTGCGGCTCCAGGCAAAAGCCCGAAAACGCCTTGTACTGGCGTCCGCCCAGTCCAGGCGAGGACGGCGCCAGATACTGGCCGGTATAGAGCTGGACGCCCGGCTCGGTCGTCCAGAGCTCCATCTCGACGCCGGAATTCGCGCCTTGCGCCCACGACGCCTGCTTCAGCGGCCCGCGCGTTGAGGCGAGGCAGAAATTCTGGTCATAGGGGAGCTGTTCGCCCTCGGTCTCCATGCGCAGCGGCCGCGCCTGGCGAAAGTCGAAAGGCGTGCCGTCGACCGGCTTTACCGTGCCTGTCGGAATGAGATCCGCGTCGACCGGCAGATAGGCGCCGGCATTCAGCATCAGCCGGTGATCGAGAATGTCGCCGGCGCCGCCGTCATCCAGGTTGAAATAGGAATGCTGGGTGAGGTTGCAGAGCGTCGGCTCCTCGCAGGTGGCGGTCAGTTCGACGCTGAGCGTGCCGGGGATCTTCAGCCGGTAGGTGCAGGTCACGTCGAGCGCGCCGGGAAAGCCCATCATGCCGTCGGGGTCGTGTAGGGTCAGCGTTACAAAATCCCTGCCATGCAGCGAAACCGCCCAGGCACGGCGCGAAAAACCTTGCGAACCGCCATGCAGCGTGTGCTTTTCGAGGAAATTGCGCTCGGTCTGGTAGCGTTTGCCGGCAAGCGTGAAGCGGCCGTCGCGGATACGGTTGGCATAGCGCCCGACGACAGTGCCGAAGAAGGCGGTATCCGTCTCATAGTGCTCGAAACGATCATAGCCGAGCACCAATGGCGCCTCGTGCCCGGCCAGGTGCAGATCCTGGATGATCGCACCCAGGCCGATGATGTTGGCGGTGAGGCCGCCGCCACGAATGGTGAAACGGCGGACTTCCTCGCCCGCCTGCGTCGTTCCGAAAACCTCGCCGTCTTTCATCGCCATGCTCGCAAGTTCGTTGCTCGACGCCAGCCTGGCCTTTTCCGAAGCGGCTCAGGGTCTTTTTCGGTATTACCGCATGAGGCTTCTAGAGACCAAGTCCGCCGATGCAGACATATTTGGTGTCGAGATAATCCTCGATGCCCTGATGGCCGCCTTCCTTGCCGAGGCCCGATTCCTTGACGCCGCCGAACGGCGCTTCAGGGGTGGTGATGAGCCCTTCATTGACGCCGACCATGCCGTATTTGAGCCCTTCCATGACCCGGAAGGCGCGGCCGAGATCGCCGGTGTAGAAGTAGCAGGCCAGCCCGAACTCGGTGTCGTTGGCGAGTGCCACGGCCTCTTCCTCGGTTTCGAACTTGAATACCGGCGCCACCGGGCCGAAGATTTCTTCCTTCATGAAGCGCATCTTCGGCGTCGCATTGGCGATCACCGTCGGCTGGAAGAACGAGCCGCCGAGCGCGTGGCGCTTGCCGCCGGCGACGACCTTGCCGCCTTTGGCGGTAGCGTCGGCAATCAGCTCCTCGACCTTCTCCACCGCCTTTTCGTCGATCAGCGGTCCCTGCTGGACACCTTCCTCGAGGCCGGAACCGACCTTCAGCCCGTTGCTCGCAGCAGCCAGCTTTTCGACAAACTGGTCGTAGATGCCGGCCTGCACCAGGAAGCGGTTGGTGCAGACGCAGGTCTGGCCGGAATTGCGGTACTTGGCGGTGATGGCGCCGGCGACGGCCCGCTCGAGATCGGCGTCATCGAAGACGATGAACGGCGCATTGCCACCGAGCTCCATCGACACTTTCTTGACCGTCACCGACGACTTCTGGATCAGGATCTTGCCGACCTCGGTCGAGCCGGTGAAGGTGATCTTCTTGACCAGCGGGTTGGCACAGATCTCGTCGCCGATCTCGCCGGCAGCGCCGGTCAGGATATTGATCACGCCTTTGGGGAAGCCGACTTCCTCGGCAAGCGCGCCCCAGGCAAGGCCGGAGTAAGGCGTCTGCGACGCCGGCTTGACCACGGCGGTACAGCCGGCGGCAAGCGCCGGACCGAGCTTGCGGGCCAGCATCGAGGACGGGAAATTCCATGGCGTGATGGCGGCGATGACGCCGACCGGCTCCTTGGTCACCAGGATACGGCGGTCCGCCCAAGGCGACGGCACGACGTCGCCATAGGTGCGGCGGCCTTCTTCGGCGAACCACAATATGTAGGACGCGGCCGAGCCGATCTCGCCCTTCGATTCGAACAGCGACTTGCCCTGCTCGATGGTTAGTAGTTCGGCCAGCACGTCCTGATTGTCCATCATCGCGTCGTGCAGCTTGCGCAACAGCTTCGAGCGTTCGAGCGCGGTGGTCTTGCGCCACGTCTTGAAGGCAGCGTCGGCGGCCTCGATGGCGCGGCGGGTCTCGGCCTTGCCCGACTTCGGCACGGTGCCGATCTTGAGGCCGGTGGCAGGATTGTTGACGTCGACCGTCTGGCCTGAATCGGCCTGCACCCATTCGCCATTGATGAGATTGGCCTGCCGCATGAAATGGCTGGTTTTCTGAAGCATGATCTCGCCTCCGTTCGGCACCTGGCGGGCCGGTCGCTGATTTCGTGAATGGACGTGCGCGATAGCATCGCTAGAGCCACTGCTCTTAGCCCAGGGCAAGCCCCGCAAGCAATCACAAGATGGCATATAGGGTTTGGGCCAGCCAAAGCGAGAGGCGATGCAGCCGGGTTCTCATCCAAAAACCCGGGTTCTTATCCAAAAACCCGAGTTCTTATCCAAAAACATGGACGACCACGGTCAGCCAAAACGCAGTGGTCACGACCGCACAGGCGGTGGCGATGGTCATCTGGTTCGACGCCAGCGCCTGGCCGGTGTTGAACTGCACCGCGATGAGATAGGAATTGATGCCGGACGGCAACGCCGCAACCATGACCGCCACCTTGGCCGTCAATGGCGGCAGGCCGATCAGCCAGACCAGGCCGAGAACCAGCGCCGGCATCAGGAACAGTTTCAGCGCCGACAGCGCCAGCGCCGGCCTTACATTGCCGGAAATGCCGAAACGGCGCAGGCTGAGCCCCATGGCGAACAGCGCAACCGGGGCGGCCGTGCCGGCCAGCGCGTCGCTCAGCCGCGTCGCAAGCACCGGCAGCGGCGCACCGGTGAAGCGCCACGCCAGCCCGGCCAGTATGCCGATGATCAGCGGATTGATGAATACCCGCCTGAGAAAGCTCCTGACGACGCGGAGCGGATGCACAGGCTCGCTGCCGCCGCGGCCGAACATCTCGAACAGGATGATCGAGGCCATCATCATCACCGGCAGATGAATGGAGACGAGCAGTGACAGCACTTCGAACCCGGCCGGCCCGAACACGCCGATGATGAAGGGCGCGCCGAGCAGGACAACGTTGGAGTAGGACGACGACACGCCGCCGACGACGCCGGCGCGGGCGTCCCGCCCGAAGATGCGCGTAATGACCAGATGGCCGGCAGCCCAGGTAAGCGCCACTGCCGCGAAATAGGCGCCCCACAGCGACCACGGCGCCACGCCGTGGAAATCAGCCTTTACCATGGTCTGGAACAGCAAAAGCGGCATTGCCACGTTGATAGCGAATTCGGATACGCCCTCGCCGCTCGCCGGCTTCAAATAGCCGGTCAACCCGGCAAGATAGCCGAGCCCGACAAGACTGAAGACGAAGAGGACGGTTTCGGTAAGCGGAGACATTTTTCCCGTGATAGGCGAGGCTCGGCGGCGGCGCAATCGCCCTTCCCTCGCGAAGGTACCGGCCAACAATCCGGCCGCTCGGATCTTGCCCGAATTTGCTCATGGTTGGATGCCAGCGCTATACAGGGTTGTCGGGGGACACGCGGCGAATGGGCCTTGTCGGAAATCAGCACTTCTTCAAGCAGGCGTGGCTGACGGCTTTCGTCGGCGCCATGCTTTGCCTCGTGGTGACCTCGGCTCATGCCGCGGAGCCGGCGAGCCTCAAGGGCGTGGCGCTGATTGTCGGCCAGTCGAAATACCAGCACATAGCGGCGCTCCCCAACCCCGCCAACGACGCCCGCGACATCGCCAAGATGCTGACCGATCTCGGCTTCGACGCGCGCAGCGTCACCGACCGCGACACGGCAAAGCTGAAGCGCGACCTCGAGCGTTTCGCCGAGGATGCCGAGGACGCCGACGTCGCCTTGATCTACTATTCCGGCCACGGCATCGAGGCCGGCGGCGAAAACTATCTGGTGCCGGTCGACGCTGACGTTTCTTCATTGAAGGACGCCGATCAGGCCCTGGTGCCGATTTCCGCCGTCATGGACGAACTGAAGACGACCGTGCCGGTAACGATCATGCTGCTCGATGCCTGCCGCACCAACCCGTTTCCGGCGGATGCGGTGCTGCGCCGGGCGCCGACGGCCTCGGCCTCGCCGATTGGCGCCGGCGGCCTGGAGCCGGTGCGCGGCGCCAGGGCACTGGCAAACGCGACCGCGACGGAAAATCTGGGAACGGTGATCGGCTTTGCCGCCGAGCCGGGGCGGCCGGCACTCGATGGCATCGTCGGCGAAAACAGCCCCTACGCAGCGGCACTTCTGCGCCACCTAGCGGCAATGAAGGGCACCGAGTTCGGCTCGGTCATGCGCATGGTGACCGAGGAGGTCTATCTCGACACCAAGGCAAGGCAGCGGCCATGGGTCAATGAAAGCCTGCGCCGGCTGCTCTATTTCGGCGTTGCACCGCAGGAGCCGACCGGCGACGACGGCCTGATCACCGGCGAGCGGCGGCAATTGCTGCTGACGATCGCCGAGTTGCCGAACCCCAAGCGGGCACAGGTCGAACTGGCCTCGCTGCAGGACGGCGTCCCGCTCGACGCGCTGTATGGCGTGCTGAAGGCGCTCGGCACCGAAAACATGCCGGAGGACCCCACCGATCTGCAAAAGCTGCTCGATGCGCAGGCCGAGCGCCTGAAGAAGATGATCTCCGAGCGCAACGCGCTGCGCACCGACGACCCCGAGATCAGCCGCCTCGTCGCCTCGGCCGACAAGGCGATCGGCCAGGGCGCCATCGTCACCGCGCGCAACTTCCTCGACCAGGCGGTGGGCCGGGTCGAGCAGGCCAGCGGCGTGGTCGATCGGGCGGAGGATCTGGTCAGGCAGAAGCGTCTTGCCGACGCGGCGATCTATGCCAGGCGCGCCGACGCTTCGGCGCTGGTCTTCGACTATCTGTCGGCCGCCAACGATTACGGCAAGGCCTTCTCGCTGGTCGAGAAATGGGACGACAGGCTGCGCTGGAACTACAAGAACCAGGAGGCGGAAGCGCTTAACGCGCATGGCAACGCCACCGGCGACAGGCAAGCGCTGCAGCACGCCATCGACGCCTACCGCGTCATCCTGAACTTCATCCCCAACGGCGAGCAGAACCGCGACTGGGCGATCACCCGCAACAACATGGCTGTGGTGCTGCAGACGATCGGCGAGCGCGAGCGCCAAATCGACCGGCTGGAAGAGGCAGCGAACATCTTTCGCGATTCGATTGCCGTGTTCGAGCGCGAGAAGGACGACATCAACTGGGCGGCCGCCCAGAATAACCTGGCCAATGTGCTGTTGAAGATCGGCGAACGCGAGAGCGACCCGAAACGCCTGAACGAAGCAGTGGTGGCGATGCGCGCCACGCTGGAGAAGCGGCCGCGCGACAAAGTCCCGCTGGACTGGGCCGCCTCGCAAAGCAACCTTGGCCTTGCGCTTTACGCGCTTTCGGAGCGCGAACCGGACGGCGCGCGCCTGACCGAGGCCGAGGCCGCCTACCGGCTGGCGCTTGAAGAATACACGCGCGAAAAGGCGCCCGTTCAGTGGGCGATGGTCCAGAACAATCTCGGCAATACGCTGGTGTCTCTCGGCACGCAACGCAACGACAAGGCGAAAATCGACGAGGCAGCCGCGGCATTCCGCGCCGCGCTCGAAATCCGCACACGCGACACCTTCCCGCTCTCCTGGGCGAGCAGCCGTCTCAATCTGGGTAACGCGCTGAGCAGTGCTGCCCGTTTCGATCTCGGCACCGGCCTGCTCGAAGAGGCGGCTGCTGCCTATGGCGACGCGCTGACCATATTCACACGCCAACGTTTTCCGACGGATTGGGCTTCGGCGGAGAACAATCTCGGCTCGATCTACCAGACGCTCGGCCAGCGCACGCGCGATCCTGCCAGGCTTGAGCAATCGGCTGCTGCATACCGGGCGGCACGGCGCGTCTATACCAAAAAGGAGTTTCCGCTCGACTGGGCAATGACCCACTACAATCTCGGCAACACGCTGCAACTGCTCGGCGGCGTGACCGACAAGCCGGTGCATTACGAGGCGGCGATCGAGGCCTATCGCGATGCACTGCGCGAATACAAGCGCGAGACGACGCCGCGGCAATGGGCACTGGCGCAGGCCGGCCTCGGCTCGGCGCTGCAATGGCTGAGCATGAGCGAGGCCGACCCCGGCAAACTGGCCGCATCGATCGCCGCGCGCCGGGCGGCGCTGGAGGTGCTGACCTTCGAGACCTCGCCCGTCGACTGGGCAAACGCGCAGAACGGCATCGGCATGAGCCTGACCAATCTCGGCAATCTCGAACGCACCGGCAAATATCTGGATGAAGCCGAAGCCGCCTTCGAGGCGACACTCAAGGTCTTCACCCGCGAAAGCCAGCCGATGCAATGGGCCTTCGAGCAGAACAATCTCGGCGACGTCCACTGGAACCGCGGCAGCTATGGCGGTGGCAATGCCGAATACCAAAAGGCGATCGAATTCTTCGAAAACGCCAAGCAGGGCTTTACCGAAGCCGGCTACACACTCCCGATCCCGCTGACCGACCGCAAGATCGATCTGGTGAAGAAGCAGATAGCGAAGAAATAGGCGTTTCGGCCGCAGGTTGCACTCGGCTTGTCTTTCAGCCGGCTTTGCCGTCCCTATATGCCGGTCACCGGGGACCTGCCTGCCGGTCACCCGAAAAGGATGTCTGATGCTTCGATTTGTGCTGGCGCTGCTGTTGCTTGCCGTTTCCGCCACAGCCCATGCGACGGAAGCCGGCTGGGCGCTGCTGCGCGACGGCGGGCATGTGGTCCTGCTTCGCCATGCCATGGTCACAGGCACCACCGATGCGGCCAATTTCGATCTCGGCAAATGCGCCACCCAGGTCAATCTCTCTGAGCGCGGCAAGCAACAGGCACGCAAGATCGGCGCGCTGTTTGGCGCCCGCGCCGCACCGGTCGAGCGCGTGCTGTCCAGCCGCTATTGCCGCTGCCTCGAGACCGCCCGCATTGCTTTCGAAAGCGAACCGGAGCCGTTCGCACCGCTTGACCTGCTGAAGACCGACGAAAAGGAGAAGGCCGCCCAGATCGCTGCGATCCTGGCCGAGATCCGCGGCTATTCCGGGTCCGACAATCTGGTCATGGTCACGCATCTCGAAAACATCAAGGAATTGACCGGCATCTCGCCGCGCGAAGGCGAGGCCGTGGTCGTCGAGCCGCAAGGCGACGGCCTGCGAGTACTCGGCCGCGTCACTTTCTGACTGCGCCGGCGCCGGTTGAAGCGTTCGCTAGTAGTGAAATCTAGCGTTTGGTATCTTAAGCGGAATACCGGTTCCGACCCGCGATGAGGTCTTGATCGAGTCGAAGGTCGACATTGACCCATTGACCCTTAGTCAGGACCAACGGGCGCTTTCAACGAAAGCGAATGCGATGCTACCGTCTCATCAGGACTTCCGAGCCGTGACAACGGGCGAGGTTTTCGTCCTCTACTTGGCCGGCCGGAGCCTCAGCGGCCGAAAAAACGCCCGGATGTCCTCGACCAGGAGTTCGGGTTGCTCAATCGCCGCGAAATGTCCTCCTTTCGGCATGTCGGTCCAGCGCTCGACACGGAAGACTCGCTCGACCCAGGAGCGAGGTGGCATAGGAAGCTCTCGGGGGAAGACTGCAACGCCGAGGGGCGGTGTTATTCGCTCTCTTGGCCCGAAGATCAGGGGGCAGAGCCGGTTCTCTTTGTAAATCCGGAGCGAGGCCTCGATCGTGTTACCGAACCAGTAGAGCGAGATGTCGGTAAGCAGCGTGTCTAGAGGGATGGCGCGTTCGAGTTCGCCTTCGCAGTCGCTCCAACTGCGGAACTTCTCGGCAATCCATGCGGCTAGCCCGATTGGGGAATCTGTCAGTGCAAAGGCTAGCGTCTGGGGCTTGGTCCCCTGCAGAAAAGCGTAGGCTCCCTCCGTTGCAGCGAAATTCGCCGCACTGTCGAGGAATGCCTTCTCCTCCGGCGTGACAGGTGGGTCGCCGCGACCGAGGGTCGGGCGGAAACTGCCTGGAATGTAATTCAGGTGCAATCCGATAAGGTCCTCCGGGTAAAGCTGAGCGAGCCAGGTCGAGACGCCGGCGCCGATGTCGCCACCTTGTGCGGCGAAGCGATCATATCCCAGTTCGCGCATCAGCCCCCGCCACAGCTTCGCGACATGCTTTGAGCTAACGCCGGCCTGATGCGGCGGGGACGAGAAGCCGAAACCCGGAAGCGACGGTGCGACGACATCGAAGGCGTCATCGGCATCCCCGCCGTATTTGGCAGGATCCGTGAGCAGCGGAATGACATGCTCGAACTCGGCGAAGGAGCCGGGCCAGCCATGAGTGAGGATCAACGGCAAGGGCGCTGACCCCTTTCCTTTCTGGTGAACGAAATGGATGTCGCACCCGTCTATCGTGACCCTAAACTGAGGCAACAGGTTCAGACGTTTTTCGTGATCGCGCCACCTGAAATCGTATTCCCAGTAACGTGAAAGCTTCCTGAGGAAATCAACGTCAGTACCGTCCTCCCATCCGTATGCGAAGATCGACGACGGCCATCTTGTCGCTTGGATACGACGCTGTAGGTACTCGATCTGTTCATCCGGGATGTTGATGTGGAAGGAATGAATGGCCACGGGTGTTGCTCCGATCAGCGGCGAAGAATTGTCCCATCAAGGCACAGAACGAAGGAAAACTCACTGAGCGACCGCTTTGTCCGCTACTTGCTCGTTCCCATCTACGAGACGAAGGTAACATTCCACCCTTGGTGGCAATTCGTTTAAGTTACCCGGCGTCAGATTTTCACCGCTACCTGCCAAGCGTCGACATGGAGCTTCCATCCCTCGATCATGTCCGCGAACGCGTCCTCCGTCAGTTCGGACAGATACGATGCTCCTGCCGGGCTCAAGGCCGTGAACGCATAGGTAATCGACGCCTCCGTGCCTCCGTTAGTGGTCGGTCGGCAGGCCACCTCGACAAATCCGACACGCCAATCCGGCGTAACGCGAGCATAGCGGATGCGGTGCCCACCCAGGCTCATGTCGCGATGCTCAGCCAAGGCCTTGAACAGCTTCACCAATCGTTTTTCCAGGCGCACCCGGTCTGCACGCCCCCTATGGTCATAGATCCTCGTGGTACATTGGTACACGCAATGACCAGAGATGGGACGGTTTGGTCATATCGCCGGGAGGGGTTGCCAGCGACCCCTATTGCTCTGCCAGAACATCAATCCCAGCTGCGGTCGGCGCATCAGGCCTTTTCCTGCCCGGAAAAACCAATTAGACAGCCCAAAACACATGCGGACAGATTCCGCCCGCAATCGAAGGAAAAGCCCTTGTCCACCACGTTCGACAAAGTCGCCAAGATCATCGCCGATACCAGCGAGATCGATATCGAGACGATCACGCCCGAAAGCCACACCATCGACGATCTCGGCATCGACAGCCTCGACTTCCTCGACATCGTCTTTGCCATCGACAAGGAATTCGGCATCAAGGTGCCGCTGGAAAAGTGGACGCAGGAGGTCAACGACGGCAAGGCTTCGACCGACGACTATTTCGTCATGAAGAACCTGTGCGCCAAGATCGACGCGCTCGTCGCCGCCAAGAACGCCACGTGAACACAGCGCCTGACGCGTCCGACCCACAACAGCCTCCCATGAACCCCCACGACGTCGTCATATCAGGCATCGGCCTTGTCTCGTCGCTGGGCGAGGGTCCGGATGCGCATTGGCAAAAGCTTGTCCAGCCGCGCCTTGAGCCGGTTCTGGAGGCTTCGCGCTTCTCGCCCTATACGGTCCATCCGCTGCCGGAGATCGACTGGAACCTGCAGATCGCCAAGCGCGGCGACCAGCGGCAGATGGAGACCTGGCAGAGGCTCGGCACCTATGCAGCCGGCCTTGCTCTCGACGATGCCGGCATCAAGGGCAATGACGAACTCTGCGCGACCATGGACATGGTGGTGGCCGCCGGCGGCGGCGAGCGCGACGAGGCGGTCGATGCGGCCATTCTCGCGGCATCGGAAAGCCGCAATGACCGCGACGTGCTGCTCAACGAGAAGCTGACCACCGAATTGCGTCCGACGCTGTTTCTGGCACAGCTTTCCAACCTGCTCGCCGGCAACATCTCGATCGTCCACAAGGTGACGGGGTCGTCGCGCACCTTCATGGGCGAGGAAGGTGCGGGCGTTGCCGCCGTCGAGACGGCGGCCGCGCGCATCCGCTCCGGCCAGTCGACGCATATTCTGGTCGGCGGCGCTTTCCAGACCGAACATTCCGACATGCTGCTCGGCTATGAACTGGCCGGCTACCTGCATCGCGGTCCGTGGCGGCCGGTCTGGCAAAGGCAAGGTGCCGAGGGCGGCGGCGTGGTGACCGGATCCGGCGGCGCGTTTCTCGTCCTGGAGCAGCGCGAGCATGCGGAAAGCCGTGGCCGGAAGATCTATGCGGAACTCGGCCCGGTCCTGTCCGGTCGCGCCAGGCGCCGGCGGGACGAACTCGACGGCGAGATCGCCGTGCTGTTGAAGCAAGCCGCATTGCCGAATGGCGAGCTGCTCGCGATCTCCGGCGCTTCGGGCGCCCATGCCGCGACCGCCGCCGAGAAATCGGCGCTCGACGCCAATCCGGCGATCGCCGCACGCGGCTTTTCGACGCTGACCGGCCACATGAAGGAAGCGCAATTCCCCTTTGCCGTGGCGCTGGCGGCGCTGGCTGTCGACCGCAAGGCCGCCTACCCTGTCTTCGACGCCACAGTCGAAAAGCCGTTTGCCGGCGTCCCGAAGACCGTCCTTGCAACGGCGATCGGCTATCACCAATTCGAGGGCATGGCGCTGATCAAAGCCGCCTAGAGCATCGGACCGAAAAGTGTGGCGCGGTTTTCGGGCGATCCGACGCTCCAAGAGAAACAGGTTTTTGGACAACAAATGGCCAATCTGAACGACCACATGGGCAGGCCCATCGTCGCCGTCACCGGCATCGGCGTGGTGACGTCGCTCGGTGTCGGCAAAGCCGACAATTGGGCGGCACTTACCTCAGGCAAGTCCGGCATCCATCCGATCACCCGCTTCCCGGTCGATCATCTCAACACCCGCATCTCCGGCATGGTCGATTTCCTGCCGTCGAGTTCCAAGGGCGCCAGTCTCCTCACCTATGAGCTTGCCGAAACCGCCGCCCAGGAAGCGATGTCGGAGGCCGGCCTCGATGCCGGCGATTTCGGCGGACCGCTGTTCCTCGCTTCGCCGCCGGTCGAGCTCGACTGGAGCGAGCGCTTTTCGCTCTACAATTTCGACACGCCCAATAATTCAGACAGGCACGACACCGGTGCCGAGAGGCTGCTGCGGGTAGCGCGCGGCCTCAGGGAACTCGACATCTTCGAGACCACCCAGTTCGGCTCGATTGCCGACCGGCTTGCCGACCGTTTCGGCACACGCGGCCTGCCGATTACGCTGTCGACCGCGTGCGCTTCGGGCGCCACGGCGATCCAGCTCGGCGTCGAGGCGATCCGCCGCGGCGAATGCGACAGGGCGCTGTCGATCGGCGCCGACGGCTCGGCGACCGCCGAGGCGCTGATCCGCTTCTCGCTTCTGTCGGCGCTCTCCACCCATAACGACATCCCCGAAAAGGCCTCAAAACCCTTCTCCAAGGATCGCGACGGCTTCGTGCTGGCCGAAGGCTCGGGCGCCCTTGTGCTGGAATCGCTGGAGGCAGCACTTGCCCGCGGCGCCACCGTTCTCGGCATATTGCGCGGCTGCGGCGAAAAGGCCGACGACTTCCATCGCACCCGCTCCAAGCCGGACGGTTCGCCGGCGATCGCGGCGGTGCGCGCCGCTCTTGCCGATGCCGGCCTGAGCGAGGACGGGATCGATTATGTCAACGCCCATGGCACCTCGACGCCCGAAAACGACAAGATGGAGCATTTGTCGCTGTCGACGGTGTTCGGCGAGCGGATCTCGTCAATGCCGGTCTCGTCGAACAAGTCGATGATCGGCCATACCCTATCGGCTGCCGGTGCTGTCGAGGCCGCATTTTCGCTGATGACGATGCGCGAAAGCATCATTCCGCCGACCATCAACTACGACAATCCCGACCCGGCAATCGTGCTCGACGTGGTGCCGAACACCAAGCGCAACGCCGAGGTCGGCACCGTCCTGTCGAACTCCTTCGGCTTTGGCGGCCAGAACACCTGCCTTGTCATGGCGCGGGAACCGGTCTAAGCGACCGTTCCGCTCTAGCACTGTTGTCGTGCGCATGGTCCTTTCCGAAACGGTTCTCGGTCATGCGCAACCTGGGATCTGGCATGCGCGCATTGCAACTTATCGAGGATCGCCGGCTTGAAACGGTGGACCTGCCGCCACCGCCGCCGCCGTCGCTCGGCGAGGTGACGCTGCGCATCAAGGCCGTGGCGCTGAACCATATCGACGTCTGGGGCTGGCGCGGCATGGCCTTCGCCAAGCGCAAGCTGCCGCTGGTCGTCGGCGCCGAGGCCTCCGGCGAGGTCGAGGCGGTCGGCCCCGGCGTTTCCAGCCTCCTGCCCGGACAGTTGGTGTCGATCTATGGCGCCCGCACCTGCGGTCTTTGCCGCGCCTGCCGCGAAGGCCGTGACAATCTCTGCGAGCATGTCTCGGGCGTTCACGGCTTCCATCTCGACGGCTTTGCGCAGGAAAAGATCAACCTGCCGGCGCGCCTTCTGGTCCCCGCCCCGCCAGGCGTGGGCGAAATCGGCGCGGCGGTGGCGCCTGTCACCTTCGGCACGGTCGAGCACATGCTGTTCGACAATGCCCGGCTGCAACCCGGCGAGACGATACTGGTCCATGCCGGCGGCTCCGGCATCGGCTCCGCCGCTATTCAACTGGCCAAGAAGATGGGCTGCATGGTCATCACCACCGTCGGCTCGAACGACAAGATCGACAAGGCCAAGGCGCTCGGCGCCGACCACGTAATCAATTATCGCGACGACCGCTTCGAAGGCATCGTGCGCAAGCTGACCAAGAAGAAGGGCGTCGACGTGGTGTTCGAGCATGTCGGGACCGACACCTTTGCCGCCTCGATGCTGTGCCTGAAGCGCGGCGGCCGGCTGGTCACCTGCGGCTCGACCTCCGGCGTGTCGACACAGATCAATTTGATGCAGTTGTTCCAGCAGCAGCTGAAGCTGCTCGGCTCGTTCGGCTGCCGCATGGAAAATATGGCCGACGCCATGCAGAAGATGGCCGCGGGCCTGGTCGCGCCGGTGATCGACACCGAGGTCGGCTTCGACGGCATCGATGCGGCGCTGAAGCGCATGGAAGGCCGCGACGTCTTCGGCAAGATCATCCTGCGCGTCGGCTGAAATGATCGGCAACGCCTTCAGGAAGATCCGCAGGGACGTGGGATTCCGCTATGGCAGGCGGCTTCGCCAGTTCAACTACTGGCTGGTCGCGCGCGTCGCGATGATCATCATCTCCGCGCTGCGCCTGCTGCCGCCCGACAGGGCGCTCAATTTCGCCGACCGCGCTGCCCGCCGCATCGGCCCCTGGGTGGCGCGCCATCAGGTTGCGGTCGACAATCTGCGCAAGGCCTATCCGGAAAAAAGCGATGCCGAGATCGAGGCGATCGCTTCCGATATGTGGGGCAACATGGCCCGCCTGGCCGCCGAATACATCTTTCTCGATGCTTTGTTCGACTACGATCCCGCTGCGACGAAGCCGGGCCGTGTCGAGGTCAAGGGCGTGGAGCATTTCGTGCGCATCGCGGGCGAGGACAAGCCGCATATCGTCTTCACCGGGCATCTCGGCAATTTCGAGCTGCTGCCGGTGGCTGCGGCGACATTCGGCATGAACATCACGGCGCTGTTTCGCCCGCCCAACAACCCTTACCTCGCCGAGTACATCCTCTCGACCCGCCGCTCGAGCATGGGATCGCTGCTGCCGTCTTCGACCGGTGCCTCGTTCGCACTTGCGGCCATCCTGGAGAAAGGCGGCAATATCGGCGTGCTGGTCGACCAAAAATTCACCGGCGGGCTCGAGACGACATTCTTCGGCCGCCCCTGCGAGAGCAACCGGGTCCTCGGCACCCTGGCGCGGCACTACGATTGCGATGTCTACCCGGCGCGCTGCGTACGCCTGCCGAACAACCGTTTCCGGCTCGAGATCGAGGACAAGCTCACCTTGCCGCGCACCGCCGGCGGCAGTGTCGACGTCCGCGCCACCACCCAGCTTCTCAACGACGTGGTCGAGCGCTGGGTGCGCGAAGACCCCGGCCAGTGGATGTGGTTCCACAAGCGCTGGGAGATCAGCGGCCGCAAAAAGCGTCGGCCAGCGACAATGCGCGACAAACCCGCCTGAGCGCACCATCTTTTTTGGGTGCAAGCCTTATTTTGTTCTTGCTTTGTGCCGGCAGCTATGCTACTGATTTCGGTATGGTGCTATTTGGCCCCAACGAACCCGCCGCTCCGGCGGGTTTTTTATTGCGAGCAGGCCCTAATTCGTCACGAGAATCCGCGTATTGCCGAAGCCGGCTTCGCGCACCATCGAATAGAACGCGGCGGCGTTGCTGGGGTGGAGGCGCACACAGCCATGCGATGCCGGGCGCCCCAATTGCCGGATCGCGCCGGTGCCGTGGATGGCATAGCCGCCGCGGAAGAACACCGAATAGGGCATCGGCGACATGTCGTATTTGCGCGAATACCACATCCGGGCCGTCCGCTGTGGCCGGTAACTGCCGCGCGGCGTGATGTAGCCCTTGCGGGCGGTGGAAACGCTCCACCGATAATACGAAAGCCCGTATCTTACCGTCATCGTCTGTGAGGAAATATCGATGTTCGCGACCAGGCTGGCCGCACGGCTCTCGAACGACGAACCGAACAGCATCGCTACTAATGCCGCTGCCATGAGAACAGTGTTTTTCATGCAATCAAACCCCTTTGATGCCCCTTGCCTGCCTGCCGTCACGCTGTTCTCCAGCGTTTTGATGGCAAGCCAGCGAGCTAACACCTACTCCCTGACGATTTCACCAATCCAAAGCAGCGAATTTGAACGATTTCCCGCAATAGTTGCCGTAACGACACGCAATCGCCTCGCAATTCGCCATCGGGCTTGCAAAACCGCCTCATCCGCTGCTCAATTCGCCGATGAACGAACCGAACGAACGGCTCCTCAAGGCAATCGATGACCGAGCCGATGATCTGGTTGCGCTGACCGCGGATCTGATCCGCTTTCCGACCATCAATCCGCCCGGCGAAGCCTATCGGCCATGTGCCGAATATATCGGCGCGCGGTTGAAGAAGCGTGGTTTTGAGATCGACTTCATCCGTGCCGAAGGCACGCCCGGCGACACTGACCGTTACCCGCGCGTCAACGTCGTCGCCCGCTTCGATGGCCGGGCGCCGGGTGCTTGCGTGCACTTCAATTCGCATATCGACGTGGTCGAGCCCGGCGACGGCTGGAGCCTCGATCCGTTCGCCGGCATCGTCAGGGATGGCAAGGTCTACGGCCGCGGCGCTTGCGATATGAAAGGCGGGCTTGCCGCCTCGATCATCGCCGCTGAAGCCTTCATGGAGGTCTTTCCCGATTTTCCCGGCGCCATCGAGATTTCGTGTACGGTCGACGAGGAGTCCGGCGGCTTTGGCGGCGTCGCCCATCTGGCCAAGCTCGGCTATTTCTCCAGGCCGAAGGTCGATCACGTCATCATTCCCGAGCCGCTCAACAAGGATCGCATCTGCCTTGGCCATCGCGGCGTCTGGTGGGCGGAGATCGAGACCAAGGGCGAGATCGCGCACGGCTCGATGCCGTTCCTCGGCGACAATGCTGTGCGCCATATGGGTGCCGTGCTGCGGGCCTTTGAGGATGAATTGTTTCCGGCGCTCGACCGCAAGATGACGCGCATGCCGGTCGTGCCCGAAGGCGCAAGACGCTCGACCATGAACATCAACTCGATCCATGGCGGCCAGACGGAGGATTTCCGGCCCGGCCTGCCCTCGCCCAACGTGCCCGATTCCTGCCGGCTGACCATCGACCGCCGCTTCCTGCTCGAAGAGGATCTCGCTACGGTCAAGGGCGAGGTGATCGGTATCCTCGAGCGGCTGAAGCGCGAGCGCAAAAAGTTCGACTACGAAATCCGCGATCTGATGGAGGTGCTGCCGCTGATGACCGAGCGCGATGCGCCGGTGGTTAAGGCGGTCGCGCAAGGCATCATGGAGATATTCGACCGCGAGCCGGATTACGTGATTTCGCCCGGCACCTACGACCAGAAGCACATCGCCCGCATCGGCCACATCTATGACTGCATCGCCTATGGCCCGGGCATTCTCGACCTCGCCCACCGGCCCGACGAATGGGTCGGCATTGCCGACATGCTGGACTCGGCAAAGGTGATGGCGATCGGCCTCGACGTGCTGCTGAGGGGCGCCGGCCCGCGATGATCCGGCCATGGGCGGAAAAACATTCCTCCCGGCGTCCGCGGACGGTACGAAACGCAATTTACTCGGCGGCGAATTCACGCTTCTATCCGCCCGGGTTTGAGCACGTGTTTTAGATATGGGGAGTTGCACGATGAAATTGTGGAAAACCATCCTGGCCGCCGCGACGCTGGCGTTGGCCGCCGGGACCTCGGCGATGGCCGCACGTACCGACCTGGTCATCGGCATTCCGCTCGAACCCCCGCATCTCGACCCGACCGCGGGTGCCGCGGCGGCAATCGACGAGGTGCTCTATGCCAATGTCTTCGAGGGCCTGACCCGCATCGGCCCGAACGGCGAAGTGCTGCCCGATCTCGCCGAAAGCTGGAGCATTTCCGACGACGGCAAGGTCTACACTTTCAAGCTGCATACAGGCGTGAAATTCCATGACGGCAGCGACTTCAACGCCGACGACGTGAAATTCTCGCTCGATCGCGCCCGCGCCGACAATTCCGTCAATGCGCAAAAGGCCCTGTTCGCCGCCATCGACAAGGTCGAGGTCGTCGATCCCATGACGGTGAAGGTGGCGCTGAAGAACCCGCAAGGCTCGTTCCTCTACAATATGGGCTGGGGCGACGCGGTGATCGTGGCGCCTGAGACAGCCGACACCAACAAGGAAAAGCCTGTTGGCACCGGCCCGTTCAAGTTCCAGGGCTGGGCCAAGGGCTCATCGATCACGCTGGTCAAGTCGGACAATTACTGGGGCGCCCCGGTATTTCTCGACAAGGCCGAGTTCCGCATCATTCCGGATGCCGCCGCCGCCGTTCCGGCGCTGCTTTCCGGCGACGTCCAGGCCTTTCCGTTCTTCGACCCCGACAGCGTCGCCCAGGTCAAGGACGATCCGCGCTTCAAGGTGGTGATCGGCTCGACCGAGGGTGAAACCATCCTGTCGATCAACAACAAGAAGCCGCCCTTCGACAAGCTGCAGGTCAGGCAGGCGATTTCCTTTGCGCTCGATCGCAAGGCGATCATCGACGGCGCCTCGGCCGGCCTCGGCGTGCCGATCGGCTCGCACATGTCGCCCGCCAGCAAGGCCTATGTCGACTTGACCGGCCTCTATCCGCACAATGTGGAGAAGGCCAAGGAATTGCTGAAGGAAGCCGGCCTGGAGAATGGCTTCAAGGCGACGCTGAAGCTGCCGCCGCCCTCCTATGCGCGGCTTGGTGGCGAGATCATCGCCTCCGAGCTTCGCGAAATCGGCATCGATCTCGAGATTATCCCGGTCGAATGGGCGCAATGGCTGGACCAGGTCTTCACCAAGAAGGACTACGACCTGACCATCGTTTCCCATACCGAGCCTAACGACATCGATATCTATTCGCGTAAGGACTATTACTTCAACTATGACAATCCGGCCTTCGACAAGATCATCGACGAGCTGAACCTTACCTCCGACGAGGCCAAGCGCATGACGCTGCTCGGCGAGGCGCAGAAGGTCCTGGCAGACGACGCCGTGGTCGGCTTCCTCTACGAATTGCCGAAGGTCGGCGTCTGGGACGCCAAACTGCAGGGCCTGTGGGAAAATGCCCCGATCCAGGCCAACGACCTGACCAAGGTGAAGTGGACGGATTGAGCGGGTCGCTGACAGAAGGGCGAAAGTTGCACTCCGTCCCACCCCCCTCTGCCCTGCCGGGCATCTCCCGCTCAAGGGGGGAGATTGAGCCCTCACCGCCGCTTTCGCTAACCACTAGCGTTGCAAGGACAGTGCCGGCGTTGAAACTGCCAATCTCCCCCCTTGAGGGGGAGATGTCCGGCAGGACAGAGGGGGGTGGGCGGGAACGCAAGCTTCGCCCGGTTTTTGCGTCCGGCAACACAGCGGTTCCTCAACGTCCATGACCGCCTACCTCCTCAAGCGCCTCATCATCGCCATCGTCACGCTGGTTCTGGCCTCAATGGTCGTTTTTGCCGTGCTGGAGATCATTCCCGGCGACCCGGCGCGGCTGATGCTTGGCCTGAACGCCAGTGCCGACCAGATCGAATTGCTGCGCAACCAGATGGGTCTCAACGCTCCCGTCGTGCTGCGCTACTTGCATTGGGCCGGCGGCTTGCTGAGCCTCGATTTCGGCCGTTCCTACACCTATTCGGTGCCGGTCATCGATCTGGTCCGCGAGCGCCTCGTCGTCTCGCTGCCGCTGGCACTGATGGCGCTGGCGGTGTCCACAGTCATTGCCATTCCGGTCGGGCTGTTTTCCGCCAGCAGACGCGGCCGCGCCGGCGACACGATTGCGATGGGCGCCGCCCAGCTTGGCGTCGCCGTGCCCAACTTCTGGTTCGCGCTGATGCTCATCTATCTGTTCGCCGTCTGGCTGCGGCTGGTGCCGGGCGGCGGGTTTCCCGGCTGGGGAGCCGGCGTCTGGCCGGCACTGAAATCGCTGCTCCTGCCGGCGGTCGCTCTCGCTCTGCCGCAGGCGGCAATCCTCGCCCGGGTCACCCGCTCGGCGCTGATCGAAGTGCTGAACGAGGACTACATCCGCACCGCCCGCGCCAAGGGCCTGCCCTATCGTCTTGTCTTGTGGCGGCATGCGCTGCGCAACGCCATGATCCCGGTGGTCACCATTTTAGGCCTGCAATTCGCCTTCCTGCTTGCCGGCACCATCATCATCGAGAACGTCTTCTACTTGCCCGGCCTCGGGCGGCTGGTGTTCCAGGCAATCAACCAGCGTGACCTGATTGTGGTCGAGAGCGTCGTCATGTTGCTGGTCGCCGCGGTCATCATCGTCAATTTCGTTGTCGATCTCTCCTATGCGGCGGTCGATCCGCGCCTGAGAGGCCGGCAATGACGCTGCACATCGACATCCCCGACGAGAACCTTGTCGGCATCCTGGCCAAGGCGTTTCGAAACCGTTCGTTCCTCGCCGGCTTCGTCGTCACCGCACTGGTGGCGGCGGTCGCGATCCTCTCCTTCTTATGGACGCCTTACGACGTCACCAGACTGGTCATTTCCGACAAGACCCAGGCGCCGTCGCTGGCGCACTGGTTCGGCACCGACCATTTCGGTCGCGACATCCTGTCGATGATCATGATTGGCGCCCGCAACTCGATTGCCGTGGCGCTGGTGGCGGTCGGCATCGGCATGGGCGTCGGCGTGCCGCTCGGCGCCTTTGCCGCGGCGCGTGGCGGCATCGCCGACGACGTGCTGATGCGGCTGAACGACCTGGTCTTCGCCTTTCCGGCGCTGCTTTCGGCAATCATGATCACCGCCATCTTCGGGCCCGGCGCGTTCAACGCCATCATTGCCATCGGCATCTTCAACATCCCGGTGTTCGCGCGCGTCGCCCGCGCCGGCGCCCTGGCGATCTGGCCGCGCGAATTCATCCTCGCCGCCCGCGCCGCCGGCAAGAGCACGACGCTGATCAGCATCGAACATGTGCTGCCCAACATCGCCACGCTGCTGCTGGTGCAAGGCACCATCCAGTTCGCGCTGGGCATACTGGCCGAAGCCGGGCTTTCCTATGTCGGGCTGGGTACGCAGCCGCCGATGCCGAGCTGGGGCCGCATGCTGTTCGACGCCCAGACCCGCATGGTGGTGGCGCCGTGGATGGCGATCTTTCCGGGCATGGCGATCGTCATCACCGTGCTTGGCCTGAACCTGCTTGGCGACGGCATTGCCGACATTCTCGATCCGAAGTCGCGGCGGCAGCGATGAGCCTGCTCGAAATCGAGAAGCTGTCGCTGACCATCGGCGGCACGCCCATCCTCAGGGACATCGAGCTGTCCGTCGCGCCCGGCGAAGTCATGGGGCTGGTCGGCGAATCCGGCTCCGGCAAGTCGATGACGGCCCTCACCGTGATGCAGCTCTTGCCCTGGGCGGCACGCGCCACGGGACGCGTTACCTTCGACGGCATCGATATTCTGGCGGCGAGCGAGGACCAGATGTGCGCGCTGCGCGGCGACGACATCGGCATGGTGTTCCAGGAGCCGATGACGGCGCTCAACCCGGTCAAGACCATTGGCGAGCAGGTCGCCGAAGGTATTCGCTGGCACACCAGGGCGAGCCGCGCGGACGCCGAGCAACGGGCGCGAAAAATGCTCGACCGGGTCGGCTTGCCGGCGGCGCAGTTCCCGCTGTCGCGCTATCCGCATGAGCTGTCCGGCGGCCAGCGCCAGCGCGTCGTCATCGCCATCGCCTGTGCGCTGAAACCCAAGCTGCTGATTGCCGACGAGCCGACGACCGCGCTCGACGTGGTGCTGCAGGCGCAGATCCTCGACCTTTTGCGCGACCTCGTAGCGGAAAACCGCATGGGTCTTCTGCTCATCTCGCACGACCTCGCAGTGGTGACCGAGATGGCGGACCGCATCACCATCCTGCGCCATGGCGAGGTGATGGAGGCCGGCGATACCGCGCGCACGCTGTCCGAACAGCTTCATCCCTACACGCGACAGCTGGCGCAGGCCTCGATGCATGTGCCGGCGCGGGCCCGCACACACGACAGCGGATCGGCCAAACCGCTGCTTCAGGTAGAGAGCGTAACGCGGGATTATCCGGGACGGCGCATATCCCTGTTTAAACGCGCGGCTGCCATCCGCGCCATCGACGATGTCTCCTTCTCGATGGCGCCCGGCCGGTCGGTGGCGCTCGTCGGCCGTTCCGGCTGCGGCAAGTCGACGCTTGCCCGCATGGTTCTGGCACTCGACAAGCCGACATCGGGAACCATCCGCTTCCGCGGCGATATCCTCACCGACAAGAGCGAGGCGGAGCTGAAGCCGGCACGGCGCGACATGCAGGTCGTGTTCCAGGACCCGTACGGCTCGTTCGACCCACGCCAGAAGGTCGAGAGATTGGTGGCCGAGCCGCTGCATGTGCTGGAGAAGAAGCCGGCGCCCGCCGCGCGGCGCGAGATGGTGGCGTATGCGCTGCACGAGGTCGGCCTCTCACCAGGCGACATGGACAAGTATCCGCATGAGTTTTCGGGCGGCCAGCGCCAGCGCCTTTCGATCGCCCGCGCCATCATCACGCGGCCGAAACTGGTCGTCGCCGACGAGCCGGTCTCGGCGCTCGATGTCTCGATCCGCGCGCAGATCCTCGATCTGTTCGCCGACCTCAACCAGAAGCTCGGCATCGCCTATCTGTTCATCACCCATGATCTGACCGTCGCCCGCGCCATCACCGACGAGGTGATGGTCATGCATGACGGCAAGATCGTCGAGCGCGGCAGGACGAGCGAAGTGCTCGACCACCCGCAGTCCGAGGCGGCCAAAGCGCTGGTCACTGCTGCTCCAGACCTGCACCGGACGATTGCAAAACGGCTGCGCGAACAGGGCTGAGCGGCAAGGGGCACGGGCCTTCCGTTCTCCCACTGTGGGGTCCGAAGGACGGGGCGAGACCGGTGGCTCGCCCCACGAGGAGGCTCCGGTGGTTGGCGACGTGGTGGAGACGACTGTTTGTGGCCAGCCTATGAAAGTAGAAAAAATATGGGGCCATTGGGCCGATCGCCGATCGCGCAACCCGGACCTGATCGTCCCTTTGCGCGCGAAGGAGATTTAGCGAACTTAGGTTTGGAAATTACGGTATTAATGTATGTTTTCTGCCTCGCCCGTTCGGCTTTGTCCTGCCGCGTATTCTCCGCATCGTCGCACTTAAGCTAAGCAAAACGACTGGCAGCAACGGATAGCCCCCAAACACACGAGAGCTTGGCGCTCCAACAAAGCCGTAACTAATCACCACTCGCGCCTTCCGCATCACGCCGGCATCTGTAGTAAAGGGAACCTTAAAGTGAGACAACTACCCTACAAGGAAGGCACCCTATTTGCCATTCCGTTGAGATCAGGTGGCTACGGGCTTGGCTTGGTAGCTCATATGGCCCCAATGGGAAAGATTATTCTAGCATATCTATTTGGACCAATGCGTCTGGAATTGCCAAAGGCGGATGAATTAAATGACCTTAGTCCAGATAATGCAGTCAGGTGCCTACGGTGTGGCGATCTCGGTTTAATAAATGGAACTTGGCCAATTATTGGCCAAATGAAGAGCTGGGCAGAAGACAAATGGCCTATGCCAACCTTCGTTCACAAAGAAAGCCTTTCCAACCGAATTCTTATTCGAAAATACTCAGAGTCTGACCCATCGAAGCTAGAGAGCCAAACTAGCGTAGCTTCGGCGGGCGATTTGGAGCAGGACGGTTTACACGGATATCAAGCCGTCGAATTGATTCTGATCGAGCAGCTGAAACCCCATTGATCAAGGAATGACGGTAACGATGTGAATTACGAATTACGGTGACTCCCACTAGCCGGCCTCTCGTCAATGCCGCGCGGACTTTTTTGGCGGCGTCAGCGGCTAATTTGCATCGGGTGGACTATTCATCCGGGGAGGAGCCCCACGACTGGTGAAGGAGGGATGTCACTGGGTTGTTTGGTGGATAACAATAAAGACTATAACTCGCTTATGAATGTAATCGGCCCGAATAAGCTGGGTAGTGCGAGTTTACAGGTAAATGATTTCCCAATTGGTTCGTGAGGAGTTGCCATCATGCATTTTAAAATAGCATTGAAACTTGCCGGATTTGTTGCAATTTTTGTTTTCGGAGGATCGGCCTGTACTGTGCGATCAACTCATGAGATACTTAACTGTTCAAATGGAATCTTTGCCGACAATTGGCCGTTCACTTGGAGAGCAGTTGAGGAGAAATGTATATCACGCGTAACCTCGCAAATTGCGAAGGAGTTCATGGACTGGAATACGAAGTATGAAGAATTTAATGAGGATACTGGTGCACTTTACCTTTTTATATGGACGAGATTGATTGATAAGAATCTTGCGGCTCCATTGCAATTGGACGAGAGAACGAAAGATTTTGATCAAGTAACTCGATCGCTTACGGACTCTTATGTTGGCATTTACGACGATATTGAAAAATTGCAGGAAGAATTGAAAATGTCTTTGGCCCAAAAAGGAGGCGGGGATGCGAATTCGCTCTATGCGATAAGGCTTTTAGGTTTAGTTCCAATTGAGCACGCGCGGCCCACCATTTTGTTCCTGAAGAGTCTGGTTGATCTTGACACCAACACCATTAAGGTCACGGGACAATACGGGGAAGAGATTGTAGAAATGCAAGAGTTGTTGGATTATCGGGCCAGTGCACAAGGTCGTTAGTTGCCATTCACAGATCCTAATTATGATGCGGGTCATTACTTAGTGGCCGCTATTGTGCGGCAGGAACTGGAGAGAATTTCGCAATTTCGGTGCACTTTTATCGCGTTCGCCCGGCTATCATTGCACGTAGATTGACCACATGGCCCGCCTTGCCCGCATAGCGGCGTCCGGCTTCTACAACATCGGCCAGCTCACCTCCACCAACCCTGGGGCAACGCAAGGCAACAAGTATGACGGCTTTGGCAAGCTCGCCCGCCGGGACGTCACGCTGGGCACGCTGACCCACACCACGACCAGCGTGCGCGATGCCTCCGGCCAGACGGGTTGTTGATAAATACGGAGCTCGATATACGGTGGACGTAACTGTTACAGGTCCGGCCGGCACCGTTGAGGTTCGCACCGGGTGGATTTTTAGCCCCCGGTTCAAACGTCCCGTCGCTGATGCCACTATTCGTGAAGTAGAGTCCCGCCATGAAACCAAAGATCAACGACGTTGTGAGATTGATTTGTGATATGCTGGGAGAATCCCTTCAGGCCGGAGCTTTAGGAGTCGTTGTTGAAGAGCATTCTTATCCCGAGGAGGCATACGAGATTGAATTCAGTAGCGAAAATGGGAAGACCATCGCTCAATTAGCCTTACTTCCAAACCAGTTCGTACTGATTGCTGTGTAAGGAATTACAGCGCACTCTTTTCCATATCTCCTCTCCGAATTACGACATGATCCGGAATTACGCACTACGGTCGCATTACGAATTACGGTGACACCCATTAGCCGGCGGCTCGTCAAGAGCACGAAGCCGTAGGGCACGGTTTTTGATGACTGAGTTCAAGATCATACCTTTCACTGGCGCCGGGAAATAGAGTTTGGAATGTCCCCGAATCAGATTAGACGGCGTCTTGGGACAAATTTTCGAACATTCAAACGATCTATCAGGGATACGTTTCCTTGCGACTATTTCGAAAATATTGGGGTATTTTGTTACTATAGTAAATCAGGAAAATTGAACGCGGTCGAATTCACGAGTCCTGCCGCTCCTTCTCTGAATGGGGTTCGATTTCTAGGAACAGGATTTGAAACCGCAAAACGTGCACTTATTTCATTGGGCCAAGAAATCGAAGAAGAAATTGATGGGGCAATCGCTTTTGGCCTTGGGGTCAGTATTTATGCCCCGTTGGCAAAAGAAGATTCCATGGCGCCTGTCGAGACAGTGCTAATCTTTCAGAAAGGATACTACCAATAGCAGCAAGGCATACAAATTTTCCGATCCGTTGGAGGAATTGTGGAATTACGGTGACACTCATTAGCCGGCCGCGCGTCAAGAGTGCAGAGCATTTTTTTTGGCAGCGCGAACTGCCAATCCAATTCAGTGCCCAGCATTTGAACCGCACCCGTTCTCGGTTGACAGCTGCGTTCGCACCGCGCCAGATCAGGATCAAGCATCGACCGGCTCCTGGCAGGCGGCATCGCCGCCCCGGAAGAGGAGGATTCTTTCGGTAGTTGGAAATGCCCCGGAAGATCGGAGGTGCAGAGATTATGGATATGGACGGAACCCTTGAGAAGATATTCTCAGTAACAGCCATATGGACATCGGCCGCGACCATCCCTGTTTCGCTGATTTGGGGTGAATCCGCCTGGATGGCGGTTTTTATTGGCGCGATAGTTGCTGCCTCCTTTGCCTTTCCAAGAAGGTTAGCGGAGCTTCTCAATCGTTTCGAACACCCCATCGGTTATCTGGAGAGGAATTTCAAAAATGACTGGACCGGATGGAAGTATACAAAATCAAGCATAAAAATGATATATAATTTGAGTATTATCCAAAAGTATCACTATATATTACTTTTAATTACTGCCATTCATTTTATGATTTCGGGCGCCTTAAGTGAAAGCGGATTGGCTGTCGCGTATCTCGCAATTATGGCTGCATTCTCTTTGATTTCAGTTTCTTTTACACTGCATAAGAGAAACAGGTAGCGCTATGATAGTACTTTGAGCATCCGCTTGAGTGCCAATGAAGGATCTTCCCGGTTCCAAGATTGTTTCCCAAAAAGAAGCTAAAGTCGGTGATGTTGTTTAGTCGAGTGCAAAATTCGATGACGCCACCGGGGCGCCCTCTCTCCGGTCGCTTGATCCCGATTGATATTGATATCAGAAATAGGTGGCTGAAATGAAAATTAGTAAGCAGTGCCTACTTTCGGCCGCTGTGCTGAGTGCTGCGACTGCCGTATTGGTCTTGCTTATATTCTATCAGCAAATCACTGGCCCTTCGCCCAGATGGGAGGACGCGCTATCGCGTGAAAAGTTGACCGCACAATTTGGTGACATAAAAACTATTAGAAGAAGTCGGATTTGGGCCTATCTCGGTAAGCCCGATGAACCAAATATGGTCAAGCAATACGATCTTTGGTCTGACGACGATTTATTTGGAAAATATTTCGACGTAGTATACGACACCGAAGAATATAAGGAAAAACCGGATCATCAAGATCCGATTGCGATATATATGTTTTACCAATGCACAGTTATTTTATTTTACCACAAGTTTATACTGAATTCATCTCAGATTGACCTTGAATTGCTGTAACTCAACAATCCTGCCGATGCCTCAGCCTTGCGGCTTGACCAAATCGGCCGGGCTGATGTCGAGCAGGTCGAGCGTGCGGCGCAACAGCTGCATCTCGCTCCCGGCAAGTTGCGAATCGGCCTTGGCGATCTCGGCCATGTGGCGGGCGAGCAGCTTGCGCCGTTCGACGTCGAGGTCGCGGAATTGGGCGACGGCCTGCGAGCTGTTGGTCTCGTAGCCGAAATCGTTGAGATATTCGATGACGCTGTCGACGCTGGTTTCGGGTATGCCGAAGGCGTCGCGGCAGATACGCCTGAAGGCGGTCATTTCGCTTTCGCTGACCGAACCGTCGGCCAGGATCATACGGAACAGCATCAGCAATTCCGCCGACAGCACCGGATCGTCCGCGACCTTGCGCACGCCGGGGTCGCCGTCGAAGATCGAGCGTATCTGGTCCAGCAATCCCATCGCCATCAGCCCCTTCCGATTCGTCGGGAAGGTAGCGCGGAATCGGCTTGGCGCAAACGGGGTGCGATGGTGGAAAAGCCGCCTGCGTGCACTCATTGGTGTGTGACCGCGCGACTGATAGTATGCCGTTGTACGAATCATGTTGAGGAGGGACCGAACATGAATCTCAGTGCGCCTACCCAGCTTATTTTCATTATATCCCTTGTTATCGCCATTATCGGCGTTCTCGCCGCGCTTGGCGTCCTTGCGTTCATCCCTTTGGCTGCTGTGTGGATTGTCGTCATCGCTTACATCGTGCTGGCCGCCGGCTGCCTGATGCGCGGCGCCTAAACACGTCCAGACAATTCAGAATCTCAGGCAACTCGGAGCGCCCGGCCAAAGCCCGGGCGCTTTTGATTCCGACGAATGGTCTGTTAAAGTCGCGTGGCGGAAGGAAAGCGCATGCCCGACAGCGAAGACGGCAGCCGCCACGAAAGCCCAGGCCTCGATCGGTTCGAGATGGTGCGGCGCGCGCCGAGCCATCGGCTTCAGGGCGCCGTCACCGACATATGCGGCTTTCGCGAAACCATGCCAGGCCATTTCCGCGCCGTCGAATATGCCTCGCTGACCGTGCCGCTGGTCATCAGCTTTGCCGAACCCTTTGCCATCGGGCTCGGCCATGACCCGGGCGACAATGACCGCTTCGCCAGTTTTGCCGCCGGCCTTTATGCCGGGCCGGTAGTGATCGAATCCTTCGGCGGCGCCTGCTGTGTGCAGATCAATTTCAGCCCGCTCGGCGCTCGTCGCTTCTTCGGCCGCCCGATGATCGAACTGACCGACCGCATGGTCGGCCTGGATGACGTGCTCGGCGTAGAAGGCATCGCGCTGCGCGAAAGGCTCGGCAATGCACCGGATTGGAGCTCACGCTTTGCCATCGCCGAAGCCTTCGTTGGCGATCGGTTGGCAACCGCGGACCGCACCCAGGCCGAAATGGTCTGGGCCTATGAGACGATCGTCTCGACGCGTGGGCGGACCCGCATCTCGACTCTGGCCGAAAAGCTTGGCTGGAGCCGCAAGCATCTTACCGGAAAATTTTCGGACGCTATCGGCACCGGCCCAAAAACGCTCTCGCGCATCGTCCGCTTCAATCATGCGCTTGGCCTGTCGAGACAGGCGAACAGCGCTTGGGCCGACATCGCCGCCGACTGCGGCTATGCCGACCAGGCGCATCTGGTACGCGAGTTTCGCGACCTGGCAGGCGTCGCGCCGACGGCGCTTGCCGCGAGGTAACATTTCTTCAAGACGCGCAACCGGCCGTCGCGCAGACTGGGTTGATCGACCAACCCGCTGAAGGAGATCAGCCATGCCGAACACCCCCGAACCACCGCGGCTTTATCCGGCGCTGCGCTACAGGAATGCCGGCAAGATGATCGATTGGCTGTGCGAGGCCTTCGGCTTCAGCGTTCGCGCCCGCTATGGCGAAGGCGACGTGGTGCACCACGCCGAACTCGCTTTCGGCTCTTCGATCGTCATGCTCGGCACGGCGCGCGACGACGCCTATGGCAAGATGGTCGGCGCGCCGGGTTCGGGTGGCGGCAAGTCGATCTACGTTGCGGTCGCTGACGCAGACGCGGCATACGCGCGGGCAAAGACCGCCGGCGCCGAGATTCTGGAAGAACTCACCGACCGCGACTATGGCAGCCGCGAATTCATCTGCCGCGATCCGGAAGGCAACGTCTGGTCGTTCGGCACCTACTGGCCGAAGGCTGACGAGAAAGCATGATCCCGAAAAGTGGAGACCGGTTTTCGGACAAGATCATGCTCAGGCAAAGTATCTAACGCGCCAGCCCAAAAATCGTGTCGCAGTCGAGGTGGGTTTCCAGTTCGGCTGCGATCTCGTCCAGTGCCCGTTCGACCTCGGCGCGGTAGTCGATGCCGCCGCCCTTGACGCCGAGGCTTTCGAGGAATTTCGCCCGGAAGGCGTCGGCGGAAAACAGCCCGTGCATATAGGTGCCCAGCACCTTGCCGTCGGCCGAGATAGCGCCGTCATCGATGCCGTTGATAACGGCGGACGGCCGCAGCGTGTCCGGACCGGTGGTGCGGCCGAGATGGATCTCGTAGCCCTCGAGCGGCAGATCGAATTGCACCGAGCGCGCGCTGACATTGCGCACCGTCTTTTCCGGCTCCATCACCGTTTCGACGTCGAGCAGGCCAAGCCCTTGCGTTTCTGTAACGCTGCCCTCGATGCCGTCGGGATCGCGCACGATATGACCAAGCATCTGGAAGCCGCCGCAAATGCCGACGATATGACCACCGCGTTTCCTATGCGCGGCAAGGTCGCGGTCCCAGCCGTTCTCGCGAAATTTCAGGAGATCGCCGATCGTCGACTTCGAGCCGGGAATGACCACCAGACCCGCATCTTCGGGCAAGCGCTCACCAGGCGGCACGAACACCACCTCGACCTGCGGTTCGGCCTTGAGCGGGTCGAGATCGTCGAAATTGGCGATGCGCGAGAGCACCGGCGCGGCGATCTTCAGCGCGCGCTTCTCGCCGGACGCCAGTCGCTCGAGCACGACGGAATCTTCCGATGGCAGCCGCGCCGCCGCCTTCAGCCACGGCACGACGCCAAAACAGCGCCAGCCGGTGAATTTTTCGATCGCCTTGATGCCGTCTTCGAACAGCGAGACGTCGCCACGGAACTTGTTGATGAGGTAGCCGACGATCATGCGCCGGTCCTCCTCCGGCAGGATCAGATGGGTGCCGGCGACCGAGGCGATGACGCCGCCGCGATCGATATCGCCGACCAGGATCACCGGCACGCCGGCGCGCGTCGCAAAGCCCATATTGGCAATGTCGCGGCTCCTGAGATTGATCTCGGCCGGCGAGCCGGCGCCCTCGACAATGACCAGATCGGCGCCCTCGCCGACCTTTGCCCAGGAGTCCAGTACCGCATCCATCACCCGGCCCTTCAGCGCCTGGTAGTCGCGCGCCCGCGCCTCGCCGAACACCTTGCCCTGCACGACGACTTGAGCGCCGACATCGGTCTGCGGCTTGAGCAGCACCGGGTTCATGTGGACGGTCGGCGCCACGCCGCAGGCGATCGCCTGCAGCCATTGGGCGCGGCCGATCTCGCCGCCGCCTGAATCGCCTGGAATATCGGCGACGGCCGCGTTGTTGGACATGTTCTGCGGCTTGAACGGCCGCACCTTCAAGCCGCGCTTCTTCGCCGCGCGGCACAGACCGGCGACGAGCACCGTCTTGCCGACATCCGAACCCGTGCCCTGCAGCATGATCGCCTTGGCCATATCAGTCCCTGCCCTGCGCAACGGTTGCGGCGATCGTCGACTTGGCCGCCAGTGGCCCGCCACGCCAGAGATAGAGCGCCAGCAGCGGCTCCCTGCCGGTGCGCATGGCGTGGTTGATGTCAGAGGCATGGTGGATCACCTCGCCCGCCGCTCGAAGGCGAAAACCGCCGTCGCCCATGCGCCATTCGGTGCCGCCGGTCAGCGGGATGTAGATCTCCTCCGCGACATGGTGGTGATCGGGGTAGACAATGTCGGGCCCAAGGATCAGCAGGCCGCCCGCGACCTCGTCATTGACGAAATGGCCGCGTGTGCCGAACACCTCCAGCCAGCCGTAATTGTCGATGAAAACCGTGCCGAAATCCGCCTCGCCATAGGTCTGGCCCCAGTGCAGATCGCCGCGACGCTCCGCAACCAGCCGCGCCAGCGACTTGGCCGCAGCGGGAGCGAGTTCGACGACACGGTCAAGCTGGACGAGACACGGCAGTGCATGCGGTTCGAGCGGCCGGCCCGGCATGTCCCAGCCGATCCGCGCCACGGCGTCGCGCACCAGCGCGTCATCGAACGTCTGGAGATAGGCATGGAAGCATCCAAGCAGTTCGTCGAAAGTTGTCGTCACACTTTGCTCCAAAGCGCATTCGCGCACAGCGGCTGCCCAGATGGTTGGATAGAGACGGTCGGGTTGCGCGGCGGCATCATTGGTCTAGATTGGACTGCGCGCAAAGCCAAAAACGACAGGCCAGCAGGCCGGAAACATCAGGGAGCACGCCATGGACGCCGCTGTCGATGCGGGCACCAGCCAGTTCGAACTCAACGAAGACCAGCGCGCCATCCAGGAGATGGCGCAAGCCTTCGCCGCCGACCGTGTGGCGCCGAACGCACTCGACTGGGATCGCAACAAGTATTTCCCCGCCGATGTGATCCGCGAGACAGGTCCGCTCGGCCTTGGCGGCATCTATGTCCGCGACGACGTCGGCGGCTCGGGGCTCGGCCGGCTCGACGCCGTGCTGATCTTCGAGGCACTTTCGCGGGCCGATCCGGCGTTTTCCGCCTTCATCTCGATCCACAACATGGCGGCATCGATGATCGACCGCTTCGGCAGCGACGAGCAGCGCCGGCGCTTCCTGCCGAAGCTGACCTCGATGGAATGGCTGGCAAGCTACTGCCTGACCGAGCCCGGCTCGGGCTCCGATGCGGCGGCGCTGAAGACGCGTGCGGTCAAAAGCGGCGGCGACTATGTGCTGAACGGCGCCAAGCAGTTTATCTCCGGTGCCGGCGACAGCGACCTCTATGTCGTCATGGCGCGCACCGGCGCCGACGGGCCGAAAGGCATTTCCACCTTCGTCGTGCCGAACGATGCGCCCGGCCTTTCCTTCGGCGCCAACGAGCGCAAGATGGGCTGGCACATGCAGTCGACCCGCCAGGTCGTCTTCGAGGATTGCAAGGTGCCGGTCGAAAACCTGTTGTCGGTCGAAGGCGCCGGCTTCGGCATCGCCATGGCCGGGCTCGACGGCGGCCGGTTGAACATCGCCGCCTGTTCGCTCGGCGGCGCGCAATCGGCGCTCGACAAGGCGCTCGCCTACACCGCCGAGCGCAAGGCTTTCGGCTCGAAGATCAACCAGTTCCAGGCGCTGCAGTTCAAGCTTGCCGACATGGAGACCGAATTGCAGGCAGCACGCATCTTCCTCTACACCGCCGCCTCGAAGCTCGACCGCAACGCGCCGGATGCCTCAAAATGGTCGGCGATGGCGAAGCGCTTCGTCACCGACACCGGCTTCAATGTCGCCAACGACGCCCTGCAGCTGCACGGCGGCTATGGTTATCTGCACGATTACGGCATCGAGAAGCTGGTGCGCGACCTGCGTGTCCACCAGATTCTCGAAGGCACCAACGAGATCATGCGCGTCATCATCGCTCGCGCCCTGATCGGACGGTAAGGCAGTAGGCAGTAGGCAGTAGGCAGTAGGCAGTAGGCAGTAGGCAGTAGGCAGTAGGCAGAAAGATGACCGGCAAGATCAATTCGTACAAGGATCTTATCGTATGGCAGCAGGCGATGGATCTGGCCGTCACCACCTACTCCCTGACCAAGGCATGGCCAAAAGAGGAATTGTATGGGTTGACCAGCCAAATCCGCCGCTCAGCAACCTCTATTCCTGCAAACATCGCGGAAGGTTACGGCCGAGACAACAGAGGCTCCTATCAGCAATTTCTCAGGATTGCCCAGGGATCGCTGAAGGAGTTCGAGACACACCTCCAGATCGCTGAACGCATTGGCCTTGCTACGCATGATCAAGCTTATCACGTGCTTTTAGCGACCGAGGGCATCGGGAAAATGCTTCGCCAACTTATTAGCAAACTTGCGCCCGAATAGGTCGCTTACTGCCTACTGCCTACTGCCTACCCAAACCACGGAGCGCCATTATGACCACCATCGCCTTCATCGGCCTCGGCAATATGGGCAATCCGATGGCCGCCAACCTGGTCAAGGCCGGGTATGCCGTGCACGGCTTCGACCTGGTGCCGGAGAACCTCGTCATCGCTAGGGAACACGGCGTCGTCATTATGGCCAACGCCGTTGCAGCGGTGAAGGACGCCGATGCGGTCATCACCATGCTGCCAGCCGGCAAGCATGTTCTGTCGGTTTACGCAGACATAGTGTCCAAGGCAAAAAAAGGCGCGCTGTTCATCGATTCCTCGACCATCGATGTCGAGTCGGCTCGAAAGGCCCATGCCATCGCCGCCAAGCACGGGTTGCTGTCGATCGACGCGCCGGTCTCCGGCGGCACGGGCGGAGCGGCGGCCGGCACGCTGACCTTCATGGCCGGCGGTTCGAAGGATGCCTTCGCCAAGGCCGAACCAATCCTCAAGCCGATGGCCGGCCGCATCGTTCATTGCGGCGACGACGGCGCCGGACAGGCGGCGAAGATCTGCAACAACATGATTTTGGGCATTTCGATGATCGGCGTTGCCGAGGCCTTCGTGCTGGCGGAAAAGCTCGGCCTGTCGCACCAGGCGCTGTTCGACGTCGCCTCGACCTCGTCCGGCCAGTGCTGGTCGCTGACCACCTATTGCCCGGTGCCCGGCCCGGTGCCGACATCGCCCGCCAACAATGGCTATAAGCCTGGCTTCGCGGCGGCACTGATGCTGAAGGACCTGAAACTGTCGCAGGAGGCCGCACAGAGCGTCGGTGCAGCAACGCCGCTCGGCGCCGAGGCAGCCCAGCTCTATGCGCTGTTCAACGCACAAGGGAATGCCGGCGCGGATTTTTCCGGCATCATTGATTTCCTCCGTGGTAACCCGGCGTAAGCTCCAAGTTCACAGGTTTTCGATCTGCCCAAAGCGGAAAGTCGGCAAATTTAGGTTTGCTTAAGCTCTTGCTAACCCTGCAGTAACGATATGCGTTTAAAACGGATTGCGAGGCGGACATCCGCCCGGCGCTCCGGATCAGGTCTCGCGTACCGGAGCCCGTAAGTTTCGCCGTTAGTTTCGCAAGTGTATTGTTGGCGAAGCGCCATGCGTATCTGGCAAAGCCGCGTTCCGATGGAGCGCGGTTTTTGCGTTTCGCATCCTCGCCTGGCGAGCGCCCATTCAAACGCCGGGCGCCCGCCCGACATGGAGCGCCCGGCGATCGCCTCCCTAATGCTTGCGCAAATCTGGTTGCGCCAGGTCGAGCGCCGTGGCGATGCGGTCGCAGGCCATGTCGATCGTCTCGCGCGTCCAGATCAGCGGCGGCGACAGGATCATCGTGTCGCCGGTAGCGCGCAGCATCATGCCCTGGGCAATCGCGTGGTCGCGAACCATCACCGCCGCGCTGCCGGCCGGCAGGAAGCGCTCCTTGGTCACCTTGTCCTTGACGATCTCGATCGCCCCCATCAGCCCGAACGAGCGCACCTCGCCGACCAGATCGTGGCCGCCGAGGCGTTCCTGCAGCGCCCTGGCGAAGTAAGGCCCGGTGTCGTTCCTCACGCGCTCGACCAGGCCTTCCCGCTCGATGATCTCGAGGTTCTTTAGCGCCACCGCGCAGGCCACAGGATGCCCGGCATAGGTGTAGCCGTGATAGAATTCGCCGCCCTTTTCGACCAGCGTCGCCGCGATGCGGTCGCCGACCAGCAGCGCCGACAGCGGCTGATAGCCAGAGGTCAGCGCCTTGGCCGTGGTGATGGTGTCGGGCTCGACATCGAAGGCTTGTGCGGCGAACCACTCGCCTGTGCGGCCATATCCGGTGATGACCTCGTCCAGCATCAGCAGGACATCGTATTTGCGGCAGATGCGCTGCACCTCCGGCCAATAGCTCATCGGCGGGATCTTCACCCCGCCTGCCCCCATCACCGGCTCGCCGATGAAGGCGGCCACCTTGTCGGCGCCGGCTTCGAGGATCGCGTCCTCGACCGCTTTTGCCGCGCGCAGGCCGAAATCATGGTCGCTTTCGCCGGGCAGTGCGAGCTCATAGGCATAGGGCATCATCACATGGACGATGTTGGGCACGGCGCCGCCGAGCTGCTTGTGCATCAAATCCATGCCGCCGAGCGAGGCGCCGGCGATGGTCGAGCCGTGGTAGCCCATCTTGCGTGAGATGATGCGGTTCTTCTCGGGCCTGCCTTCCAGCACCCAATAGTGACGGACCAGGCGCAGCGCCGTGTCGTTGGCCTCCGAACCGGACGAGCCGTAGAACACCTGGTTGATGTGCCTTGGCGCGATCTCCGCCAGCTTTTTCGACAGCAGAACCGGCGTCGGCGTCGAGCATTTGAAGAAAGAGTTGTAGTAGGGCAATTCCTTCATCTGGGCGTAGGCGGCGTCGGCCAGCTCGTCGCGGCCATAGCCGACATTGACGCACCACAGCCCAGCCATGCCGTCGAGGATTTCCGTCCCTTCGGCATCATAGATGAACGGCCCGTTGGCGTGGGTGATGATGCGCGAGCCGGTCTCGCGCATCTCTTTGTGGTCGGTGAACGGATGAAGGTGATGCGCGGCATCGATCTGCTGAAGCTGCTTCAGCGAATAATTCTGGTAGGTCATGTCTGGTCTTTCCTCTTGAACCAATCCGGCAGCTTTCGCGCCGGGGCGGATTCGTCAGAGGACAGCGGGCGGCGAATAGCCGATGCGAGCGCAGAGCCGCAACAGCTCGGCGCGTAGCGTGCGCGACGACGGCGTCACCGCCACCCCAAATGCGCAACCCGATTTCGCCAGCCGAGCCATGCATGCACCTTAGGCTGCCTCGAGCCCTCAGTTCAAGCCGTGCCGGTCAAGCGACGCCGGTCAATTGGTGCCAGTCAGGGCCCGCTGCAGGAAGACGTACTTCATCGCCGCCTGTGCGGCCTGCGGCCGCCGATCGCCGCGTCCGCCATGGCCGCCCTCGGTCTCCTCAAAGAACAGCGTCTTGCCGTGGCCGGCCGCCTGCAGCCGTGCCGCCATCTTGCGGGCATGCCCGGGATGGACGCGATCGTCGGCGGTCGAGGTCGTCAGCAACACCGGCGGATAGGCTGCATCCGTGTCTACATGCTGGTAGGGCGAATAGGCGGCGAGCCAGGCTGCCTCTTCCGGCTTCGCCGGATCGCCATACTCGGCCATCCACGACGCGCCGGGCGGCAGTTCGGTGTAGCGCAGCATATCGAGCAGCGGCACGTCGATGATCACTGCACCGAACAATTCCGGGTGCTGGGTCAGCGAGACGCCGGTCAGCAAGCCACCATTCGATCCGCCCTGGATGCCCAGCGTGGCGGGCGTAGCGATGCCGCGTTTGACCAGATCTTGCGCGACCGCGGCGAAATCGTCGAAGGCATTCTGGCGATTGGCCTTGAGCGCCGCCTGATGCCAGTTCGGGCCGAACTCGCCGCCGCCGCGGATGTTGGCCTGCACATAGGCATTGCCCTTCTCCAGCCACAGCCTGCCGCGCACGCCGGCATAGCCGGGCAGCAGCGGCACTTCGAAGCCGCCATAGCCGTAAAGCAATGTCGGCACGGGTCCATGCAAGTCGCGCCTCCTGACGACGAAGTACGGGATCATCGTGCCATCCTTCGAGCGCGCCTCGAACTGTTCGGAGACCAGGGACGACGCATCGAAACGCGCCGGCTGCGACTTCACCGTTGCCAGCCCCGCGGCGTTGTCGTCCGACCAGATGATCGAGCTCGGCGTCAGGAAATCGGTGAAGGAGAAGGAGACGCTGGAACCGAAATGCTCGGCATGGCTGATGCCGACATTGCCGTTTTCGGGCAACGCCACGGGCTTGAACTCCCAGCCGCTGTCGCTGCGCTCGCCGGCGATGACCTTGCCGCGCACATTGTCCATCAAATTGATGAACAGCCGGTCCTGCGTGCGGGCAATGCCGGCGATCGAGACGCGGTGCGCCGGCTCGAGCACGGTATCGAGGGGTCCGAATAGCCCGGTTTCGATCCAGCGCTCGAAATCGAGTGAATAGAGCCCGTCGGGCTTACACAGCGTGCCGTCCGGCGCAGTCCACGGGGTACGCACGCCGAAGACGAGCTGGCCCTTGAACAGCGCTGTATCGGTGACGTCGTCCGGCAACGGGATGCGCCTGTTCTCGCCGGAAGGCAGCCGCAGGAAACTGTGCGAGGCGAAGAAGTCGATGGTCCGGGCGAGGAAGACATGACGCTTGTCGCTGTCGAATTCGACGGACCCGCCGGCGGCAAGATCCTGCTTCAGCGCCTCGAAGATCGGCATCGCCGCTTCCAGTGGCGTGCCGCGCCGCCAAAGCTTGACCACGCGCGGATAACCGGACTGGGTCTTGTCGTCCTCCTCGAAGGCGGCGGAAACGGTAACCGTGTCCTCGTCCAGCCAGCTAAAGCTCGATTTCGAGGCAGGAGCGCGAAAGCCGCCATCGACGAACGATCTGCTTTCGATATCGAATTCGCGCATCTCGCTGGCATCGCCGCCATCCGGCGACAGGTTGAGCAGGCAGCGGCTGAAGTCGGGGTAGAGCCGGCTGGCGCCGCTGAACACCCATTTCACCCCCTCTTTCGCCGCCAGACTGTCGAAGTCGATGATCGTCTGCCATTCCGGCTTGTCGGTCTTGTAGGAGGCGACGGTGGTGCGCCGCCAAAGGCCGAGTACGTTCGTCCGGTCCTGCCAGAAATTATAGACATAGCCGTTGATAGCGGCCCCGACGGCGATGTTATCCTCGGCTGTCATCAGGTCGAGCGCGGTCTCGAACGACATCTGATAGGACGGATCACCCTGCAGCTCCCCGACCGTAACTGCATTTTGGTGATGCACCCAGTCGAGCGCCTGCTTGCCCCTCCTGTCCTCAAGCCAGAGAAACGGGTCTTCGGCCGCCGAACCCGGCTGGCCCTTGGTATTCGATTTGGTCATGAGGTCTCCGGTTGACTCGGGTGGCGACATAGCCAAGATCGACATGGGGCCGCTTACATTCAAGTCATTCGTCAGAAACGGCGGCTTTCTGGCATTCACACCATCCGTCTTCGAATGACCGTTACAACTGCCAGCGCCAGGCAAATGGCACCGAGCGTCATTGGCAGGCCGCCGGCGCCAACAACATCCATGGCGCTGCCCGCCAGCGGCGGCACGGCGATGCCGCCGACGCCCCACATCAGCGAGAAGGCGGCGTTGCCGGCGACCAGTGCGGAGCCGGTGAACCGCTCGCCGAGTTCAATGATCGACATCGTGTAAATGCCGTAGGAAACCGCGCCCCAGATGAAGACGCACGGCCAGATCAGCGGCGTCTCGATGAGAACCGGCAACAGAACGCATCCGAGCACCGTCATCGAAACACAGATGAACCGCACCAGCCGCGCCGTCAGCCGTTCCGCCAGCAGGCCGAGCGGCACCTGCATAGCGATGTTGCCGGCGATCATCACCGACAGCAGCGCCGACATGCGCGCTTCGGCGATGCCGTAATGCGTTCCATAGACCGGCAGCAAGGCGAGCACCGCCTGTTCGAAACCGGCGGCCACGATCACCGCCGATAACAGCAGCCACGCCTGCGGCACGAACCCCAGCACCGAAACGCGGTGCCCGCTCTCGTCGACCTTGGGCAGCCGTGCCAGCACCGAGGCGAGGCAGGCGCCGCAAAACAGGAATGCGGCGATGCCGACGAGAAACGGCGGCCATCCCTCGGTGCCGACCGCAAGCAGGCACAGCGGCCCCGCCGCAAAGCCCGCCGAAATGATGGTCGAATAGATGCCCATGACGCGGCCGCGGCGTGCCGGCGGCGCCAGTGCGATCACCCAGACTTCGCTCAGCACGTAGAGCGGGTTGGTGACGGCGCCGATCAAAAAGCGCAGCGGAAACCACAGATAGACATTTTGCGTCCAGCCGATCAGCGCCAGCACCAGCGCGGAAAGTGCCGCGCAAGTAAGCGCGGTGCGCCCTGCCCCGAAACGCCGTGCCAGCGCCGGAACCAGCGGCGACGAGACGATGAAGCCGATCGGCGTCATTGCCGCCGACAGGCCGATCATGGCCGGCGAGACGCCCTGGCGCTGCAGGATGAAGCTCAACAGCGGATAGCTCAGCCCTTGCGCGATGGCGAACACCGAGACGGTGGCGATCACGCCGGTGATCGCCGCCCATTGCACTGTCTCGCCGCTGTCCTGTTCCGCCCGGTCCATGATGCAGGACTAGCGTTTCGCTTTCATCGCGGTAAGCACCGGCAACGAAAACCGCTTGCGCCAGCCGGAAGAGAGAAGAGATAAGAGCCTGACGATCCCTCCGGCTGCCCTTCAGGCATGTCGCTTCCCTCGTCCTAGTGGTCGCCGCCTCCGCAATGGCTGGCCGGCCGGCAGTCCATTATGCCGCCGCATTGCCGCAGCGTACGAGGACTATCATGACCGCCGCCCTTCAGCCCGCCGAACCTGCATTGGCAAACGACCGCGCCCGTCGCGGCGGCCGCGCGGGAAAGCGTGCCGGCGGATCGGCGGCGTTCGAGCAGCCGCCGTTTCGGCAGTTGAAGAACCCGCTGGCGCCGACCCGGCTGGTTTCCGACGACGAGCTGGAATCTATCCACCTCGCCTCTCTGCGCGTGCTGCGGGAAATCGGCGTCGACGTGCTGCATGACGAAGCCCGGCGCATCATGAAGGCGCATGGCGCCGATGTCCGCGAAGGCAGCGAGCGGGTGCGCTTCGACAGTGACATGATCCTGGAACTGGTTGCGCACTGCCCGCCGGAATTCACCATCCACGCCCGCAACCCGGCGCACAATGTGCGCTTCGGCGGCGATAATCTGATCATCTCGATGATGGCGTCGGCGCCCAATTGCTCCGACGTCGACCGCGGCCGCCGGCCGGGCAACCAGCAGGACTACCGCAACTTCCTCAAGCTTGCGCAGATGCACAACATATTGAACTGCACGGGCGGCTATCCGGTCGAGCCGATCGACATCCATCCGTCCGTCCGCCACCTTGAATGCATCCGTGACCTCGCCACGCTGACCGACAAGATGTTCCACATCTATTCGCTCGGCAAGGAGCGCAACGTCGACGGCATCGAGATCACCAGGATCGCACGTGGCATCAGCCATGAGCAGTTGCTTGCAGAGCCGTCGGTATTCACCATCATCAACACCAATTCGCCGCTCAAGCTCGACGTGCCGATGATGGAAGGCATCATCCAGATGTCGAGCAAGGGCCAGGTGGTCATCGTGACGCCGTTCACCCTGTCCGGCGCCATGGCGCCGGTGACGATTGCCGGCGCGCTGGTGCAACAGAATGCCGAGGCGCTGTCCGGCATCGCCTTCGCGCAGATGGTGCGCAAGGGCGCGCCTGTCGGCTACGGCGGCTTCACCTCGAATGTCGACATGAAGTCCGGCGCGCCGGCCTTCGGCACGCCGGAATATATGAAGGCGCAGCTGGTCGGCGGGCAGCTCGCCCGCCGCTACAGCATCCCCTACCGCACCTCCAACACCTGCGCCGCCAACACGGTCGACGCGCAGGCCGCCTATGAAAGCGTGTTCTCACTGTGGGGCGCCATCCAGGGCGGCGGCAATCTGATGATGCATGCCGCCGGCTGGCTCGAAGGCGGCCTGCGTTGCTCCTATGAGAAGACCATCCTCGATATAGACCTGTTGCAGATGGTCGCCGAGTTCCTGACGCCGCTCGATCTTTCCGAAGAAGCACTCGGTTTCGAAGCCATACAGTCCGTCGGCCCCGGCGGCCATTTCTTCGGCACCCAGCACACGCAGGACCGCTACAAGACCGCGTTTTACGCGCCAATCATTTCCGACTGGCGCAATTTCGAGAGTTGGGTTGAGGCCGGATCGCCGACGGCGCTCGAAAAAGCCAATCGCGTGTGGAAGGAACGGCTGGCGTCCTATGAAGAGCCTAATATGGACCCGGCAATCCGCGAGGAGCTCAACGCTTTCGTCGACAAGCGCCGGGCCGAAGGCGGCGCGCCGACCGATTTCTGATCATCTGATGAGTAGTCGACCCCCACTCCGTCGAGCTTCGCTAGACACCACTCCCCCGATCGACGAGGTAGAGGAAGGGCGCGACCTTATTCCAGCCAGCCCCCTTCCTCTCCCTCCGGAGGGGGGAGAGGTGGCGCTGCGAAGCAGCGACGGAGTGGGGGAAGCCGTTCATGAAATGCGCAGTCGCCGCAAAATAGGTACAACCCAGCGAGCACGAAAACTCAGGCAAGCAGGCAACCAGGCGGAAGCACCGCTCTGGCTTGAACTAAAGGCGCGCAAGCTTGGCGGCTATCGCCTTACGCGTCAGTTCTCCATCGGCGCCTTTTTTGCAGACTTCGTCTGCCTCGAAAAATGGCTTGTTGTTGAAATCGACGGACAACAGGACGCCGGCAGTTCATATGACCGCCGCCGCGATGATTTCATGCGCGCCCAAGGCTACTCGATCCTGCGTCTTTGGAACCATGACATCCTGAAACATCGTACTTCCGTCTGTGAAACCATTCTTGCCGCGCTTGATGGCAGGCTGGCCGGAAACATCGCTGTATCCGATCTCCGCTTTGTTTTCGCGCCCCGCTCACTCGATTCAATCTCTTCAAAAACGGATCTATCTTCATGAAATCTCATGCAAAAGCGGTTGTCATCGGCGGCGGGGTCGTTGGCTGCTCGGTGCTCTATCATCTGGCCAAGGCTGGCTGGACCGACATCATGCTGATCGAGCGTTCGGAACTCACTTCCGGCTCGTCCTGGCATGCGGCGGGCGGCTTCCATACGCTGAACGGCGATCCCAACGTCGCCAAGCTGCAGGCCTATACAGTGCAGCTCTACAAAGAGATCGAGGAGATTTCCGGCCAATCCTGCTCGCTGCACCTGACCGGCGGCGTGATGATGGCCGACACGCCCGAGCGCATGGACTTCTTGCGGCTCGCCCATGCCAAGGGCCGCTATCTCGGTATGGACACCGAACTGATCACGCCGTCCGAAGCCAAGGCGATGTTCCCGCTGATGGACGAGACGAATTTCGTCGGCGCCATGTGGGATCCAGTCGAGGGCCATCTCGACCCTTCCGGCACCACCCATGCCTATGCCAAGGCCGCCAGGAAGCTAGGCGCCGAGATCGTACTGCGCAACCGCGTCGTCGAACTGACGCAGGAGGTCGACGGCACCTGGAATGTCGTCACTGAGCAAGGCACAGTCAAAGCCGAGCATGTGGTCAACTGCGGCGGCCTGTGGGCGCGCGAGATCGGTCGCATGGTCGGCGTCGAGCTGCCGGTGCTGGCCATGGAGCACATGTATCTTCTGACCGAGCCGATGCCGGAGGTCGAGGAATTCAACAAATCGACCGGCCGCGAGATGATTGGCGTGCTCGATTTCAAGGGCGAGATCTATACCCGCCAGGAACGCAACGGCATCCTGCTCGGCACCTATGAAAAGGCCTGCAAGCCGTGGTCGCCGGTCAACACGCCGTGGGATTTCGGCCACGAGCTGCTGCAGCCCGACATCGACCGCATCGCGCCGTCGCTCGAGATCGGCTTCAAGCATTTCCCCGGCATCGAAAAGGCCGGCATCAAGCAGATCATCAACGGCCCCTTCACCTTCGCGCTGGACGGCAACCCGCTGGTCGGCCCGGTGCAGGGCCTGACCAATTTCTGGTGCGCCTGCGCCGTCATGGCCGGCTTCAGCCAGGGCGGCGGCGTCGGCCTGGCGCTGTCGAACTGGATGGTTCATGGCGACCCCGGCTTCGACGTCTGGGGCATGGACGTTGCGCGCTTCGGCGAATGGGCAACGCTGCGGTATACCAACGCAAAGGTCCGCGAAAATTATTCGCGCCGTTTCTCCATCCGCTTTCCCAACGAGGAATTACCGGCGGCAAGACCAGCGCAGACGACCCCGCTTTACGACACCATGCTCGCCAACAACGCCGTCATGGGCGACAGCTGGGGTCTCGAAACCCCGCTCTGGTTCGCGCCGAGAGGCTCGGAGCCGAAGGACGTCGTGTCCTTCCACCGCTCCAATGATTTCCGCCCGATCGGCGAGGAGGTGCGCGCCACCCGCGAGAGGGTCGGCATCACCGAGATCGCCAACTTCGCCAAATACGAAGTCTCCGGGCCAGGGGCCGAGGACTTCCTCAACCGTCTGATGACCAATCGCATGCCGAAGACCGGCCGCATCGTGCTGACGCCCATGCTGAACGAGTTCGGCCGGCTGATCGGCGACTTCACCATCGCCAAGGCGGGCCCAAGGGGTGGGGAAGAACGCTTCATGATCTGGGGTTCTTCGGCAGCGCAAAAATACCACATGCGCTGGTTCGAGAAGCATCTGCCAAAGGATGGAAGCATCCGCATCCACCGCTTCGACCAGACGCTGGTCGGGTTGTCGATCGCCGGGCCGAAATCCCGCGACCTGCTGCAGAAACTGGTCGATGTCGACATCTCGACCAAGGCCTTCCGCTTCATGGATTTCCGCGAGATGGCGGTCGGCGGCGCGCCTTGCATGGTCAATCGCATCACCTACACCGGCGACCTCGGCTACGAGATCTGGATGGCGCCTGCCTACCAGCGCCTGGTCTACAAGGCAATCAAGGAGGCTGGCGAAGAGTTTGGGCTTGTCGATTTCGGCATGCGGGCTTTGCTCTCTATGCGCCTTGAGAAGAACTTCCCGACCTGGTTCCGCGAGTTACGTCCGATCTACGGACCGTTCGAAGGCTCGATGGACCGCTTCATCAAGCTAGAGAAGAACGACTTCATCGGCCGGGAAGCAGCGGCCAAGGAACAGGCAGAAGGGCCGAAACTGCGCCGTGTCTCCTTCATCGTCGATGCCGCAGATGCAGACGTCATGGGCGACGAGCCGATCTGGGCCAAGGTCGGCGGCAAGGATTACGGCACCGTGGAAAAGCCGCATGGCTATGGCGCGCCGCGCTTCGACGCGGGCGGCAAGGAAGTGCGCGGCTCGAACGCCGCCGAAGGAGGCGCGTCTGCCGTGCGCGGCATTGTCGACGGCGACTGGCGGGTGGTCGGCTGGGTCACCTCCGGCGGCTATGCGCATTATGTCGAGAAGTCGATGGCGCAAGGCTATGTACCGGCAGCGCTTGCCGAGAACGAGAGCGCCGGGCTGTTCGAGATCGAAATCCTCGGGCAACGGCGGCCGGCACGCATCAATGTCGAGCCGCCCTTCGACCCGAGCGGCGAAAAGATGAGGACGTAGGCGCAGCCAGCCGGTCGCATTGTGCGGAGCATACTCTTCATGCTAGCGCAGCCGGCAACACTCTGCTGGCAAGGGCGATGAGATTTCATTGAAGTACAATCTGAGATGGGCCGAGTGGCTGGCCGAGGGACGGATCGGCCCCTTCCCGGCGGCGATCGTCATGGTCGCGGCTTACTTTGCCTTGCAGACCATCATACTGTCCCTGTTGAGCTCTTGGGCGGGAACCGGCGTCGGCATCGATGATGCGGAGCAGCTGATCTATGTTCCGTATCTCTGGGCTGGATATGGCGGCTCGCAACCACCCCTGTACACCTGGATCAACTGGCTGGCCGCGCATGTTTTCGGCACCAGTATCTTCACGCTGAAGCTCGTCAAATACTCCGTGCTGTTCCTTGCCGCCTGCAGCGTGTTCGCCGCCATGCGGCGGTTCGGCTACACCAAAGCGACAGCGGCGGCGGCCATGTTCGGCCTGTTTACGATCCCGCAGATCGTCTGGGAATCGCAGCGCGCCTTGTCGCATTCCGTCGCCGTCGTCGGCTTCTGCTCGCTGCTCCTGCTGGCCATGGCCTATCTTCTCGAGCGGCGAAGCATGATCGCCTATGCGGCGTTTGGCCTGGCCACCGCGGCGGCAATTCTTGCCAAATATAATGATGTCTTCCTCGTGGTGGCCCTTGTTGCGGCCGTGCTGTCGCTGCGCGAATGGCGCAGCGCGATCCTCGATCCGAAGTTCGCCATCAGCATAGCGGTCGCGATTTTGGTGCTGGCGCCAACCACCTATTGGAGCCTCATGCATCCCGCCGATTTATTGTCGAGAGGCGAAAAGTTCGGAATAGACGCGCAACAAGGGCGCGTGGCGGCGGCCTTTGTCGGCGCCGGCAAGTTTATCATGGGCACCTTCAATTTCGCGGTCTTGCCCGTGCTCGTTTCCGCCCTGGCTTTCTGGCTGGCGAAGTTCCGTTTCTCGGAGCGGCATCCGGAAGGTCCGGCCCGGGAAATTCTGTTGTGGCGTACCTTGGCGCTCGGCTTGGCCATGCTGGCAATACTTGTACTTGCCACCGGCGTGACGGTGGTCAAGGACCGCTGGCTGCTGCCCGTCCTGTTCATGTTGCCGCTGGCCATCGTCGCCACTATGGAACGGCTGGCGCCGCGCGGCAGGAATGCGCAGCTCCTGGTGATCGCGGCTGGAGCGATCATCGCCGTGCTGCTCGCGCCCGCCACCTGGTACGTCCAGGTAAACGGGACCAGTGGCCTCTCGCGGATGATCCGCGTGGATTACCCCGCCCTCTATCGCCAACTGACTGCGGACGGACCGGTCAAAACCGCAATATCTGATGGTGCATGGGTCGGAAACCTGCGGCTGGTCGACGAAAAACTGGTCGCACTTGACCAGGAAGTGCCTAATTTCGAAACGCTGATGAAGGAGCCGGCCGTACTCGTCTGGCTTGACCGCGACGATCCGCGGCCGGTCATTTTGGAGCAGCTCAAAGCGGCCGGCTATGAGCCGGACGGCCAACCACGGCAAATGATGGTTCCGCTGTTGCGCGGCACCGGCAAGTCCGCCCGGGCCGGCGCCTATGTAAGATTGAAGAGAATGGCGGTGGGAGAAGCCACGGCGCCTAAGGAAGGCGTTAGCGGAGGACCCGAGGGTGGACAGGAACCCGACTGACCGGCCCCGTCATCACCGCAAGATCATGCCGTTCGAGCCCGACGGCTCGAATGATGTGCTGCACAAAAAATCGCGGCTGAAGGCCGCTGAACTCAACCAGCATGCGCTGGGCTATGGAGCGCTGGCGGAAGCCGAATGGCAGACGGCGGGCATTGCTGCTCCTGACCTGCCCGCCATGCGCCGATACCGGCTCGAGCGCATCCGCGCCGAGCTGAAGCGCCGCGACTATGCGGGAGCCCTGCTCTACGATCCGGTCAACATCCGCTATGCCACCGACGCAACCAACATGCAGCTCTGGGTCGCACACAATCGGACCAGGCATTGTTTCGTTGCCACCGATGGCCCGGTGGTGCTGTTCGACTATTTCTCCTGCGAGCACCTTTCCGATCATTCCGGCGTCGTCGACGAGGTGCGGCCGGCGGTGTCGTGGGCTTATCTGTACAGCGGCGAGCTGACCGGTCAAAAAGTCCGCCGCTGGGCAGCCGGCATCGCCGACCTGGTATTGAAACATGGCGGCGGCAATCGCCGCATCGCCGTCGACCACATCAATCCCGAGGGCATCGAAGAGCTCGCCCGCCTCGGCATCTCGACCGGCAATGGCGAGGCGGTGATGGAAAATGCGCGGCTGATCAAATCGCCCGACGAAATCCTTGCCATGCGCCGGGCGATCGCCGCTTGCGAGGCGGCGATGGGCGAGATGGAGCAGGCGCTGAGGCCCGGCATCTCCGAGAACGAATTGTGGGCCGAACTCCATCGCGGCAACATCGCGCGCGGCGGCGAATGGATCGAAACCCGGCTCCTGTCGTCGGGTCCGCGCACCAATCCATGGTTCCAGGAGTGTTCGTCGCGGACGATCGAGGCCGGCGAGTTTGTCGCTTTCGACACCGACCTGATCGGTCCTTACGGCTTCTGCGCCGACCTTTCGCGCACCTGGCTCTGCGGTGACGCGCCGCCGTCGCAGGAGCAGCGCGACCTGTTCCGCATCGCCGCCGACCAGATCGCCCACAACACGGAGCTGATGCGGCCGGGCATATCGTTCCGCGACCTCGTCGAGCGCTCGTCAGTGCCACCGGGAGACTGCTTCCCGGCCCGTTACGGGGTGCTCTATCACGGCGTCGGCCTTGCCGACGAATACCCGACTTTGCCGCATGCTAGCGACTGGACCGACGACACACCGGACGGAGTGCTCGAACCTGGCATGGTGCTGTGCGTCGAGAGCTATATCGGTCGGCTTGGCGGCTACGAAGGGGTCAAGATCGAAGAACAGATCCTGATCACTGAAACCGGCAACGAGAAGCTTTCGACCTACCCGCTCGACAATCGGCTGCTTGGCGGCTGAGCGACGCTAATGCATGTCGCGCAAAAGTGTGCAGCGGCTTTGCGATAACGACATGCATAAAACAAGAATCTAAAGCGCGTCGCATGAGGCCGACCGAACGCGACGCGCTTTACGTGAGCGCCGCGATCGCCTCGCGCATCGCAGCGACGATCGTTTCCGGCGTCGTCCTGGCGGTGATGAACGGCAAGCCTTTGCGCCGCCTTGTCCAGCCGACGACCGTCACCTTCTGCGCCGCCGGCTCGAAACTCTGCGCCAGCGCCCAGCTCTCGCAATCGATCGCCGCGACGTCCGCCCTGCCCTCGGCAACGGCAACGATCGAAGCACGGTGCCCACAGCTTTCGCTCAGCGCGGAAAAGATATCCAAACTCTCGCCCAATGCTTGCAGGTCGCGGGCTGGCGCGATGATGCCCGACATGGAATCGAGGCTGTTGAAGGTGAAGCGCTTGCTGCGAAGCTGATCGAGCGGAATGACGGCACCGCCGTCGGCCGGCGCCCTTGCCGGCGGTGCCTCGCCCGCCCTCATGACGATGGCGCTCGAATAGAGTTCGCCCTGTCCACCCTCGAAGGCGTCGTAACGCGGCTGGCCGACGAGCTGGACACGCTGCGACAGGCCGAGTTCCATCGGTCCCCAGCAGGTTTGCGCAAAGAGCAGCGCCGGATGCAGCCAGAGCTGGTGAAAATCCAGTTCGTCCGGCGGCAATGTCGCCGGATCGGGCGCGATGGGTTTTCCCTGATCATCGCGAATACCGCCAGGCACGGGGGGCAAATCGCCGGTGCGGCGGATGATCGTCTCCGGCGCATCGATGCCTTTTTGTCTGAAAGCATCGCGCAGCCGCGCCCATTGCGCGTCGACATCGTCCCGCGCTTCCGGCCAGTCGTACATCGGCAAAGCCGCAATGAATTCGCTCATGCCGGGATTTGACCGTTATGCGGGGAAATTGACAAGGTCAGGAAAGCGTCGTCCGCGCGGCACCGCCTGCAACAACGCAAGAATCATTCTTTCGGCGGCTCGGCGGGTACCGGCGCACTGCCAAGCCCATTGAGGCTGCGTGCCCTGACACGCGGCTTGAACGCGCGTCCCGGTTCCGGCATGCGCCGCAGCACGGGATGGACGACCGGCTCCTTCGCCTTGAAGGCATAGGCCTTGAGCAGCGCGAAATAGTTCGGATAGGCGTAGCCATTGTTCATCCGCAGCCATTCATCGCGGCGGTCGCGAAACACCTTCGGCAGCCTGTACCAGGCCACCGTCGGGCTCTTGTGATGGACGAAATGCAGATTGTTGTTGAGGAACAGGAAGGACAGCGGCGAGCGCTCGACGATGATCGTGCGGCCTTCCGGATGTTCAGACCATTGGTGCTCGGCGTAGGTGCGGATCGAAATCAGCGACTGCCCAAGCCACACCGGCACCAGTATGTAGAGCCATAACGGCATGCCGAAGCCGAACTGCACGACAGGCAGCACCACGACGAGGCCGATCGCATGCAGCAGCCATGCCTTGCGGATGGAATTGTCGCCCGCAGCAACCTGCCTGGCGTCGTCGATGAAAAAGCCGATGCAGGAAAGCCACGGGCCTAGCACCAAACGCCCGATCATCGTGTTGTTGACCTTCAGCAGGAATTTCATCGCCGACGGCAGCTCCTCGTGCTGCCAGAGCGCCTTGTAATAGCTTTCGGGATCATCGAGCGGATCGGTCAGGCGCTCGTCTGCATGGTGGCGCAGATGAATGGTCTTGAATCGGCGAAACGGCCAGACAAGGCCAATCGGCAGGAAAACAAGGGCTTCATTGAGCCGCGCATTCCGGGTTGGGTGGCCGTGCAGGACCTCGTGCATCAGCGAGGATTGTAGCGCCGCAATCAGGGTCAGAAAGGCGAGTGCCAGCAGCGGGTAAGAGGGCCAGAGCAGGAAGCCGGTAGCGAGCCAGCCGCCGTAGCAGAGAAGTGCGAGAAATGCTGTCGGCCATTCGATGGCCGCTGCGCCGTGTCGCCTGTTGCCCATGCTCGTCATGCTATCGACCACCGCCTTCCAGTCGCCGGAACCCTTTTGATTCCTGACAGCATTGTGTCAGGAGCGTTGCATCGCTGCAACGCGATAAAGCGCACAAACTGTTGCGATTGCGCATTTTCAGCTGCAGATGTTATCTATTGTAAACAAGCTCATAGATTCATTTGCGCTCGAAACGCCATGTAGACCGCTTCGGCGCAAAATTTTGCTCACGTCAGGGAGAGTAGAGATTTGGACAAGCGCGACCTGTCGACGATCTTTCGCGAGCGCCTGAAAATGCTCTTGACAAGGTCCGATTTGAACCAGTCGGCCTTCGCCGCCGCGGTTGGCATCGACCGTTCGGCGCTGTCGCAGCTGCTCTCCGGCGCGTCGATCCGCCTTCCCCGCGCCGAAACGCTGCTCAACATCGCCGCCGAATTCAAAGTCTCGCTCGACTGGCTGCTCGGCCTCAGCCACGACGAGGGTGTTACCGGCGAAATCCGCGAGAGCCTTGAGATCGAGGAGGCGCCGGACGGCTTCGACCGCACGCTGCTGGCTCGCTGGCATGCCGAGGCGGCGGGAACGAAAATCCGCTACGTGCCGGCCGGCATTCCCGACCTTCTGCGCACCGAGGCGCTTGTCGACTACGAAGCCGTCATCGCCAACAAGAGCCGCGAGGCACAGGCCGGCGAAACGCAGTACCGCATCGACTACAACCGACGGCCCGAAACCGACATGGAAGTCTGTATGCCGCGCCACACGCTGGAGATCTTCGCCCGTGGGCTGGGCGTGTGGGACCGCTTTCCGGAGGCCGACCGCCACCAGCAGCTCCTGCACATGGCGACGCTGCTCGACGACCTCTATCCCACCTTCCGCCTGTTTCTCTATGACGGGCGGATGCGCTATTCGATCCCTTACACCATCTTCGGGCCCTATCGCGCCGCCATTTACGTCGGCGACATGTATCTGGTGCTGAACGCCACGCAGCCGATCCGCATCCTGACCAGCCATTTCGACAATCTGATCCGTGCCGCGGACGTCAACGCGCATGAAGCTGCCAGCTTCACACGAAAGCTGGCGGAGATGCGATTTTGACCGGTTGCTCTGCGCGCCGACATTGACGGCACATAAAGAATTCTTTATATCCTTATCTCAGTTATTCTTCCGGGAAGGCGTATTTCACATGACCAATCCGATCGACGCTCTGCTTGCCGAAAAGGGCGTCCTGCTCGCCGATGGCGCCACCGGCACCAATCTGTTCGCCATGGGCCTTGAGGCCGGAGAGGCTCCCGAGCTCTTGAACGAGACCGCGCCCGACACCATCACCAGCCTGCACCAGAACTTTGTCGATGCCGGCGCCGACATTATCCTGACCAACTCTTTTGGCGGCACCCGCCATCGGCTCAAGCTGCACCACGCGCAGGACCGGGTCTATGCGCTGAACAAGCGCGCGGCCGAGATCGCAAGCGCCGTCGCCGGCAACGCCGGCCGCAAGGTGATCGTGGCCGGCTCCGTCGGCCCGACCGGCGAGCTGCTGGTGCCGCTCGGCGCCATGACCTATGACGAGGCGGTCGAAGCCTTTGCCGAGCAGATTGAGGGGCTGAAGGCCGGCGGCGCCGAAGTCGCCTGGATCGAAACCATGTCGGCGCCTGACGAAATCCGCGCCGCCGCCGAAGCCGCCATCCGCGTCGGCCTGCCCTATACCTATACCGGCTCCTTCGACACCGCCGGCCGCACCATGATGGGACTGCTGCCGAAGGACATCCACGGCGTCGTCGATGGCCTGTCGCAGACACCGCTCGGTGTCGGCGCCAATTGCGGTGTCGGCGCCTCCGACATTCTCGCGTCGCTGCTCGACATGACCGAGGCGAAGCCGGAAGCAACGGTGATCGTCAAGGGCAATTGCGGCATTCCCGAATTTCGCGGTGCCGAGATCTACTATTCCGGCACACCCGAGCTGATGGCCGACTATGTGCGCCTCGCCGTCGATGCAGGCGCCAAAATCGTCGGCGGCTGCTGCGGCACCTCGTTCCAGCACCTCGCCGCAATGCGCAAGGCGCTCGATGCGCACACCAAGTCGGATCGCCCGACCGTCGAGCAGATCGTCGAACGCATCGGCCCGATGCGCAACAAGCAGGCTACGGTCAATGTCGCCGAGACCAGCGAAGCCCGCCGCGAGCGGCGCCGCGGACGCGCCTGACGCTTTCGTCTGCGACATGGTCCGCGCGAAGCGGTGCGGCCGCGAAAAAAGGCCGGCAAGGTTTCCCTCGCCGGCCTGCCTCACCCGCCCGTAGGCCGGCTCCCCCTATCAGAACGATCCCATCTGAAAGAAACCGGCCGTCATTGCCACTACCGGTTACCGCCGAGCGCCGAGGCAAGGCGCACAAGCGAGAGGAACTCGGACCGGTATCCAAACGGATCGGCTCCTCTGGCGGCGGTGGCAATCTGCATGATCTTGTCGTAGCCGAACTTCGCGGTAGCATCCTCGTCGCGCAGCTTCTGGCCGAAGGCAGCAACGGCAACAGAGAAACGCTGGTCGGTGCTGGCCTGGTCGAACGACGCCACCTCGTTGGCTGACGTTACCGGCGTGGTGATCAGCTTCGAGGTGTCCTCGTTCGGCAGCTTGTAGCGGATCTTGACGAAAGCATATTCGTCGGCATTGGCGACACCGCCATTGTTCACCGAGGCCTGGCCGTAGCGCAACTGGTCGATCTGTTCGCCGCCGCTGCCCTTAGGCGTGATCTCGTAGATCGCGGTGACTGAATGACCTGAGCCGATCTCGCCGGCATCGACCCGGTCATTGTTGAAATCCTCTCGATTCAAGGCGCGGGTTTCGTAGCCAATCAGCCGGTACTCCGAGACCTTGTTCGGGTTGAACTCGACCTGGATCTTCACGTCCTTGGCGATGGTGAACAGTGTCGAGGAGGCATCCTCGACCAGCACCTTCTCGGCCTCCGCCAATGTATCGATGTAGGCAGCAGTGCCATTGCCGTTCTGGGCGATGGTCTGCATCATCTGGTCGTTCAGATTGTCGCGGCCGAAGCCGAACACCGACAGGAATACGCCTGTCTTGCGCTCCTTTTCGATCAGCCGCTTCAGGTCGTCGTCGTCGGTCTGGCCGACATTGAAGTCGCCATCGGTGGCGAGCATCACCCGATTGATGCCGTCCTTGACGAAGGATTTCTGCGCCAGCCTGTAGGCTTCCTTGATGCCGGCCTCGCCTGCCGTCGAGCCGCCGGATGTCAGATTGTCGATGGCAGCGAGGATCTTGTCCTTTTCCGAAGCCTTGGTGGGCTCCAGCACGGTACCGGCATCGCCCGCATAGGTGACGATCGAGACGGTGTCGTCAGGTCTCAGCTTGTTGACCAGCAGTCGGAAGGCCGACTGCAGGAGCGGAAGCTTGTCCTGCTCGTTCATCGACCCCGACACATCGATCAGGAAGACCAGATTGGCCCTGGGCTGCTCGGCCGGCTTCACGTCGAAACCCTTGATGGCGACATGCATCAGCCTGGTGTGTTCGTTCCACGGCGTCGGCATGACGCTGACGGTCGAGTTGAACGGCGTCGAGGCGGAGTCCGGGCCTTTCCAGTCATAGGGGAAGTAGTTGACCATCTCCTCGACGCGAACCGTGTCGGCCTGCGGGATAAAACCTTCCTTCAGCGAGCGCCGGACGAAGGAATAGGAAGCGGTGTCGACATCGATCGAGAAGGTCGAGACCGGGTCTTCAAGTGCGGCATGCACCGGGTTGGTCTTGAAATTCTCGACGCGGTCGCGGTTTTCCTCTTGCGGCAGCATCTGGTCGGCCGGCGCAGCGGCGGGCTGCTGTGCCATCAGCTTGGGCTCGGCAACCGTGCCAGGCATGCGGCCGACCCGCGCGCCGCCATCGGCTGAAGGGGCCGCGGAGCTTGCGTCGCCGTTCAACGCAAGCTCGCTGCTCGGCTGCGGTTCGGGTGCATTGCGGCTGAGCACATCCTGCTGCGTCAGCCCGCCGACTGCGGTCGATTCCGCCTTCGGCGGCGATGTCGGCGCCACAAGCGCCTCGCCGGTGTCGCGGCTTTCACTGTCGGCGTCCGCCTTCTTCTGCTTGTCCGCTTCGGCAACGACCGGCGGTTTGACGGTCGTCGGCTTGTCAGCCAGCGTTTCGGTGATCTTATCCCTGCCGAATTCGGGCCCGCCGAATTTGGATTCCCCAAGCATGTACATGGTAGCGTATCCGGCGATCGGCAGGGCAACGAGCCCGGCAATGGCCGGCGTGGCGAAGAGTTTCTTTTGCATGATTTCGCTCCAGAGCCTTTGTGCTCGCTCTGTGAGACGAACCCCGCCTGCCGATCCTTGGGCGGCAGGCAAAGTTTTTTCTTCCATGTCATAGGCGCGCAGCGCGGCCTGGAGGGCACGCGCCTTTGCGTCCGCGTCCGGCGCCGGTGCTGCGATGTCGCGCAGTCTGTTCAGTTCGTTGTCGTCGACCATGGTCACACTTCCCCGGCTGAACGCATCAGCGTCTTCAACCGTTTCTTCGCTTCATGGATGTGCCAGGAAACCGTCGTCTCCGAGATCGCCATCGCCTCGGCGGCGGCTGCGTGGCTCAGCCCTTCGCCATAGACCAGCAGCACCGCGTCGCGCTGCTTGTCCGGCAGCTTGCGTACCGCTGCCCAGAGCGCCTCGGCCGGGTCTTCCGGCTCGGCCGAGATTTCCCCCGAAATCAGCGCATAGGCGCCATAGGCCTCGGTCTTGACCGTCTCGCGGGCGGTCTTGCGCATCATGTCGCGCGCCGCATTCAGCGTCATGGTGTAGAGCCACGTCGTGAAGGCACCGCTGCCGTGATAGTCGCGGATCGCCCGCCCGAGCCGGACGCAGACTTCCTGGGCGATATCCTCGGCGTCGGCCTTTTTCCCGCACCAGCGATAGGCGGCGCGATAGACGAAACCATAGTGCCTTTCGAGCAACTTGCCGAAAGCACCCCGGTCTCCGCCCTTCGCCCGTCCGATCAGTTCGGCGTCGGAGGCTTCGCTTTCGTCCAGCATCATCGCCATCATTTGCCTGTTGGACGAAGGCTAATGGCGGTTCCTTGGGGCGATGGAAAGAATTTTTTGGCGGGCGGTCACGTCGTAATGGTTGGCGTGCCTTGGCCGAGCGTCTCCGCAAACAGCATCGTCAGCCGCTTCCAGTGGCGTTCGGCGCCGGCTGCATCGAAGGCACTGTGGTCCGGCATGCACCAGCCATGCGCCATGCCGGCATAGTTCTCTATGACATGATCGACCTCGGCGGCGCGCAGTGTTTCGGCCAGCCGCGCCGATTGCTCCGGCGGAAAGCTGCGGTCCACACCGGCAGTGCCGATATAGACCCTTGCCTTGACCGAGGCGGCCTTCCGATGCGGACTGTCGGCGGCGTCACCAGCCAGATTGCCGCCGTGAAAACTGGCGGCGGCGGCGATGCGGTCGGGATAGCTGGCCGCGGCGTTCAGCGCCCGCGCTCCGCCCATGCAGTAGCCGACAATGCCGACCGGCCCGGTCAGGCCTTGGGCAGCGAGCGCATCGAGGAAAGCGCCGCTGTCGCGGATCGTCATCTCCTGGGTCGTGCCGCCGAGCAGACCTGTGATGGCGGCCTTGCTCCTCTCGTCGCCGAACGCAGTCTTGGGATCGAACGGACCGTAGGGCGCATTGCGGTAAAAAAGGTCCGGCACAAGCACCGCATAGCCCTCGCTCGTAAGCCGCTCCGCCATCTGATCAAGCGCCGTTCGCGGACCGAAAACGTCCATGTAGAGGATGATCGCTGCCTTGGCTGGGGCCGCCGAACGGAACAGCCGGGCCTTGGCAATGCCGTCGCTTGTCTTGATCTGCATCGCTTGCGTGGCCATCATCCGCTCCGTTGATCTGACGTGCGATAGATACCCGCGGTGGCCGTCGCCGCAAGCTGTAGTGAGGCGATCTGCTTCAAGATTTCGTGCGGCATTCGGCGACGCTACAGACGCGCGAATGCTGCCATGTGAAAGGCCTGAACCTCGGACGGATAGCGATAATCGGTGTCGTAAGGACAGGCGTTGCGATCAAGGCAGCCGCCGGTCCGGCAGGGCGCGCCGTTTTGCCCGCGCACATGCGCCAGACAGGTTTCATGTGCAAAACCGTCCACAGAATAAGCCTCTACCGGACAGGATTTCAGGCAAGGTTTTTCGGCACATGTGTCGCAAAGGTGAATCACGTCGCGGGGTTCTTGGAGCGCAATTTCGTCTTCGAACAGCAGCGCGCCGCGATAGGCATGCCAGAGCCCATATTGCGGATGCATGAGAATGCCGAGCGGCGACGGCTTCAGCCCCTCCGCACGCATCGCCCATTGCTGGAATGGCAGATAAGGCCTGTCGGAGGGCGAAACCGCGCGCACCCCGAATGTCTCTGCCACCGCGCCGATCACTTCGCGCGACCATGTGTCGAGCGGATTGGTGATGATCCGTGATTGGCTTTCCTTCCAGCGCAGGAAATGCGGCCATGGCGCGGCGCCCGCCTGCCCCACCAGCAGCACGGATTTGGCGGCAACGCCGGAGAGACCGGAGGGTGTTTCTTCACCACCTGCAAAATTGAAGCCGCCGCGAAGCATGAGGCCGGAGGCGGAAAGCGCTGCCGCGATGGTTTCGACCATGCTGCGCTCAAGGAACTCTGTCACCCTTCGATCCTTGAAAACGGAATTACTCCCCTTTTCTCAAGCGTCTCACGCAAATTATCGGCGTAGCGATGAGCAAACGCCTCTACTTCACCTTTGGGCCGGGCAAAATAGCGGTCATAAAGTGTTGAGTAGTCCTCACCTTGGGCGAACGGCGCTTCCACTTTTCCAAGCCAATCAACCCAGTGGCCGATCTCATGCAGAAGCGTGCGATAGAGCTGCGTGGCTCGCACGGAATCGAGTGAGGTGGAAACGAGATGCTTCTTTCCAACCCGGCTGATTTTGTGACCGTCCAAACGAAGTCTGTCCAACTCTGCCGCATCCTCAGGGTCCAGCGATGTGGACCATTCGATGGTGTCGCCAACGTTACAGGCTTCCAAAAATAAGGCCGGACCACTTTTTTCGATGGAGTATCCGCGGAAACCAAGATCGGCATAATAAAACATCCGCCCCCACGCCGGTCTGAGTACGCGCGCTTTTCGCGTCGGTTGGCGCAAGACAAATGTTTCCAGCCCGGCCCAGTCAGCGAGAGGAACATGAGAGAGAAGGAAGACAACATCTTCGACCGAGCATGCGTGAACACACCCACCGCTCGTCTTTTCGACAATGAGCGTTACGTCCCTGCCATTCACCGTCCTGCGCAGCGTCTGGCCAGGATTGAGCTGCGCCGCACACCATCCGGCGGATGTCCACGGTCGGGGAACGATCATGCGGTTGTTTTGCCCATGGCCCTGCTTCGGCGTGCCAATGTTCCGGTTTCGCCTGGTTGGATTGAAAGGCATTGGCACCGTTCCCTCGCCGCTCGTCCTCACCCGAACGCGCAAATCACCCCTTCTTGTCCGGGTCGGAGAAGGCACTCCGCCAGACTTCCTTGTGGATGATGTTGGCGACTTTAGCCCCGCCTGATTCGGGCTCCTTTCAGGTGAAGGCGTCGGCCATCGACGCCTTCTTCCTGCCGATGAAGTCCTTCAGCCCGTCGTCGATGCCCGGATCGAGGTAAGGCGCCTCGTAGCTTTCGAGCCAGCGGCGGGCGAGCTCGTTGGCGCGCTGCGGCGCGGTTTTTTCGCCTTCGGCCAGCCATTGCTCGTAGGAATTGTTATCGGCGATGTTGGAGCGGTAGAACGCGGTCTGGAAATTGGCCTGGGTGTGATCGCAGCCGAGATAGTGGCTGCCTGGGCCGACCTGGCGGATGGCGTCCATCGCCTGGCCGTTTTCCGACAGGTCGACACCCTCAGAGAACTTCTGCGTCATGCCGAGCTGGTCGATATCCATCATGAACTTTTCGTAGCAGGAGGCGAGACCGCCCTCGAGCCAGCCGGCCGAATGCAGCACGAAGTTGGTGCCGGCGAGGATCGTCGAGTTCAGCGTGTTGGCGCTCTCGTAGGCGGCCTGCGCATCGGGGATTTTTGAAGCACAGAGCGAACCGCCGGTGCGAAACGGCAGGCCGAGCCGACGGGCAAGCTGTGCGGCGCCATACGAGACCAGCGACGGCTCCGGCGTGCCGAAGGTCGGCGCGCCCGACTGCATCGAGATCGACGAGGCGAAGGTGCCGAACAGCACCGGCGCACCCGGCCGGATCAGCTGGGTGAACGACGCTCCCGCCAGAACCTCGGCTAAAACCTGGGTCAGCGTGCCGGCGACCGTCACCGGGCTCATCGCACCGGCAAGGATGAACGGCGTGACGATACAGGCCTGATTGTGGCGCGAATAGACCTTCAGCGCTCCCAGCATGGTCTCGTCGAAGACCATCGGCGAGTTGGCGTTGATCAGGCTGGTCAGCACCGTGTTGTTCTCGACGAAATCGTCACCGAACACGATCTTGGCCATCGCCACCGTATCTTCCGCGCGCTCGGGCGCGGTCACCGAGCCCATGAACGGCTTGTCCGAATATTTGATATGGCTGTAGACCATGTCGAGATGCCGTTTGTTGACCGGCACGTCGACCGGCTCGCAAACCGTGCCGCCCGAATGGTGGATCGACGGCGCCATATAGGCGAGTTTCACGAAATTCCGGAAATCCTCGATCGTCGCATAGCGCCTGACGCCGTCGAGATCGCGCACGAAGGGCGGTCCATAGACCGGCGCGAACACTGTCGCGTTGCCGCCGATCTGCACCGAGCGCTCGCCGTTGCGGGCGTGCTGGGTATAGACGGACGGAGCGGTCTTCAACAGCGAGCGGCAGAGGCCCTTGGGGAAATGCACCCGCTCGCCCTTGACGTCGGCGCCCGCCTCTTTCCAAAGCTGCAGCGCCTCGGCGTCGTCGCGGAAGATGATGCCGATCTCCTCCAGCACCGTGTCGGTGTTCTTTTCGATCAGCGCCAGCCCTTCCTCGTCCAGCACTTCATAGACGTTGATCTTGCGCTTGATATAGGTGAGCTGTGTGCCGGGGCCGCCGCCCGAACGCGCGGCCCGTCGGGCTGCGGCGCCACCGCTGGCAGCGCGCCCGCGCCGTGCGTTTGACGCTTCCTGATCGACCGGCGCGTTCTCACTCATAATCGTTCTTCCCTGGCTTTCGTTCTGGCCTGATTTACTCCGGCCGGGCTGTTGTACCGGCCTGAAATCCGTTTGCGGCCGCATATTGCGGTCTCTGGCCGGATCGTAGCCATGCACCCTATTCGAAACGGCCCGCCAGCGCCAACGCCTGTCGCAAAATCGACAAGAATTCCAAGAGATTTACGGTCGCTTTCGTTTTGCGGGAAGTCGCAAATCAGCTATGGACAACCGGCCCGTGCGGGTTAGGTATTGACGCGATATTTTTAAGCTGCCGCGATAGTTGTAGCCGGCAAGGAGCCTGAGAAAAAATGGCCGACGACGAGATCATCCTTTCGGAACTCTCCGACGACGAGTTGGTGCAGCAGATGCACGACGATCTTTATGACGGGTTGAAGGAAGAAATCGAGGAAGGCACCAATATCCTTCTCGAGCGCGGCTGGGCGCCTTACAAGGTGTTGACCGAGGCTCTGGTCGAGGGCATGCGTATCGTCGGCGAGGATTTCCGCGACGGCATCCTGTTCGTTCCCGAAGTGCTGCTGTCGGCCAACGCGATGAAGGCCGGCATGTTCATCCTGCGTCCGCTGCTTGTCGCCACAGGCGCGCCGAAGCAGGGCAAGATGGTGATCGGCACCGTCAAGGGCGACATCCACGACATCGGCAAGAACCTGGTCGGCATGATGATGGAAGGCGCCGGCTTCGATGTCATCGACCTCGGCATCAACAATGCGGTCGAAAAATATCTCGATGCCATCGAAAAGCACCAGCCCGACATCATCGGCATGTCGGCCCTGCTGACGACGACCATGCCTTACATGAAGGTCGTCATCGATACGATGAAGGAAAAAGGCATTCGCGACGACTATGTCGTACTGGTCGGCGGCGCACCGCTCAACGAGGAATTCGGCAAAGCCGTCGGCGCCGACGCCTATTGCCGCGACGCCGCGGTGGCAGTCGAGACCGCCAAGGACTTCATGAAGCGCAAGCACAACGTCCGCGCTTCGGCCTGAGCCAATAAGTCCGGCACGAACAAGAAAAGCCGCGCCTTGCAGTGCGGCTTTTTTATTCCCAAATGTTGAGAGCCGTGCGGATCAGGGTTTCTTGACGGTATCGTCAACTGCCTTCGCAGTGGATTTGATATCCTTACCGACGCCGCGCACCGTGTTGGCGCAGGCCGAAACAGCCAAGGCGCAGGCGAGAATAGCGATTGGCGCGACGCGGAACAATTTCATGATTGGTGTCTCCCTCAGCATATAAATTCGCTGGACAGCAACGAAGATCGATTAGACTGGTTCCATGACTACCGCGCGAAAACAACAATCCGATCAAGGCGACAGGCTGCTCGTCATCGCCTGCGGGATGATCGCGCGCGAAGTTTTGGCGGTCAAGGAGCAGCTCGGGCTCGACCATCTCGACCTGACCTGCCTGCCGGCGGAGTTCCATTTCTATCCGGACCGCATCGCGCCGGCCATGGACAGGGCTATCGAGAAGGCCAAGACCGACGGCTACAGACACATCTTCGTCGGCTATGCCGATTGCGGCACGGGTGGCCTGCTCGATCGGATCTGCGAGAAGCATGGCGTCGAGCGCATGGCCGGGCCGCATTGCTTTGCTTTCTACCAGGGCATGGATGCCTATGCGAAGGTCGCCGATGACGACATGATGTCGTTCTACATGACCGACTTCCTCTGCCGGCAATTCGATGCCTTCTTCATGAAGCCGCTCGGCCTCGACAAGCACCCGGAGCTGATCAAGGACTATTTCGGCAACTACGAGAAGCTGATCTATATCGCTCAGACCAACGACCCGGAACTCGACAAGGTCGCCGAAAAGGCGGCGAAAATGCTCGGCCTCGCCTATGAGCGCCGCTCGACCGGCTATGGTGACCTGACGAAGGAACTGGCCAGCGCCTCAGCACATTCGTAAAAGAAATAGCGTCCTCTAAGCGTTTGCCGGAGGCTGCCGTTCATTTTCGCCCACCGATTCACCGATCCGATATGACATCGATAATGCGCCCGGTTTCAAGGCGGATCGGCCCCCGCGCGGTTGGATCTTTAAGCAATATTTCGGCAAGCATTGCATCGACATTGTCGAAATTACTTTGCAGAATTGACGGATCACTTAGCTCCCAATACTCCCCTTCATCGACGACATTGAGACTGGAGAACAAGCGAGTAATTTCGCGAAGAAACCTGATGATCTCGATATGAGCGCCTGCACCTGAAAACTGAGTTTTACAATGTTGTTGAACGAAGAGGTGATTGTCGAACTCAAGCCGCAGCGGTTCCGAATTGGGATGCGGTTGAAGCTCTATTCCAAACACAGGGCCAATATAGTCCACGTTTCGTTCATCAATGACTCGATTGAGCGTCTTCTCGCGCTCATCGATCTCGCGCACCGGCCAGTCTCGCGCAATGGCGAACGCCTTGGCTTCGTGCAGCAAAGCAGCATATTGCTCGTGACCCCGTAACTGTCCTTCAAAGTAGATTGTTACTCCCAACTACCTCTCCCAGTGACGCGCATTCCTGACGAATACCCGCGCTCTTATTCCGCCACAAGCCGGGCGAGCACATCGGCAAAGCTCGTCTTGCAGATGAAACCCAGCCGCTTCCTCGCCCGCGACGCATCATAGACCCGGTCGATCGACGAAAACATCGTCCAGCCTTTCTTCGCGTAGAGCGCCGGATAATCCGGAAAATAGCGCGCCACGACCGACGGCGCGTCGGCGATCAAGGCCGCGCAATCTTCGGGCTGGAAAGGCGTCGGTGCCGAGATGATGAAAGTGTCGAAGCCCAATTGCGGCGCTTTCTCCAGGGCAGCGATGTGGGCGTCGGCTGCGTCCTCCACCGTCAGCCGGCGGAACAACAGCTCATTGGCCTTGGTGTTGGCATCCGACTGTTCGATCACGTGCGCCATGTCGTCCGCCTCGGGAAAAAACCGGGCGGTGCGCAACACGATCACCGGCAGGCCGAACTGCAAATGATAGAGCCGGCAGAGCTGTTCGGCTGAAAGCTTGGTGACGCCGTAGATGTTGCGCGGTTCAGGCGACATGTCTTCCGTCAGCCATGCCGCCTTGCGCGTCCCGCCGGTGAAGCCGGCGCGAATGGTTTGGGAAATCATCAGCGACGTCGTCGACGTGAACACGAAACGCTGAACGCCGAATGCTGCCGCCGCGTCGAGCAGGTTGAGCGTGCCGCGCACATTCGTCTCGACGAAATCCTCGTTGCGATAACGTTCGATGTCAGGCTTGTGCAGCGCGCCGCTATGGATGATGGCCTCGACGCGGTTCCCCTCGACCGCCCTCATGACCAGGTCGCGATCGGCGACTGAGCCGACGATCGGCGTTTCCGAAGACGGAACGGGATCGAGGCCGGTGACGTCATGGCCAAGAGCCCGCAGGCGCGGCGCCAAGGCGCTGCCCAGCCAACCGGACGATCCCGTCAGCAAGATCCGCATTCTTTCCACCTCGTTTCTGCTGTCGATGCTCAGGCACGGATGACAGAACGCGGCGAAACATTAAGGTATGCGCCAGACAAGAAAACAGCCTGCTCCAGCCATCAAAAAAGGAAACGCCACCGATGATCGCTCGCCTCATGTTTGCCGCAGCAACTGTCCTCTGCTTGACCATGCCCGCGTTCGCCGATGGCGAGGTGCAGACGCTGATGACGGCTGCCGACAAGGCGCGGCTCAACAAATATGGCGAGACGCGCAAGGCAGCGCTTGACGAGGCGAAGGCCGGCGATCCCGCCGAGGTCAAGCAGCTCGACGCTTTGCTGGCAAAGCCGCTGGTTCCCTTCTCTGACAGGGACCTGACCGGCAAATGGCAATGCCGCACCATCAAGGCCGGCGGATTGAGCCCGCTCGTCATCTATGGCTGGTTCAAATGCGAGGTGAGCGACGACGGTTCTGGCTGGAGACTGGAAAAGATCACCGGCTCGCAACGCACCAAGGGCCGCTTCTTCGACGATGGCGAGAAACGCGCGATCTATCTCGGTTCCTTCCACGTCAACGACGATCCGGCAAAGCCCTACGGCAGCGGCCCGGAAAGCGATCAGGTCGGCTATGCCTTCCGCAACAGCGCCAGTGAATGGCGCATCGAGTTCCCGGCGCCCTATTACGAATCGAAGCTCGATATCCTCGAATTCAAGCGCTGAGCCCCGATCACCAGGGGTTAACCCGGTCAGCCTAGCATTCGCGCGCAAAGAACAGGTTCTTTGCGGGGGCGCAGAGCATGGCACTGTCGAAAACAAACCAACGGCCGATCGTCGTCGTCACCGAAGGCGGCCCGCATATCTGGGCGATCGTCAACGCCGTCGCGGATCAACTCGGCCCGGTCAGCGTCATCCTCGAAGCTCCTGAATCCAAAAAGCAATTGCTTCTCGCGCGGGCGCGGCGGCAAGGCTGGACCTCGGCCATCGGTCAACTCGGCACGATGGTGCTGACGCGCCTCGGTAAGCGCTTCTTCGCCGGCCACGCAGCACGGCTTGCCGCCGGGCAGAAGCTGCAAACCGAACCGAAGCCTGGGCAAAAGATCATTTATGTCTCGTCGGCCAACGCGCCGGAGTGCCTGCAGGCGATTGCGGAAATCCAGCCGGGTGTGGTGCTGCTCGCCGGCTGCCGCTTGCTGTCGCGGCAGACGCTGGCGAAAATCCCTTGCCCGGTCCTCAACTACCATGCCGGCATCGCCCCGAAATATCGTGGCATGAACGGCGGCTACTGGGCGCTGGCCTCAGGCGATGCGGAGAACTTCGGCACCACCGTGCATCTGGTCGACGCCGGCGTCGACACTGGCGGCGTGCTGCGGCAGACGCGTGGCAAACCGCAGCCGGGCGACACAGTTTCGAGCTACGCGTTGCGGCAGGCGGCCTTCTCGCGCGACATCTGCGTCGAAGCGGTCAGGGATGCGCTGGCCGGCAAGGTCGGCACGGTGGATCCCGGCCTACCTTCGACACAATGGTATCATCCGACGATATGGTTTTATCTCTGGACGGGGATAAGGAACGGCGTCTGGTGACGCGCCGATTTACCGGACAGCCACCGCCACTAACATTGCATCATGAGCGACATCGACCACCGCGCCATCATTGCCGGCCTTTCGGTCGAGGACCGTCGCGACCTCACCGCCAGGGTTGACCGGCCAGGCATTGTCCGGCTGGCGGTCCATGCCGGGCTGGTTATCCTGCTAGGCGCGCTGATCGCCGCTCGCATCCCGTTCTGGCCCGCGCTCGTCTTGCCGCAGGGAATCCTGATCGTCTTCTTCTTCACGCCGTTGCACGAGACCATCCATGAAATTGCGTTCAGAACGGCGCGGCTCAATCGCACCATCGCCGCCGTGGCCGGCTTCCTTATCCTGCTGCCGCCGGCATGGTTCCGCTATTTCCATTTCGCCCATCACCGCCATACGCACGACCCGGACAACGACCCCGAACTGATGGCCCCGAAGCCGGAGACCATCAGCCAATATCTGCGCTATCTGTCAGGCGGCCCCTATTGGATCGCCATGGGCCGTGTGATCGCAACCAATGCGGCGGGCCGCAACCGCGACGGCTTTGTGCCGGAAAAGGGCCGCGGCAAGGTGATTGCCGAAGCACGGCAGTTCCTGATCGGCTATGCGGCATTGCTGGCCGCATCGCTCGGCGCGCAGTCGGCGCTGCTGTTGTGGGTCTGGATCGTGCCGGTGCTGGTCGGACAGCCGTTTTTGCGTGCCTACCTGCTGGCCGAGCACGCGTTGTGCCCGCATGTCGCCAACATGCTCGAGAACACCCGCACCACCTTCACCACAAGGCTGGTGCGCTTCGTGGCTTGGAATATGCCGTACCATTCCGAGCACCATTCCTATCCGGCCGTTCCCTTCCACCGCCTGCCGCGCTTCCATGACATCGTCGCGGAGCATTTACGCACGACCGAACGAGGTTACGTGCGCTTCCACAGGAAGCTGGTCGGCAGCTACGATGGCCGCGCCGGCTGACCAGTGCTGGAAGAAACTCCGCTTTCAACCGCGGCCGTCGATTGCGTCGCTTTTGAAGGCCCCCGCGTCGTCCCATAACAAGCAGCCCAACAGCGCTTCCGGCAATGCTCGAAACCACTGCATTGGCCAAAAGATCGGAATCGATCTTTGGAGAGCACGATGCAGCGGAGTTAAATGGTAGAGCATCGTTTGTGCGTCCGATTGGACGCACGGCGCTCTGCAGGAGCAGGAAATTATGGCCGATCTGATCGTCGTCTACTGGCGCGACATCCCCGCCCAGGTCATCGTCAAGAAGGGCCGGCAGAACGCCAAGCGCGAACTGCCGCTGCGCTTCACCGAGGCGATCGACATGTGCGCCATGCGCACCGGCGCTGGCGGCACCGACGACTATCTTGCCGAATGGCGCAAGGCAGAACCCCTCCCGGTCAGTGACGATCTTGAAGCCGAGGCCGAGAAGGCTCTTCAGGAACTTGATGCGAAATACGACCGTGAGCGGCTGGTCGCTCTGGTCAAGGCGGGGGGCAAAGAGAATGTCTGATCCCCAATCAATGCCGGCGACGACGGCTCAAGCCGGCGTGACCCAGGCGACCATCGTCAAGAAGGCGGCGCCGAAATCCGACTACAAGCCGGCCGACGTGTCGCCGCAGCGGCGTGTGCAGCGCTCTTTCGCGGTGCGGCTTTGGTCTGTGCGGCATTCGCGGCTGCTCGAATGGTTCTACGGCAAATTCGCCGACATGTTCCTGCTCCTCCATCCGCTGTGGAAGGGCATCGGCTACAGCCGTGTCGAAGGGCCTGTGAAATTCGTCGAAAAGCGCGTCAAGGGATTCATGTTCGACTGCCGCATGTGCGGCCAGTGCATCCTTTCCTCGACCGGCATGTCGTGCCCAATGAACTGCCCCAAGCAATTGCGCAATGGCCCTTGCGGCGGTGTCCGCGCCAACGGCAATTGCGAGGTCGAGCCTGACATGCCTTGCGTCTGGGTCAAAGCCTGGGAAGGCTCGCGGAACATGGTGCATGGCGACAAGATTTTGGAAGTGCAGAAGCCGGTGGATCAGTCCTTGCGCGAAACTTCCGCCTGGCTGCGGGTCACCGCGCAGGCCGCGGCCGCCCGCAATGCGGCCCGGAATACTACGAAGACCGGAGCATCGGCATGATCGGCCGTCAGCCAGACGAGAATCCGGCCGGCATCCATTTGCCGCTCGATCCCCTGCCCGGCCACACCTCGCGTGGCCGGCTGGAACGCGTCCTCAGGCGCGGCGAGTTCGCAGTGACGACCGAGCTCAATCCGCCCGACAGCGCCGATCCGGAAGACGTCTACAACCGCGCCAGGATTTTCGACGGCTGGGTCGACGCCATCAATGCCGTCGACGCTTCCGGCGCCAACTGCCACATGTCGTCGGTCGGCATCTGCGCGCTGCTGACCCGCATGGGCTATGCCCCGATCATGCAGATCGCCTGCCGCGACCGGAACCGCATCGCCATCCAGGGCGACGTGCTTGGGGGTGCTGCGATGGGCGTCGCCAACATGCTGTGCCTGACCGGCGACGGCGTGCAGGCCGGCGACCAGCCCGGCGCCAAGCCGGTGTTCGATCTCGACTGCATGTCGCTGCTCGAAACCTGCCGCGTTATGCGCGATAACGGCAAATTCCTGTCCGGCCGCAAACTCACGACCCCGCCGCAGCTTTTCCTTGGCGCGGCGATCAACCCGTTTGCGCCGCCGATCGATTTCCGGCCCTATCGGCTGGGCAAGAAGATCGCCGCCGGGGCACAGTTCGTGCAGAGCCAGTACTGCTTCGACGTACCGATGTTCCGCGCCTACATGCAGAAGGTCCGCGATCTCGGCTATACCGAGAAATGTTTCATCCTTTGCGGCGTCGGGCCGCTGGCCTCGGCCAAGACGGCCAAATGGATCCGCTCCAACGTACCTGGCATTCACATTCCCGATCAGATCGTCAAGCGCCTGGAAGGCGCTCAGGATCAGAAGAAGGAAGGCAAGCAGCTCTGCATCGACATCATCAATGAGGTGAAGGAAATTCCCGGTGTGTCCGGCGTCCATGTGATGGCCTATCGCCAGGAAGAATACGTCGCTGAGATCGTCGACGAATCTGGCGTGCTGAAGGGTCGCCGGCCGTGGAAACGCGAAATCCGCCGCGACGACCAGCTCGTTGCCGACCGGCTCGACCACATACTGCATGACGACCTCACCGAAACCCAGGTCGACATGGTCAAGACCGCGCATTGACAGCGCGAATCGTCAGCATTCGCTTGATCAGAAACAGATAACGATATAAAGAACTCTTTATATCACGATGGAGAGATTTCATGACCCGCACCATCGTCGCCTCGGCGACACGAGAAATCATCATCGGCTTCGATCAGCCCTTCTGCGTGATCGGCGAGCGCATCAATCCGACCGGCCGCAAAAAGCTGGCCGCCGAAATGATCGCCGGCAATTTTGAGACCGTCATCAAGGATGCGCTGGAGCAGGCCGCCTGTGGGGCCACCATGCTCGACGTCAATGCCGGCGTCACTGCAGTCGATCCCAACGCCACCGAGCCGGCGCTGCTGGTGCAGACGCTGGAGATCGTGCAAGGCCTGGTCGACCTGCCGTTGTCGATCGACTCCTCCGTGACTGCGGCAATCGAAGCGGCGCTGAAGGTCGCCAAGGGCCGGCCGCTGGTCAATTCCGTCACCGGCGAGGAGGAAAAGCTCGAAGCCATCCTGCCGTTGATCAAGAAATACAACGTTCCTGTCGTGGCCATTTCCAACGACGAGACCGGTATTTCGATGGACCCCGATGTGCGCTTCGCCGTCGCCAAGAAGATCGTTCAGCGCTGTGCCGACTTCGGCATTCCGGCGCATGATGTGGTCGTCGACCCGCTGGTCATGCCGATCGGCGCGCTGGGCGATGCCGGCCGCCAGGTATTTGCCCTGCTACGCCGGCTGCGCGAGGAGCTCAAGGTCAACACCACCTGCGGCCTCTCCAACATCTCGTTCGGCCTGCCGCACCGTCATGGCATCAACGCCGCCTTCATCCCGATGGTGATCGGCGCCGGCATGACCTCGGCGATCATGAACCCGGTGCGGCCGCAGGAAATGGAAGCGGTGCGTGGCGCCAACGTGCTGAACGGCACCGACGAGAACTGCACCAATTGGATCAGGACCTACAAGGACTACAAGTCTGCTGAAGGCGGCCAGGCCGTTGCCGCCCGGACGCAGGTCAACGCGCCGGGCGATGGCAATGGCAATGGCGGACGCAGGCGCGGCGGCCGCGAAGCGCGTATGGCCCGGGGTTGAGCCAGGTCTTGGCCGACACGATATGGGGCCTAGGACTGGGGAGGAACCGAGACATAGCGGCATCGCTGCCGTAGCCAAGACCCGAGCTGCGTAGAAAGTAAAGTCTGGAACGTATGAACTCTCCCGTCAACATCACCGATCCGCTCGTGCTGTTCATGCCGTCGGGCAAGCGCGGCCGGTTTCCGGTCGGCACGCCGGTTCTGGACGCCGCGCGCCAGCTCGGTGTCTATGTCGAGAGCGTGTGCGGCGGGCGTGCCACTTGCGGGCGTTGCCAGATCGAGGTGCAGGAAGGCAATTTCGCCAAGCACAAGATCGTTTCCTCCAACGATCACCTCTCGCCCAAGGGCGCTAAGGAAGAGCGCTACGAACGCGTACGCGGCCTGCCCGAGCGCCGCCGGCTGTCCTGCTCGGCGCAGATTCTCGGCGATCTCGTCGTCGACGTGCCGCAGGACACCGTCATCAACGCGCAGACCATCCGCAAGGACGCCGACACCAGGGTCATCGCCCGCGATGCGGCAATCCGCATGTGCTATGTCGAGATCGAAGAACCCGACATGCACAAGCCGCTCGGCGACCTCGACCGTCTGAAGATCGCGCTGATGAAGGACTGGGGCCTCAAGAGCCTCGATTTCGATTTCCATCTGTTGCCGCAGGTGCAAGGCATTTTGCGCAAAGGCAACTGGACCGCGACCGCCGCCATCCACAAGGACACCGACAGCGAGACCGCACGGGTCATCGCTTTGTGGCCCGGCCTCAAGAACGAGGCGTACGGACTTGCCTGCGATATCGGCTCGACCACGATCGCCATGCATCTGGTGTCGTTGCTGTCGGGCCGCGTCGCCGCCTCGTCGGGCACATCCAATCCGCAGATCCGCTTCGGCGAGGATCTGATGAGCCGTGTCTCGTACGTGATGATGAACCCGGACGGCCGCGAAGGCATGACGGTCGCCGTGCGCGAGGCCATTTCGGGGCTTGTGGACAAGGTCTGCACCGAAGGCAACGTCCAACGCAACGACATCCTGGATTCCGTGTTCGTCGGCAATCCGATCATGCATCATCTGTTCCTCGGCATCGATCCGACCGAGCTCGGCGGCGCCCCCTTCGCGCTAGCCGTCTCCGGCGCCGTGCACATCAAGGCATCGGATATCGGTTTGAAGCTCAACCAGGGCGCCAGGCTCTATATGCTTCCTTGCATTGCCGGCCATGTCGGCGCGGACGCTGCCGCAGTGACGCTGTCGGAAGGGCCGCACCGCCAGGACGAGATGATGCTGATCGTCGATGTCGGCACCAATGCCGAGATCGTGCTCGGCAATCGCCAGCGGGTCGTGGCGGCCTCATCGCCAACTGGCCCGGCCTTCGAAGGTGCGGAAATCTCCGGTGGCCAGCGCGCCGCACCGGGTGCCATCGAGCGCGTCCGCATCGATCCTGAAACGCTGGAACCGAAATACCGCGTCATCGGCTCGGAACTCTGGTCCGACGAGCCGGGCTTCCTCGACAGTGTGCAGGCGACCGGCGTCACCGGTATTTGCGGCTCCGGCATCATCGAGGTGGTCGCCGAGATGTATCTCGCCGGCATCATCTCCGAGGACGGCGTCGTCGATGGATCGCTGAGCGGCCACTCGCCCCGCGTCGTCGCCAATGGCCGCACCTTCTCCTATGTGCTGAAGGAAGGCGAGCCCAAGATCACCATCACCCAGACTGATGTGCGCGCTATCCAGCTTGCCAAGGCCGCCCTTTATGCCGGCACCAAGCTTTTGATGGAAAAACAGCACACCGATCATGTCGACCGCATCCACTTCGCCGGCGCATTCGGCTCGTTCATCGACCCGAAATACGCAATGGTGCTGGGCCTGATTCCGGATTGCGACCTCGACAAGGTCTCGGCCGTTGGCAATGCGGCCGGCGCCGGCGCCCGCATGGCGCTGTTGAACCGTGGCTATCGCCGCGAGATCGAGGAAACCGTTAGCAAGATCGAGAAGATCGAGACGGCGCTGGAGCCGAAATTCCAGGAACATTTCGTTTATGCCATGGCGCTCCCGAACAAGATCGACCCGTTTCCCAAGCTGTCGGCGGCGGTGAAACTGCCGCCGCGCAAGACGGTGAGCGAAGACGGCATTGCCGGCGACGCTGCCCCGCGGCGGCGTTCGCGCGAAGGCCATGCCGCGCGGCGCGGGCGGGGATGACTCGCCTCCGCCAGGCTGTCAGAACTTCCATTTTCATTTGTATGCAAATGTTTCCAGATCGCGCCGATCTGGAAACGAAATCGCGTTTTCGTGAAATCCGCCAGATACATAGGCGGAGCATTTAACCGGCATCGAACGGCCGGCGGAAACAGTTTTCGGCCACCGCAACGCTCCAAGGAGATCAAGATGTCGATGTTCGAAAGCTTCGGCCGCTATGGTGCGGCCTTCAAGAAAACACGCGAAGCGCGCAAGTCGCTGCGCATCCTCAACAGCTTGCCGCCTGAGATCCAAAAGGACATTGGCTGGCCGGTGTCGCCGCGTTCGAGCGAAAGGCAGCTTGCGGTCGGATGGGGCACGCAGCGCGGATGAAATTCATCGACAAATGCAAGCTGCTCGGTATTCGCCGGAGCCGCAATGCGGCTCCGGCTGCACCCAGCAATTGGCTGCGCGCCGCGTTGCTGCCGCGGCGTTGAGCTGCACCGGTAGGCCAGAGACTTCATGGCCGGACGCTTTGTCGACAGCTGGGATCAAACGACCGTATTGAGATTGCATCAATCTTGACTTTTTTGGTGGCGACACAATCTTCGAAATAGTCGGGGGTTCTCTTAGTCGGCTCAGCCGAAGTCCGTGTATCTGCATGCCCAGTCTCAAAAGCCACGTCGTGTCGTTCGTCCTCAGGTACAGCCGCAAGAAGGCGTTTTCCAGCCCCGAGAACCTGCAGCGCTGGATCGCCTATGCGCGCAAGACGGAAAACCATCAGCCGCCTGCGTCGCTGTGGTCACGCCTGGAGATCACAACCCGCACGATCAACGGCTTTCCCGTCTACGAGATCGCTCCCCAGGCTGGTGAGCGGAGGCGGATTCTCTACCTGCACGGCGGCGCTTACGTCTTTGAAATCACACCCTATCATTGGCGGCTGATCGCCGACATGGCCGACCGCCTCGGGTTCGGTATCACCGTGCCGATCTATCCCATTGCTCCCGAACACGATTTTCACGCCATGTTCGGCATGGTCGGCGCCGTCTACCGCCAGATGTTCGGCGAAACCAGGGCGAATGATATCATCTTCATGGGCGATTCCGCCGGCGGAAACATGGCCGTCGTGCTGACCATGATGGCTGCGCAAGACGGCCTGCCCTTGCCATCACGCCACGTGCTGATTTCGCCCGGTCTCGACGTGTCGCTCGCCAACCCAGAAATGTATGAGGCCGAACGCAACGATCCGTGGCTGGGCATTGCCGGCGGCCGCGAGGCGATCCGGCTTTACAGCGCCGGCATAGATCCCACCGACTGGCGCATCAGCCCGGTTTACGGCGACCTGTCGGTGCTGCCCAAAACGCTGCTGCTGACCGGTTCACGCGATCTGCTCACCCCCGACAATCTGATTTTCGCGGAAAAGGCACGCGCGGCCGGCGTCGAAATTGAGGTCGTCCACGAGCAAGGCATGTTCCATGTCTGGCCGTTGATCGACATGCCGGAGGCGCGTCGCGCGCGGGACAGCATAGTGGCCTTCTTGACCAACGAAACTGACAGTTATCATGCCAAGGCAGGAGAGTTGTCGCTGCAAAGGGCAGACCGCGACGGAACGCCTCGCGATCTGGTTGCGCCGCTCAGGTCGTAGTTTGGCTCAGAACTTCCCAGTTTCCCTGAACATCTCAAACGTCGCGCGGATATGGTCGGCGACTGCCTTCACTGGAGCGCTGGCGTCCGGCGTCACCACCATGGCCAGATTGTAGGTGCCGATGTCAGGCATGCCGTCCTTCGGGCACAGCTCGACCATATCGCTGCCGAGGAAGGATTTCGGCAGCGGCGCCACCGCAAGATCCGCCATGATCGCGGCGCGTTGGCCGGCCGTGTGTGCGCTCATATATGCGATACGGTAGTTGCGGCCCTCGCGCCCAAGCGCCTCCAATGCCCCTGCCCGCCAGGCACAGCCCTCTTCCCACAATGAGACCGGCAGCGGCTCACGCAGATGCGCGCAACCGCCCTTGGCACCGGCCCAGACGATCGGCTCTGTGAGCAGCACTTCGGCGCCGATCGCGCTGGTCTTGTAGGAGTTGGTGAGCAGCGTGATGTCGAGCGCCCGGTCGTCCATGCGCCGGCGCAGATTGACGCTCTGGTCGATGGTGACGTCGACCGCGATCGATGGATGCGATTGTGCGAACCGCTTCAGCACATGCGGCAGCACACGTTCGCCGTAATCGTCCGGCGAGCCGAGCCGCACCACCCCGACAATGTCTGGAATGATGAACTTCGACACCACCTCGCGATTGATCGACAGCAGCCGGCGCGCATAGCCGAGCAGCATCTCGCCATCGGTGGTCAGCGTCACCGAACGGGCGTCGCGCGCGAACACCGAGCGGCCGAGAATGTCCTCCAGCTTCTTGATCTGCATCGAGACGGCCGACGGCGTGCGGAAGACCGCATTGGCCGCAGTGGTGAAGCTGCCGGTCTCGGCGATTGCGACGAAAGTGCGCAGAACATCGAGATCGAGCAGCGGCAGCGGATGATTGAGTGGGGCGTTCATGGCAACCGGCCTTCAATTTTTCTGATGCAAACCATCATTCCATTTCGTTTGATTGAACATCAGTTTGGGAGGATAGTCAACTCGGTTGGAGGCAGGACTCATCGAAGTGGTCCCGAAACAACCATGACACGGACCTGCAATCGACACGAAATGAAGCTGAAACAAAGCCGGTGTACCGCCTGACGCTGCAAGCGCCGGGACGACCCGGCCCAACGCGAAGGAGAATGAGATGTCTATCCTGTCATCCATCGGTCGGATCGCGACCGAATTCAGCGAGGCCCGTGCCCGCTACCAGACGGAACGCGCCATCCGCGCGCTGCCGATTGAACTGCAGAAGGATATCGGCTGGCCCGAAGCTGCCGATGCCAAGGCCGGCACTCGCCATGGTGTGGGATCCTGGGCTGGAGCAAAGTAAACCGTGTGTATCAACAGCTGAAGGCCTGCCGCGCAGATCAGCCCGGCAGGCCTTTTTGTTTGTACTCCAATGATTTTCCCGAGCCATGTCGCCGTCGCATGCCGCATATGAGCAAGTCGCATAGCAGCCCGCACTGGCAATCAACACATTGTAAATAATCGAAAATCCTGGGCAGAATGCCCAAATTTGTCGCATTCCGTGTCGCTTTTCATATCAAGTGCTTCGCTTTTGCGATTTAGTTTCCCCTCACGTAAGCCTATATCATCATCAACAAACGAGCTGCCCCACTCCATCAAGCGAAGGCGACCCGTCTGAGCAACCGAATGGAGATGATCATGAAGCTTTTTGCCCGCCTCTTTGCCCGTCGCGAAATGAACCTGACGACCGCGCTCGAGCGCCAGCGCCTGGCCAACACCATGCCTGGCCAGACCGGTGCCATGGCTGCCGCGCGCCTCGGCTTCGTCGCCTGAGACGCGGCAATCCCGGCGGAAGCAGCCTTGCGCTGCTTCGAAGTCGATCCAGCGCCGCTTCGGTTTTGCCGAGGCGGCGTTTTTCGTGTGCGCAGACTGCGTAGGCTCGTTTGGTCGATCCGGCGGCATGTCGCGTCCTTCGCCGCATAGCGATCGCCCATTTGCGACCCGTGTCGCAAATAAAGTCGCTCCGTTGCCATCTAGCCAATTGACAGGAAACGTCTTTCCTGATGTCGCTGTGCTAATCGCGACATCCTGTTCGCGCCATTGCAGCGTGAGGATCTACCCGTGAACGTCGTAAAGCACCCGATCCGGCGATCGTTCGTATTCTTCCTGGTCCCCGATTTCACCATGATCGCCTTCGCGACGGCGCTCGATCCGTTGCGTTCGGCCAACCGCATGCTCGGCTATGAAGCCTATCGCTGGCGGCTCGCCAGCATCGACGGCAAGCCGGTGCGCGCCTCGAACGGCGTCGAATGCGCCGTCAACACCTCGCTGGAGGAAGAGCGCAAGAAAATGTCCGGACCGGACCGGCCGAACATGGCCATCGTCTGCAGCGGCATCAATGTCGAGCGCTACCAGAACAAATCGGCCTTTGCCTGGTTGCGCGAGGAGTACAATCGCGGCGTTGCCGTCGGCGGCCTGTGCACCGGCGCGCATATCCTGGCCGCCGCAGGCCTGCTGTCCAACAAGCGCTGCGCCATCCATTGGGAGAACCTGCCGGGCTTTTCCGAGGCGTTCCCCAAGGCCAATGTCTTCGCCGACCTCTTCGAGATCGACCAGAACATCTACACCTGCGCCGGCGGCACCGCCGCGCTCGACATGATGCTGAAGCTGATCGGCGACGATTTCGACGAAAGCCTCGTCAACCGCGTCTGCGAGCAGGTGCTGACTGATCGCGTGCGCAGCCCGACCGACCGCCAGCGCCTGCCGCTGCGCGCCCGCCTTGGCGTGCAGAATTCCAAGGTTCTGGCCATTATCGAGCTGATGGAAGCCAATCTCTCCGAGCCGCTCTCGCTGATCGAGGTCGCTGATCATGTCGACCTGTCGCGCCGGCAGATTGAGCGCCTGTTCCGCACCGAGATGGGGCGCTCCCCTGCCCGTTACTATCTGGAGATCCGCCTCGACCGCGCCCGGCACCTGCTGATCCAGTCGTCGTTGCCGGTAGTCGAAGTGGCGGTCGCCTGCGGCTTTGTTTCCGCCTCGCATTTCTCCAAATGCTATCGCGAGTTGTACGCCCGCTCGCCGCAACAGGAACGCGTCGATCGCAAGCAATTGCTGGCGGCTTGATCTGGCAAATCAGCAGAGGACCGGCGAAGTGTGATATTCCCGCATCGAGAGATGTCGCATGACCACGAGTTCGAGCCTATCCCAAAAACCGGCCGACCCGCACAGCTTCCGCCTCGATGCAGAAAAATGGGCCGCGTTCATGGCGGCACTGGACGCCCCTACGCGCGACCTTCCACGCCTAAAGCGCCTGTTGAGCGAACCGAGCATCTTTTCCGGTCGCGGTCGAGTGTAGGTTGCGGCGACTATACCTGCGCCGTGCGCATAGCCTCGACGCGGATGTCTTCCGTCAGCCGCGCTTTCAGCGCCGAGAATTCCGGGCTGGTCTTCAGCGTGTAGTGGCGCGGATGCGGCAGGTCGACGGCAACGTCCGATTTGATGCGGCCCGGCCGTGCCGTCATCACGACCACGCGCGACGCCATGAAGATCGCCTCCTCGATGTCGTGGGTGACGAACAGCACCGTTTTTTGCCGGCGCTCCCAGATGCCGAGAAGCAGTTCCTGCATCAGCCCGCGGGTCTGGTTGTCAAGCGCGCCGAACGGCTCGTCGAGCAGCAGGATCTCCGGATCGTTGGCCAGTGCCCGGGCAATCGCGGTGCGCTGCTGCATGCCGCCGGAAAGCTGCTTCGGCCAATGGTTTTCAAAACCTCTCAGCCCGACGAGATCGACGTAAGAAGCGACGATCTCGCTGCGCTCGTGCTCGGCCATTCCACGTTCGCGCAGGCCGAAGGCGATGTTCTCGGCGACCGTCAGCCACGGAAACAGCGTATAGGACTGGAAAACCATGCCGCGGTCTGGACCGGGCCGGTCCACCACCCTGCCGTCGAGCAGAACACGTCCCCCACTCGGCGCTTCGAGGCCGGCGACGATCCTGAGCAGCGTCGACTTTCCACAGCCGGATGGCCCCAGGATCGTGATGAAGTCGTTGGCGGCGACCGCCAGATCGATCGGCATCAGCGCCTTGACCGGCTGTCCACCGCCGACACCGGCGAAGGTGCGCGAGACGCCTTCGATGAGCAGCTTGCTCACGCCAGGCTCCATGGAAACAGCCAACGGTTGAGCGCCTTGAAGGCGAAATCGGACAACAGCCCGATCAGGCCGATGACGATGATGCCGAAGATGATCTGCCCTGTCGCCAGCCGCGACTGGCTGTTGATGATCATGTAGCCGATGCCCGACGACGAGCCGATCAGCTCGGCGACGATGACATAGGTCCAGGCCCAGCCGAGCACCAGCCGCAGGGTCTCGGCAATCTCCGGCGCATTGGCCGGCATGATCACGCGCCGCACGATGCCATTGTCGGACGAGCCAAGCGTGTAGGCCGCCTCGACCAGGTCGCGCCGTGTGCCGCCGACCTTGACCGCGATGATCAGGATGATCTGGAACACCGAGCCGACGAAGATCACCAGCAGTTTTTCGAGCTCGCCAACGCCCGCCCACAGGATGAGCAGCGGGATGAAGGCCGATGCCGGCAGATAGCGGGCGAAGGAGACGAACGGCTCCAGGAACGCCTCCACGGGCTTCCAGGCACCCATCACGATGCCGAGCGGCACGGCAACGATGGCCGCCATCAGGAACCCGCCGAAGACGCGCCAGATGGTGATAAGGATGTCGAGCCAGAAGCGGTCCTCGACCAGCAGCCGCCAACCGTCTCTCACCATCGACAGCGGATCGGCAAGGAAAATGCGATTGACGTGGCCGCCAAGCGTGATCCACGCCCAGAACGCCACGAACAGCACGAAGAACGAAATGCCGAGCACGGTTCGAATGCCCGGCGAGACCGGATGCAAGGGGCGCGGCATCTTCGACCGTCCTCTGATCTGAATGAAAAAGCGGCGGCGCACGCGCCGCCGCCGGGCGACAATCCTGCCGGTTAGTCGGCTACGGCGCTGGTGTCGGCCAATGTCGAGACGTCAGGCGCTTCCTTGATCAAACCCATCTGCAGCAGAAGCTCGCCGGCGGTCTTGGAAAAGTCCTGGAATTCCTTGGTGAAGAACTGCTTGTTTTCAGCCTTGTCGGCCCATTTCAGGTATTTGGCCGACTCTTCGAATTCCTTGGCCGACTGCTTCACGTCGGCACCCATCGTCTCATAGGATTTCGCCGGATCGCTCTTGATCAGGTCGAGTGCCTCGAAATAGCTGTCGGCAAGCGCCTTGCCCGCATCCGGATTGGCCTTGAGGAACTCCGGCGTGCAGCCGACCGTATCGAGCACCATCGGATAGTCGAGAGTGGTGACAAGGATATGGCCCTGGTCGGACTTTTCGCGCACCGCCGAGATGAACGGCTCATAGGTGACCGCCGCATCGTTCTGGCCGGCGAGAAACGCCTGCGCCGCCGCATCCGGCTCCAGGTTGACGACCGTCACGTCCTTGGTCGACATGCCGTTCTTGTTGAGCACCCAGGCCAGCATGAAATAGGGCGAGGTGCCCGGCGCCGAAGACGCGACCGACTTACCTTTGAGATCGGCGACGGTCTTGATGTCGTTGCGGGCGACGATGCCGTCGGCGCCGTAGGATTTGTCGAGCTGGAATATTTGCTTGGTCGTCACGCCATTGGCGTTCCAGACCAGCCAGGTCTCGACCGTGGTGGCGGCGCATTGCAGGTCGCCGCTGGCGATGGCGAGCGGCCGGCTGGCTTGCGGCACCTTCTTCAAGGTGACGTCGAGGCCGTGCTTTTCGAAGATGCCGGCCTGCTTGGCGAGCGTCAGCGGCGCAAAGCCGGTCCACCCACTGATGCCGATGCTGACCGATGTGGCGGCCATCGCCGGCGCGGACAATCCGACGGCAAGCGTCAAGCTTGCGGCAAGAATTCCAATCCTGTTCATGTCGGTTCCCCTTTAATGTGTTCGGATGCGGAATTGTGTCACAGACGCCCGCAGGCTTGTCAATGAAGCAGATGCTGCACTGCGGTATGTCACCATCGACAGCAAACTCCGCCATCAGCGGCTGTCGTACATCCAGCTGCGGTCGCGCCACATTTTTTCGCCGACTAGGCAGTCGGTGACGGGGATGTCCTGTGCCAGCACCAATGGCGGATGCGCCGCCTCTTCCGCCGCTCGCTGCGGCGAGGCCGGACCGGCAAGCTCCAGCACCAGCTTGCGACGGATGGCCTCCGGAAACTGCGTCCAGTCATTGACCGGGATCATGAAGGAGCCCGGCCCGCCGATGACGCAGTCGCTGTAGTAGCGGTCGAGATTGTTGACATCGTAAGCGCTGCTGAACCCGCCCCTGGTCATCAGCGGCAGGCCGTTGACGGTGATGCCTTGCTTGATCACGGCGTCGCGGGTGATATCGACAGGTGCGCCCTGGTTGTTGGGGCCGTCACCCGAAATGTCGATCACCCGCTTGACGCCCTGGAAGCCGCTTTCAGCAAAGAGATCGCTGGCGAATTCCAGCGCGCCGGAGATCGAGGTGCGCCTGGCACTGGCCGGCGGATGAGCGGAAAGCTGCGCTGCCAGCCGCTCGGCGTCGGCACGATTGGCGATCACCGTCCACGGCACCACGACCTGCTGCCAGGTCGCGCCAGCCCATTCGACATAGGTGACGGCAATCTTGCCATGAGCGCCTTCGCCGATTGCCTGCAGAACATCGTCATGCGTCAGCGCCGCCGCGTAGCCATGACGCTGGATTTCGAGCTCGTCCGGCGACATGGACAGCGAAACGTCGACTGCCAGCACCAGTTCGACGTCGACCGGCTCGGCGGCGCGGGAGTTTGCAGTCAGCCATAGCACCGACGCCAGCGCGGCGGCACCCGAGACGAGATGTCTTGCACGGGCAAAACCAGACATGCCGCACGGTAAGCGAAAATCGCCGATCGACAAAGAGAAAAGCCCGGTGAAGAGCCGGGCTCATCCGGTCACATTCTTGCGAACCGCCGGAAAGCGAATTTCATTTGTAGATGCGGTGCCCGCCCCGTCCCCGCCACTCCACGGCCTTCTCGACATCCGTCTCGGAGAATGGGTCCGGCTTCGGTTTTCTAGCACCGACTCCGCGCGCTGCCCTCCAGTTCGGCTTGAATGACGGCGGAAGCCACAACAGAATACCTGCAACCGCGGCAGGCAAGATGATCGCAAAACGCAGAATTGAAAGTACGATGCCGCAGATGCCGACGATCTGCGCGGCCCGGCGGACGCCGAAGCGTCTCAGGAACAAATGTCTTGCAATCACGCCGCCATCCAGATCGTAGGCGGGCAGGATGTTGAGAATGATAAGTGACACGTTCAACAATGCGCCAATCCAAAGCGTCCATTCCAGAGGACCGGCCGACCTTGACGGCAGCCACCCGAATGGCCTTTCGGGCACAACTGGGATGAGTTCTCCAAAAACCAGATAATAGGCCGCATCGAAAAACGCGGCGAGCGCGATGTTCGCCAGGGGACCCGCTATCGCAATCCGCGCCCAGGCAGGCGATGGCGCTGCGGCGCGTTTGAAACGCGTGAGCCCGCCGAAGAGATATAATTCTATCCTGTCGGTGGCGACGCCTTGTCGGCGTCCGATCCAGGCGTGTGCCAGTTCGTGCAGAAATATCGACGCAAACAGAAGCGCTGCAAAGATAGAGGTATGGATCAGTGCATCCTTGGGTCGGCTCGCCCACTCGTTCAGGAAGGGCAGCACAATGGGAATTGCGAAGGTCCAGCTGACGCGAACCGGGATATTCCGGTTCAGCTGAAACACAAGCGCATCGTTTTTTCTGTCCCAGCCGATCCGCCGCAAAGGCACCCCCCAATCGCAGCGCGACGGTAAGCGAGAATCATCGCTCCACAAAGCGAAAAGCCCGACGATGAATCGGGCTTCTGCATTCAGGTCCTGCTCGGCTTGCCTGTGTGGAGAATCGGCAGGCAAGCAACGTTTAGCTGCGCGGATTGACGTTCTCCGGGTCGTAGAGCGGCCTGTAACCGACGGCGGCCACTTCGACCGGGTACTTCTCGCCGAAATATTCGACGCTCAGCTTGCGGCCCTCCTGGCAATACGCCCAGGGCAGGTAGGCGAGCGCGATGTTCTTGCCGAGGGTCGGACCATAGGCCACCGAGGTCGTGAAGGAGCGTCGGCCGAGCTCGTCGACGAGCGTCTCACCGGTTTGCGGGTCCATCACCGGCATCGTGCCGACCGGATAGCGGAGAACGCCATCGGAATCGGTATTGTCCGTCATGATAAGCGTGCAAAGCATGGCCGGCTGATGCACCCGGGCGCGATATTCCAGATGCTTTGCCTTGCCGCAGAAATCGGCCTCCTTGACTTTCGGACGGGCAAGGTCGGCTTCCAGCAGATTGTATTCGGTCAACAGGTCCGCATTCTGCAGGCGCAGGCTCTTCTCCATGCGGCGGCTGTTTGCATAGGTCTCGACGCCAAAGGCCATCACGCCGGTCGACCGCAGCGCGTCCCAGACAGCCAGACCGTCCTCGTAGCGCATATGTAGTTCCCAGCCTTGCTCGCCGACATAGGAGATGCGGAAGGCGGTCACGTCCTTGCCGGCGATCCTGACGGGCTTGATCGCGGCAAAGGGAAAATTCTCCGGCGTCAGCCCGTCGGGGTTTTCCACGCACTTGCTCAATGTCGCCCGCGCGTTCGGACCCCAGATGCCGACGGTCACATATCTCTCGGTCACATCGGTGACGCTAACGTCGAAGCCTTTGTCCTCTGCCGTCCGGCGCATGTACTGGAAGTCGCGCGGCCCGGCATCGGCGCCGTCGATGACGCGGCAGCGGTCGGCCATGCGGATGACGGTCAGGTCGGCGCGCACCATGCCTTCCTCGTCGAGGAAATGGGTATAGATGCCCTTGCCGATATTGCCGTCACCGCCGATCTTTGCCGCGCACAGCCATTCCATCAGCGCGACATGGTCCGGGCCTTCCACGTCGTACATGGCGAAATGCGACAGATTGACAATGCCGCAATCCTCGCTCATCGCGAGATGCTCGGCGTTCGAGACGCGCCAGAAGTGGCGGTTATCCCATTCGTTTTGGCGCACCGGCACCCGGTTGCCGTATTTCTCGAGCAGATGCTCGTTGGCGGCGTAGCCATGGGCGCGCTCCCAGCCGCCGAGTTCCATGAAATAGCCGCCGAGTTCCTTCTCGCGCTCCCAGAAGGGCGAGCGGCGGACATTGCGAGCCTTGGAGAAGGGCTCGCGCGGATGGACCGCCGGGTTGTAGACCTTCATCGCGGTTTCGGTGCAGCGATCCCAGATGAACTGTTCTTTCGTCTGGTGCGGATAGAAACGCGAATAGTCGATGGCGTGGTGGTCGATCGCCGTGCGGCCGTCCGTCATCCAGTCGGCGATGAGCTTGCCCATGCCGGGGCCGTCCTTGACCCAGATCGCAACGGCATACCATAGGCCCCTGACCTTCTGGCTTTCGCCCATCGAGGGGCCGCCGTCCGCCGTCACCTGCAATAGGCCGTTGAAGGAATGGCTCTCATTGTAGCCCAGCTCGCCCAGGATCGGCGTCAGTTCCATGGCGCGCTCGAGCGGCGCCAGGATTTGTTCCATGTCGAGATCGCGTTGCGACGGCGAAAGCCGCGCCTCGTTTTTCTCGAGAATATCGCGCGGATGGCAAAGGCGCGGATTGGTCTCTTCGTAATAACCCCATTCGATCTGCCCGCCTTCCGCGGTCTTGGGGTCGCCGGTATCGCGCATGTAAGCCGAGTTGCCCTGGTCGCGCAGCAGCGGCCAGCCGATCTCCTTGCCGGTGCCGGCGAACTCGGTGTACGGCCCGAAGAAGGTAAGCGGATGGTCAATCGGCATGACTGGCAGGTCCTCGCCCGCCATTTCCGCGATCAGCCGTCCCCAGATGCCGGTGCAGACCACGACATAGTCGGCCTCGATGGTGCCGCGGTCGGTCACCACGCCCTTGATGCGGCCGTTCTCGATGACGAGCGACCTGGCCGACGTATTGGCAAACGCCCTGAGTTTGCCGGAAGCTTCCGCCTGGTCGACAAGCTTGCCGGCGACGGTCTGCGAGCGCGGGATGACGAGGCCGGCGTCGGGGTCCCACAGGCCGCCCTGTACCATCTGTTCTTCGATCAGCGGGAATTTTTCCTTGATCTCGGCGGGATCGATCAGGCGGGCGCGTGTGCCGAAGGCCTTCGCCGAAGCGATCTTGCGCTTGATCTCCGCCATGCGGGCGTCGTCGCCGACGCGGGCGACCTCGAGGCCGCCGATGCGCGCGTAGTGACCCATCTTTTCGTAGAAATCGATGGAATAGAGCGTCGTCCAGCACGACAGGAAATCATGGCTGGTCGTGTAGCAGAAGTCGGAGGCATGCGCCGTCGAGCCGATATCCGTCGGGATGCCCGATTTGTCGATGCCGACAATATCGTCCCATCCGCGCTCGATCAGGTGATGGGCGACCGATGCGCCGACGATGCCGCCCAGCCCGACGATGACGACCTTCGCCTTTTCCGGAAACCCTGCCATTGCCCGCGACTCCAAGATGCTATTGCGAGCAGACTATAGGGCGGCGCGGCGCCGCGCTTGCAGCCTGTTTGCGACATCGCCAAAAAAGCCCGCGCCACCAGCCCGTCGAATGCAGTTAGACCTACGCCTTCGCCCTGCTCGGTACGAAGACGCTGCTAGAGCCCGTCCTGCGCAGCTTCGAAGAAAAATGCATACCTTCATCGCCGATTACCGGAAGCAAATAAAAGGCCGGGCGTTTGCCCGGCCTTCAAAAATCATGGCGTCGACTTTACTTGATGCGCGCGACGCCGCCCGAGATCTCGATCGTCTCCGAACCGGTCAGCGCCTCGAGGTCGCCATTCGGCAAGGTAACAAAACAGCCGCTCGGGCAAAATTCCACGGTTTCGCCAGCGGCCAGCGCCAGCTCGGTCTTGCCGCCGCCTTCCGTCACGATCAGCGTGCGGGTCTCGGCGTCCTTGTTGACCGCGCTGGCGGCATGGGCCGAACCGCCCACGGCCAGAAAAGCGACGGCGGCGACGAGAGACTTCCACATTTTGCAGTATCGGTGTTGCCACCGCCTCTGTTGCATTTCGCAAGGCATTCTCGCCGTTTGCAGGTGAGCTTATATGTAATGCAAGCTGAACGGCAACTGAATGCCGCATTCATGCCGCAATTGGTTTCCGAAGGCTTGAAGGCAAGCTCCAAACAGCTAGTCAGGATCGGGCTTCCGTACCTTGCGTCCCGACTTGGCGAGACGTTTCGCCTCGACCGCCGCTAGGGCTTTTGCTTGTTCCCGCTCGGCGAATTCGACTTCGATCTTGTCGTCGTCGATCGGCCACGCCTCGTGCTTTTTGGTCTCGACGACGGCGCGCGGTGTCGACGGAATTTCGATATGCTGGTCGGCGAACACATCGAAGATGGCAAAGCGGATGTCGTTCTGGACGATATTGCCACTAAGAACGTCTGCCAGGAATACGCGGATCTCGAATTCGAGCGCGGCCGGGCCGAAATTGGAAAACAGCACAAAGGGTTCCGGGTTCTTCAGCACCAGCGGATGGCTGCGTGCGATCTCCAACAGGACGCCATGCACGTGCTTGACGTCGCTGCCATAGGCAACGCCGACCTTGATGTCGACGCGGCCGAGCTTGTTGCGGTGCGTCCAGTTGCCGACCGCATTGTTGATCAGGTTTGAATTGGGCAGGATCACCGATTGCCGTTGGAACGTCTCGATCTCGGTGGCGCGCACGCTGATCTTCTTGACCGTGCCGCTGATGTCGCCGGCGACGATCCAGTCGCCGACCTTGAACGGCCGCTCGGCCAACAGGATCAGGCCCGACACGAAATTCGAGACGACATTCTGCAAGCCGAAACCGATGCCGAGGGACAAGGCGCCGGCGACCAGCGCGAGATTGGAGAGGTCGATACCGGCGGCCGAGATGCCGACCAGTGCCGCGACCGCGACACCGGCATAACCGACCGCCAGCCGGATCGAATTGCGCACGCCGGTGTCAACCCGGCCGCGCGCCATCACCGAGCCGTCGAGCCAGCCCTGGAACCAGCGCGTCAGGAAATAGCCAATGATGAAGACGACGACGCCGGTGAGAATGCCGGTGACCGAGATCGTCACCGAGCCGATGGTTAGGCCGGTCGCCAGCTTGTAGGCCCAGGCCTGGATGTCGCCGGGCTGGAAGCCCCACATCAACAGGATCAGCGGCAGGAACACCAGCACAATCATGATGTTGATGGCGGCGCTGACGACAAGCCCGAGCTGGTCGAGGGCGGTCTCTTCGTAGCTTGAATTGGCCGCTAGCCAGCGCCCGATCGAAGTTTTGGCGAAACCGCCTTCCTCGCCGATCGCTCGCGCCGACAGGAAGCCGATATAGGCGGTGACCAGGATGGTGCCGGTGACCACGACCTGCAGCGAGACGAAAATTGCAAGGCCGATATAGCCAAGCAGTGCCGATGCGATGGTGAATAGGCCTAGCGCGACGGCGGTGTAGCGCAGCCACGCCGGCCACGGGCGCCAGCTTCCGTCGGGGGCCTTGAACGGCTTCAGCAGGCCCATAAGGATCAGGATGATGCCGACGACAATGGTGGCGATGAAGCTTCTGGCGATGGTCAGCGACAGTGGCGAGCCCATCTTGTCGTTGACGACAGACAGGAAGTTGTTGCTGCCGATGACGACAGCCATGGCGGTCGTCAGCCGCACCAGCCAGCGCGCCGGGCCGGTTTCGACCGGGATCAAACGCCAGTTCGGCAGTCGGGGCTCGAGCGCTGCGTTGGTCAGGCGGTTGACGCAGAACACCACCGCGATAACGGCAACCAGCGAATTCAGGAAGATGCCGATGTCACCGCGTAAAACATTGTAATAATCGAAGAAGAAGATCGTCGAGACAAGGAAGGCGCCGACCGCCAGCGTCGGCAGCAACGTCGACCAGAACGCCACCGACAGGCGGCTGAGATAGGAGGGGTCCTCGACGGAGGGATCCGCTTCGAAGACGCGGCCGAACAGGCGTCGACCGCCGATAAAAAGCACTGCAGCGAATGCGAGCGCCATCAAAGTCGCGGCAAGAATGGCCTGGAACTTGAACTTGAAGGCGAAGCTCAGCCAGGACGACACCGCCTTATAGAAGCCGGAAAACTCAGCGTTGGCGTCGGAAAAGACTTCGGGGCTAAGCGCATCGGACAGCACGTAGCGTTTGGTAAGCACATTGCGGAACAGCTCGCTGCGCATGTTGCCGATCTTCTCGATCAGCCCACTGATGCGGATCGACAGGTTCTGCGCGCTGGCAATAACGGCGTTGATCTCGGCTTTTTCGGAAGCCAAGGCCTGGCGTTCACCGGTTACGATGTCTGGCTCGGCCGGCTGGCCCGCGGCCGGCGGAGGTCCCAGCATCTCAATCCGATCGTTGATATCGCCGAGACGCGAGCGGAACGCCAGCGCGCTGGTGAGCGCCGCCCGCGACAGATCCTCCAATTGCAGACGGATTTCCACGAGGGTGGCATCGTCTTGGCCGTCCTGCTGTATCTTCTTCTCGAGACCGTCGGTTTTGGCCGTCAGACTCTGGATGACCTTCTGCTGGTCGGCGATCAACCCGGCGGCGCCCTGCCCGAGTGCCTGCGCCATAGCAACGAGCGACGGCGGCGCCGAGACAACAAGCGCAAGAATCAAGACCAGGCGGAATAAACGAAAGAACATGATTTTTCTGGCGACTCGCGGGCGGCATCGGCAGTTTTGAAGCACGTCCTTGATAAAGAGGCTCATATCACGGGGCAAGTCATCCCAGGCGTCTCGTTTTTCGAAGTCCCGCCAATCGAAGTCGGACAATCCAATCGAAGTCGGCCAAATCCAATCGAAGTCGGCCAAATCCAATCGAAGTCGGGGAGTCGAAAAGCGATGGCGCAATCTTGGCTTTGCGTTTGCAGCCTGCTCTATACTCTCCGTAAAGCCTGAAATGGATGACAATAAGAATGGCGGAATATTCGGCCTTTTCGCTTCTCAAGAACGCGCTGACCGGAAACAAGGACTGGAGGCCGGCCTGGCGCAAGCCCGACCCGAAAGCGTCCTACGACGTGATCGTCATCGGCGGCGGCGGCCATGGCCTGTCGACCGCCTACTATCTCGCCAAGGAGCACGGCATCACAAATGTCGCGGTGCTCGAGAAGGGCTGGCTCGGCTCCGGCAATGTCGGCCGCAACACCACGGCGGTCCGTTCCAACTATCTCCTGCCGGCCAACACGCGTTTCTACGAACATTCGATGAAGCTGTGGGAGAACCTGGCCCATGACCTCAACTACAACGTCATGTTCTCGCAGCGCGGCTGCCTGAACCTCGCCCACACACCTGCCCAGCTCGACGACTATGCCCGGCGCGGCAACGCCATGCGCCATCTCGGCGTCGACGCCGAACTGATGACCACGGCCGAAATCGCGCGCCTGGTGCCGGCACTGGACGTCTCGGCCACGGCGCGTTTCCCGATCGTCGGTGGCCTGATGCAGCGGCGCGCCGGCACCGCCCGCCACGACGCCGTCGCCTGGGGCTATGCGCGCGGCGCAGATCGCCGCGGCGTCGACATCATCGAAAATTGCGAGGTCACCGGCTTCCTGCGCGACGGCGATCGCATCATCGGCGTGACGACAACGCGCGGCGAAATCCGCGCAAAAAAGGTAGCGGTCGCGGTTGCCGGCAGCACCGGTCGGGTCATGCGGCTTGCCGGCATCGAGACGATGCCGATCGAGAGCCACGTGCTGCAGGCCTTCGTCACGGAATCGCTAAAACCGTTCATCGATACGGTCCTGACCTTCGGCATGGGCCATTTCTATATGTCGCAATCGGACAAGGGCGGCCTTGTCTATGGCGGCGATCTCGACGGCTACAACAGCTACGCCCAACGCGGCAGCCTGCCGATCGTCGATGAGGTGATGAGCGAGATGCTGGCGCTGTTCCCTGGGCTGGCCCGTGTCCGCATGCTGCGCTCATGGGGCGGCGTCTGCGACATGTCGATGGACGGCTCGCCAATCATCACCACCGGTCCGCTGCCGGGCATGTATCTCAACTGCGGCTGGTGCTATGGCGGCTTCAAGGCGACGCCGGCTTCCGGCTGGTGCTTTGCCTGGACCATTGCCAAGGACGAGCCGCACGGTCTCAACGCGGCCTTCACGCTCGACCGCTTTTACCGTGGCCTGGTGATCGACGACAAGGGCCAGGGCGCCACGCCCCGGCTGCATTAGGCCATGATCCCGAAAAGTGGAAACCGGTTTTCGGACAAGATCATGGTCAAACGAGAAGTTTAAGAGATCCATGCTCATCACCTGCCCCTATTGCGGCCCGCGCGACGTGATCGAATTCACCTATCAGGGCGACGGCAATCGCCAGCGCCCACAGCCCGCCTCGCAGAACCTCGACGCCTGGAACGCCTATGTCTACGACCGGCTTAATCCAGCCGGCGACCACAATGAGATCTGGCAGCATTCCGGCGGCTGCCGCGCCCATCTCAGGGTTGTGCGCAATACGCTGACGCACGAGATCTCCAGCACCGCGTTCGCGCGCGGCGACCACAACTCGGTTGCGCGGCACCGGGCCGAGGACAAGCCATGAGCCCGCGCCGTACAGAGGCCGGGGGGCGCATCGACCGGCTGCGGACCATCCGTTTCACCTTCGACGGCGCGCCTTATACCGGCCACGCCGGCGACACGCTGGCTTCGGCGCTGCTGGCCAACGGCGTCACCCTGTTTGGGCGTTCGTTCAAATATCACCGCCCGCGCGGCGTGCTGACCGCCGGCGTCGAGGAACCGAACGCGCTGGTCACAGTGTTGAGGGGCGAGGTTCGCGAGCCGAACATCCCCGCCACAATGGTCGAAATTTATGACGGGCTGGCCGCAGTCAGCCAGAACCGCTTCCCTTCGCTTGCCTGGGACGTCAGTGCCGTGAACCAGCTCGGCGGCAAGCTTTTGTCGGCCGGCTTCTACTACAAAACCTTCATGGGACCGGTGATCGGTCCGCTGAAGGGCACTCGCTTCTGGATGTTCTGTGAGCATTTCATCCGCCGTGCCGCCGGCCTGGGCAAGGCAGGCACGGCTCCCGATACGGCGCGCTACGAACGCATGAACGCGTTTTGCGATGTGCTGGTGGTCGGCTCCGGCCCGGCGGGGCTGATGGCCGCCAGGGCGGCTGCCGATCAGGGTGCACGCGTCATCCTGGCCGAGCTCGAGCCGCATTTCGGCGGCTCGGCCAATTGGTCGCGCGAGACGATCGATGGCATGCCGGCCGCCGACTGGGCAGCGCGCGCCGCCGGTCAGCTTGAAGGCCGTGACAATATCCGCCTTTTGCCGCGCACTACTGTCTGGGGTTATTATGACGGCAACACGCTTGCCGCGCTCGAACGTGTCACCGACCACAAGGAAAAGGCCGGCAAGGGCGAGCCGCGCCATCGCTATTGGACGATCCGCGCCAAGTCGGTGGTGCTGGCCACCGGCTCCCTGGAGCGTCCGCTGGTCTTTCCGGGCAACGATCGGCCAGGCGTGATGCTGGCGCATGCTGCCGAGCGTTTTGCCAATGAATATGGCGTGCTGCCGGGCGACAGGGTCGCGCTGTTCACCAACAATGACAGCGCCTATCGCTCCGCGCTTGCGCTGAAGAAGGCCGGCGCCGTCGTCGTCGCCATCGTCGACGTGCGCCCAGAACTTTCGAGCGAAATGCGCAAGCTGGCCGGCGAAGCGGAGGCCGAGATCCTTTCTGGCCACGCGGTAATCGCCACCGAGGGCGGCAAGGCGCTTTCCGGCTTCAAGGTGCAGCGCTTCGACATGGTCAACGGCGCGCTTTCCGGCGAAGCGCGCAGCATCCACGCCGATTGCCTGCTGATGTCGGGCGGATGGTCGCCGACCATTCATCTGGCCAGCCAGGCCGGCGCGAGAGCGGAATGGAACGAAGCATTGCAAGCGTTCCTGCCGCCCAAGCCGACGACGCGGCAATGGATCGGCGCCGGCGCCTTCACCGGCAGTTTCTCCACCACCGAGGCGATCGCCGAAGGCCGCGCCGCCGGCCTTTCCGCAGCGGGCGCAACCGCCACGCCGGCGGCCTTGCCTGCCGTCGAGGCAGCACCTGGCGATCCCGATCCGGCGCCGGTGCTCGAGATCAAGGCCAAGGGAAAGAGTTTCGTCGACTTCCAGCATGACGTGACGGCGGATGACGTGCGGCTGGCGCATCGCGAAGGCTTCGTCTCGGTCGAGCATCTGAAGCGCTACACCACGCTCGGCATGGCAACCGACCAGGGCAAGAGCTCCAACATACCCGGCCTCGCCATCATCGCCGAGGCGCTCGGCAAGCCGATCCCAGAGGTCGGCACGACGCGCTTTCGCCCGCCCTTTTCGGCGGTGTCGATCGGCTCGCTAGCCGCCGAACGCTTCGGCGATCTGAAGCCCGAGCGGCTGACGCCGATGCATGACTGGCACGTCGCCAACGGCGCCACCATGTATTCGGCCGGCCTGTGGTATCGGCCGATGATCTACGGCCATCCCGGCGAGACGATCGAGCAGGCCTATGTGCGCGAAGCGAGAGCCACGCGCGAGAGCGCCGGCATCGTCGATGTCTCGACACTGGGCAAGATCGCGGTGCAAGGCCCCGACGCGGCGGAATTCCTCGACCGCGTCTACACCAACGTGTTTTCGACGCTGGCCGTCGGCAAGGCGCGTTATGGGCTGATGCTGCGCGAGGACGGTCTCGCCTTTGACGACGGCACCACATGGCGGCTCGGCGCGCAGGATTTCCTGATGACCACCACCACCGCCAATGCCGGCAAGGTGATGCAGCATCTGGAGTATTTCCTCGACGTGATCTGGCCGGAGCTGAAGGTCCACGTCGCCTCGGTCACCGACCAATGGGCCGGTGCCGCCATCGGTGGGCCGAAGGCAAGGCAGATACTGGCTGCTTGCGTTAGCGGCACCGCCGTCGACAATACCGCCCTGCCCTTCATGGGCATCGTCCACGGCGAAATCGCCGGCGTGCCGGTGATGATCTGCCGGCTGTCCTTCTCCGGCGAAATGGCCTTCGAGGTCTATTCCGGCGCCGGCTACGGCACCCATGTTTGGGAGGCGCTGATCGAAGCCGGCAAGCCGTTCGGGCTGGTGACCTACGGGCTGGAGGCGCTGGGCACCATGCGCATCGAGAAAGGCCACGTCACCGGTGCCGAGATCGACGGCCGTACCACGGCACGCGACCTGCATCTCGACTGGATGCTGTCGAAGAAGAAGTCGTTCATCGGCTCGGCGATGATGGATCGCGAGGGGCTGATCGCACCCGACCGCCTGGAACTCGTCGGTATTGTTTCGCTCGACAACCAGCCGCTCAATGGCGGCGCACACATCGTCGAGGAGCTTGACGAAGCCAATCCACACGGCTCGCTTGGCCACATCACCGCCTGCTGCTATTCGCCGGCGCTCGGCAAATATATCGCGCTTGCCCTGGTCAAGGGCGGCAAGGCGCGGCGCGGCTCGCGTGCCTACGTTTCCGATCCGTTGCGCAACAGGTTCGGGCCGGTCGAGATCGTCTCCAACCATTTCTTCGATCCGGACGGGAGCCGCATGCATGGTTGAACGCCAATCACCGCTTGAGCCGGTGCTGCATCCGGGCTCGCATGGCAATTTCGAGCACGGTGTCGAAATCATCCTCTCCGAAACCAGGCCGGGGTCGATCCTGCAGCTCGCCGCCTGGCCCGGCGAGGAGAAGACGTTGATGGCCGGCATCCATGCGGTCACCGGCCTGGCTTTGCCCGACGGCGCCGGTGGCGGTGTGACGAACGGCGCCAGGTCGGTGTTCGGCTTTGCGCCGGGAAAGTTCACTGTGGTCGATGAAGCCGAGGGATTGGCGCCGGCCTTTGCCGAAGTCGTCACTTCGGCCATCGGTACGGTGACCGACCTTTCGCACGGCCGCACCGCGATCCGTATCGCCGGGCCGAAGGCCGAGTGGGTGCTGGCGAAATTCTTCGCCATCGACTTCGCGCTGCCGGCCTTCCCGATCGGCGCCGGCCGCTCGACCATGCATCACGACATCTTCGCGCAAATCCAGCGCACCGGCGCCGATCAGTTCGACATCTATGTGTTCCGCTCGTTTGCCCGCTCGTTCTGGAAAGCGCTCTGCCATGCGAGCGAGGAAGTCGGCTACGAAGTGCAGTAGAGCCGGACGGCGCTTCACGTCACTCCGCGAACGTCACCCACTCTTCCAGCGGCGCGCGGTCGGTGCGGAAGGCATTTTCGGGCTTGGACGTATCCTCATGGCCGAGCGCCATGCCGCAGACGACGATCTCCTCGTCGGGAATGTTGAGCACCGGCCTGATCTGCCGGTGATAGGGCGCGAAGGCGGCTTGCGGACAGGTGTGCAGGCCCCTGCCCCGCGCGGCGACCATGATGTTTTGCAGGAACATGCCGTAGTCGATCCACGACCCCTTGTTCAGCCGCCGGTCGACGGTGAAGATCATGCCGACCGGGGCGTCGAAGAAGACGAAGTTGCGGTCGTGCTGCGCACGCATCCTGTCGACCTCGCGCCGGCCGATGCCGAGCACGCCGTAGAGGCCGAAGCCGTTGGCCCGCCGTCGCGTCAGATAGGGTTCGAAGAACTGGTCGGGATAGTAGCGGTACTCGTCCCACTCGGCCTTTTCGGCGCGGATGCCCGAGCTGAGGATGGCGTCGGTGATGCGCTGCTTGACCTCGCCCTTGGTCACATAGACCTTCCAGGGTTGCATATTGGTGCCTGAGGGCGCGCGCGCGGAAACGGCGAGAATATCGCGGATGGTCTCGTCGTCGACCATATCGGGCAAGAAGGCGCGTACCGACCGCCGCGAGGTGATCGCGTCATCGACGATCGCCGCCGCAATCCGGGAGTTGTTTTCCAGCATGGGCCGTCCTTTTGCGTATGATCCCGAACCCGATTTTCCGGAAGGATCATGCGCCGACTAGAAGTGATGGAGCATCCTTGCGCGTCTTTTTGAACGCCCGATAGCCTACCCGCCTCGACCGGACGCCCCACTCGCCGCTCGTGCGCCGAGCCTTTGCCCGAACCGTCAAAATGGCGCAAGTAAATCTTGTGATTTCGTGAAAATCCTCTTGATTTTTTCATGAACCCGCCATCAAATGAAATTTGCTGGGAATTTTTCACCAAGACAGGGATGGCTTTGCCCTCAACCGCCGCCAGATCGGAACAGGACAGCGGCGAACGGCTGCTGGCCGGCGACATTCGCGCGTTGCGCAAGGCGCGCGGCCTGACGCTTGCCGAAATCGCACTGAAGCTCGGCCGTTCCGTCGGCTGGGTCAGCCAGGTCGAGCGCGGTCTGTCGGTCCCGTCGCTCGGCGATCTCAGGGCCTTCGCCGAATTGTTCGGCGTGCCGGTCAGCCTGTTCTTCAGCCATGACGTACCTGTCGAGACCGAGCGCGGCGTGGTCGTGCGCGCCGGCAACCGGCGCACGCTTGGCACAAGCGATTCCGGCCTGGTGGAGGAGCTTCTGTCGCCCGATCTCGGCGGTAGCTTCGAGATGCTGCGTTCGGTCTTCGCCCCGGGTGCCGAGCTGCAGACCGAGTCGCGCCGGCCGACCGAGGAAGCCGGCTACGTCGCTTCCGGCAGTTTCGACATCGAAATTGCCGGCGTCTGGCACCGGCTTGGCGAAGGCGATTCCTTCCGCTTCGACGGCAAGCCGTTCCGCTGGCGCAATCCTGGAGCGGAACCGGCTGTGGTGATCTGGGTGGTTTCGCCGCCTGTCTATTGAACGAATGCATGTCGCCCAAAAGTGCGTGGCGGTTTTGGGACAACGACATGCATCAAAACAAATAGTCGGAGAAGAACATGGCCGGTTTGCCGACCACGGCACACGTGGTGATCATCGGAGGCGGTGCCGTCGGCGCCTCCTCGCTCTATCATCTCGCCAACGCGGGCTGGACCGACTGCGTGCTTCTGGAGAAGAACGAGCTGACTTCCGGCTCGACCTGGCATGCCGCCGGCAACGTGCCGACTTTCTCCTCGTCATGGTCGCTGATGAACATGCAGCGATATTCGACCGAACTCTATCGCCGGCTGGCCGACGAGGTCGGCTATCCCATGAACTACCACGTCACCGGCTCGCTCAGGCTGGCCCATAGCGCGGAGCGCATGCAGGAATTTCAGCGCGCCAAGGGCATGGGCCGCTACCAGGGCATGGATATCGACGTGGTCGGGCTCGACGAGATCAAGCGCCGTTACCCCTTCATCGAGACGCATGAGCTGAAAGGCGCGCTCTACGATCCGAATGATGGCGATATCGATCCCGCGCAGCTGACCCAGGCACTGGCCAAGGGCGCGCGCGACATGGGCGCGAAGATCATCCGCTTCTGTCCGGTAACCGGCGTGAGCCGAGACAATCACGAGTGGGTGGTCGAGACGGCGCAAGGCGAGATCCGCTGCGAGATCGTCGTCAACGCCGCCGGCTACCGCGCCGCCGAAGTCGGCAGGATGTTCGGCCGCGAGGTGCCAATGATGGTGATGAGCCATCAATATATCCTGTTCGAGGAAATCCCCGAACTGGCGGCGTGGTCGAAGGAACAGGGCAAGAAGCTGCCGCTGCTGCGCGACGTCGATACGTCCTATTATCTGCGCCAGGAAAAGAACGGCATGAATCTCGGCCCCTATGAGCGCAATTGCCGCGCCCACTGGGTCGGCCACAACGACCCGATGCCCGACGACTTTTCGTTCCAGCTGTTTCCCGACGATCTCGACCGGCTGGAACATTACCTGGCCGATGCTGTCGCCCGCGTGCCGATCCTCGGCACCGCCGGCCTTTCCAAGGTCATCAACGGGCCGATCCCCTATGCGCCGGACGGCAACCCGCTGATCGGCCCGATGCCCGGCGTGCCCAACGCCTTCGAGGCCTGCGTCTTTACCTTCGGCATCGCCCAGGGCGGCGGCGCCGGCAAGGTGCTGGCCGAATGGGTGACCGAGGGCCAGACCGAATGGGACATGTGGTCGTGCGATCCGCGCCGTTTCACCGCCTTTGCCTCGGCCCCGGATTATTGCGTGGCCAAGGGCATGGAGATCTACGGCAACGAATATGCCATCCAGTTCCCGCGCCATGCCTGGCCGGCCGGGCGCGACCGCAAGCTGTCGCCGCTCCACGACCGCATCAAGGCACTCGGCGCCCGGTTCGACGCCTATAATGGCTGGGAACGCGCCACCTGGTATGCGAAGCCAGGCGACGACATCTCCGAAGAATCCACGCTGACTTTCCGCCGCGACGGGCCGTGGCAGCATCGTGTGCGCGAGGAATGCCTCGCCGTCCGCGATGCCGCCGGCATTCTGGACCTGCCGGGGTTTTCCCGTTTCAATCTCGACGGTCCGGGTGCCGCCGAATGGCTGAGCCTCCAGGTGACAGGCCTGGTGCCGAAACCCGGCCGCATCGGCCTCGTCTATTTTGCCGACGACAAGGGCCGCATCGTCACCGAAATGTCGGTGGTCCGCCACGACGAGAACCTGATGACACTGATCACCGCCGCTGTGGCTCAGTGGCATGATTTCGAATGGCTGAAATCGCGCATCCCGAAGGACGCCACATTCAAGCTGGTCGACCGGACAGAGGAATACTCCACCCAGATCCTCGCCGGCCCCAACTCGCGAAAAATCCTCGCCGAACTCTGCGCAGCCGACCTCACCCTGCCCTGGCTGACGCATCAGGAAACCAGTATCGCCGGACGTTGGGCAAAGCTGGTGCGCGTGTCCTTCGCCGGCGAGCTCGGCTGGGAAATCCACAGCAAGGTCGACGATACCGCAGCCATCTTCGACGCCGTCTGGGCGGCCGGCCAGAAGCACGGCTTGAGACCGTTCGGCATGTACGCGCTGGATTCGCTACGGCTCGAAAAAGGCTACCGTACCTGGAAGGGCGACCTGTCGACCGACTACTCGATCCTGCAGGGCGGGCTGGAGCGATTCGTCAGATGGGATAAGCCCGACTTCCGCGGCAAGGCGGCGCTGCAGAACGAGAAGCAGCAGGGCATCAAGAAGCGCTTCGTCACGCTGGTCGTCGAAAACCCCGGCGATTGCGACGCGCCCACCATGTCGACGCTTTGGCATGACGGCGGGATCGTCGGCGAGACGACGTCCGGCGGCTGGGGTCATCGCATCGACAAGTCGATCGCGCTCGGCGTGCTGCGCGCCGACCTCACCGAGCCGGGAACCGCGGTCGAGATCGAGATCTTCGGCGAACGTTTTCGGGCGGTCGTGCAGAGGGATGAGCCGTTATGGGATCCAAAGAACGAGAGGCTCAGAGCATGAAGACTGTTATCCTTACCGATGGCGGCATGGGCCAGGAGCTGGTCCGCCGCAGCAGTTCCGAGCCGACGCCGCTGTGGTCGGCCAGGGTGCTGATCGACGAACCGGATCTGGTGCGCGACCTGCATGCGGAATTCATCCGCGCCGGCGCCCGCGTCATCACCATCAACACCTATTCGGCCACGCCGGAGCGGCTGGCACGCGAAGGCGCGGAAGAGCTGTTCAAGCCGCTGCAGAAGCGCGGCATCGAACTGGCAAGGCAAGCCCGCGACCAGGCCGGCGACGCGGCGATTGCCGGCTGCCTGTCGCCGCTGTTCGGCAGCTATGCGCCGGCGCTGACGATATCCTTCCAGGATACGCTCGACATCTATCGCCGTATCGTTGCCGAGCAGGCGGACGGCGTCGATCTGTTTCTGTGCGAAACCATGGCGTCGGCCGAAGAGGCGCGCGCCGCCGTCACCGCGGCGTCGGAAAGCGGCAAGCCCGTATGGGTGTCGTGGACGCTTGCCGACCACGGCACGCCGCGCCTGCGCAGCGGCGAAGCCATTGCGGCGGCGTCGGGCGCTCTTGCCGGCCTGCCCGTCGCGGCCCGGCTGATCAATTGCTGCCGGCCCGAAGCGATCGCTGCAGCGCTGCCCGAACTGATCGCTCTCGGCGGTCCGGTCGGCGCTTATGCCAACGGCTTCACCTCGATTGAGGCGCTCAAGCATGGCGGTACGGTGGAAGTGCTGCACGCCCGCCACGACCTCGATCCGGATGCCTATGCCGGCCAGGCGGTCGATTGGGTCGAGGCCGGCGCCGGCATCGTCGGCGGCTGCTGCGAAGTCGGACCGGCCCACATCGCCGCGCTGCGCGACCGGCTCGAACAGGCCGGTTATGAAATTTCGGGAGCAGCATAATGCCCAGGCCATCATCGCGCATTTCCGGCATCGTGCCTTCGGGCAAGGATGGCTGGGAGGTTCATTCCGCTGCCTGGGCGCGCAAGCAGGCCGGCGAGGACATCATCATGCTGTCGGTCGGCGACCATGATTTCGACACGCCGAGCGAGACGATCGAAGCCTGCGTGACGGCGGTTCGCGCCAGCAATCACCACTACACCCCGCTTGCCGGCGTTCCGCGCCTGCGCAAGGCGATGGCGGCGGCCTCGACGCGGTGCACCGGGGTTGCGACAAATCCCGACCAGGTCATCGCCACCCCGGGCGGGCAGGCCGCGCTTTACGCGGCCATACAAGCGGTTCTCGACCAGGGCGACCATGCCATCGTCGTCGCGCCCTATTACGCCACCTATCCCAACACCTTCAGTGCGGCGGGCGCCGAGTTCAGCGTCGTCGAGACCCCCGCCGAGGATGGCTTTCAGCCGCGCGCCGCCGACATTCGCGCCGCCCTTCGGCCGAACACCCGCGCCATCCTGATCAACACGCCGAACAATCCCACGGGCGCCGTCTATTCGCGCGAGCGCCTGGAAGAGCTGGCGCAGATCTGCCGCGAACATGACCTCTGGCTGCTGTCGGACGAGGTCTACTGGACGCTGGGCGGCGGCGAGCACGTCTCACCACGCTCGCTGCCCGGCATGGCGGAACGCACGCTGGTCATCAATTCGATGTCCAAGAGCCACGGCATGACCGGCTGGCGCATGGGCTGGCTGACCGGGCCGGAACCGATGGTCTCGCTGCTGACCGACCTCAATCTGGTGATGACCTACGGCCTGCCGGCCTTCATCAGCCTCGCCTGCGCCGAGGCGCTCGAAAATGGCTACGGCGTCAAGGAAATCGCCGAGCGCTACGCCGCGAGGCGCACCGTCGTCCTCGATGCCATGCGCGGTATGAACAACATCACCGTGCGCGGCTCCGAAGGCGGCATGTACGTCATGCTCGACATATCGGCGATCGAGCCGGACGACGAAAAATTCGCCTGGGCCTTCCTCGACCAGGAAAATGTCGGCGTCATGCCCGGCTCAAGCTTCGGCGAGGCCGCCGCCGGCCACATCCGCTTCAGCCTCTGCCAGCCTGAGCCGGTGCTGATGGAGGCTGCCACGCGCCTGCGCCGCTTCGCCTCCAGCTATGGTCGCGAGGCCGCATGAACGCCCCGCCCACCAAAACCATTCCGACCAAGGCCATTCCTCCCAAAGCGCGGGCGGTCATCATCGGTGGCGGCGTCTCCGGCTGCTCGGTCGCCTATCATCTGGCCAAGCTCGGCTGGACCGATATCGTGCTGCTCGAGCGCAAGCAGCTGACGTCGGGCACGACATGGCACGCCGCCGGCCTGATCGGCCAGCTGCGCGGCTCGCAGAACATGACGCGGCTGGCGAAATACTCGGCCGACCTCTACGTCAAGCTGGAGGCCGAGACCGATGTCGGCACCGGCATGCGCCAGGTCGGCTCGATCACCGTGGCGCTGACCGAGGAGCGCAAGCACGAGATCTATCGGCAGGCATCTCTCGCCCGCGCCTTCGATGTCGAAGTGTGCGAGATTTCGCCCAACGAAATCAAGCAGATGTACCCGCATCTCAATGTTTCCGATGTGGTCGGCGCCGTGCATCTGCCGCTCGACGGTCAGTGCGACCCGGCCAATATCGCCATGGCGTTGGCCAAGGGCGCGCGCCAGCGCGGTGCGACGATCGTCGAGAACGTCAAGGTGACCAAGGTGCATACCAGGGCCGGCCGCGTCACCGGCGTTTCCTGGGCGCAGGGCGACGAACAAGGCCTGATCGAGGCCGATATCGTCGTCAACTGCGCCGGCATGTGGGCACGCGAACTTGGCGCCCGGAACGGCGTCACCATCCCGTTGCACGCCTGCGAACATTTCTATCTCGTCACGGAACCGATCCCCGGGCTTTCCCGCTTGCCGGTGCTGCGCGTGCCGGACGAGTGCGCCTACTACAAGGAAGATGCCGGCAAGATGATGCTCGGCGCTTTCGAGCCGGTGGCCAAGCCCTGGGGCATGAACGGCATAAGCGAGGATTTCTGCTTCGACCAGTTGCCGCAGGACATGGACCATTTCGAGCCGATCCTGGAAATGGGCGTCAACCGCATGCCGATGCTGGCCACCGCCGGCATCCACACCTTCTTCAACGGCCCCGAGAGTTTTACCCCCGACGACCGCTATTATCTCGGCGAGGCGCCGGAGCTTTCCGGCTACTGGATGGCGACCGGCTACAATTCGATCGGCATCGTCTCCTCCGGCGGCGCCGGCATGGCGCTGGCGCAATGGATCAATGACGGCGAGGCGCCCTTCGACCTCTGGGAGGTCGACATCCGCCGCGCCCAGCCGTTCCAGAAGAACCGCCGCTATCTCAAGGAGCGCGTCTCCGAAACGCTCGGCCTGCTCTATGCCGATCATTTTCCGTACCGGCAGATGGCAACCTCGCGAAACGTCCGCCGCTCGCCGCTGCACGAACATCTGAAGGCGCGCGGCGCGGTGTTCGGCGAGGTCGCCGGCTGGGAGCGCGCCAACTGGTTTGCGCGGGAGGGCCAGGAGCGCGAATACCGCTATTCCTGGAAACGGCAGAACTGGTTCGACAACCAGCGCGAGGAGCATCTGGCGGTCCGAAACGGCGTCGGCCTGTTCGACATGACCTCGTTCGGCAAGATCCGCGTCGAGGGCCGCGACGCCTGCGCCTTCCTGCAAAGGCTCTGCGCCAACGACATGGACGTGACGCCGGGCAAGATCGTCTACACCCAGATGCTCAACCAGCGCGGCGGCATCGAGAGCGACCTCACCGTCTCGCGATTGTCCGAAACAGCCTTCTTGCTCGTCGTGCCCGGCGCCACGCTGCAGCGCGACCTGGCCTGGCTGCGAAAACACCTTGCCGACGAGTTCGTCGTCATCACCGATGTGACCGCTGCCGAAGCCGTGCTTTGCCTGATGGGCCCGGATTCGAGGAAGCTGATCCAAAAGGTCAGCCCCAACGATTTCTCCAACGGGAACAATCCGTTCGGCACGTTTCAGGAGATCGAAATCGGCATGGGCCTGGCCCGCGCCCACCGCGTCACCTATGTCGGCGAGCTCGGCTGGGAGCTTTATGTCTCGACCGACCAGGCCGCCCACGTCTTCGAGGCGATACAAGAAGCCGGCGCCGACGTCGGCCTGAAGCTATGCGGCCTGCACACACTGGATTCCTGCCGCATCGAAAAGGCGTTCAGGCATTTCGGCCACGACATCACCGACGAGGACAATGTGCTGGAGGCCGGGCTGGGTTTCGCGGTGAAGACGGCCAAGGGCAACTTCATCGGCCGCGATGCGGTGCTGAAGAAGAAAGAAACCGGCCTGTCACGCCGGCTGGTGCAGTTCCGCCTGAACGACACCGAGCCGCTGCTCTTCCACAATGAGGCGATCCTGCGCGACGGCAAGATCGTCGGTCCGATCACCTCGGGCAATTACGGTCATCATCTCGGCGGCGCAATCGGGCTTGGCTACGTGCCTTGCAAGGGCGAGAGCGAGGCGGATGTCCTGTCGTCGTCCTACGAGATCGAGATCGCCGGCGAGCGCTTTGCCGCCGAGGCCTCGCTCAAGCCGATGTACGATCCGAAGGCGGAACGGGTGCGGATGTAAGTCTTTTCCTTCTCCCCTTGTGGGAGAAGGTGGCCGAGCGAAGCTCGGTCGGATGAGGGGTGTTGGAAGGATCGCTACCTCAAGGGAATTAGCGTTTACTCCCGTCCCAATCTTCCCACGCCGCGTTTCTTCCAGCACCCCTCATCCGGCTCGGCGCTACGCGCCGATCCACCTTCTCCCACAAGGGGAGAAGGAAAAGTCCCCTCCCGCGTCAGAACGCGTCCATCCTGGCCGCGACCTTCGCGATGAACCTCGTCCGCGTCTCGTCCGTCGACAGGTTCATCGAGTAATGCGCAAGGTAGGAAACCGACCCGCCGGGCTTGATCGTCGCACGCAGCACCCGCTTGACCAGCTTGCGCGGCGGGTCACCCATCAGCATGGCTCGGAACCGGCTGCCGCCATAGGTCGTGACCGCGACCACCTTGCGGATGTTGTGCAGTGACGGCTGCACCTTGCCGTCGACCAGCTTGAACGACACGCCGGGCAGGAAGACGCGATCGAAAAAGCCTTTCAGAATGGCCGGATAGCCGAAGTTCCACACCGGAAACGACAGCACCAGCGCCTCGGCCCGCAACAGGCGCTCGACATAGGGCGCCGCCGGATCGCCGGCACTGCGCGCGTCGTGATAGGACAGCCGCTCGGCCCGCGTCAGCCTGGGATCGAAACCCTCGGCATAGAGATCGCAATCGTCGACCACATGGCCGGCCGCTTTCAGCCGCTCGACGATCGTCCGGCGCAGATCGGCGTTGAAGCTGGTCTCCACCGGATGAGCGTAGAGGACGAGGATTTTCAACCCGCCTTCTCCAGCCCCTTGAACAGGAACGACTTGCCCGAGCGATAATCATAGTCCGGGTTTTCCCAGGCGATCATCTTGCCCGGATTGAGCAGCCCTTGCGGGTCGGTTTCGCGCTTGAAGGCGAGTTGCACCTCGTCGGTGCGCTTCATGCCGCCTTCTTCCAGCGTGTAGCGGTGCGGGTTGAAGATCCAGCAGCCATTGTCCTCGTGGATGCGGATGATCTCGTCGAGCCGCTCCGCCGTGGTGAAGCGCACCAGCGGCAGCCCTGCAATGCCGATTGCGCCGTCGAAGCGGATGAATTCGAGATGCGCCGGCACCTCGTCGCCGAAGCGGTCGACCATCGCCTTGACGTGGCCGAGGTGGTCCGGCGACGGATAGCGGGTCTGCAGATAGGTGATCGTCGGATCGACCCGGATGGCACGCAGCGTCGTGTGGTTCCAGGTCAGCTCATAGGCCGGCGGCAGCCCTTTGAGATCGGCCTCCTTGTCGGCACGAAAGACGATCTCGCCCTTGCTGCGCGCCGTGAAGGCAAGGAAAGCATCCATCGCATGCGGCGCGATCATCAGGACGACGATGCTTTGGCCGCGCCGGAAAAACCGCTGGTGGCGCTTGAAGTAATCGTAGGGGATGGGTGCTGCGATCGGTGTGATCAGTTTCGCCAGTATGCCGTCCTGGATGGCGAGGTCGTTGCCGAAGCCGGCCGCATCCATGAAATCGTCGAAGCCGACGATGACGTCGATCCAGTCATAGCTGGCGGTCAGCGGCATCTCGACTTCGGTGATGATGCCGTTGGTGCCGTAGGCGTGCATCACCTTCAGCACGTCCTCGCCGGTGAGCTCCATGACCCGCGGCCGTGCCTCCATCGTCACGGTCCTCAGCCGGATGACGTTGCCGAGGTCGCGCAGTCCGCCCCAGCGGATCGAGCCGATACCGCCGGAGCCGCCGGCGACGAAGCCGCCGATCGATGCGGTGTTGTAGGTCGACGGCGACATGCGGAGCTCCTGGCCGGAATGCGCCCGCGTCGCTTTGTCGATGTCGGCGAGCACGGCGCCGGGGCCGGTGACGACACGGCCCGGCGCGATCGCCTTGACCGCGTTCATCTCGGCGAGATTGAGCACGACTCCGCCCGACAGCGGCATCGCCTGCCCGTAATTGCCGGTGCCGCTGCCGCGCGGCGTCACCGGCACGCCATGCCGGTGGCAGGCTGCGAGAATGCGGACGACCTCGTCTTCGGTTTTCGGCGTCACGATCAGGTCACCGGTGACGTGATCGAGCTGCTGCTTCAGCACCGGGCTGTACCAGTAGAAGTCGCGGCTCTTCTGCTGGACGATCGCCGGATGATCGTCGACCTTGAGGCCGTCCAGGTCGCGCTTGAGCGCCGCAATGTCCATCATTCCACCATCAAATCATCGAGTTCGGCATAATCGGGCAGCTGCCGCTCGATCGCATGCCCGTCGCGCACGACAATGCGATCCGATTCGGGCCGCGACAGCAATTCCGTCCAGCTTCGCCCCTTGAAGACGACGAAATCGGCCGGCGCTCCGGTGGCAAGCGTGCCGAAACCATCGAGCCGCATCACCTTGGCCGGCGTCGCGGTGACAGCTTGCGGCCAGTCGGCAACGGGATGGTCTAAATGCAGGATGCGCGTCGCCATGCGGTAGACCTCCAGCATGTCGAGATCGCCATAGGCGTAGAACGGGTCGCGCGTATTGTCGGAGGCGACGGCGACGGCAATGCCGCGCGCCTTCATCTCGTGCAGCAGCGTCACCCCGCGCCAGCGCGGCGTGGTGTTGTCGCCGCGCCGGTCCTGCAGATAGAGATTGCACATCGGCAGCGACACCACCGCCAGGCCGGCCTTGGCGACCTTGTCCAGCGTGTCGAGCACGTCGAGGTCGGGCTGGCGCGCCAGTGAGCAGCAATGACCGACAAGGATGTTCCCGTCAAAACCGTTCCAGAGGGCGGCTTCGGCAATCTTCTTCAGCGAGATCGCCGAGACGTCGTCGGTCTCGTCGGCATGGAAATCGAGGTCGAGGCCATGCTTGATCGCCTGCTCAAACACCTGGTCGAGCAGTTCTTCGAGATCCGGCACCATGTAGGTGACGACGCCGAGTACGCCCTTGGCGGCGGCCACCCGCTTGGCCAGTCGCTCGAACCACTTCCTGTCGCGCACGCCCTCGATGCCAAGCAGGCAGGCCGCCTGCAGCTCGATGCGGCCGCGCCACTTCTCCCGCATCGTCTCGAACACCGGCCAGGAGATCTCTTCCTGCGGCGCAACGCTGTCGAGATGCGTGCGCAGCGCCCTGGTGCCGTGCGCATAGGCCGAGCGCAGCGAAAAATCCATGCGACGGGCAACGTCGTCGGCGCTCCAGCGCGCCGCCCGGTCGGCGCCGGTCGCATTCAACGCGCCCATGAAGGTGCCGTCCGGGTTGGGTTTTCGAGGCCAGATATGGCCCTTGTCGATATGGGTGTGGCAGTCGACGAAGCACGGCAGCACGATGCGGCCGCCGAGGTCGGGGGCATCCGCCGGTGCATTGGATCGGCTATGTCCGACAATATTGGAGATTCTGCCGTCTGCGACGGCGATATCGGCAAGCGCAAATCCGTCGGCGTCGAAGCCTCCAGCAAGGCCCGGCGTCAGCGACGCATGAAGCCGGACATTGCTTAGTACGAATTGACCGGATTGAGGGATCATCGTTGAGGTCATCGCTGCCCCTCATCCGGCTGCCGCCACCTTCTCCCCGTATAGTGACGGGGAGAAGGGATTGGCCGCAACGCTGGCGCCCCCCTCTCCCCGTTCTCCACGGGGAGAGGGTAAGGGTGAGGGGCAGCGCCTGCCTGCGAGAATAACTCCATCACCGCTCCTGCCTCAGCGCGCTCTCGTGCCAGCGCCGCAAAATGAGATGCGATATCAGCGACAGTACCAGGAAGATCAGGATACCGGTGAGCGAGATCAGGATCAGCGCCGCGAACAGCCTTGGTGCGTTGAGCCGGTAGCCGGCCTCGATGATGCGCGAGGCGAGGCCGGACGACTGGCCGGTGGCGCCGGCGACGAACTCGGCCACCACCGCGCCGATCAGCGACAGGCCGCCGGCGATCTTCAGTCCGCCGAGGAAATAAGGCATCGCCGCAGGCAGCCGCAGATAGCGCAATTGCTGCCAGCGGGTGGCGCCATTGAGCTTGAACATGTCGCGCAGATTGCGGTCGACGGAATTGAGGCCGAGCGTGGTGTTGGAGAGGATCGGGAAGAAGGCGACGATCCAGGCGCAAAGCAAAAGCTTCGTCGTCTGGTTGTCGACATAGATGTTGATCAGCGGAAAGATCGCGACGATCGGCGTCACCTGGAGCACGATGGCGAACGGAAAGAACGACATCTCCACCCATTTCGACTGCGCGAACAGCACCGCCAGCCCGACACCGCCGACCACGGCAAGAGCCAAGCTGAGGAAAGTGATCCGAAGCGTCACCAGCAGCGAGGAGAACAGCAGCCCGGCATCGTCATGCAGCGTCTGCAGCACCACGCCGGGACGCGGCAGGATGTATTTCGGGATGTCGTTCCAGACACAGATGCGGTCCCACAGCCAGATCGCCAGGATCATGATGGCCAGCGGCAGCAGCCATCTGCCGATGCGCTCGAAGCGCTCCTGGCGGACGCGGCGCGCCTCCTCCGGGTCGAGCGCCGGGATCTGTTCTTCAATGGCCGTCATGATGCGGTCCGGCAGTTGAGTTGATGGCGCCGATCAGCACGTCGGATGCCTGGCGGCAGAGCGCGGCATAGTCGGGCGAGGTGCGAAACGCCTCATCGCGCGGATAGGATGCATCGATGGCAAGCTCGGCAAACACCCGGCCCGGCCGCGCCGCCATGACGACGATGCGGTTGGAGAGGAATACGCTTTCGAAGACGCTGTGGGTGACGAAAACGACGGTAAAACGCTCATCCTGCCAAAGCTCGAGAAGGTCGTTGTTGAGCTTGAAGCGGGTGATCTCGTCGAGTGCGGCGAACGGCTCGTCCATCAACAGAATGCGCGGCTTGGTTACCATGGCGCGGGCGATCGAGACGCGCATCTTCATGCCGCCCGACAGTTCGCGCGGCACGGCCTTCTCGAAGCCGGTCAGGTGAACCCGCGCCAGCATCTCCATCACCGCCGGCGCCGCCTTGGCACGCGACACGCCCTTCAGCCGCAGCGGCAGCCAGACATTGTCGAAGACGTCGGCCCAGGGCAGCAGCGTCGGCTCCTGGAAGACGAAGCCGATATTTGAACGGTCGCCGATATTCGAACGCTCGAGGGCGCCGCTGCCGCGCCAGTCGAGCACGCCAGAGGTCGGCGTCGACAGGCCGGCAATCAGCCGCAGCGCCGTCGACTTGCCGCAGCCCGACGGCCCGAGCAGGCTGAGGAAGTCGCCTTCCCGGATCGTCAGCTCGACATTGCTAAGCGCGGTGACGCCGTTGGAAAACACCTTGCCGACGTCACGCAACGCCAACAGCGTCGGCCCCGATACGCTTCCTGGCTGTTGCGCCACTTTCTCCAGCTTCACGGCCTACTTCTTCAGGTCGAGCCCGACGCTCTTGTTGACGAAGGCCAGCGTGTAGGCCTTCTTGATGTCGATGCCCGCCGGCGTGACCTTGGCCTTGATCATCTTGTCGTAGAAACTCTGGATGCGCGCATCGGTCATGGCGCCGATGCCGAGCTTTTCGCTGTCGCCGGAATCGACCACGCCGAACTTCTTCAGCTGCTCGATCGAGAAGGCGATCTGCTCATCCGTCATGTCCGGATTTTCCTTTTTGATCATCTCGTTGGCGGCCTTGTTGTCACCGTAGAGATAATTGTACCAGCCTTTGGCCGAGCCATCGACGAAGCACTGGACCACCTCGGGACGCTTGTCGATCGTCTCCTGCATGGTCTCGACCGTCGTTGCATATGTGTCCCAGCCATAGTCGGCCAGCAGAAACTGGTTCGGCGTGAAACCGCCCTGCTTCTGGACGGCGAATGGCTCCGAGGTGACGTAACCCTGCTGGATCGACTTCTTGTTGGCGATGAACGGCGCCGGGTTGAAGGTGTAGGGCACGCGCTTGGCGGCATCGAAGCCGAGGTCGGTGACCATCCACTGGAAGAAGGTCTGCGCACCTTCGTCGCCGAGGATGTACTGGTCGGCGTTCTTCAGGTCTTCCCATTTATCCAGCCCCTGCCCGGGATGGGACATGATGACCTGCGGGTCCTTCTGGAAGTCGGCCGCCACGACGCGCATCGGTATGCCTTGCTGCACGGCATCGAAGGCCGACAGCAGGTTGCCGCCCATGTAAAAATCGATCTTGCCGGCCAGCAGCAGCGGCCGGCCGCTGACCTGTGGGCCGCCCTGCATGATCGTCACGTCGATGCCGCAGGCGGCATAGGTGCCGTCCACCACGGCCTGGTAGTAACCGCCATGCTCCGGCTCGGCCAGCCAGTTGGTGCCGAAGGTGACTTTTTCGTTCGCTGCCGCGGCAAGCGTGCCTGCGCCAAGCAGCACGATCACGCCCGCCGAAATCTTGAGTTTTCCGTACATCCACACCACCCTTTGTTCGCTCCGGCGCGTCACGCGTCGGGCTCGACACCATTGTTTCAAGAAGCAAGACACATGCCACCGGCGCGTTGCGCCGGGACCGCCCGCTTGTGCAATGCCCGCCTGAGCAATGGCGGCGCGAAGGCCGGACGGGTCATGCTGTACGAAAGGCATCGTGCCTATTTTTTGATCGCCTGTCCACAATCGCCCTCGTGACATGCACCGCCATCTTGATGCCCGCATCGATCCCGCTTTAGGCTGCCGTGAACGGAGATTGCCATGTTCAAATTTCTCACGCCGAAGTCGATCAAGCCGCCCTTCGCCCGCTACAGCCATGGTGTCGAACTGCCGCCCGGCAAGCGGCTGGTGCTGTGTTCGGGCCAAGTCGCAATCACCCCGGACGACCAGATCCCCGAGGAGGCCGGCGCACAGGCCGAGCTTTGTTTCCAGAACATAGCGGCGATTCTCGGCGAGGCCGGGCTCGGCCTGTCCGACATCGTCCGCATCAACACCTACGTCACCGACCGCGCCTTCCTGCGGCCCTATATGGAGGTTCGCGACCGGCTGTTTGCCAGCCCGGCGCCGGCCTCGACGCTGATGATCGTGTCCGGTTTTGCCCGGCCGGAATTCAAGGTCGAGATCGAGGTCATTGCGGCGGGATGATCGACAGCCGATCGTTCCCGCGTTAGGTCTGGGCTTGTCGGTTCAAGAGGGCATGACATGACCGCTGCAAAAAAACGCGTATGGTGGGGTGACTACCGGACCACCGAATACGCGACCGTCGATCCTGAGGCGACCATTGCCGTTCTGCCGCTGGCGGCGATTGAGCAGCACGGCCCGCATCTGCCGGTCTCGACCGACACCTCGATCATGAACGGCATGCTGGAAACGGTGATCGCGCGCCTGCCCGGCGATCTCGACATCCGCATCCTGCCGGTCCAGGCGGTAGGCAAGTCGAACGAGCATTTGCATGCGCCCGGCACCCTCACTTTGCCGGCGACGACCTTGGTCGAGGCGTGGACCGAACTTGGCCTGTCGGTCGCGCGCGCCGGCGTCCGAAAACTGATTGTCGTGAACTCGCATGGCGGCAATGAGGAGATCATGGGCATCATCACCCGCGAATTGCGCGTGCGGGCAACGATGCTGGCGGTAAAGACCAGTTGGCAGCGTTTTGGCCGGCCGGCCGGCATGTACACCGAGCTCGAGGACCGCCACGGCATTCATGGCGGCGACGTCGAGACCTCGCTGATGCTGCATTTCCGGCCCGATCTCGTCGACATGGCCAAGGCCGACAATTTCGTGTCCAAGGTCGCCCGCGCCGAAAAGGAATTTGCGCTGCTGCGCCACACCGGAACGCACGCCTTCGCCTGGATCGCCAGCGATCTCAACCCGAATGGCGTGGTTGGCGACGCCAGCGTTGCAACCGCCGAAAAAGGCCAGCTCACCGCCGAGCATCAGGCCGACGGCTTCATTGGCCTGCTGAGGGACGTGCGCAATGCAAAGCTGGCGGATTGGTTGGCTTAGGTGTTTGATCCCACCAGCTCAGGCCTCGCTCACGAGGGGCGATTCCATTCGCGCGCGAGGATCCTCACTTCACCTCTTGAAGCGGCGACACCGTGTAGATTTCGTCCAGTATCTTTACCATCAAGGTGTTGGCGGTCGCCTGGCCGTCGAGCGCGAGAGTCAGGTTGGTCCATATGACCAGGGTCACGTCATTGGCCGGATCGTAGCCCATGAAGGACTGGTAACCGGGCATCTCGCCTTCGTGATAGTAGATTTCGTTACGCCCGAAGGTCAGCGTTAGGATGCCATAGCCGTATTTTTGCATGGCGGGTTCGCCCGGCTCCGGCGCCTCAGGGCTTGCAAGCCACTGCCGCTGAAAGTCGGCATTGAAGAGCTTGCCCCCGACTAGCGCGCGCATCCAGGTCGCGAGGTCATCCGCGGTGGAGATGACTCCGCCAGCCGCAAAGTAGGCGGATGGGTTCTGCCATGTGTCGTCGTTGGGCTTGAGCGTTCCCGCCCTGGCCGCAGCCTGGAGGTCGTCCGGATAGGGCGCATCAGCCAGGGCGTACGAAGTACTGCCGTAGAGATAGCCGTTTGAGTATGGCTCGGGGATGGCGTTCGACGTGCTCGGCGGCAACGCCGTGTTCTTCATGCCGAGCGGTCCGAACAGGCGGTCCCGGAAGATGGTCGAGAGCGGCTTGCCGTCGATCTTCTCGGCAACAAGGCCGAGCAGATAGTAGTTGGTGTTGTTGTACTCGAATTCGGCACCCGGCGCGAAGTCCGGCGGCCGTTTGAACGCCATGCCGAGTACTTCATCAGCGGTCCATACCCTGTAAGGATACTTGTCCAGGCTTTCGGCAAGTTCCGGCGCATTGGTGAAGTTAGGGAGGCCGCTCCGCATTGTTATGAGCTGCCGAATGGTTATCTCGTCGCCGTTGGGAACGCGCTGGACGTATTTCGAGATCAGATCGGCGAAGCTCAGTTTCCCTTCCTGCACCAGTTGCACGATGACAGCGGCGGTCATCGTCTTGGTGTTCGAGGCCGCACGGAAGTGGGTATCGGCGCGCGGCGGGTTCGTGGCACCCAGTTCAGTCGTACCGTAGCCGAAGATGAGGTTGCCCCGCGGAGTCTTGAGCAAAATCATGGCACCGGGCAGCATAAGTTCCTTGGCCAAACCCTCGACAGTGGCTTGGAGCGCTGCCAGGTCGATCGACTTGAGAGCCGGCATGGACGCGGCCATGGCGCTGCCTGTCGCGCAGACCACGCCAACAACGATGGCCAAAATTCTCCCGATCATCATTCGCCCCTTGGCCGTGTGTTAGAACTCCTGCGCATTTTCCTGGATTTTTAGGCTCAGATTTTCAATTCGAACGGCGTGCCTTCGAAAGCATCCGCGCCGCGCCCGATCGCCTGGATCGCTTCGATCATCCGGCCCCTGCGATCGAGCAGTGTGTCGGCGATCGCGATCAGCCGCGGATTGGGCGTCGCCGTGGGCGACAGCCTGCGCAGAGTCTCGGCCAACTCGACCTCGTCGCGCTTCGGCGCCAAGGCTGCCGCGATGATATAGGCCGAGGCGGTCGAGCGGCTGATGCCGGCATAGCAATGCACCACCAGCGGCCGCGACCGATCCCATTGGCGGGCGAAATCGAGCAGGTTCAGGACATGCTCCTCGCCCGGCATCGTCATGCCCTCCTGCGCCACCGCAATGTCGTGCATGACCAGATGCAGATGGTTTTCCCTGGTGATCGAGGCCGGGCGCACCACTTCCGTTCCGGCGGCAAGCAGCGATAGCAGCCGCTCGGCCCCGGTCCTTGCCACCGTTTCCTCGATTTTTGCCAGGGAACAAACATGGATCATCGCGAAGTCTCCTTGGACCCATCGTCGCGCCGCGAGGCCCAGCCGGCAAGTGCCGATTCGAGCCGCCGCCATTCTTCGTCGGCTCCCGGCAGGCCGGCGCGCAGCACATCCGGCCGGCCGGCGAAATGCCGAAGCAGGATGCCGCGCTGGCCGAGCACCGAAAACAGGCCGGCGGCGCCCGCCAGCCTGATATAGCGGAACAGCGTGGTGCCACCGGCGACAGGCACGCCGAAGCGGCCGAACAGCGTATCGAGCCGTGCGGCATCCTCGGCCAGACGGCGCCGCATCCCGGCCTGCCAGCCGGTATCGGCAAGCGCCCTTATGCCATATTCGAGCGCCGGCCCGGCAACCGCCCATGGCCCGAATTGCGCCTCCAGCCGCTCGACCGTCAGCGCATCGGCCAGTGCAAAGCCAAGCCGCAGGCCGGCCAGGCCGAAGAACTTGCCGAACGAACGCAGCACGACGATGCCGCCCTGGTCGACGTCGCCGGCCAGGCTTTCGCTGCGCGGGCCGACATCCATGAAGGCCTCGTCGACCACCAGCAGCCCACCTCTGGCGCGCAATGTCCCGGCAAGTCGAAGCAATCTTTCGCGCTCGACGACGCGCCCGTCCGGGTTGTTGGGATTGACGACGACGGCAAGGTCGGCCGCCGCCAGGGCTTCGAAATCATCGACTTCAGCCGCCGCATGGCCGGCGATCGCCGCTGCCCGCCGATGCTCGGCATAAGTCGGCCCGAGCACCAGCGCCGTGCCCGGGCTGACCAGGGAAGCGACGCGCGGCAACAGGATCTGCGTGCCGGGCGCCGCTGCGACATTCGCCGCCGACGGGGCGCCATAGGCGCTTGCCGCGCGTTCAGCCAAGTCGCGGCTGCGCGCTGTTTCCGGCAATCGCGACAGGGCGGTGGCGGGCAAATCGAAAAGCGGGTAGGAGTGCGGATTGATCCCGGTCGAGAGGTCCACGAAAGGCAGCGGCGCGCGAGGGAAAAGCGCCCTCGCCCGGCCAAGGCTTCCGCCGTGGTCCACTGCCGCCGTCACTCCATCAAGAGACTTCATGCCGATCCTGATCACTTTCCTGTCGCTGGCCATCGAACTTGTACTCGGCTACCCGGCCCGGCTCTTCGATGCCATTGGCCATCCCGTCACCTGGTTCGGCAGGCTGATATCCTTTCTCGACCGCAGGCTCAACCGCGCCACTGATTCCGACGCCCACCGTCGCGGCTGGGGCGTCTTCGCGCTGCTGGTGATCGTGCTGGTGCCGGCCGCCCTCGCCCTCTGGCTCGAAACCTTGCTTTGGAGCATTCCCCTCGGCTGGTTGGTCACCGCAATCCTGGCGACGTCGCTGCTGTCGCAGAAGAGCCTGGCCGAGCATGTCGAAGCGGTCGCCGATGCCCTCGACAGCGGCGGACTGGACATGGGCCGAATTGCCGTCTCGCGGATCGTCGGTCGCGACCCGGAAAAGCTCGACAGGGCCGCTGTCTGCCGCGCCGCGATCGAAAGCCTGGCCGAGAATTTCTCCGACGGCGTCGTCGCTCCGGCCTTCTGGCTCGGTATCGGCGGGCTCGCCGGCGGCGTCGCCTACAAGGCCGCCAACACCGCCGATTCGATGATCGGCCATCGCACCCCGCGCCACGAAGCCTTCGGCTGGGCGGCGGCGCGCTTCGACGATTGGATCAATCTGCCGGCGTCGCGGCTGACGGCGCTGCTGATCGTACTCGCCGCTTTTCTGGTCAAGGGCGCCGACGCCAAGGGCGCCTGGCACGCCGTGCGGCGCGATGCGAAAAAACACCGCTCGCCCAACGCCGGCTGGCCGGAAGCAGCGATGGCCGGCGGGCTCGGCCTGGCGCTCGCCGGCCCCCGTTCCTATGACGGCGTGATGGTCGAAGACGCATTGATGGGCGACGGCGGCCGGCGCGATGATGTCGAGAGCACCGACATCCGACGGGCGCTGAAACTCTACCGCGTCGCCGACTTACTGCTGATCGCGCTGTTCGGCGTGGTCGCGGTGATCGTCATCGCCGCGTGAACGTCCGAATGGGTCGGCAAACCCGACCTACCAGGTAACACGGACTTCCTTTGCGCTCGGATCGGCTTCCACGCCAAACCTTTTGATCGCGTACCCACCGGCAGCTACGGGAGAAGATTTCAATAAGGGTTCGACTACGACAAAAAGTCGTTCAGCGTTTGGCCCATACATGTAGAGGATGCATTCGCCTTCACCAAACAAGTCACCGTCAAACTCGCCGACCGATGCATCCTCGATAGCTTTCTCTAGCCGATCCTCGAGCGCATAAATGGATTCGCGTTCGTCAGCGGCACCAAACTGACCATCATTGAGAATAAGATAGACGATTACCGCCTGGTCCACGAACAATCTCCAGCCTCGCAAGCGACCAGAACACTATCCCCTGACATCCGGCGGCACTGAAACTCTACCGGATCGCCGACTTTCTGCTGATCGCACTGTTTGGGGTAATCTCGACGGTCGTAATTCTGTTGTGATCTTCGCCCGATCTCAGGCGAAACAAAAAACCCACCATGCGGCGGGTCGTTGGAGCCAATTAGCACCATACCGAAATTAGGAGCATAGCTGCCGGCACAAAGCAAGAACAAAATAGGGCTGCGCCTCAAATGATCGCGTCAGGTCGGCGCCGCCCCTCACCCTTACCATTCCCGGGGCGACCCGCTTCGTGCGGCTTTCCCTTCTCCCCTTGTGGGAGAAGGTGGCCGCGAAGCGGCCGGATGAGGGGTGTTCCAGCTTGGCACCAACAGCGCCCCGGCCAGCACCTCTCAACCGTCTTGGCGCTGCGCGCCAATCCACCTTCTCCCACAAGGGGAAAAGGAAGAAGAGGCGCCAGCAACACCCCTCAGAACTCGATCCCCTGCTGCGCCTTCACGCCGGCGGAGAAGTGGTGCTTGGTCACGCCCATCTCGGTGACCAGATCGGCCGCCTCGACCAATACCGGTTTGGCGTTGCGGCCGGTGACGACGACATGCAGGCCTTCGCGACGCGCCTTCAGCGCCGCGACCACCTTTTCGAGATCGAGGTAGTCGTAGCGCAGCGCGATGTTCAGCTCGTCGAGCACCACGAGGCTGATCGACGGCTCGGCCATCAGCTCCAGCGCTTTCGCCCAGGCAGCCTCGGCCGCCGCGATGTCGCGCTTCAGGTCCTGTGTCTCCCAGGTAAAGCCTTCGCCCATGGCGTGCCAGACGACACGGTCGCCGAAGGCGGTAAAGGCGTCTTTCTCGCCGGTGTGCCATTTGCCCTTGATGAACTGAACGACGCCGACGCGCTTGCCATAGCCGAGCATCCTGAGTGCCAGCCCAAAGGCGGCCGTGGTCTTGCCCTTGCCCGGTCCGGTGTTGACGATCAGCAGCCCCTTCTCGATCGTCTTGGCCGCGACCTCGGCGTCCTGCACCGCCTTGCGCTTGGCCATCTTGGCGCGGTGGCGTTCCTCGTCCTTGGCATCGATAGTATCAGCCATGTCATTTCACCTTGAGCGGCAGCCCCGCCACCATCAAAAGCACGGTGCCGGCAACGGCCGCGACGTCCTGGTTCAGCCGGCCGGCGGCATCGCGAAACCGTCTTGCCAGCGCATTGTCCGGCACGATGCCCTGGCCGACCTCGTTGGACACCACGAACCACGGCCCACGCGGCCGCGACAGCACATCGGCCAGCCTCCGGCATTCGGCCTCGACATCATGGTCGGCCAGCATATGGTTGGTCAGCCACAGCGTCAGGCAATCGATCAGCACCGGCTGGCCGTCAGGCAGCGCTCCGATCGCGCCGGCAAGGTCGAGCGGCGCATCGATGGTCGTCCAGCCGGCGCCGCGGCGCGAGCGGTGCAGCGCGATGCGCTGGCGCATCTCCTCGTCATAGGCTTGCGCCGTGGCGATATAGCTCCAAGGCGGCGGGCCGACCGTCACCAGGCTCTCGGCATGCGCGCTCTTGGCGGAGCCCCCACCGCCGATGACCAGGGTCAGTGCCCCGGCAGCGCGGTCAGGCAAAGCTGTCGCGCAGGCTGGTCGCCGTGCCCGTGAAGCGTCCGCGCACCACGCCGACGACCGCGCCGAGCACCAGCCAGAACACCAGATTGGTCAGCGTCACCGCCACCACGAACTGGTGGTGCAGGCCTTCCGGGATCGCGGTCTCGAAGCTATCGGGCTGCGGCGCGCCGACAATATGCGGCGCCATGATCAACGCTACGGCAAGGATCGCCAGCGGCAACGATCTGCGGAAGGCGATAAGGCCGAGCCCGGCGGCGGTCGCCACCACTGTTGCCCACCACCAGATCTGGCGTTGGACAAGGTCGGCCGCCGGCATCGCCGGCAATTCCGGCGGCAGGCCGAGGCCCGGCGCCAGCGTGAACACGGCAAAGCCGGCAAGCCCCCAGAACACGCCCTGGCGCCAGTTGCCGATGCCGCCGGCGAATTCCGAAACCGCAACCAGGACCAGCGCGAAGCCGATGCCGGTGACGATATTGGCAACGACGCTGAAGGCGAAGCGTTCGAAACCGTCGGCCGGCGCCCAGCCTTCGCCTTCCGCCGGAGCCATTGCTTCAGCCGGTGCCGGCGCGGCGCTGCTCATAGCCGTCGTGCCCGCGGCGTTTTCGGCCGGTGCCGCAGGTGCCGCGGCATGGTCATGGCCGCCGCCGGCCTGTTCGTAGATTTCCGCCTTCAGGATGAGCGGCACCGTGGCATAGGCTTGCATGCAGGCGAGAGCCACGCCGGCCACAAGCCCTGCGATCGCCGCGATGAACACGACGTTGCGAAACAGTGTCATGATGTCAGCCCCTTGTCAGTGGCAGGGAAAGCCCATCGAATGGCGATAGTCGTGCGCGGCATTGTGGACCGCATCGATATGCGAGAAGCCGACAAAGCCCATGACGAAAATGCCGAGGAATGCAGCAAGCGCCAGCTGCATGAGACGCGACTGCGAGGAGGCGGAAGCGCCGAGCGAAACGGAAGCGGTATTCATGTCTTGTCCTTTCGCCCTCCACCCGAGGGCATAGAAGTCAGTTTCCTGTCGCCGGCAGGTCTCCTGGCTCGCGGATCAGCGCCCTTCCCCACCTTCCCGAAGGCGAACCTTCAGTGGCATATGGAGAGGACTACCGCACACAGTTGCGGGGGCAGCCACGGCATTGGGCAAACAATTTCGCCCGCACCGCATTCCCTCTTGGTTCCAAACGGAACCGACGACATCAGCGACTATAGGCAGAATCGCCGCGCCCGGCAAACCAAATTCCGCCGGATCGTGTGGCGAATGCGCCGCCTCGCCAAGTTCGCAGACCGGCGCCGCGATTGACAATTTTCGCAGCCGGGTGTCGGCTGGCGGATGGGGAGGAAGCCGGCATGCAACCCAGCCCGAACAAGCGATCCCTACAACGGCCTGACGCGGCCCGAGCCGACGCTGCCGTCAAACAGCCTATTGGGACATCGCAGCCTATCAGCGCGATCTCGAGGCGATCTGGTATCGCAACTGGCTGCTCGTCTGCCGCGACGCGAAGCGCTCGCCGATCCGGCCGCCGATATCGACAACATCGTCGCGTTCGGTACCCAGGTGCTGGAGGAGGATGCTGATATCTGCGAGGTCAACCAGATGGGCCTGCGCTCGATGCGCCATAAGACCGGCGTGCTGATGCCCGAGGAATACGACTTGCACCGCTTCCACAACTGGGTGCGCGAGCGCCATGCGGCGCTCGCACATCAAAGCGATTTGGGCAGATAACGCCAGGTGACGAAGCCGCAGGCCACCGCCAGCAGCCCGAGCGTCGCGAAAACCGCGCCCAGGGCGAAGAACGCCAGCACGCCGGCCAAAGGCTTTCCGGCTCTGGCCTAAAGCAGCCCTGATGCCGACCGGCGCCAACGCGACGCAAGGCCCTGCTTCTTTTGACGGTGGCAACCGTGATAGTCGTCTTGCCGGGGCTGAACCAAGACAGCGAAACCATGAGCATCGACACGCCGACCGCAGCCGTTCAGGATCAACCGAAGTCGAAGCGCATCGCCGTTATCGACATTGCACGCGGCATCGCTTTGCTTGCCATGGCGAGCTATCATTTCACCTGGGACCTCGAATTCTTCGGCTACACCGATCCCGGCCTCACCGCCTTCGGCTGGTGGAAAATCTACGCGCGCTGCATCGCCTCGAGCTTCCTGTTCCTGGTCGGCATCAGCCTCTATCTCGCCCATGGCAAAAAAATCCGCTGGACCGGCTTCTGGAAGCGCTTCGCCATGGTTGCCGGGGCAGCGCTCGCAATATCGCTGGTCACCCGCATCGCCACGCCCGACGGCTTCATCTTCTTCGGCATATTGCATGAGATCGCGCTCGCCAGCCTGCTCGGCCTGGCGTTCCTGCGCCTGCCGGCGCTGCTGACGCTTGCCGTGGCGGCCCTCGCTATTGCCGCGCCTTTCTACCTGCGATCCGAGCTTTTCGATCATCCGGCTTTGTGGTGGGTCGGCCTGTCGGCGACCAACCCGCGCTCCAACGACTACGTTCCGCTGCTGCCCTGGTTCGGCGCCGTACTTGCCGGCATCGCGGTTACCAAGCTCGCTGCCACCTCCGGCGCGCTGACGCGGCTGTCGGCATTGGCGCCCGGCCGCTGGGCAAATCCGCTGGTCTTCATCGGCCGGCACAGCCTTGCTTTCTATCTGATCCATCAGCCGGTGCTGATCGGCTCGGTCTGGCTGTTTTCGCAATTCATGCCGGCGCAGGCCGAAACCAGGGAGGTGCGTTTTCTGAAATCCTGCCAGATATCCTGCGAGCAGGCACGCGACACCGAGTTCTGCTCCAGCTATTGTGCCTGCATGCTGGACACTCTCCAGGGCGAAGCCTCGCTTGACCGGCTCTACAGCGACGACCAGTCCCCGGAGTGGAAGGCGCATATTGGCGAGCTCGCCGGCACCTGCACCGCCCAAACCGAGGCGGCGGAACCGGGAACGCGCTAATCGAGGGAGGACAATAATGAGCGACAGTCACCCGAAACCCATGCAGCAAAATCCTGGGCAGCCGAAGCTGGGGCACATCCCATGGCCGCCGCTGATCTATATCGCTGCCATCATCGTCAGCGTCGCGCTAGGGCTGTTCTATCCGCTGCCGTGGATCGGCGATCTTCTCGGCGACATCCTGTTCGCCGCCGGCCTTGTGGGGTTGGTGGCGGTTGCCGCGCTCTGGTTCACGGCAATCCGCACCATGATCCGCGCCAAGACGACGCTCAACCCGAACGGCGTGCCTGACCATCTGGTGACCACCGGACCCTTCGCCGTCAGCCGCAACCCGATCTACCTCGCCAACACGCTGCTGCTGGTCAGCCTCGCCTTTGTCACTGGGATCGCCTGGTTCCTGCCGCTGGCAGTCATCGCGGCGTTCCTGACGCAGAAGCTGACGATCGAGAGCGAGGAGAAGGTGCTGACGGCCAAATTCGGCAAGAAATACCGGGACTACGCCAAAAGGGTGCGGCGCTGGATTTGAGCCGAGGCTGACACCGGCTTAGGTGGTGACGCCGAGCTCCACCAGCCGCTCGACGCAGGATTCCTCGGCCTGGTCGAGCTCTGCCAGGGTCTCTTCGAGGTCGCGGCGTTTCTGGCGAAGATCCTCGCGCTTTTCCTCGATGCGCTTGATCATCAGTTTGAGCTGGCCTACCTCGCCGGGCGGCTCCCTGTACATCTGGATGATCTCGCGGATCTCGTTGATCGAGAAGCCGAGTCTTTTTCCCCGCATGATCTGGCGGATGAGATGCCGGTCCGACGGACGGAACAGCCGCGTGCGGCCGCGTCTTACCGGCTGCACCAGCCCTTCGTCCTCATAGAAGCGCAACGTCCGCGTCGACACGTCGAATTCGCGGGTCAGCTCCGTGATCGAATAATATTCCCGCATCGTCACTCCAATGCCCCGGCCACGCCGCGAGTTCCAACTGGCCGGCGCCGCCGGCGCCCAGGCGCGTACCAGAATCGGCGGACAAGGCACCTTTCAAAGCCTCGCATGGCATTTACGTAAAAGTCAATTGAGGTGACGTTCAGCGCACGCCGAACCACCATGTGGCGAGCCCGAGAAAGGCAAAGAAACCGACGACATCGGTGACCGTGGTGACGAAAACCGCCGAAGCCACAGCCGGATCGATCTTGAAGCGGTCGAGCAGCAGCGGGATAAGGATGCCCGCCAGAGCCGCCACGAACATATTGATGATCATCGCAGCCGCAATGATGCCGCCGAGATTGCGATCGTGGAACCAGGCAGCAGCGACGAGGCCGATCAGGATGGCAAAGATGATGCCGTTGATGAAGCCCACCCCGATTTCGCGGCGGATGATGCGGCCGGCATTGTAGATGTCGAGGTCCCTGGTCGCCAGCGCCCGCACCGTGACCGTCATGGTCTGCGAGCCGGCATTGCCGCCCATGCCGGCGACGATCGGCATCAGCACCGCCAGCGCCACGATATGCTCGATGGTGCGGTCGAACAGGCCGATCACCGAGGCCGCCAGGAAAGCCGTCAAAAGATTGACCAGCAGCCAGGGCACGCGCGAGCGCGAGGTCGAAAAGATGCTGTCCGAGAGTTCTTCGTCGCCGACGCCGCCCATGCGCAGCAGATCTTCCTCGGCCTCCTGCTGGATGACGTCGACGACGTCGTCGATGGTCAGCACGCCGACCAGCCGCTCGTTCTCGTCGACGACGGCGGCGGACAGAAGATCGTATTGTTCGAATTCGCGTGCCGCCTCCTCCTGGTCCATGGTGGCCGGGATGGCATGCCTGGTCTCATGCATGACCTCTTCGACCTTGACCGAGCGCTTGGTACGCAGGATCTGGTCGAGGTCGATGGCGCCGAGCAGCTTGAAGCTCGGATCGATGACGAATATCTGGCTGAAACGGTCGGGAAGATTGTTGTCCTCGCGCATGTAGTCGATGGTCTGGCCGATCGTCCAGAACGGCGGCACCGCGACGAACTCGGTCTGCATGCGGCGGCCGGCGGTCTCTTCGGGATAGTCAAGCGAACGCCGCAGCCTGATCCGCTCGGTGAACGGCAGCTGCGACAGGATCTCGTCCTGGTCCTCCTGGTCGAGGTCTTCGAGAATGTAGACCGCGTCATCGGAATCGAGATCCTGCACCGCCTGGGCGATCTGCGCATTGGGCAGACTGTCGACGATGTCGCGGCGGATCGCCTCGTCAACCTCGGTCAGCGCGGAAAAATCGAAATCCTTGCCCAGCAATTCGACCAGCGTGCGTCGCTGTTCCGGGTGCAGGGCCTCGAGCAGGTGGCCGAGTTCCGACTGGTGCAGATCGTCGACTTCGCGCTTCAGCGTCAGCGTATCGCGATCGGCGATCGCGGCACCGATCTGGGCGAGGAACGATGACAGGATGACGCCGTCCTCGTCATAGATGTCGGCGCGGCGCTCCTCAGCCGCCCTGGCGCCGGTCATCTGTTCGTCCTGGCCTTCCACCAGCGCCTCCCGCCATCGGATTTCCGGATAAGGTGCCTGTCAGGTCTAGACCATGATCCTGACAATCGGAATCGATTTTGCGAAAGGACCATGCACAACGACAAATTGCTACAGCGCCGTTCGCGCGTCCAAACGACGCGGCGCATACCGGATGGTAGGAGGAGAGGACGTTCTACAAACCTGCGGCGCTGCAAACCTTCGCGGCGGCAGGTAAAGGGCAGCGTATCTCCCCGCCCCGGTCAACCAGATGGGCAGATCGACACTGATTCAAAAACGGCGAGGCCGACGGTGCGACGGCCTCGCTGGATATTGGACTTAACGGCTTCCCGATCAGGTGGCGTGGCGCTTGGCCTCAGCCGCATAGCGCTCCAGGAGACCGCTCCAGCCACCCTCCGATTCGAAGGCCTCGCGCATCGCCTCTGCGGTTTCGCCCATGTTCTCCAGAAGCCTGTGCTCGAGTTCCACGCGCGTCGCGTTCTCGCCGAGCGCGACAAAGCGGATCTCGACTTCGGTCAGCAATGCCGGATCGTAGCGCCAGCCGGCTCCAATGCGCCAGGCGAGCGTCAGCCTGGACGGCGGATCCCAGGCGAGAACCTCGCCCCAATCGCATTGTGACCCATCCTCGCCGATCTCGTACCAGCGGCCGCCGGCTTTCGGTTCGATCACCGCGGTCGTCAGGGCGGATTTGCCGATCGAGTGCGAAGCCGGCCACCAGCGCCCGAATCCTGTGGTGAACACATCGAATGCCTTGTCGAGCGGCACCTCCACGGTCACCGACTTCCTGACCGGCGCGGGCTTGATCATGGTCGTCATTTCCTCTTCTCCTTGCTGTTGTCGACTTCCCGTTTGAAGGCGTCGAGCGCATCGCCCCACATGCGGTCGAGCCAGGCGCGCATCTCGCCAAGCCCATGCGGGTCGAGATGATAGATGTTGCTGGCACCTTTCGGCTCTGCGCGGACCAGCCGGGCTTGCTTCAAAACCTTGAGGTGCTGCGATACCGCCGGCTGCGAGACCGGAAGCACTCGCGTCAGATCGATGACCGAGCGTGGCCGATCGGCGATGAGCTCGAACACCTTGCGGCGCGTCGGATCGGCCAAGGCCACCATTCCTGCATAATCATAAATCATGACTTATGATAAGCTAAAACTTATGATAAGTCAACCGAGGGCGTGGCGGGCCCGTGTTCAAGCAACCGGCCGGCTCGGCCCCGAGGCTCCGGGGCAATTCCTTCACGCGGGGGCATGGACAGCGATGCGGATGCAAGACTGCTCAGGGAATCGATCCACCGCATGCGGGCCGGCCGGCAAATGTCGACCACCGGCGAAAAGTAAACCTGGCAGCAAGGTTTTTACCTTACCGGTGTATGTGTCTCTCCGGCGAAACGTTAAGAACAGGTAAATTGGTTTGGCCCTAACCACGGAAGCCTCTCGCTACAGGCCCTCCGCCATATGGCAATTGCGCCTCTCCTTGTTCATGGCGACATACGTTTTAGGCGCATCTGCATTATATCCAGAAATATTCTATACGTCCGCCTTAATCTATTCTCACAAGTTTCTTGTTGGCATTCCGGTGTTGTTTATCGGCGGCGTCTGCTGTGCCGCGCTAATCCATGGCCGGCGGCAACCGGTTCGCTACGCACTGGATTTGGTTCAAGGGCGCTGGCGCGGTTGTCTGCTGGTGCTGCTGTTCTTCTTTGCCAGCTTGACCGCGTTCTCTACCTACAAGATCGCCATCCCGTCCGTCGTCCCATACTATGCCGACAACTGGTTGGCCGACGCTGATGAATGGCTGCACGGGATGCCGCCATGGGAGATCGTCCATAAGCTCGACAGCAACAATTGGTCGTTCGTCGTCTTCAACAGCTATGAAGTCATTTGGTTTTACCAGTGGTTCGGCGCCATCCTTTTCGTGTCGCTCTGGTCGGACGAGATTGCCCGCATCCGCTATCTCTGCGCAGCAGCGCTGACGTTGTCCGTCCTCGGAACGGTCTTGGCCGTGGCGCTGGCATCGGTCGGACCGGTTTACTACCACCACTTTGTCGGCGTGGATCGCTTCCACGGATTGAATGTGGCCTTGGACAGGCTGGACCATAGTTACATGGTGCGGGAACCCGCGGCATATCTCCTGATGGCTTACCAAAGCGGCCGGCCAAGTCTTGGCGGCGGCATCTCGGCCATGCCAAGCATGCATGTCGCCTTTGCCGCATTGAACGCCTATTTGCTGTCATCGATCAATCGCTGGCTTGGCGTTCTGGGTTGGACCTTTGCAGCCCTGATCCTGTACGGATCGGTGTTCACCGGCTGGCACTATGCCGTGGACGGCTACGCATCGATCGTTGTTGTATCGGTGATCTGGTGGGCGACCGGACGCCTGGTGCGCGAATAGTTATGTGCGCTTGTCGATAGATGGCCATGCCTACCGATGGCCACTTCGCATAAGCCAAACTCGCGACCGCAATCAGGCAAAAAGCACGTGCCCCGACATGGACGCTCCCTGCCGTGCTCGAATTTCAACGGGCAAGAGATTCCGCTTTCGAATTTAATGGTGCGGTCGAGATGCAGCGCCGCAACGCCTCCCGCGTTGATTTTTAAAGCATTTTTCTACGATTCCGTGGCGATTTGTATTGAGGATGGGTCGGCAGCGGCAAAGCATGTAGTTCCAGCCAGCCACCATCGGCAGGCAGCTGGCAGCCTTGCCATCACATCCTCCTCTGACGAACACCTAGTACGGTCAACCCTTAGCTGCCGCGCCGCGCCGCTCGAGCGCGGTCTTGCGGATGGTTTCTGCGATCTCCGGGCTGCTGCTGCACAGCATCTGGAAATCCGCCGAGTGTAGCGACAGGAGTGAGACCACCGTTGTGGCGCTGACGGTCGCCGAGCGCGGTTCGCCGGTGATCAGCGCCATCTCGCCGAAGAAGGCGCCAGGGCCCAGATCCACCGGGTTCGGCGTCGCGACGCTGACGCGCCCCTCCACGACGAAGAACATCTGGTCACCGGTCTCGCCATTGCGGCAGATCACAGCGCCCGCCGGCACGATGCGAGGTCGTAATGCGCGCACGATCTCGACTAGTGTGGCCGGGCCGAGCTTCTGAAACAACGGCACGGCGGCGACCAATTGCCAATTGCGGACGAAATCCTCGCGACGGACTTCTTGATAAAAGCCGGTGGCAAGAATGCCAGCCCAGAGCGCGAAGATGCCGATGCCACTCATCATGACCGCCCCGGCAAGGACGCGGCCGGCGAAGCTTTCCGGAATAGCGTCGCCATAGCCGGTGGTGGACAGCGTGACCACCGCCCACCACATTGCCTGGGGGATGCTGCCGAACTGTTGCGGTTGGACGTCGCGCTCGATGACATAGGCTGCGAGCGCAAAACCGAAAAGAACGATGCCGAAGACCGTGGCGACGCCGATCAGGTTGCGCGCTTCGTTGGTCAGGATTCTGCCCAGCAGCGGGAAGAAAGTTGAATCGCGCAGCGGTTTCAGCAGCCAGACAGCACAGTAGAGGCTCCGGTCGGGCGTGCCGACGAGCAGAAATGCGGCGAGTGGAACCAAAACCGCGAGCACATCAATGGCGATTGCCGGCGTCCTGTCCCGAACGTCTCCCGCCCGGCGCTTGAGCAGTTTCTCGGCCAATTCCAGGAGATAGACGCCCCAAATGACCGCGAGCACGGCAGCCAAAGCCAGTCTGCTTCGTCCGGACAGGTCCGGTGTCGTGAGCGTAGCCACCGCCACAAGCCCAGTCGCGGCCAGCACCGCGTTGAGCGGCGCGTAAATTCTTAAGAAAGGCAGCACCGACATTCTATGCCCACGAGCGGATACTACCCGCCAGAATAGGATGCCTTCAAGGCAAGCGCAAAGGTGCTTATTTTCGCTGCGATCGTCGCTGGACCATAGGCCATGAACCATCCGATCAGCGTCGAGATCGAGCTGCCCCTCGAGCCACACCCAGCGCCGGCTCGTTCTCGGTTGGACCTTTGCAGCCATGATCCTGTACGGATTGGTGTTCACTGGCTGGCACTATGCCGTGTACGGCTACGCACCGATCGTTGTTGTGTCGGTGATCTGGTGGGCGACCGGACGCCTGGTGCGCGAATAGTTTGCACGCCAACCGCATAGATGGCTCCGCGCGCCGATTGCTTCCACTGGGCCACATTCGTGATCGCAACCAGGCAAAAAGCCTCGCGCCCTGACAAGGACGCTCCCCGCCGTGCCCGAATTCAACGGGTTGGAGGTTCCGCTTTCGAATGTAATGGTGCGGTCGAGAAGCATCGCCGCACCGGTTCTCGTGTTGATTTAAAAACGTTTTTCTGACATTTCCGTTCCGGATTGTATCACAGTTTGTATCTCAATCTGTATCGCTCAATGCGGAGCCGATATTTAAGCTCGTAATGGCTCAATCTCGAAGCTTGGAGCATCGCCCGTCCGCTAACCGGCGCTAACGGAGAGGATGCCTGGGGCGCCGGTCTAGACGAAACGAGCCCCGCGCCCCTGGTCCTCCGCAGTTTCTTTCGGAACTTGCGCGTGAGCGTCAGCGACCTTCGTAAGGGCAATGTCTGCGCTGCCATGGCTGATCAATCAAAACAGCGGCTGATGGCGCCCGCAGATCGGCTTAGGGCGTCCTGGTTGTTCAGAGACAATCTCTCATACGCTCACCTCTCTTAAAAATTTCCCTGTGGATATTCCAACCATGACGACGCGGTGTCGTATTCGTTTGATGACGATTGAGTAGAACTAAGCAACTTGGGCTCGGGGGAATCATGAACAAGTTGCTTGTTGGCGCGGCATTGCTTGCCGCCGGTGTCTTCGGCGCAGATACATCTTTCGTTTCTTATATTAGCAGCTCCGCAGGGATGGCGGCTTTTGCGCAGGAGGCGCAAGGGACGTCGCCGGATGCTGGCCCGAGTAGCGGCTTCGGCAATGGCGGGGCGGCATTTGGCTCGGGCAGCGACGCTTCCACGACCGGCTCTTCGTCGGACCAAACACCTGCAGCAGGTACGGGAAACGGTGCTGCGGCGGGCGAGAGCCCGGACGCGGCAGCCAAGGTCGACGGCAAGCCGGCCGACAGCGAGACCACCGATGCCAAGACCGGCACGGCGGCGAAGACGACCGACACAGAAGCCGCACCCGAGGAGCCTGCCGCGGCGACGCTGGCGACGACCACGACCACCGAGAGCGATCCCGAGGCGATCGGCACGCCGAAGGTGGATTTGCCGAAGAACTCGGGCAACGGCAATCTGGGCTATGCCATCGGCATCGATGTCCCGGATTTCCATGGCATCGAGCCGTCGATCGCACTCAACTACAATTCCTCGCGGAAGACCAAGATCGGCGGCCTCTACCAGGGCTGGCTGGGCTATGCCTGGGGTCTCGACGGTTTTGACGTCATCGAGCGGGCAAGCCCAGGCTACGGCATGCCGGCCTTCGATGCTGGCGACATCTATCTGCTCGACGGCCAGGCGATGGTCGACTGCGTGGCCGGCATGGTGTCGCCGTCGTGTTCGACCGGCGGCACGCATGCGACGGAGAATGAATCCTATCGCCGCATTGCGCTGAACGGCACCACCAATGAATGGAAAGTGACAGATCGCGACGGCACCGTCTCCACCTTCCGCTCGGTCGCTGCGGTGGCGAATCTAAGCCTTTCCCCAACCATCCCAGGCAAGGATGGCGCTACAGTTGCCAATCCAGCCTATGACCTGGCCTACAATTACCGCTGGCTGCTGACCTCGGTCACTGCCACCAATGGCAACAGCGTCGCCTACAGCTACACCTGTCCGGTGAGCCCGGTCTGCTACCCCGACACGATCAGCTACAACGGCACGGTGGTAAAATTCTATCTGGAGACACGGCCCGACCTGATCCTGATGGGCAATGGCCGTGACATCTCCGAGACCAGCCAGCGCATCAAGGCGATCGGCGTCAGTGTCTCTGGAGCGCTGCGCAGCGCCTATAAGCTGACCTATGACCAGGCGCCGTTCTCCAACGCCTCGCGTCTGACTGCCGTCACCCGCTTCGGCACCGACGCAGTGATCGCCGCCGACGGCACCATCAGCGGAGACACCGCAAAGCTGCTCGGCCAGATGACCTACCAGAACACCGATGGCGTCTATACGACGGTGGATGCCTCCCTCCTCACAGGCTTGCTGCTCATTGAGGGAGCACCAAACGAGGTCGGCGATTTGGACTTTGACGGTCGTGACGAAATCTTTGGCGACAGAGCCTCGCAAAATGAATCTCCAACCGGTCAAAAAACTGCCAGTAGAACAAAGTACAGATACAAATTCGATTCGAATGGCGCACTCATCGATACAGTCTCAGCGAGCCTTAACTCCGCCTATGACGCCAGGTATTCTTCCAAGCCCGGTCGGTTCTTTCCAGACAAAAGCACGATGGACTTTGCGGACGCGGTGGCGACAACTTCGAATGACGGCCAGACGGGGACACGAGGCGCGTTTGTCATCACAAACGCCCAGCTGGCGCTGACCAACGCCAATTGTAAGCCACCGCTCCTTGGTGGTGGCGTCGTGGTGCCGGCCAGCTATGAAGCCTTGTGTGACGCGCTCTCGACCGGCTCATTTGTTGTCGCCGACGCTGACGCTGACGGTATCGATACCGTGAACCCCTCAAGCCTCTGGGGCGATATCGGGATTGGCGATTTCCTCGGCAATGGGCACCAGCAGCCGCTATTAGCGCAGACGCTCTTGGGCGGCGGAGATGTAAAGAAGGGCGTGCTGTCGAACGGTACTTGGGAGCCGGTCCAGCCCTCGTTTTCCTTCGGCTGCTCGGGGCAGGCTTTTGGCGGCTCAGGCAGCTGCGCGCTGGCCGATGTCAATGGCGACGGCGCGACAGACATTTTCCGCTACAGGGGCAGTGACGACAGCGCCAAGCTCTGGCTGTCCACGGGGGTCGGCTTCAAGGAATACAAGGGTTCGTCAATATCGGGGACGTCCGCCATTCTTCGCGACTTCGACAATGATGGCCGCATGGACGTCATCACCATCGGCGGCACAGTAACGGCGCGGCGGGCCGACACGATCCGGGTCTTCTCACTGCGTCCGTCTTCGACAGCGACAACCCCGGTGGAATTCACACTTCCGGCCAAGATGAATGCCGGCGTTGCCATAGGCGACTTCAACGGCGACGGGCTGCCGGACTTTACCGACTACACCGACCACATGTTCATCTCGGCCCCCGGCGCCGGCAATCCGAACCTTTTGCGGTCGGTGGTGACGGAGCTCGGCGGAACCGTCGCGGTGGAGTATGCGCCGTCGTCGACCTGGGCGAACACCTATCTGCCGCAGGTGGTGCATGCGGTGACAAAGCTTTCGGTCGGCGACGGCCGCGGCCAGACGGCGGTGAGCACCTACGCCTATGCTGGCGGCAAATACGATCCGGCGGCGCGCAAGTTTTTGGGCTTTGCCTCGATCATCGAGACAAAACCGCTGGCCAATGGCGAGACGGCGGCCTCCAAGGTCGAGACCACCTACCGGCAGGACCTGGCAAGCTACGGCCTGCCGTCGCTGACGCTCTGGAAGGATGGCGCAGGCACCGTCCACAAGCAGGTGGCCGAAACCTATGCGGTCAACACCGCGACCAAGCCATACACCGTGCAGAACACGGCGACCGACACGACGCTGACCGAGAATCTTGCGCGCACCTTGAAGGTCGAGCGGGCGTTCGATGCCTATAACAACATCACCAGCATCAAGGACTATGGCCGCACCGACGTCAGCGGCGACGAGACCTGGACGGTGGCGAGCTTTGCGCCGAACACGAGTGCCTACATCGTTTCGCTGGCGAGCAGTCAGGCGGTGCGCGCCGGGCTGGACACCAGCTTCCCCTATATCGGCTATGACGAGACCTATTATGACGGCAACGCCGGCGCCAACGCCACGCCGCCGGTCAAGGGCAATGTCACCCGCAAGCGCAGCTTCTCCGATTACTATGGCTCGCCGCAAAAGGAGGTGAACCAGACTTTTGCCTATGACACCTACGGCAACAAGGTCTCGGCCGCCAATGGCCTCGGCCACAAGACCGAATGGGATTATGATGCGACCTATCACCTCTATCCCATAACGCAGCGCAGCCCTCGCTATTTTGCCACCGGCGGCCAGAGCGCCGACACCCGCTTCGTCTCGAGCGCCACCTACAATCCAGTCTGCGGCCAGCCGGCGACGAAGACCGACTTCAACGGCCTGATCAAGACCTTCACCTACGATCCGTTCTGCCGGCCCTACCAGGTCTCGCAAAGCGTCACCGGCGCCTATGCCAAGACGCGCTTCGAGAACGAGGGCAATCCGGCGACACAGGCGTTGGCCAAGCTGACGCCGCTGCCCAATGGGGCGGGCGAGGATTTTGTCCGCTCCTATTATGACGGGCTCGGCCGGGTCTATCGGGTGGAGACGCCCGGCGAGACGGCGGCCGGCGCCAAGCGCATTGCCGATACCGAGTATGATCTGCGCAGCAATGTCTTGCGCACCGCCTTCCCAAGGTTCGTCGGCGAGACCGCGCAGTGGACGACGAACTCCTATGACTGGGCCGATCGGCTGGTAAAGACGGTTTTTGCCGATGCCAGCCAGACGATTTTTGCCCATAGCCTCGACAGCGGCACCGGCACCAATCCGCGGCTTTACGCGGTGACCCAGACCGATCAGATCAATGCGACGACCACACGCCAGTCGAAGAGCGTGTCCTCGACGCGCGGCGATGTCGCGCAAATCGTGCGCGATCTCGGCGGGCTCGCTCTGACCGAGGGCCGCAGCTACGATGTCCTTGGCCGGCTGATCGGGGTCAGCGATCCCGGCGGCTCGAACTGGTCCTACAGCTATGACATGGTCGGCAATCGGCTTTCCGCGACGGATCCCGATCTCGGCGCATGGTCGTACATCTATGACGCCGCCAACCGGCTGACCAGCCAGACCGATGCGCGTGCCACCGCCACCAGCCTGGCCTATGACCAGATGGACCGGCTGACCCTGAAGACGGCAACGGCGTCCGGCGGCAGCGCGGTGACGCTGACGCAAAACACCTACGACCAGGCGGCGGCCGGCTATTACAACATCGGCCAGCTCACCACCTCCACCAACCCTGCGGCGACTCAAGTCGCCAAATATGACGGCTTTGGCAAACTCGCGCGCCAGGACGTCACCATCGGCACGCTGACCCACACCACGACCAGCGTGCGCGATGCCTCCGGCCAGACGCTGCGCACCCAGTACCTGCCAGTGCAGCTCGACTTCGGCACGCTGGCCGCCCCGCTGCAATATACGGCCGGCAACAAGCTGCTCTCGGCTTCAGGCTTCATCACCTCGACGATCTACGAGGCAGACGGCCAGACGAAAGAGATCACCTATGCGAATGGGGTAAAGACGTCCTTCATTTATTCGCCGACCCGGCGCTGGGTCACCCGTGTCACCACGGCCAGGGGCGCCACGGTCCTGCTCGACGACCAGTATGCCCGCGATCTCATCGGCCGCATCACCGGCACGACCGGGCTCACCGCTTCCGACAGCTGGACCTATGGCTACGACAAGGCCGACCGGCTGACTTCGAGCGACAATCCCGGCAACAACACGCTCGACGAGACGTTCGTCTATGCCGCCAACGACAATCTGACCTCGCGCACCCGCGTTGCCGGCACTTATATCTATCCCGCGGCGAGTGCTGCTCGTCCGCACGCTCCAACCGCAGTCGGCGCCAAGACGCTCGCCTATGACGCCAATGGCAACATGACCGCCGACGGCACCAGGACGCTCGCCTGGGACGAGGCCAACCGCCTGAAGACCGTCACCCAGGCCGCCAACACCGTGTCGCTGTTCTACGGACCCGACGGCGCGCGCGCCAAAAAAAGCTCGTCCTTCGCCACCACGCTCTATCCCGACGCCTCCGTCGAGATCGATCCGGCGACACCGGGAGCCGAAATCTACACCCGCTATCCCCATCCCGACGTCAAGGTGACCGGCGCGACAAAGGCCTTCCTGCACCGCGATCACCTGGCCTCCGTGCGCATGGTCACCGATGCCTCAGGCGCCATCGTCGAGCAGACCAACTATGCCAGCTACGGCGAACGCCTCAACACCGGCTTCCAGACGCAGAAGAGCTATATCGGCGAGCGCTTCGATCCCGAGACCGGACTGCTCTACCTCAATGCCAGGTACATGGATCCGCTGCTCGGCAGGTTCATCTCGCCAGATGACTGGGATCCAACCAAGGAAGGCGTCGGCACAAATCGATACGCTTATGCCCAGAACGATCCCGTCAATAAGGCCGATAACAATGGGCATTCGCTGCGTGCAGATCCCACCCCAACGCTAGGGGCCGATTCCAGTAGAGCAGCGAGCAAAAGCGCTACAGACAGCTCTCAGACGGCGAAAGAGACGGTCAATGGCTTGCCTAGCCCGCTGAGCAATAAAAAAAATTGTACCGCCGGCTGCATTCGAACGGCCGAAGATACTACTTTTCGCGCGCCAAGTCCGCTCGACCTATTCACGCTTGGGGCGCCGCATATAGTACCGGGCACTCCGGAGAGAGCGAAATACGAAAAGAACTTTAAGGACGCAACGGATTGGCTCAAAGGCTTGATATCACATAACAGTGATGAAGCTGACGAAGACGAAGACGAATATAAAGACCCGGATTACCAAAATATTCCTTGGGGAATAACTACGTCGCCGTCAGGGAAATTGGACCACCCAAAGGACGGCGATCTTCCAAGCATTCCTGACAACGCGACACTTGATGAGCTGGAGCAGATAAGCAGAATTACACAAAATAGTTTAAATAAACGCGAGGCAGAGCAAAAAATGAATAGCGGCATCGATCTCGATAGCGATATAAAGCATCAAGATATTATAAACAAGGAATATAATTACTTGAAGGACGTTAACGGAAGTATAAGAAGGTACCGATAGATGGCTGATGATCCTGAGCAGATAGTCCAGAAGATCCTGCATGGAGATCGTTCTGAGGAGCTTGCGAGTAAATTGCTCGGCCATTTAAATAGAGGATTTCGCCCAGATGTCGTTCGAGATCTGATAAGGTCACGCAATGGCTACGCAAACAGCGTTGGTGTCTTTGTACTTGAGGAGATGCGGACGAAGCCGGCGTCGCTTCGGGATGTTGCATTGGAGCTTAACGACAGTCCTATCCCACGACGCAGAAGTGTTTTTTTAAGTTTTGCGATGTCTATGTCTTCAGCAGATTCTGAGGTAATTGCGAAAATCCGAGATCGCCTGGACGATTTGAATTTGCATGTGAGATGCGTTGCTATAGAATGGATTATCTTGGCGCCAACACGAGATACGTTATCTCTGTGTAGAATTTGCATCGAAGGATTCGACGGCTCCATTCAGGAAGCAATCGATAAACTAGCGTCTGCCGATCAGAATAACCGAATTCTTCGGGCTTTGCGAATTGGGCTTCTTATAAAGGTCCGTCACCCCCACAAAGAGGTCTTCTCTGAGATTTTGCGCGAAGATAGTTTTACGATTGAGTATTTTGCGTACAAGAAGAATCACCGTCGGCCCGTGACGTTTGATCCGACTCGTGACCTATCGAAAAACCAGCCCAACTAATGAAATTGTGCCGGGGCATTGTCGGCTTGCGCGTACAAAGGGCGGTGCCTATGCCATTTGGTGGGCGATCGGCTTGTGGCACCCAAACGACAACAAAGCTGTGGCTAATCGGCCCTCCGCGCTCTCACGGATATCTGCATCACCCAAGCAACTGTAATCTTGGTCTGAAAACCTCGGCCGAGAATCAGCTGGGGCGGCGAGCGGCTGATCTTGGCAACACTCAACGAGCAATTCCTGGATTTCTTAGACTGGTGGCTCGATGAGCTGCGAGGGACCTGGACGCGGGTTAGTTTTAATCCAAAGCGATCTTACAGCTGCGACTGGATAATCAGCATAGCGGACGATGGTATTCGCGTGCGCGAATCAAATGCGTCGGAATTTCAATCCATCCCTTTGGCGCTGAATGCGTCGGCGGACGAGATTCTTGCACTTCTGCACACCGGCCCCCGGCGCAACCGTCCGACTTTCGATATCCTAATCGAGCCGGGGCTATTTCTGACACGACAACTGGCAGGCCGACGACTACCGCTTCGGCAAGCGAGAAGCATGGCCGAGCTCGACCTGCTGGCCTCAACGCCAATCGACCCGATGCAGGTACACGTCGCCTTCGCCGCGCATGCGGAACAGGGTTGTCGCTACCATCTCGTCAAAACCAAGACGCTGTTGGCAGTCCTTGAAGCAGTCCGCCGAGCCGGGGGGGCAGTCAGGTGCCTATTGCTGTCCGAAACTGGAAACATGCTGCAGGCCGATCCACTCAGCTTGGCCGCCATCTGGCCGCCGACCAAGCGCGAGCGCCGCGCAAAGATCGCCTGGACAGCTGCGTGTTCGATCTTGGTCGGCGCAGCGCTTTTCACCTTCGGCCATGCGCAATGGCGCTACTGGCAGGCCGACACGGAACTCGACGCACAAATCGCCGATGCCCAGGTGCCGGCCAAGGCTGCGCGATCGTCTCTGCAGAAACGCCAGGCAAACATCGAGCAGGTCGAAAGGATCCGCAACGAGAAAAAGACATCCGCCTCGCTGGTTCGGGTCTGGACCGAACTGACGCATCTGCTTCCCGACACGGCCTGGTTGACTGACCTTTCGTCAAAGGGCGGCGAGCTGACCATCACCGGATTTTCAACGTCGGCGGCCGAATTGATCGAACCGCTGGACGCATCGCCACTGTTTGCGGCGCCCGAATTCGCGGCGCCCGTCGTGAAAGTTCCGGGCCAGGACGGCGAGCGCTTCACCATCACCGCGAAGATCGGAACGCTCTGACAATGCTCTCCACCATCCTCAACGCACGCCCGATGGTGCGTCGCCTGATCGCCCTAACCATCGCGGCAGCAGGGACCTGCATCGCCGGCTGGATGGTGTTCATGGCATTTGACAGCATCGCCTCGGCAAGGGCTGGGATCGAAGAAAAGCGCGAGATGCTGGGCCAGTTGCAGGCCGTGGCAGCACTCGCAAAACGCCTTGACAGTGCAGCGGCATCAGAGCCGGCCGCAGCGACAAATTCTGAATTTCTAACCGGGGAAAGCGAGGCGGTTATTCGCGGTGGGCTTCAGACCAAGCTGAATGCGACAGCGGCAGCGAATGGGGTGACGGTGCTGTCGGCGGGCAACGCACCGGCACTCAGCGAAGCTGGCATCGACTTTATCGGGCTGCGGGCAGATTTTTCCGGATCCTTGGAAGGCGTCCACGGTACCATCCTCGCCATCGAAACCTCGCTTCCGGTGCTGTTCATTCGCGAGGCCACCTTGCGAGCGACTGACGTCGGACCGGCCGCTGACCGAACGGCGGATCCGGAGCTTTTTGCCGAGATTCTGTTCTACGGGCCGCTGCAGACAAAGGTGGTGTCCCCGCCAGCCGGGGCGAACCCATGACCGGCAAATTCGCGGGGCTAGCCTTGGCTGCGGCGATTGCGGGCCTCGTTGCCGTCAATTTGGTGCTTTACGATACGCCGGTCGATATTGCACCGATCGCTTCGGCAAAGGGGCGAGACGGAGGAATGATGTCCGCCCCCGGAGGATCGCTTCAGATTCCGGACGCAGGTGATTTCAGCGAAACCTTCGAACGGCCGCTGTTCAGCCCAACCCGCCGAAAATTCGTGCCCGAGCCGGTACAGCCGCCGGCAGTCGAAGTCGCCTCCGTAGCGGTCGAGCAGCCACCGCCGCAGAATCTTGCGCCAATAGTGGCGCCATCGCTTCTGGGGATCAGCATTCACGGCGGAGCGGCGAAGGCACTGCTGCGGATCGCGGGGGCCGATGCGGCTGTCTGGTATGGCAACGGCGAGATCGTCGATGGCTGGACGCTTTCCGCTATCGACAAAAACCAGGCCGTACTGGAGCGGGACGGCAAGGTCACCCGTATCTCGCTTTATCCTTCAGTCCAGGATGGCCAGCCTGTCGGGAGCGTTGGCCAATGAGTGGCGATCGTTTTGACGACGAAAGCACGAGCGCCGGCTTTTCGCTCGTTGCTGTGCTGGTCTTCATGCTGATCGTCTCCGCCATCGTCGTTCCCTTTGCCGTGACAGCAAAGACACGGTTGATGATCGCCAACAATGGGGTCGAGCAGGAACGGCTGTCGCTGCTTGCCGAAGGCCTGGCCAATGTGGTTTCGAGCGAATTGGCCAATGGCTCAGGGACGGAAAAACTGCCGCTGGATTCCACGCCGGCAGATTGCCGATCGGGAGAATTCACCTTCGATGTCCGGATACAGGACCATAGCGGGCTGATCGATCTCAATGCCGCGGATGCTTATCTGCTGTCGCTGGGTTTTGCCTCGCTCGGTTTCGATCGGCAGACGTCCGAAGAACTGGCCGAAGCCGCTATCCAATTCCGGGGCAGCATCAATGCTTTCGCCGCGCAGGCCGCCGAGCCTGCAACCGCCGTTGGGCCGGCTCAAAACAAGCAGGCGCCGTTCGAATCCGTCTCCGAATTGCAGGAGTTTTCCGCCCTTGCTTCGACGCCGCTGCATGATCTCCATGATGTCTTCACGGTTTTTTCGAAGCGCGGCACGCTCAGCCTCGACCGTGCTTCTAGCCGCCTCCGAACAGTCCTTGCCGGTGCATCAGCGAATAGCGCTTCGATCACGCAAGGTGCTACCGAGGCTTCAGCCTATTCGGTCGAAGTCATAGCAAGGCGAGATGGATCGGGAATTACAGGCCAGGTCGGATTTGTCGTCGAGAAATTCCCGGCCAGCGCGGCAGGCTTCCGGCGTCTTTCAAGAAATCCCGTCGCAGAAGCCACCGACCTTGCAGGGACGGCGACATCCTCTGGAAACTGCGACGCGCTTTTCGGAACTGAGGCAGCACAGATCCTGAGGGGATTTGCCTCATGAACGCGGCTGCCCGAACCTCCAGCGTCGAGGCGTTTCTCGCCTTTCTCGAAAGCGAGAAAGTGCTCACCGCGCACGCAGCCCAACGCGCTTTGGGTGCGGCGAAGACATCGGGGCATCCGTTCGACACGGTGATGACCGAACTCGGCCTGATCGGCGAACAGGAGCTTGCCGATAGCCTCAGCCGATTCATGAACTTGCCGTCGCCTGTCGACATTCCGGAGGAGTTCAATCCTGAGCTATTCTCAAGCGTTCCGCTCATCTACCTGCGCGAAAACGCCATTCTTCCGCTGGAGATCGATGAGAAGCACCTGCTTGTTGCCGTCGCCGATCCGTTCTCGTCGGCGATGATCGATGCACTGGCCTTTCACTATGAGCGAACGCCGGCGCTTAGAATACTTCCAAGGCGGACAGTTATTGAATGCATCGACCGGATCGAGCGGTCCGCCAAGGGAGCTGTGTCGTCTGATGTAGACAGTGCGGCCTCATCGGATTTCGGCCCTGACGATCTCGAACGGTTGAAGGATTTTGCCCGCGAGGCGCCGATCGTCCGCTTTGTCGCCGACACCATCCACAAGGCGGTCGACGCGAGAGCCACCGACATCCACATCGAACCGCTGGAGGACCACGTCCGCATCCGCTTCAGGCATGACGGCATGCTGTCCACCGTCGATACGGCATCGACGGCGATGCTCTCCGGCATTTCGACGCGCATAAAAATCCTGTCGCGGCTCAATATCGCCGAACGGCGGCTGCCGCAGGATGGACGGATGCGCATTGCGGTGCGTGGCCGGGATATCGACCTTCGCGTCTCGGTCATTCCGTCCATTCACGGTGAAGCCATCGTGCTCAGGATTCTCGACCGCGCCGGCGTCGAGCTGCGGCTGGCAAAACTCGGCTTCGACGATGCCGCACAGGCCAAGATCAGAAGCATGTCGCAATCCGCCAACGGCATCGTGCTGATCACCGGGCCGACCGGCAGCGGCAAGACCACGACACTCTATTCGATCCTTGCCGAGCGCTCCCGGCCCGACGTGAAGATTTTCACCGTCGAGGACCCAGTCGAATACCGAATGGCCGGCATCACGCAGTTGCAGGTCAACCCGGCGATCGATCTCGACTTTGCCGCCGCCCTTCGTTCGATCCTGCGGCAGGATCCCGACATCATCCTGCTTGGGGAAATTCGCGACCGCGAGACGGCGCAAGTCGCGGTCCAGGCGGCTTTGACCGGCCACTTGGTATTTTCAACACTGCACACCAACAGTGCGGCCGGAGCGCTGACGCGCCTTCGCGACATGGGCATCGACGGCTATCTGCTCGGGGCGACGGTCCGAGGCGTCATCGCGCAACGGTTGCTGCGCCGCGTCTGTCCGGCTTGCCATGGGACGGATCAAACAGGTTGCACCTGCCGCACCTGCAACGGCTCAGGCTACAGCGGGCGCACCGTGACCTACGAAATGCTGCAGGTGTCGCCGCGTATCGCCGAGCTTATCGACCAGGGCGCCGGCGAAATGGAAATCGGCAGAGTTGCAGCGGAAGACGATCTCGTTCCGATGGCGGTCCATGCAAAGGCGCTGGCGCAATCGCAAGTGACCACTATGGAAGAAGTCCGGCGCGTCATCGACCTCAACGGAGGCGGTTGATGCCGGCCTTTGCCTATCGTGCCTATCTTGTCGATGGAACTCGGGAGAGCGGCGTTCTCGACGCGTCGACCAAGCAGGATGCTGCGCGCAAATTGGCGCAGCAGGGACGTCGGTCCTATCATCTCGCTCCCGTAGGCAGAGCAAAGCAATTCATTCGGCTGCCGGGACGCGGCGCGCTGACATTTACACGACGGGTCGATCTCGGCCGTCTCTTCTCCGAGCTTTCGGTGCTCTTGAACGCGGGTTTCACCGTCGATCGCGCCTTGAGCGCGGTGATTTCGGGCGAAGGCAACCATACCCGACGCCAGCAATTGCAGTCCGTGCTCGACCTCACGACCGGCGGCCGCCCGATTGCGGAAGCCTTTGGCAGCCTGCCGGGGATCACATCCGACGTCGCGGCGTTGCTCGCCAGCGGCGAACGCAGCGGCAAGATGGCATTCATCTGCCAAAGGCTGGCCGATACATTCGAAGCAAAGGCAAAGCGTCGTGCAGCGATCGTCGAAGCGCTGACTTACCCCGCCTTTCTGCTGGTGGTCATGAGCGGGGCGCTTGTCGTTCTGGCGACGGTGCTTGTGCCCGCGCTGGAGCCGATCTTCGAAGGCTCGTCGGCGGCAAAGCCGTTCACCATGAAGCTGCTTTCCGGGCTCGGAACCGTTTTCTCCGACTATCCCTTCGTGTTCCCGCTCGCGGCAACCGTTGCTTTGCTCTTCTATCTCTTTCTTGCGCGGTCGGCGGGGGCGAAGGCGTTGTTGTCGCGCTGGCTGCTGAGAATTCCGTTGATCGGTTCGCTGGTTAAGGACACGGTGATAGCGCGCTATCTTGAGACTTTGTCCCTCCTTCTCGGCAACGGGGTGGCAATGACCGAAGCGCTTGGCCTGTCGGCGAACGTCTCCCGGCAAAGTTCACTATGGGCAAGTTTTACTGCGATCGAAGACGACGTGGCCAATGGCGCCCGCCTTCATAGTGCGATCATCAAGGCCGGCATTTTCGACAATGCGACGATGTCGCTTATCTCGCTCGGCGAAGATGCGAACGCGCTTCCCGTCGTGCTGGATCGCGCCGGAAAGATGCTCCAGGCCGCGCTGACACGGCGGATCGACACAGTGCTGAAACTGCTGACTCCAGCCTTGACGATTTCGCTCGGCTTTCTCGTCGGCAGCCTTGTCATTTCAGTGATGACGACGATCCTCAGCATCAACGATCTGGCCCTGAAATGACGGCCGCGCCTCCTATCTGTCAACGAGAGAACACGAGGGCCGGGTTCACTCTGGTCGAGATGTTAGTCGTCCTGGCAATCATGGCTGTCGTCGCGGCCATTGCAGCTCCGGGCATCGCCAGAAATTATCGAACCAGGAACCTGGAGACCTTGACGAGCGAGATCACCACGCGACTGCGCCTGTCACGCACGTCTGCAATCGTCACGGCCAGGCCGAAACAGATAGTCATCGATCCGCGTGCCGGCGCGATCCGCTTCGATGATCGAGACACGCTCGTCCTGCCCGAAGACGTCGAGATGACTGTAACAACGGGCCTGGAAACTGTGGCTGCGGATCGGCAGGCGACTTTGACATTCCTGCCGGACGGCAGCGCTTCGGGGGTGGACATCGATCTGCAACGAAAAGGCCAGACGGTACGCATCGAGGTGAACTGGCTGACCGGGCTGGCGACTTGGCAGAAACTGCCATGATCTCGCAGGCAGCCCCAGATTCCGATGAAGACGGGTTTTCGATCCTGGAGATGATCGTCGCGATGACGATCCTAGCGCTTGTTCTTGGTATCGCGAGCCAGTCGATCGTGATGGCGAGCCGCAGCATCTCGGTTGCGAAGGCGCAGGTCGAAGCCGCTCGCGCAGTACATGCGATGCTGGCCGATTACCAAACCAATGCCGGGTCGAACTCAATTCCCTCCGATCCCGCGCAGCCCGGCTGGAGCCTGAAAACCCGCACGATTGAGATATCGAACGCGAAACTAACAGCGATTATCATTGAGAGAACCGGCGCCGCTGGTGCCGGGCGTGGCGAGCCGTTTCTGACGTTTGTTCCCGTCCAGGATACGGACTCTCAATGAGCCGCTCATCGGATAGTTGCGGACAGTGGCTCCCAGGGTTTCCCGTCCTCAAGCCCAGCTTCGAATGGTGCCGCCTGGGTGGAACTCGCGCGTCATCGGCGTCGGTCGAGGGTTTTGCGCTGATCGACGTGCTGGTTGGGCTTGCCCTGGTCGGCGTGATTTCCTCGCTGATGATTGTCTTTCTCGGACAAGCCCGCACGATGATGCGCATCGAGAAGGCAACCGAGATGCAGATGGAGGTCGATGCTGCCTCGCGGTTTCTCGAAAGGGCAATCAGCCGTGCGGAACCGCTGCCGTTGTCAAAATCGTCGCCGGAGAGTGTGATCTATCTTAGCGGTGAGTCGGCCCGGATTGACTTCAGCGGCATTCAGGCGATCGGCTTCAGATCCTCGGCACTGCGGGAGATTACCGTTTTCCTTGGAAGCGACGACCAAGTTGAAGACATCCTGACCATCGACCAAAAACCACGGCGCGGTAGCGACAGCAGCAGATCAACAGAAAACCAATCAGTTCGACTGATTGCTGGTGTGACCGCCATAAAATTCGAGTATCTCGACGGCTCGCCAGGAGCATCTCTGTGGTCGGACAGCTGGAGCGCCCAGCGGCGCCTGCCGGCCGCTGTGCGGTTCACAATCTCGGTCGATCGGGACGGCGCGACCTACTCATCCGCAGGTTTTGCGCGCCTCGAGTTGGCAGATACCCAAGCGCAGCCCACGAACTGACGCGATCCCATCCGGAACGCTTGATCAGTTGGTAATGTCCTGATCTTCGCCGCTGCCGTCGGGCTTGCTGTCGCGGCCGAAGGTGCGGATCAAGACACCGCTCGCATCGGCCTTCACCTCATAGGAATAAGGTTTCCCCCAGGGATCGTTCAGCCCCGTAGTCCCTTTGAGGTAGGGCCCGTTCCAGCGCTCTTCGCCGGCAGGCGCCGTGACCAGCGCGGAGAGGCCTTCCTCCGCAGTCGGATATTTTGCGTTATCAACATAGTAGAGTTCGAGGGCGCTTTCGATGTTGCGAATTTGCGCCTTGGCCGCATTGGTCCTGGCCGAGCCGAGATAGCGCAGAACCTGCGGGGCGGCGAGCGTGGCGATCAGCGCGATGATGGCAAGCACGACCAGAAGCTCGACCAGCGTAAAGCCGCTTTCATGATTTTCGCTTTCACGGCGGTGTTTTCTGCTTGGTCGAATGAAACGGAGAGAAGTCATTGGAGTGATCCCATGTTCCAACCTGCAAATTGTTCCAGCACCCAGGTGCAGCCAAGACCTGCCGCGATGAACGGACCGAAGGGAACGCGTGCCCGTGCCGCCGCCGGACCCACCGCGACCACCTGACCACCGATGAATAACAGCGCGCTTGCGCTTGCTATGAACAGCAAGACCGGCAGCAGCAGCGGGTTGATCCAGCATGCGGCGGCGCCAAGCATTTTGACGTCACCGAGCCCGAGACCGATGCGGCCGGTCATTGCGAAATGACCGCGACGGACGAGCCAGACAGCGGACAAGGTTCCAGCAGCGAACAGGATTTGGCTAGGGACCTGATCTAGTTGTGTCGCAGCTTGGAAGCCAAGGCCCGTGCCAGCCAACGCCAGATTGAGTTCATCGGGAATTATCAGCCTTCGAAAATCCGCGACTGAAATGGTGACAAGGATTGCCGCCAGCGCGATCGTCGCAGTCAGCACGAGAGACAAGTGGGCGCCCATCAGTATTTCAGTCGTTTGAGATTCTGTTGCAGAGGGGTTCCGCCGCGGCGCTGCTGGATCGGCGTCCGCAGGCTGATCTTGCCGCGGAATTCATCGGTGACCTGCCGCGCCTCGCTGATGTCGCGGATAACGCGCGGACGAATGAAAATGATCAGCTCGGTCCGCCCGACGCTGTCGCTCTTGTGCTTGAAGGCGTTGCCGATGATCGGGATGTCGCCGAGGATCGGCACCTGGCCGCGATCGACATTGTTGCGTTCCTGGATAAGGCCGCCGAGCGCCAGGCTCTCGCCGTCATTGACCAGCACGCGCGTCTGGATCTTCCGCTGCTGAATGGTTGGCGAATCGATGCCGGAGCTGGTCGTCTTGGTGACGTTGCTGACTTCTTGGCTGATATCGAGCATGACACGGCCGGCATTATTGATGCGCGGCGTGACCGTGAGTATGACACCAGTGTCCTTCATCTCGACCGAATTGACGATCGGTGCGTCGGCGGTTGATGTTCCCACGGCCTGCTGTGTGATGATCGGCACCTGATCGCCAACCTGCAGGATTGCCTTCTGGTTGTTGAGCGCCATGATGGTCGGCGCCGATATCACATTGACGTCGGTGACGCTGGCGAGTGCGTTCAGCGTAACCTGGATGTTGTCGGTCGCGTAGGTCCAGCCAAAACCGGGGAAGGTTGCGCCGGTGAAACCGCTGGCCACGTCGGACAGCGAAATCTTCATACCATTGTTTTCGAAGAACCAGCGAAGCCCGAATTTCAGTTCGTCGTTCAGCGTCACCTCGGCGATCACCGCCTCCAGCATGACTTGCGTCGGCAGGATGTCGAGCTTGGACAGGATCTGCTGGATGCGATCATAGTCTCGTGCCGTGGTCTGTATCAGCAGCGCATTGTTCTCGACATCGGCAACGACCTTGGCATGGGTGGGCGACTGTTCGTCCGGCGCCAAAGCCAGCGAAGGAGATGGGCCGGTCAATGGCACGGGCGTCACCCCGTCCGACTGCAACGCGATCGGCGTCATGTCGGGCGAGACGTTCGCGCCGGCCATCTCGCCCTCGGTTTTGACCGAAGTGCCGAGCACGGAGCTCAGCACGGCAGCCAGTTCCTTGGCCGGGCGGTTCTGGATTTCATAGACGAACAGCTGGTCTTCATTGGTCTCGGCCAGCTTGTCGAGCTTGCCAATCCACACCGCGGCGCGGCTGAGATAGGCGGGACGCGAGGTGATCACCAGCACCGAATTCAGCCTATCGTTGGGAATGAACTGGATGATCTTGGCGCCAGGGCCGTTCTTGGTGCCGAAGATCGAATCGAGCTCTGAGGCAACTGCTTCAGGCTTTGAGGTTTTCAGGGGATGAAGGGCGACCGACATGCCGCGCATCCAGTCGACGTCGAACACCGACACCGCTTCGCGAATGGCATCGAGGTCGCTGTTGTTGCCGGCGACAGTGATCAGATTGCGGGTGGAATCGACTCTGAGCACGGAACCCTGGCGGGTGATCGGCTCGAGAATCGTCTTCATTTCGTCAGCTGCGATGTACTGCAACTGCAGCACCTGCACCTTGATGCCAGGGCCGGAGGGTGAGACCGAAGGTACGCTGACCGAGGGCGGACTGGACATGATATCGGACAGCGGAACGATCTGGTACGTGCCGGCGCGTTTGGTGATCCCGGCATTGTTTATGGCAAGTGCGGATTCCAGGATATCGACCAGTGCATCCTGCGATACAGGTTGCGACGTCTGCAGCGTCACCGTCCCCTGCACGCGCGGATCGACGATGTAGTTGAGATGCAGCGCGTCGCCAAGCACGGCTTTCGCCGCTTGTGCGACAGGTGCGTTGACCAGATTGAGCTCGAATTGACCAGAACCATCCGCCGTTACTTGGGCGATTGGCGCGCCAGAGGACACGAAATTACCGGAGCCCTGATACTGCGCGCCGGAGAAGCGCTGGGCTTCACCTGCCGCAGTTAAGGGATGGGAAACGTTATATCCCGCCCGCAGCGGCGAGTTCTTTGCATGCAGGCTATCAACGGTTTCGGTGAAAAAATCCTTGCCTGACGGGGAGGTGCAGCCGGCGCACGCGAGCAGGGTGCACAACACCACGCGATTACTCAGCCTGATCGACATCCGCCCGATTCCCCTAAGGTTTTAGCCTAGGGCTTCTTGGGGATGGGCGCTGGAATTGCTGGCGTTATTTCGCGTCTGTCCACAGGTGGATAGAAGAGGGCAGTAAGCTGGCGTCAGGCGGAGACCGCGTGCGATTTTGGAGAGCAAAGGACGTTTGCTCCATGAGGAAGCGGTGCTGAAAGCGATGGCTGCGCGAACATGGCAAAAAGTGCACTGTCACCGCATTTCCCCTGTCACCGCATTTCCCGCGCCTGCTGCCACATCCTGAAGAGGGCCGGCCGTTCGATTTGATGCGCTGCTTCGCCTGAAGGAAGACGGCGGTCCGGCGAGCCACGTACGGTGAATGGGGTGCAACCAGCTGAACTGAATTGGACGCCGGATCGCCGTCGCCAGCGGCAATGTGAAGCGGATCGCCCGCGCCGGGAGCCAGGCGGAGATTGGCGTCGAGAACCCGACAGCCATGGAAACTGAAAGACCCTTTGGACACGGCGCGGAACCAACGTTCTTCTGGGGCGGCTGAGCCGCCAGGGCGAGGAAAAGCCGCAAGGCCTGACCAATGCTTGATCCCTACGGGTATCTGGCGCGATCGTTCGTCCCAGCCAAGCGTGAAGAAACGGGTGCGGTTCAAACCTGCCGCTAAGGGAAGGAAAGAAGAATGCAAATTGGCGGCTGACGCCGCCAAAAAGTTCCGCACGCCCTTGACGGGAGGCCGGCTAATGGGTGTCACCGTAATTCCAACAGCCGCGTTAATTATATATAATCTAATCGCCACCAGATATTTTTAGTAACTCTTTCACTTTTTCCAAAGTTATAGGCCCATTCAAAACCGTACTTGCAAGAGTAAATATGACGTCATTTATCCAATCTTCGTTCTTTTCCTCATATTGAATGTCTTCTCGCAATTCGATTGCGTCGGCCCATGCTTCAAGTTCTTCAGAGCTCAGCTTTCCATCTATGTATCGCTCTAAAATATCAGACACATCATCGCGGGTAAGGATATACGGAAGTCCATCGTAATCCCACTCAAATTCTCTTAACATATCGGTGAACAGCGATGGAGCGCCCCCGTCTAAATGGACGAGTCTGTTTACAATGTCGATCCGCCTACCGTCTTCAGACTTTCTACTCACCGGTTGGAACCTCTGGTTTTTTTGATTGCGCTGCATCGGAGCCGGACGCGGCCTTTTTCGCTTCTGACATTTTTTCAAGCTTGTCTTTGTCTGAGATAAGGTTTCCGTCAGGGTCGAACACTTTTTTGCTAAACTTAGCCGATTTGCCGTCAGGCGTCACGACCTTCTCGTAAGTCGCGTACGAACCGGGGACCTTCCCGGGAGATACAGTATTGAAAGTCGCGTTGCCCGTACTTGGGTCTATTACTACGGACATATTATTTTTCGAATTCGATACCGCCTTGCCGACAAATTCTTTTAGACTTTTTCGCTGTGCAACTGTCAAACTAGGCGCCCTTTCAAGCAATCTCTCCATAGTTTTAGCCCTCCAGGTTACGCCTGCAGTCGCAAGCAATTTTCCACCTCCCGCCGCAACATCATCGAAGGCAAAGGGCGTTGTTATTGCAGCATTGTTAGCAACATCTGCATAAGGGTCAAAAGAAGCGGCTAGGTCAAAGACGGGACCCGCAACCATGTTCGCTCCAGAGACGAGTGAATTAAGCGCTTCATCAACATAGGCATTGCCGGTGTCGACCGGCCCAATTCCACCCGGACCCCAGTAGCCCGGATTGCCTTCGGCATGCCCATTCGGATCGCTCTTATTCACCGGATCATTCTGGGCATAGGCATAGCGGTTGGTGCCGACGCCCGGCAGCGTTGGATCCCAATCGTCGGGCGAGATGAACCTCCCCAGCACCGGATCCATGTATCTGGCATTGAGATACAGCAGCCCTGTCTCGGGATCGAAGCGCTCGCCGATATAGGATTTTTGCGTCTGGAAGCCGGTGTTGAGACGCTCGCCATAGGTTGCGTAGTTGGTCTGCTCGGCGATGGCGCCCGAGGCATCGGTGACCATGCGCACCGAAGCCAGGTGATCGCGATGCAGGAAGGCTTTTGTCGCGCCGGTCACCTTGACGTCGGGATGGGGGTAGCGGGTGTAGATTTCTGCTCCAGGTGTCGCCGGATCGATCTCGACGGAGGCGTCGGGATAGAGCGTGGTGGCGAAGGATGAGGTCTTCTTGGCGCGTGCACCGTCCGGGCCGTAGGAGAGAGAAACGGTGCTGGCGGCCTGGGTGACTGTCTTCAGCCGGTTGGCCTCGTCCCAGGTCAGCGTCCTGGTACCGTCGGCGGTCATGTTGCCGTTGGCGTCATAGGCGAGCGTCTTGGCGCCGACCGCGGTCGGAGCATGCGGGCGTGGTGCTGTCGCCGCGGGATAGACGTACGTCCCCGCAACGCGCGTACGCGAGGTCAGATTGTCGTTGGCGGCATAGACGAAGGTCTCGTCGAGCGTGTTGTTGCCAAAATTGTCGCTCGAGGTCAGCCGGTCGGCCTTGTCGTAGCCATAGGTCCAGCTGTCGGCAGCGGTCAGCCCGGTCGTGCCGGTGATGCGGCCGATGAGATCGCGGGCATACTGGTCGTCGAGCAGGACTGTGGCGCCCTTGGCCGTGGTGACGCGGGTCAGCCAGCGGCGGGTCGGAGAGTAGGTGAAGGAGGTTTTTACGCCATTGGCGTAGGTGATCTCCTTCGTCTGGCCATCGGCCTCGTAGAGTGTCGAGGTGATGAAGCCTGAGGCCGAGAGCAGCTTGTTGGCGGCCGTGTATTGCAGCGGTGCGGCAAGCGTGCCGAAGTCGAGCTGCACCGGCAGATACTGGGTGCGCAGCGTCTGGCCCGAGGCATCGCGCACGCTGGTCGTGGTGTGGGTCAGCGTGCCGATGGTGACGTCCTGGCGGGCGGGTTTGCCAAAGCCGTCATACTTGTTGCTTTGAGTGGCGGCGGGGTTGGTGGAGGTGGTGAGCTGGCCGATGTTGTAGAAGCCGGCCGTCGCCTGGTCGTAGGTGTTTTGCGTCAGCGTCACCGCGCTTCCGCCCGACGCCGTTGCCGTCTTCAGGGTCAGCCGGTCCATCTGGTCATAGGCAAGGCTGGTGACCGTGCCGCGCGCATCGGTCTGGCTGGCCAGCCGGTTGGCGCCGTCATAGACGTAGGACCAGGTGCCGAGGTCGGGATCCGAGGCAGAAAGCCGGTTGCCGACCATGTCATAGCCATAGCTCCAGCTCGAACCGCCGGGATCGCTGACCCCGGTCAGATGGCCAAGCACATCGTAGCTGCGGCCCTCCGTCAGATTAAGCCCGCCGAGATCGCGCACGATTTGCACGACATCGCCGCGCGTCGAGGCCACGCTCTTCGACTGGCGTGTCGTGGTCGCATTGATCTGGTCGGTCTGGGTTACAGCGTAAAGCCGCGGATTGGTGCCGGTGCCGGTGTCGAGGCTGTGGGCGAAAAGCGTCTGGCTGGCGTCGGCATAGACGGCCTTTACCAGCCGGTCGTTCCAGTCGTAGGAGTTGGTCGTCCACTGCGCGGTGTCGCCGATAAAGCGCGGGAAGGCGGTGCGCAGGACATTGCCGCGCAGATCAAAATCGGTGTCGGCAATGCGCTTTGCTCCCGCCGCCGTCTCGCCAGGCGTTTCCACCCGGTAGACCCGGCCGAGCCCGTCATAATAGGAGCGGACAAAATCCTCGCCCGCCCCATTGGGCAGCGGCGTCAGCTTGGTCAGCGCCTGCGTCGCCGGATTGCCTTCATTCTCGAAGCGCGTCTTGGCATAGGTGCCGGTGACGCTTTGCGAGACCTGGTAGGGCCGGCAGAACGGATCGTAGGTGAAGGTCTTGATCAGGCCGTTGATGTCGGTCTTCGTCGCCGGCAGCCCGCAGACTGGATTGTAGGTGGCGCTCGAGACGAAGCGGGCGTCGGCGCTCTGGCCGCCGGTGGCAAAATAGCGCGGCGCGCGTTCTGTCACCGGATAGAGGTGATAGGCCGCGTCATAGTCCCACTCGCTCTTGTGGCCGAGGCCGTTGGTGGCCGAGAGCTTGTTGCCAAAGCTGTCATAGGCAAAATACTGGTTCACCTCCTTTTGCGGCGCCGAGTAGTAATCGGAGAAGCCGCGCTTGCGGGTGACGTCGCCTTTGGCCGGCGGTGTCGAATTGGCGCCGCCGTCATAATAGGTCTCGTCGTAGCCGATATAGGGGAAGCTGGTGTCCAGCCCGGCGCGCACCGTCTGGCTGCTCGGCAGCGAGACGATGTAGGCGCTCGTGTTCGGCGCAAAGCTCGCCACCGTCCACGTCTCGTCGCCGCTGACGTCGGTGCGGCCATGGTCCTTGATGCTGGTGACGTTGTTGTAGGCGTCGAACGCCCGCTCGACCCTGAGGGTACGTGCAATGTTCTCGGTCAGCGTCGTGTCGGTCGCCGTATTCTGCACCGTGTAGGGCTTTGTCGCATTATTGACCGCATAGGTCTCGGCGACCTGCTTGTGGACGGTGCCTGCGCTATCCTTCCACAGCGTCAGCGACGGCAGGCCGTAGCTTGCCAGGTCCTGCCGGTAGGTGGTCTCGACCTTCGAGGCCGCCGTCTCGCCATTGGCCAGCGGTTTGGTCTCGACGATCGAGGCAAAGCCCAAAAATTTGCGCGCCGCCGGATCGTATTTGCCGCCGGCATAGGTGTACGTGCTCACCGCCGTCTGGCCGCGGCCGTCGCCGACCGACAGTTTTGTCACCGCATGCACCACCTGCGGCAGGTAGGTGTTCGCCCAGGTCGAGGACGGCGCATACTCCACCGCAACCGTTCCGCCGAGTTCCGTCACGACACTGCGCAGCAGGTTCGGATTGCCAGCACCTGGCGCCGAGATGAACATGTGCTTGTTGTAATCGGTAAAGTCCGGCAGGCCGTCGCCGTTGAAGTCGCCGATCAATGTGCCGGCGCTCATCTCGGAAGGAAGATAAAACCGTACTGGATTGAAGTCCTTCGATGAGGGCTGCAGGGAGAAGACCTTGATCGCGGCTGTGCCGTAGGGCCCAAGATCGCTGCCGTCCACTGTGATGAGGTCCATCCGGCCGTCACTATCAAAATCCCGCAATATCGCTATTCCGGCCGCGTTGTGGTCGCCGTATCCCTTGAAGTCGATCCCGGTCGACAGAAATACTCGGATATTGCTGTCACCGCTGTAACGGACAATGTCAGTCGCGCCGTCGCCGTTCACATCGGCCAGGACGCAGGTGCCGCCCGAGCCGGCAGCGGTCGAGCACCCGGTCGAAAACGACGGATCGGCCAGCTCCCATGCACCGTTTGACAGGACACCCTTCTTTGCGTCTCCGCCCAGTAGCCCTACGGCGAACAACGGCTGCTGGTGCCCGTTGCCGAGGAAATCGCCAACACCAATGACCTTGTTCAAATCACCGTTCGCATTGACATTGAGATTGTCGACGCCATCACCGTCAGGATCGGCGACAAATGTCGGCGCGTCAGGACGCGTGGCCAAATTGGTCCCGTACGGCAACGCACTGCAGACGGTTTGATAGCCGGTCGGCGCTGTCGGATTGCAGTCGGATTTGATCATGCCCAGTTGAGCATCGGTTAGAAGAAGCGCGCCTTGGGAGTAATATCCTGGCTGAAGGGGGAACACGCTGCCACCGGGGCCATTCGTATAGTACACGAAGTCCATCGTGTTCTTGGTTGAGAGAAATCGGCCGGGATCCGAGAAAAAGATCGGTTTGGGTGGGGGCTGTTGGTTTGGGTCGTTTGGGTCCGGTGGTGGCGGGGACTCTGAGGGCGACTTGACACGCAGAAATACGGTCTTGTTGTCTGCTGGAGTTCCGCCTGCACCAAACTTGATGATGCGCTTGTAGACATTGGTCGTTGTTGTCTGCCCGGACATCGTCGTTTCGGTATAGTCCCCGAAGACCTCGTCGCGGCCGTCGAAGTCAAGGTCGCCGACTTCGTGTGGATTGGTATAGCTCGGCGGAAAAAGGCTGAACTCCGTATGCTCGTAGAGCCGCGCATTGACGGTGCTGTAGACCCCATCGGTGTTCTGGTAGGTCATCTGGCCGAGTGGCTTTGCGGTGCCGCCGGTAATGGTGCCATCGGCGGCGATGGTGGCATCGGTGCCGTAGCGGGTGACGACGGTCAGACGTGAGGCGTTGGAGAACGGCGCCTGATCGTAAGTCAGCTTGTAGGCGCTGCGCAGTGCTGTGCCGACCTTGAGCGAGATCGCCTTGATGCGCTGGCCGGTCTCCGAGATGTCGCGGCCATTGCCCATCAGGATGAGGTCAGGCCGTGTCTCCAGATAGAATTTTACGACGCTGCCGTTGTAGCTGATCGTGTCGGGGTAGCAGACCGGGCTTGCCGGACAGGTGTAGCTGTAGGCAACATTGTTGCCGTTGGTGTCGGTGACGGAGGTCAGCAGCCAGCGATAGCTTTGGGCGAGATCATAGGACGGCGTGCCGACAGGTGGGTTCAGGTTGGCCACGGCCGCCACCGAGCGGAACGTCGAGACTGTGCCGTCGCGATCCGTCACCTTCCATTCATTGGTGGTGCTGTTCAGCGCAATGCGGCGATAGGATTCATTCTCCGTCGCATGCGTGCCGCCGGTCGCGCACGATGGCGACACCATGCCGGCCACGCAGGCGACCAGCTGTTGGCCGTCGAGCAGATAGATGTCGCCAGCATCGAAGGCCGGCATGCCATAGCCGGGGCTTGCCCGCTCGATGACGTCAAAGCCATCAAGCCCCCAGCCATAGCCCAGCCAACCCTGGTAGAGACCGCCGATCTTGGTCTTGCGCGAAGAATTGTAGTTAAGTGCGATCGAGGGCTCGATGCCGTGGAAATCCGAAACATCGATGCCGATGGCGTAGCCGAGATTGCCATTGCCGGAATTCTTCGGCAGATCCACCTTCGGCGTGCCAATCGCCTCGGGATCGCTTTCGGTGGTCGTGGTCGTCGCCAAGGTCGCCGCGGCAGGGTCCTCTGGCGCGGCTTCTGCGTCGGTCGGCTGATCTGCCGTTCCTACCTCGGCTGCCGCGTCTGGGCTATCGGTCGCCGTTGCACTGCCAGAAGCGGGTTCATCCGTCGCACTGGCTGCGGGCGTGGCGCCCGCATCATCGGTGCCGGAGCCTAGTCCCGAGCCAAGTGCCGCCCCGCCATTGCCAAGGCCGTCCCCCGAGGGTGCGCCAACATCTGGCGAAGTCCCTTGCGCGTCCTGCGCAAAAGCCGCCATCCCTGCAGAGCTTCTAATATAAGAAACGAAAGATGTATCTGCGCCGAAGACGCCGGCGGCAAGCAATGCCGCTCCAACAAGCAACTTGTTCATGATTCCCCCGAGCCCAAGTTGCTTACTTCTACTCAACCGAAACCAAACGAATACGACACCGCATCGTCACAAACCGAATATCCACAGGAAATTTTGTGAAGCCTGGTCCAATGGCCAACATTCGGGACGCATCATTACGCGAAGAGGATCCCTGAGTGGAGGCCCCACTCAGCAATGCCATTTCCGCTGCCGCCCGCCAGTTGCGGAGCTTGGGACACCGCCCGTACTGAAAGAACTATTCATGCAACTTCTCTTGCACCATGCGCACTAGATCACTGAGTGCCGATCGGATTTGTGGCCAGGGGAACTCGGAGGATTCCTCCCAGGCTTCGCCCTCGCGCAATACCGCATCGAGCTTGCCCGCGACTCCGGCGAGAGTCGTGCTAGGAGTCGTTGAGAGTGCTTCCATCAGATCCTGCGCCCGCTTGCCAGCCTCGCGCTCGGCCCTGAGTGCTGCGGTGTACCCGGTCTCCTCGGCAGCCGCATCCCAGCGCGCCTCATGCGCCGCGAAATCAGCTTCGGCTTTTTCGCGCAGAGCCGCCATAGCCGACCCTTTGCCAAGCACTTCATTGAGCGCCTCGATCGAGTGGACTGTCACGTCTTTACTCTTGGACAGGCGGACGGTCACACCAGGAAAGCCGACGCTCTCGACAAGCCTTGTCTCCAGACGCTGCTGCTTGCGGCAAAGCTGCTCGGTCAACTTGCAGGCTGCCTGCCATTCCCGCCAAAGCGCCAGCGCTGGGTCGCCGGGCGCATATCCCCTTCCGGCGTCGCCTGCGGACGCACTACCTTCGAGCGTCCACGTGGTGGTAGCCGCTATGGTTCCCGCAAGCACTTGTCGGCGAGTGACGAAAGGCAGAGTCATGGTATTGTCGGAATCAGCCATGATCCGAGATCCTCAGAAGCTTGGGTTGTGGTCCGGTTGGGTGGGATGTGCGGACATCCTGTCCGGCCACTCGTCATGCGCCAAAGCAGTGTTGGGGAACTAAAGTGCACCAACGCCGGCTGCGGCCAATTCCGTCCCGCGACGCTGGTTGATACGCACGCTGCGAGATCAGGAATTGATATAAAAAATATCAATTAGGCGCGCCGAATGTCAATAGAAAACCAATCAAAACTTCGGCAAACGGTTAGTACGCGCCAAATCAAGGCGGCACGCGCGTTGCTTGGGTGGTCGCAGGCGGATCTGGCACGCTACTCTTCGGTGTCTGAACCAACCATAGCTCGTCTGGAGGCCGAAGACGGTCCGCTCGGGGGGCGCCCTGGAACCGCGGCGAAAATTCTCAAGGCGTTGACCGATGCGGGAACAGAATTCATGCTCGAGAACGGTAGCGGACCTGGTGTGAGACTTGTCAAAAGCCGCCAAAGGCCGGAGTGACCCGCGTTCGCACCTATCGATCCACATGCGGTCAGACCCAGTTCATCGCGCGAGGCCTGAACTCGCGCTCTCACCTTATTTTGCATCGTTGACCTTGACCGACCTTCACATCCCGATCTCCAGGCCGCGTTTTCTGCCGAAGCTCCAGTCGATGCCGCCGCTGTTTTGCACGAGCCCGGTGATGTGCTGGCCGATGCGCTTCTCCAGCATTGGCTGCCACGGAACGAGCTGAAACCCGAGACCATCGTCCAGCATGGCGAAGCGCCCGCTGGCAAGGCGGGCTGAACCGAGCAGCGTGCCGCCGACATGGTTGCCGGGCTGGACTGGCGCGAAGATGAGGCCGCGCGCAGCGGCCATTTCCTTGCCGACACGCGCGACCTCCTGGCGCTCCAGCGTGGCTACGAGGTCGCGCGCGAAGGTGATCGTACCGCTCGTCGCATCGCGTTCGGCATGCCCCATCCTGACGAGCTGGGCAGCCCGTCTGTCGAGAGCGTCGTCCACGTCGAAACCAAAGCCTGACCGGACCAGCGGCACAGGGCTTTTGGCCGTCAGCTCCCGGTCGAGCCAGTTGGCGCCGTCGCTGCCGATCTGCGCGTCAAGGTCAAGCGTCGAGAGCACGCGGACGGAGAAGTCCTTTCCGCGGTTCTGGCCATCGTAGGCGATGCCGCGCTCGGACAGGTCATTTGGAACGCGCCAGTGGTCCTCGTCGATGCGTTCGACATGGCCGGCCCGGCGCAGCGCTTCGAGACGGCGGACATGGAAACGGACGAAGGCGTCTGGGTCCTTGCGCTGCTCCAAAAATGTCTCGCGGATCGCCTCAAGGTGTCTGCTCGGGCGATAGATGCCGTCCTCGCCGGATATGCTGCTGATGTTGCGGTCGGCCGCACGCGGCTCCTCCTTCGGCAGGATGGGATCGAGCGCCACGATATGGCCGCGCTGGATGTCGTCGAGCTTTGCCGCATCCGCGGTCTCGACATAGTGAGTACGCCCGTCCACGCCATCGATGACGAGCGACAACCGATCGCTCATCTCGTCGCCGGCGAGCCCCTTGGCGAGCACACGGCCGACGACCGGCTCGGTGATGGTCCGCCGGTGCATTGCGTATTGCGCCGAGCCCCGCTCATTGGCGAGGCCGTGCTCTTCCAGCGCTCGGTGCATGGTCTTGATGATGTCGTTGCGCTCGCCGAGCCCCCGCAGCGTGCTTTCGGCCCTGTCGGAGATCACCCATCGGCCGGGCTCAATCTCGTTCGCCAGGCCGAAGTGCTCCAGTCTCTTCGCCCGATCGATCAGCAGATAGCGGTTGCTGGAAATGGTGTAGCTGTCGCTGGCATTGGGACGGAGGTCGACAACGTCGTGCTCCTGCTGTTCGGCGATCAGCATGCGGTCGAGCCGGGTCAGCCGTTCGGCTCCGACCTCGTTGGCCAGCTTGCGGGCGACCTCCAGCTCGCTTTGCAGCCCAAGCTCCCGTTCCACCAGCTCGGTTGCCCGATGGCGGATGCCATGGGCGATGTAGTCGCCGGCGATGTTCAGGATCTTGCCTTCATCGGTGATGCCGCGCACCAGGATGTGGGTGTGCGGATGGCCGGTGTTGTGGTGGTCGACAGCAATCCAGTCGAGTCGCGTGTTGAGGTCGGTCTCCATCTGTCGCATGAGATCGCGGGTGAAGGACCGCAGGTCTTCCATCTCGGCGGCATCCTCCGGCGCGACGATGAAGCGGAACTGATGTCGGTCACCGCGTCCGCGCTCGACGAAGGCCTTGCCGTCGGCCTCGTCGTCGACGGCCGAGTATACCCTGCCCTTCTCGCCGTCCCTGGTCACGCCGTCGCGCTGGAGATAGCGCAGATGCGCATCGACGGCCTTGCTGGTCGTCACGAACTTTTGGCCGCGCCCAGTCCCCTTGCCTCGCCCCGGCAGCTTGACGACGCGCGCCTTCACCACGACGCGGCGGGAGCGAAAGCGGACGCCATTGCCGTCCTGCTTCCACCCGCCACCGTCCCTTGGCAACCCGGCCACCACCTTGCCGCCGCGGCCGCGGGCATTGAAGCGGCCACTCCCCTTTCCGCCGCTGCTGCTTGCGCCGAGGCGATAGGGATTGCCGCCTTGCTTGCGGATCGCAATCTCGACCTGGCGCACAAAGGGCAGCGTCCGTGAATTGACCGGCGCGCCGCCATGCCGCATCCGGCCGGTGCGAACCTGGAATCTGTCACTGACACGATCTGCCATGACGACAGCATCGGGAGTCGCATTTGGTGCTTCAAGATGGCCGGAACGCAGAGCGGGCTATGGCGCGCAAAGACTTGCCGCGGCGAAGAATGGCGGATCGCACATCGCTGCGGCACGGCATCTTTGCTTTTTAGATCAATAGCATAGCCATAGCCTGTCAGCCCGCACCTCACGTCATTCTAGCTGATGTCAGCAAGGTCAGGAAAAAACAATGTGCAGACAAGCACTTACGAGCAAAGCGAGGGCGAGCGCCAGCTCGGTTTATCTTGCCATCCCTCTTCGCCCTCGGTAAGCGTTCGGTCCCTGCACCTATTCGGCTAGTGCAATTGAGCGTCATGTGGGGTTTCCTTCGTCATGTGGAGGATCTCCGATGGCGGCTCGCCGCTCCTGGGCCAAGGCCTATAGTCCTTACCGGTCGTCACACGTCGCGAGCTGGTACCACGGCAACCAGGATGCGCTGGAATACTGTCGCCGGCGCGATCTCTCGATCACCACATTCGAGCTGTGGATGCGCCATCTGGTGGGTGCGGATGATCTGTGCAAACGTGCGGAAAAGCTGCAGAATTTGCGCCGGAAGAAGGCAGCACGTTCGCGCAATAAGGCGCCGCCGAAGCGGCCCAAAAGGCCTCCACGATATCGCTACAGCAGGCGCACCGACAGCAGCCCGATCGCTCTGCAGGCGTTCTGGGGCATGCATGTCGAGGCGATGAACTGGAGCGGCATGGGCATGCGAATATGCCGCGGCACGCGGCCTCTCGCCGCATGCGTTGCGGATCTGGCGCAATCGCCTGGAAGAATACGGCGACGAAATGGACTGGCGATCCCTGCTTCATCCGAGTGCCCGAGCCCAATTAAGCAGCGCTGCCAATTGCGCGCGACGCAAATGCCGCTTCACGCCGGACGCGGTGGATGGGCGATCGAACCGCCGCCGCTTCAGCGACTAGCAGAAGCGGGCGATCATGCAGGAGGCGGAGAAGCCCGGCATCGCAGTGGCGCAGGTTTGCCGTCATGGCGTCGCCACCAGCATGGTGTCCGCAGGCCGGTCGAGTTCAGCCTGACCGCTCGCACGGCGCCGCAACTGGCAACCGTTGCGCTCATCCATGGGGCGGAAAATGAACCGCCGGCACCGGCTATCCTGCGCAAAATCCCTTGCGGCCACCGGGCGGCATGATGCCATCCTAATTGGACGACGGGCGGCGCATCTTTGCATCCGTCGGCAGTGATGCCGATGCAGCCAAGCGGCATCTCGTGGCAAGGAGAACGCATCATGATCGTCGTCCAGGCGGGCGTGTAGGTGCATCTGGGGCTCGGTCACACCGGCCTGCGCAAAAGGGGCTCGACGGGCTCGCCACGCTGATCCAGGAGCAGCTGAAGACGGATCACTTCTCGGCTTCCGAGCGCATGGACCCCGACGAGTTCCAGCTTGCCGCGGAGGACATTCGAAAGCGATATCGAGCGAGTGAGTGAATATCGCCGGCGGCGAACGCGAAAAGGCGCAACCAAGCGGGCCGGTGCCTGATCACTGCCGCGCGTTGACCCGGTCATCGACGTCGACAGCCCGTCCCCGGTCATTGCGGTGGCACCCTGCACAGCATCTGCGAGAGCGTTAGCGAGATGCTCGACTATGTTCCGGCCCGTTTTAGGTGCTGCGCCCCGGCGCCCGAACGAGGCCAGCGACCTTGGCCGACATAATAATACAAGCCACCTGAACGCTCCGATGCATTCCAGATGAACTGCGCTCGAAGGTCCAATTCACACCGGCGCGACGAGGGTGACCGCGCCGCCGAGTGTCGCGGCGGCAATTGCTGCGGGCACGTTCGTCGCTCAATCGTGCAGCGCAGGAGCAATACGTTCTGGCGCTGGTGTGTCTAGGTCTGGGCGCCTCCCCGCGCCGAAGGCAAGCGGAAAGTGTCGCTTCTCCGACGCAATCAGCGACTTCCGCGGCCGGGCAGAACGATGGAAGCCAAGCATGCCCGCTTGATATTTGCAACGAATGAGGTTTGTTGGCGGAATAACGAATTATTGCCTGATTGGCGAATAGCTCGTCCGTTTCATTGCGCCTTGTTACTCAAGAGGAAAACTCGATGACCGTTTCTGCAGACCAAAACGACCAGGCTGATCTCGTATCAATTACCGCCGACATCGTCTCCGCCTACGTTTCGAACAATCCGCTGCCGGTCGCCGAGTTGTCGAAGCTGATCGGAGATACCCATGCCGCTCTGCAAGGGATCGGAACACCTGTGGCTCCAGCCGCAGTCAAGCTGGAGCCGGCGGTGTCGATCAAGAAATCAGTGTCACCTGATTTCATCATCTGCCTGGAAGACGGGAAGAAGTTCAAGTCCCTCAAGAGGCACATCGGAGTCCATTACAATCTGACGCCCGACGCGTACCGCCAGAAATGGAGCCTGCCGTCCGACTATCCGATGGTGGCGCCGAACTATGCGGCCAGCCGCTCGGCTCTTGCGAAATCAATCGGGCTCGGACGCAAGGCGGCAGCGCCCATCCCAGCCGCGGCAGAAAAACCAAAACGGGCTGCTCGTGCGGCAGCAGCGACAACGGCAATCGCAGCCATCAAGTCGCCGCTGAAGAAGGCGCGCAAGGCACCGGCCAAAGCCTAGGCTGCGCCTGGCGGACGTGACCTGAACATGGCGAAGCCCCGCCTTGCGGCGGGGCCTCGTGTTAAGTCGGATCACTCTGCGGTGCGGCGGGACCAGATGAGCGAGAAATCGCCCTCGGTGTCGGTCTCGACCAGGCTTGCATAGATCGGAGCGGGTAAGCTCGGATCGTCGAGCTTGACGGAGTGGTACTCGCGGCCCTCACGCGAGGTCTTCTTCCATGCCGCGCCGAACTCGGTGGCACCGGCGAAGATACGGAAGTCCGGACCTTTTTGGTTGTCACCTTCCGCCGGGGTCAAGGTCACCGCCTTGACGTTGAGGTTGAGGGTCTTGACCGAGCCGGAGAAGCCGTTCGCGGTGCGAGAGAAAGTGCCGATCGTCGCCATTGTGATGGTTCCTTCTGTTTTCTCGGGCCGCGCCTATCGCGGCCTCGATGGTGGTCCTAAGGCCGGGGACGATCGGGCCGCACCCCAAAGTGGCTGAAACGAAGTGAAAGACGGCGGCGCGAGGCTTTCTTGGGCCGCGAGGAATGGACGCAAACCGGGGTCCCCGCCACCGCCTGCGTGGTGGGGTGGTACGGCCAGGGGAAGAAAACGCAGCGCCGTCATTGCGGGAAGACGATCGAGACTGAGCGAAGCGAAGGCGGTCCTTGGTCAGACCCAATCCATTCGAGGACGCTACGGGGTTAGGATGAACAGACAGGAGTGAGCGCGGGACGGCGATACTCACGCTTGCTCATCCGGTCATGAGCGCTTTGCGGGCAATACAGGTAAACTACACCTCAACCATGACCGCCGCCAAGATGGCACAACGCGCCACTTGCTGACGCTGGGCGCCGATGTACCGAACGTCTTGATTTGGCCAAAGGCGGGGCAGCTTGCGGCATCTCCCTAGCGGATAGCAGACATTTAGCCGGCAGCTACCGGACCAATTCTGAGTTCTTGGAGGCGGAGAGCAGCCGATTCAGCCTAATTTTCGTCTAAGGAGACCTCGTATTTGATCCCGCATAAGCGTTCGGGCGCCGAGACGCATGAGCTAAATGGGCTCTCTATTCATTAGCTCGGCACCCAGCTTGGCATCGACGATTTGCCAGGCATCAAATGCCGTCATTCCTGACGCCATAAGAGCGCGGAGCTCATCCCGCATCCGAAGATGATGCTCGGGATATTTGCGAAGTGCATCGGGCAGCTTTACTCCGCCCCGAAATCCGTGCGTTGCTACGCCGTCGTTGGCGTCTATCCATTCGATCGAGGCGTCGGGGATGAACTGGAACCGTGAAGGTAACCGGTTTATCTGTGGGGTTAGACAAAGCCATTGCCCGCGGGCCTCGACAACCGAATGCAAGACAACAATCGGACCGTAGATCCACCAGCCCCAAACATGACGGCTCAGCCGATCCGGGTCATTTGCCGCCTGCGTGGAGCAATTTACATGGCAGTCCTTGGGAACCATGCCGGCCGCCAGGAGATGCTCTTCAGGCGGCCGCGTGACAGTAACTCGCGGCAGGGCGAGAACCTCAGCAAGGGTGTTCGCCTCCCATTCGGTCGGCGGGAAAGCTAATCGCTCGGCCTCCCGCAAGGCTATTCGCCCCAGCTCCTCTTTTCGGAGCGCGCTCTCAGCCGTCGCTTCGTGTTTCATGATCCTCTATCATCCGCTGATTATCAGCTCTCTGGCCGACCGGGAGTTGCTACCGTCCGAGGTGGTGTAGGTCAATTCGATTGGCTGCGAGCTGCCGCCTGTCCGTCATCCAGCGAACGTTCGACTAAAGCCGAGGCAGCCGTCGCGCTGGTTCTGTTTTGAACATCGTGCTGACGGCGAAGCGTATCCCTAGGGAGCGCGTCAGACGATGATCAGGCCTTCCGACGACTGGGCGATATGCCGAGCGCGAGATCGATTGCTCGGAGGCAGGCGCACGCGAGCGCTATCTGCGCCTCCAGGCTCGCGCGGGCCTAACCGACCATTGTAGGTCAAGGGGGCCGGGCGCCATTGCGGTCACTCCGCGGTAATCCGCAACGCGTTCAACGTCTCGGGTGTAATAGTACCTGTGATTTTCAGGTTGTAGTCGGACTGCATTTTTACGAGACCAGCTCTCATCTCCGGGCCCATCTTGCCGTCCAACTCGCCATTGTAGTAGCCGAACGAGAGCATGGCAAACTGGACCTGAAGAACGATTTCCTTGAATTTGTTAGCGTTACCGGGGAGCACTATCAAAGGGGCCGGAGCCGCCGGCGCAGTTGTAGGCGCCTGGTAGGTCGGTGCTTGATAGATCGGTGCCGGCGTCTGATAGACGGGCGCTGGAGGCGGGTAGTAGGTGCCGCCCGCTGATGATCGGTGGCTACTATGGGAGCTATGACTACTGTGGCTGCTATGTGACCTGTGTCCCGCCAGCGTGAACTTGTGGTCGAGCTTGAAAATATCAAACAGCGACTTCGACTTGCCCCCGTCCCCTGCATGAAGCGCAATCGGCATTGCAACGCTCTCAAGGGGCATGAACCCAGCAGCGAGCAAAGAGGGAACCGTGAAAAGCCGCTTTTTCATGCGACACCAAACCTTCCATATCCGTGCGCCTTTGGATGCCATTCGAAGAAACCGCCGCACTCGTTCCGGAGACTGCAATCTGCGCAATCTGAGACGTAGGCTCTTTTCCAGTCCGAGATCGTCGAAGGCGCAAAGGTACGATAGTTGGCCGGAACTGTGCAGAGCGGAAAATTGTAGAGCTTGGTATCGATCCCCCGGCTTATAGCAAAATCCAGTGTCTTGCCGACCACGTCGAAGCCCATGGAACTGTCGTAGAATAACGAGTGCCAATTCTGTCGACCGTACCCGATGTTTTCCAGCTGCATGATTGCCCATTTGTTGACGAACGGCAGTGTGCTCGTCACAAATTTCGCCAGGTCAAATAGCTTGGGAGCATTGGGTTTCATAAGCACTGTGCGCAGTTCAATTTTTGCGCCAGCCTCGCAAAGGAGCGACAGGTTTTTTCTAACCTGCTCGAAGGCACCTGGTTTCGCCACAATGTGGTCGTGGACATCACGATCGCTCGAGTAAACAGGAATGCCCCAAAGGACACGATCCAGATCCAGACGACGAAGCATGACGAGGTCATTGCGATCAAAATGCTGAGCATTGGTTAGCACGTGAAAATCGACGTCGCGGCGGGCGGACATCGTTCTCTCCAGGAAGTCGAATAGCTCCGATTTGAAGAGCGTGGGCTCCCCTCCCGAAATGCCGATCGTCGTGTTTTCTGGCGATAGGAGCACGGCTTTTTCGAAGAATGGAAACATGTCTGTGTGCCGCTCTTTTGGAGGCTGCGAGCACATCACGCAGAGCTGATCGCAACGTTCCGTGATCAAAAGCGTGTTGTGTCGGGAATTCGCTCGGATCAGGCGGTGCGCCGTCCCTCGCCGCGGCACGACAAACATCACATCACCATTCACCTCGCTCGGATCGACGCCAAATACACGGAGCTTGCCCATCGCTCCGGTGAAGTCGGCGCTTTCCGCGCTGGCGCTCTCCAACGCTGCGTCCAGCAAACCCGTGTGACAGCATTCCTCCGAAATTCCTTCGAATGATCTGAGGCGAACGACGTAGGGATCGACGACATTGGTTTCGATTTTGAGACGAAGCGGAATCATTCATGCACTGGGACCATGTGATCCCCCCATGATGGCACACGGGCCCACCTGGCCAGCGATTGCATCGCCGCATCATCGCGGCGGTTGATTACCTCGACGACTTTATCAAAAAGGGAAATGTGCCTCTTGCAGAACCAGGTCTCACTGCGAGCCAGATCGACGCGTCCGTCTCGCGACAGGTCATCGACAACATCTGTTCCGCAGAAAGGTTGATAGACGCAGTGGATGCAGTCGGCGTCGAAATTGTTGATCGACGCATGGTTTAGGAGCTGCACTTTCGTCGAATCGACACCGTCGGCTATCGTGCCAATCGACAGATCGACGTGACCTATGCGCGAGAGCATCCGAGCTTCGTCCGTCGGGTACAACTGCCCATCGTGATCGACGACGATGTAGTCCGAGGCGAAGAAATTTGGATTGCGCAGGTCGACATGATCATCGGCTCCCGATCTGAGAAGCCGACGCAAACACTGGCTGAAATAATATTCTTCGACATATCGGCCGGTGCGGTGATTGCGGTCGATAAGGTAGTCGATGAATTCGGAATGAAGCGCATTCCATTTGGCTATTAAATTTGGATCGCTCTTTCGACGCCGCGCGAAACCTTGGTGGTTTATCGGCCGGAGATAGATCGAACTTATGCCGTGGAGCTCGAAATTGTCGACGAGGTCTGTGAAATCTGGCGGTCGGTCTACGTCTATCGTCGGCAAAGCTGAAATCCTGCCAGGGCCGAGGCGACGCACGGCCTCTGCGAGGTTGCCAAAGAACGTGTCGGTGACCAGAGGATCATGCGTGCGCTGACGCGTGTGGGTCTCGTGATTTCCGTCCAGCGAGGTGCTGACGAATGTGTCCGGTTGGTCAAGAAAGGTCCATTCTCGGTCGCCCAGGCGTTGCAAATTTGTGCAGACAACAAACAGGCTGTTCGGAAACTTTGAGCGGGTGAAGGCGCGGACCTGCTCAAGCAGATCGATCCGAAGCAAGGGTTCTCCACCCTGAAATTCGATTTTGATCTCCGGACCCTTCATCGCGTCGATGAAGCCAAGCACGGCCTTCAATGTTTCATCGCTCCAGTCGAAGCCCAGTGCGGACTCCGGGGCCCGCGAAACTTGGCAATAGCCGCAGGTCAAATTGCAGCGAAGTGTGGGAACCAAGATAAGGTAGGAGAGGTCTTGCTGCTTCGCCTGCCTGCGTGCCCACCGATAGGCAAATGACATCCAGTCGGGATCGCCTTCGCGTTCGAACACATGACCGTTTTCGCGGAGAAAATGGCGATCGACAATCGACAGATCGTCGCCTGTGTACCTCTCCAGAAACTGATGACTTCCCACGAAGAATCCACCGGCATCATCGGTGAACAGCAATTCACCGTTTGGACGCTCTCGAAACTTAAGCGGCCAGACTTTCATTTCGCAGTGACCGCACTGATCAGCGCCTGTCGAAGCGGAAGGGTCTCGACATAAACCTTTTCTCGATAAACCGCGTGCAGAATGCTCTTGCGCACGTCGTCCAGATTTTCGGATGGAAGAGAAGCTATCTCCGCACCTTCAGCCGAGGCTGAAAAGCGAAGCGATGGATACTGCATCTGAACGCGCAGCAATGCGCCTTCCACGAAGCTTCGAAACATCCGCGGAATTTCGATTGTAACCCGTTCTAGATTTCGCTCTGGCACCCCGACGGAAGCCCTCCCACCGGCCTCCACTATACTTCAAGGTTTTCGAGTTCTAACACTAAATCTATCCGAGCCGGGAAGTTCTCCGTTCGATTATTCCGGCAGCCCTCCCTCTGCCGACGACCACAGCGAGGCGCGCGTTGAGAACCCAGCATGACGGCCGCATCAGCGGCCAGAGAAAAAAGGGGCGCACAAAGCGCAGTCGATGAAATTCCCTTGGTCTAAGGAGGATTCATTTCGTCGACGTAGCCAGTTCGTGACCTCGAGACCGGTTAACCGGGTGCCGAAGGAGCGTCAGCATAGCGGCGCCACAGGCGAGACGCGGGACCGCCACCCCCGGCGAGAGGTGCCTTACCGCGACTGATCTGGAGTCGCGTCCCACAGATGGACAGATGGTGTAGCTCGGCGGTAGCGACGCCGCTCGCGAGCACGCCCTCGGAAGGGCTGGAGCGAGCGGCCTTGCGCGTTGATTGCCATTTGGCCGGCTGACACTCACCGGACTTTCGCGCGCTCGTGGAGAGGGTTCCGGATTCCGATCTCCGGCGGATGAAGGCGCCGATCGGTTTCAGAGTTGCTGCCGCACGCTCGTTTTCCGATTTCTAGGTCGAGGGCCGCCGCCGCACAATGCCAGAGGCAAACCGCTTTTCTCACCTGCGCCTGCTGCCATTATCTCGACTGTGTCATCACCGAACAGAAAACGGAGATGGGAACCGCGGATGAACTGTGCTCTGCCACGGGTGAGCACGGTTCCTGAGTCTGTGACCTTAGAGCGAATTGACCACGCTTTGGATACACTGGCGCTTGCTATTCACAAGGCTGGCAAAAAAGGACAAGCGTATCTCCCAATTTACGAGCGTCTTGAAAGCGAAAGGAAGAAACTGATTGCAGAGACGGGCGCAATGCTGCGCGTCCAGGAACGGCTCAAACGATCTCGGGATCGAAAGGCAAAGCAATTTTTTTGAGCTCGTCGCGTCGCCATTGCAGTGATCCGCCCGAACCATACTCTATCCGCTCGATCGTATGGCCCATCAAGATTTTGCGAAGCTCACTATCGAGGCCTGCCTCTTTCATACGATCCTCGAAACTGTGCCGGAGCGAGTAAATCTTGTGCTTCGGTGTTGGGAAAAGTTTGTGTGTTTTGAAAAACTTATTCAGGTTTGCTGAAAGTGCCTCTTCACGATTGCGGTAGCGCGGAAATCCCTGCGGATTTCTCTTAAAGACTTCCAAGGCGACACCTACCAACGGCACATCTCGCACGGACCATTCGGTCTTGATTTCGCGCGGATCATCGGCGTCCTCTCGTGGGGTGATGCGAATGTAGGGGACCGGCGTGTCAAGGAAGATCACGGTCTCGTCGAGATTGCATATCTCGCTTGGCCGTGCGCCTGTCTCGATCAGCGCCAGAACGCATCGGCGCGCTTGAGCATCCAGGGATCCTAGAGCGCCAGGCCTCATGATCTGATCGGATATCCATTTGGGATCGAATGACGGCCGTTTACGACGGCGCTTGCCACGCTCCGAAAAGCGGAGGTCATCAAATGGGGTGCCTTTTTGTTCTTCGCCCAGATGAGCGAAATAGCGCCTGTAGAGATCCCGCATGTTGCCGAGATCTCGATTGCCGGCCGACGCGGAATGTGTTGCGGGTCCGACATCAGGCGGTGGCGCAACGCGCTTGAGCCAAAGTCGGTAGAAGGCCAGTCCATCCTCGCGCGTGATTTCACCGATGGGCTTGTCGCCGACCAGGGCGATAAAGTTGCTGACGGCCCTTTGCTTTACTTTCCTCCACATTCGGCGCTGAGACTGGCTCTTGCCTACAACTTCATGTGCCATGATCTCATCGGCATAGACATCAAAAGCGTCTGAGATTTTGACCGGCGGCACTGGCACACCGCCGAGGAGAGCGTCGGCCACGGCGGGGGCCCCTTGAACGCGCTCCAGCGCCTCGACACGCTTCAAGATCGCATCAACATTCTGAAAGCCTGCCACTTGCCCGTTTGAAAGGTAGGAAACGCCCATGGCTTCAGCTCGGCGAACGGCGTCACGATACTGATCAAGTGCTGATCTTGTCTCGCCGCCGCAAAGAAGCACGGCCCACAGGGTCTTGTCCGCGTCTTCAAGCCTGTCGCGCATTGCACGTGCGAGGCGGCGCTCGTCCGTTCCCAAAGACTTGCGAATGAAGCTGCCGCGATCGTCGATGCCGGCCAGCTTGGCAGGCACTCGCCGATGATAATAGAAAATCCCGTCGCGTTGGATGAGGTAGCGATCCGGGTCCCTGGCGGGCTCTGCGACGGCCTCTTTTCGCATGGGCCAATCTCGCGATGTATCTCATTTTGTATCGCAGAGTGTATCGCATTACAGCAGGAATTCCAAGCATCCCCGAGCAAGGGGGATCTGTCGGAATGATATTTCAATGAGTTAGGAAAGCCAATTCACGAATTTAATGGTGCGGTCGAGAAGACTCGAACTTCCACGGGTTGCCCCACAGCGACCTCAACGCTGCGCGTCTACCAATTCCGCCACGACCGCACGTGGTAGGAGCCGGAACCAACCGGCCCGCGGCGTGTAGCAAATCGTTTCCGGTGAAACAAGTGCGCCGCCAGCAATAATCGGCCGGACATCGGCATAACTGTTCAAGGGCCGAACGTGCCGGAACTGGACGTTTGTACCGATTGCCGCCATATGAGTGGCGAGACGAGATATCATGACAGAACGCAGCCAGATCGCCACGTCGTTCCTGCCCTTGCCCGGCTCGGCGCCGGTCGAATGGCGCATCGAGCCCGGGCTCACCGCCTATCCCGATGCGCTCGTCGTGATGGAGGCGCGCGCCGAGGCAATCCGCAGCGGCGGCGCCGGCGAGATGGTCTGGCTGGTCGAGCACCCGCCGCTCTACACCGCCGGCACCAGCGCCCGCATCGAGGACCTGATCGAGCCGGACCGTTTCCCGGTCTTTGCCGCCGGGCGTGGCGGCGAATACACCTATCATGGGCCGGGCCAGCGCGTCGCCTACGTCATGCTCGACCTGAAGCGGCGGCGCGAGGATGTCCGCGCCTTCGTCGCCGCACTCGAACAATGGATCATCGGCTCGCTGGCCGCCTTCAACGTACGCGGCGAACGCCGCGAGGACCGCGTCGGCGTCTGGGTGGTTCGGCCGGACCGCCCCGCTTTGCCCGACGACTCGGCGGCCGAGGACAAGATCGCCGCCATCGGCATCAGGCTGCGGCGCTGGGTGAGCTTTCACGGCATCGCCATCAATGTCGAGCCGGACCTTAGCCATTTCAGCGGCATCGTGCCGTGCGGCGTCCAGGATCACGGCGTCACCAGCCTTGTCGACCTCGGCCTTCCCGTGACCATGGCCGACCTCGACCTGGCGCTGAAATCCGCTTTCGAGGACGTGTTCGGGCCCGCCGCGGTGTCGCCTGTCGAAGTGTCCCGCAAGGCCGGCTGAAACACTCGCCCAATGCCTGCGCCAATATGCGAAGGCGGCCCTCGCTCATCAGCATCGAGCCGCCCTTGAGTTCAATCCTCACATCGCGCCGATCCAGATTGCCATGGAAATGAGGAACGTGCTCATGCACACCAGCGAGACGACATCCTGAACAAGATCGGTCATAACTCTCTCCTGTTGTTAGTATGTTCGTATTTTGTTCTAATTTTGTTCGAATGTCAACGATCGCAATCCGGGCGTCACCGGAATTGCGCCCGGTCATTTCGACAGGGTTAAGAAAGGGTTGAGAGGGAGATGCCGAGCGTTTCGCGGCCGACAGGCGCGCGAAAGCGGCGGGACGGCGCACGGCAGCTCGCAGGCCGTCATCGCCTCAATTGCAGCGCACCCTAAAGCGGCACGACCTTGCCGTCGGCCAGCGTCACGCGGCGGTCCATGCGCGAGGCGAGCTCGTGATTGTGGGTGGCGATGAGCGCCGCCAGGCCCGATTGCCGGACCAGTGCTGCCAGCGCCTCGAACACATAGGAAGCGGTCACCGGGTCGAGATTGCCGGTCGGCTCGTCGGCCAAAAGCACCAGCGGCGCATTGGCGACGGCACGCGCAATAGCGACCCGCTGCTGCTCGCCGCCGGAGAGCTCGGAGGGGCGATGCTGTGCCCGCTTGCCGATCTGCATATAGTCGAGCAATTGCGCCGCCCGCTCGGCCGCCTCCTTGCGCGGCAGCCCTTTTATCAGCTGCGGCATCATGATGTTTTCCAGCGCAGAAAACTCAGGCAACAAATGATGGAACTGGTAGACGAAGCCGACATCGTTGCGGCGGATCGCCGTGCGTTCGTCGTCGGAAAGCCGGCCGCAGGCGCGCCCCGCCAGGATCACGTCGCCGGCGTCCGGTCGCTCCAGCAGCCCGGCGGTGTGGAGCAGCGTCGACTTGCCGGTGCCCGACGGCGCCACAAGCGCCACCATCTCGCCACGCTTCAGCGAAAAATCGGCGCCGTTCAGGATGGTCAGCTTGCGCGGCCCCTGCACATAGTGCCGCTCGACGCTCTTCAGCTCGATAATGGCCTCGGCCATCATTCGTACCTCAGCGCTTCGACCGGATCGAGCCTGGCTGCGCGCCACGCCGGAAACAGCGTCGCCAGGAACGACAGCGCCAATGCCATGAGAACGACCGAGATCGTCTCGCTGGCATCCATGCGGGCAGGCAACTGGCTGAGGAAATAAAGCTCGGGATTGAACAGCCTCTCGTCGGCCAGCCAGGAGAAGAACTGGCGGATGCGCTCGACGTTGAGGCAGATTACGATGCCGAGCAGCACGCCGGCGATGGTGCCGACAACGCCGATCGCAGCCCCGGTCATCAGGAAGATGCGCAGGATCGCGCCGCGCGTGGCGCCCATGGTGCGCAGGATGGCGATGTCGTGGCCCTTGTCCTTCACCAGCATGATCAGGCCCGAAATGATGTTGAGCGCCGCCACCAGCACGATCAGCGTCAGGATCATGAACATGACGTTGCGCTCGACCTGCAGCGCGTCGAAGAACGTCTTGTTACGCTCCCGCCAATCGACAAGGCTGATCGGCCGCTGCGCCGCCTCTTCGACCTTCGGCTTCAGCGCGTCGATATTGTCGGGATTGTCGGCGTAGATCTCGATCGTCTGCGCCCTTCCGTCCATGTTGAAGTAAAGCTGCGCTTCGGAAAACGGCATGTAGACGATGGAACTGTCATATTCCGACATGCCGACCTCGAAGATCGCGGTTATCGGATAGCCTTTCATGCGCGGCGTCGTGCCGAGCGGCGTGATGTCGCCCTCGGGCGAGATCAGCGTGATGGTATCGCCGAGCACAAGGCCGAGATTTTCGGCCATGCGGCTGCCGATGGCGACGCCTTCGCCGGTGTCGAAGCCGACGATCGAGCCCTCCTTGATGTTGTTGGCGACGATGGTGATCTTGCCGAGATCCTCGCCGCGTATGCCGCGCACCAGCGCGCCGGTGCCGCCGCCGACATTGCCTTGCGCCAGCACCTGCCCGTCGATCAGCGGGATGGCGTATTTGACGCCGGGCACGCCGTTGATGCGGCCAGCGACCTGGGCATAGTCCTCCAGCGGCATGTCGAGCGGCTGCACGATCAGGTGCCCGTTGACGCCTAGGATGCGCGTCAGCAGTTCGGCGCGAAAGCCGTTCATGACTGCCATGACGACGATCAGCGTGGCGACGCCCAGCATGATGCCGAGGAAGGAGATCGAGGCGATCACCGAGATCACCGTCTCCTTGCGACGCGAGCGCAGATAGCGCCACGCCACCAAGCGTTCGAAGCCGGAAAAAGGCCCGGCGCCCGATGGTCTTGCTGCCGCCGCTTCGTTCATGCGGCGGCACCGAAACGCTTTTTCACGTCGCCGATCGGCAGCGTCTCGCGCTCGCCGGTCCTGCGGTTCTTGATCTCGACCTCGCCGGCGGCGACACCACGCGGCCCGACGATCACCTGCCACGGGAGCCCGATCAGGTCGGCGGTGGCGAACTTGCCGCCCGGCCGCTGGTCGGTGTCGTCGTAGAGCACCTCCTTGCCGGCGGCGGCAAAGGCGGCATTCAGCTCGCCGCAGACGCGGTCGCATTCGGCATCGCCAGCCTTCATGTTGATCAGGCCGACATCGAACGGTGCCACCGCCTCCGGCCAGATGATGCCGTTATCGTCATGGCTGGCCTCGATGATCGCCGCGACCAGCCTGGACGGGCCGATGCCGTAGGAACCGCCAGAAACGAAATGATCCTTGCCGTCCGGCCCGGTCACCTTGGCGCCCATCGGCTTGGAATATTTGTCGCCGAAATGGAAGATATGCCCAACCTCGATGCCGCGCGCCGAGACCCGGTCGCGCGCGGGCACCTTCTCCCACGCCGCCTCGTCATGCATCTCGTCGGTGGCGGCATAGGGCGTCGTCCACGTCTTGACGATGCCGCCGATCTCGGCGTCGTTCGAAAAATCAGTGTCTGCCCCCGGCACCTCAAGCGAGAGATAGTCGCGATGGCAGAACACCTGGCTCTCGCCGGTGTCGGCCAGGATGATGAACTCATGGCTGAGGTCGCCGCCGATCGGCCCGGTGTCGGCGCGCATCGGAATGGCCTGCAGCCCCATGCGCGTAAACGTCCTGAGATAGGACACGAACATGCGGTTATAGGCGGCCTTGGCGCCTTCATAATCGAGGTCGAAGGAATAGGCGTCCTTCATCAGGAACTCGCGCGAACGCATGACGCCGAAGCGTGGGCGCACCTCGTCGCGAAACTTCCACTGGATGTGATAGAGATTGAGCGGCAGGTCCTTGTAGGACTTGACATAGGAGCGGAAGATCTCGGTGACCATCTCCTCGTTGGTCGGCCCGTAGAGCATATCGCGGTCTTGCCGGTCCTTGATGCGCAGCATCTCCTTGCCGTAGTCTTCATAGCGGCCGCTTTCGCGCCACAGCTCGGCCGATTGGATGGTCGGCATCAGGATTTCGAGTGCACCGGCGCGATTCTGCTCCTCGCGAATAATCCGGCAGACCTTGTCCAGCACCCGCTTGCCGAGCGGCAGCCAGGAAAAGCTGCCCTGCCCCTGCTGGCGGATCATGCCGGCGCGCAGCATCAGCCGATGCGAGACGATCTCGGCCTCGCGCGGATTTTCTTTGAGGATGGGCAGGAAATAGCGCGACAAACGCATGAACTGGTCCGTGAGAGAGGATGGCGGCGCCGGAATCGGCGCAGCGCAGGCTTGCTTGCCCCGGCTTCATAGCCATTTCATGGCGGAATGGAAACCCGGCCCAGGCGCTGCACAGGCGCCGCAATTGCCGCACACGGCTTGCTGGGCGTTTCGCAAGCAACGCCTGCCGTACTATTGTGCACTGCAGCACGAGATTGCCTGTTTCTGGGCAAAATTCTTCGTGACATTTTCACCCGCCTTAGGCTAGTGTGCCCCCATAACCGAGAGGGTAGAGAAAAATCTGCCCTCCTACGCGGTCAAAGTCTTGGGAGGATGCGATCTAGGCGCGGTAACTCGCTGCCGCCGGACACCGGAAACAGATCGGACGCGTTTAAATTGCAAGGCCTCGCGCCTTGCATTTTTTTTGTGCAATCATCTGGTTAGCACGACAGATTACCAACCTACATGACGTTGCGTCAGCCCAGACCCGCCCCGGCCTTTACTTTGGGTTGACCTTGCTGGCTCAGCTTGATTTCAGAGCCTCGGCTAGGCTGGGATAGTCGGACACGGTAGGTAGCCGGCTAATGCGCTGGGCTCTGGTTGAAATCCGGCACGATGTGCGGGATGTCGTCGATGCCGAGGCCAAGCCCTCTCGTGATGCCGTAGAAGATACCCATGAGGACCAGCGTGGCTATCGTCGTGCGCAGCGCGGCGCGCAGCATGTGCGGTCCGCGCGGTGCACTCGGAACCGTGCCAAGCGTCACGTCCCGATCCTCGTCCTGCGTCCGCATGCTGAACGGCAGGACGGCGAACAACACCACCCACCACGTGGCGAAGAACAGGGCGATAAACGAAACCCAACTCATGCTTGCTCCAGTTCGACCAGCGTGCCGAAGAAATCCTTGGGGTGCAGAAACAATACCGGCTTGCCATGTGCGCCGATCTTCGGATTGCCGTCGCCGAGCACGCGCGCGCCGCTGGCCTTGAGACGGTCGCGCGCCGCAACAATGTCGTCCACCTCATAGCAGACATGGTGCATGCCGCCGGACGGATTCTTCGCGAGGAATGCGGCGATCGGCGAGGCTTCGCCGAGCGGCTCGAGCAACTCGATCCTGGTGTTGCCGACATCGACGAACACCACCGTAACGCCATGCTCCGGCAGCGCCTGCGGCGCGGTCACGCGCGCGCCAAGCGTATCGCGATAGACCGCCGCAGCCGCGGCCAGATCCGGCACCGCAAGCGCGACATGGTTGAGGCGTCCGAGCATAGGGTACTCCCGGGTTAAGGGAGTAGGGGACTAAGGCAGTAGGGAGTAGGGAAAAAAGGATCTAGAAGTGCAGACTGTTTTGCGCTCCTACTTCCTACTTCCCTACTCCCTTAACTGCCCTACTCCCCTATTCCCTTGTTCGTCACCGCGTGACGAACACTGTCACCAGCGGCTTCTTGCCCCAGGCTTCGTTGGCCGCGCCGCGCACCGCGCGCCGCACCGCCTCCTGGACCAGGTCGAGGTCTTTTCGGCGCTGGCGGGGGATGGAGTCCACGGCGCCGATTGCCGCATCGATCATCAGGTCTTCCAGGCTCTCACCGCTGCCGTCGGCCTCGGCGACGCCGATGGCGACCAGATCGGGATCGCCGGCAAGCTCGTATTTGTCGTCGAGCACGACATTGACGGCGACATGGCCGGCAAAGGACAGCTTGCGGCGGTCGCGAATGCCCATCGCCTGGTCGGTGCCGATCAGCCTTCCATCCTTGTAGATGCGGCCGAACGGCACCTGGTCGATGATGGCGGCGGCACCCGGATACAGCCTGAGCATGTCGCCGTCGCGCACCTGCGCGACCTGGCCGATGCCGGACGTCGACATCAGCGAGCCCTGCGCCACCAGATGCGCCGCTTCGCCATGCACGGGAACGCCGATCTGCGGCCGCACCCATTCATACATCTTGCGCAATTCGCTGCGGCGTGGATGGCCGGAGACATGCACCAGCGCATCGCCGTCCTCGATGATCTTGATGCCGAGATCGATCAGGCGGTTCTTGATTTCGAGGATCGCCTTCTCGTTGCCGGGAATGGTGCGCGAGGAAAACACCACCGTGTCGCCAGCCGTCAGCGCCACCGACTTCATCTCGTCGCGCGACAGCTTGGCAAGTGCGGCAAGCGGCTCGCCCTGGCTGCCGGTGCAGATGATGACGAGGTTTTCGCGCGGGATGAAGCCGTAATCCTCCTCGGCGATGAATTCCGGCAACCCGTCCATATAGCCGAGTTCATCAGCCACATCGATGACTCGCTTCATCGAGCGGCCAATCACCAGGCACTGGCGGCCGGCATCCCGCGCCGCCTTGGCGATGGAGACGATACGCCCGACATTGGAGGAGAAGCTGGTGACGGCGACCCGGCCCTTGGCGTTCTGGATGACGCTCTTGAGGCCCTCGCCCACCGCCACTTCGGACGGCGATTCCCCTTCCCGCATCGCATTGGTGGAATCGCAGACCAGCGCCAGCACGCCCTTGTCGCCATAGGCTCGGAAGCGCGCCTCGTCGGTCATCGGCCCGACCGTCGGCGCCGGATCGATCTTCCAGTCGCCGGTGTGGATGACGACGCCGGCCGGCGTCGTGATCGCCAGCGACATCGGTTCGGGAATGGAGTGCGCAACAGGGATGGCCTCGATCTCGAACGGGCCGACGGTGAATTTCTCGCCGGCCCGGTAGATCGTCACCGGGATCTTCGGCGCCCCTTGCTCGCCCTGCCGCTTGGCTTCCAGCAGGCCGGCGCTGAACGGCGTCATCCACACCGGCGCCTTGAGCTTCGGCCAGATATCGTGCAACGCCCCGTAATGGTCCTCATGCGCATGGGTGATGACGATGCCGCGCAGATTGGCGACATTCTCCTCGATGAAGCGTGTGTCGGGCAGAACCAGGTCGACGCCGGGCAGGGTTGCGTCGGGAAAGGTGACGCCGACGTCGACCACGATCCATTCGCGCGCATTGGCCGGTCCATAGCCGTAGAGGGCAAAGTTCATGCCGATCTCGCCGACACCGCCGAGCGGCACGAAGACAAGTTCGGCGTTTTCCGCTGTCGCCATGGTCTTTCCTTCCTTGCCGGTCAAAATTGCGGGCCGGTCAAAATTGTCGGCCGGTCAAATTCAAGCTGGTCAAATACCTGGCCAGTCAAACGTATTGGCCGGTCAAACGCCGGCCGAGGCAACCGCGCCGAAATGCACGTCGCCGGCGGCGATCGTCAGAACCGAACCTTCATCGTCGCGGATCACGAAACGGCAGTCCTCGTCAATGGTCTCGAAGGTGCCGCGCACCACATTACCGTCAATTCTGACAGCAACCTGCCCGCCAAGCCCCGCCGCACGCGCCAGCCACCGCCGCCTGACGGCGGCAAGCCCACGCCCTTCGTTCCACAGCCGCGCATTCTCGCTCCAGGCATCCGACAGCGCCAGAAACAGCGTCTCGGCATCGCAAGCAGACCCCAGCGCGCTGAGCGACGTCGCTGGATAAGGCAAATCCTTGGGATAAGCCACCACGTTGACGCCGATACCGACAGCCACCGCCGAACGGTCGCCATCCAGCATCGCCGATTCCAGCAGGATGCCGGCGAGCTTGGCGCCCGAGGCAAGCACATCGTTCGGCCATTTCAGTTCGAAACGGTTCTTGCCTTGGCTCGCACCATCGAGGCCGATCCCGATCCTGCCCTTCGGCACGACAGCGTCGAGCGCGTCGGCCAGCGCCAGTCCGGCAACGAAGCCGAGCGTCGCGGCAAGCCGAAGCTCGGTGTTGGTGATCACCAGCAGCGTCGCTGCCAGATTGCCCTCGGGCGTCGCCCAGGCGCGGCCACGGCGGCCACGCCCGGCTTCCTGCTTTTTTGAGACGACCCAGAGTTTGCCCGGATCGCCGGCCCGCGCGTGCTCCAGCGCCAGCGCATTGGTGGAGCCGACCGTGTCGTGCGCCTCGAGCCGGAACCCGTCCGAAGCCGCGGTTGGAGCCAGCCTGAACGTCATTCCGTCAGAAGAAGGTCTTGGCCGCGGCAGCGGCGTAGGTTCCGATCGGGCCGCCGATCAGCACGTAGAACAGCACGAAGGCGCCGCAGACGCCGAGCACGACGCGCAGTTCGGTCGCCATCGGCACGAAGCCGCCGACCGGTTCGTCGAACCACATGATCTTGATGATGCGCAGATAATAATAGGCGCCCACCACAGAGGCCAGCACGCCGATGATCGCCAGCGCGTAGAGGTTGGCATTGATGGCGGCGAGGAACACGTACCATTTCCCCCAGAAGCCGGCGAGTGGCGGGATACCGGCCAGCGAGAACATCAGGATGGTGAGGATCGTCGCCATGATCGGATTGGTTGCCGACAGGCCGGCGAGATCGCTGATCTGCTCGACATTGCCCTCCTTGCGCCGCATGGCGAGGATGAAGGCGAAGGTGCCGAGCGTCATCACCAGATAGATCAGCATGTAGATGGCGACGCCGCGCACGCCGTCCTGGCTGTTCGCGGCAAGGCCGACCAGCGCATAACCCATATGACCGATGGAGGAATAGGCCATCAGCCGTTTGATGTTGGTCTGGCCGATGGCCGCAAAGGCACCAAGCGCCATCGAGGCGATCGAGATGAAGACGATGATCTGCTGCCAGTCGGCGGCGATCGGCTTGAAGGCGCCCATGGTGACGCGCACCATCAGCGCCATCGCCGCCATCTTCGGTGCCGCCGCCAGAAAAGCCGTCACCGGCGTCGGCGCGCCCTCATAGACGTCGGGCGTCCACATATGGAACGGCACCGCCGAGATCTTGAAGGCAAGGCCGGCCAGCACAAAAACCAGGCCGAAGACGAGGCCGAGCTGGCGCTCGCCGCCGCTCAGCGCCGCGGCGATCTCCTGGAAGCCGGTGTTGCCGGTGTAGCCGTAGACCAGCGAGATGCCGTAAAGCAGCATGCCCGACGACAGCGCGCCAAGGACGAAGTACTTCAGCCCGGCCTCGGTCGAGCGCAGATTGTCCCGGTTGATCGCCGCCAGCACGTAGATCGCCAGCGATTGCAGCTCGAGGCCGAGATAGAGCCCGATCATGCCGTTGGCCGAGATCATCAGCATCATGCCGAGCGTGCAGAGCAGGATCAGCACCGGATATTCGAACTTGTCGAAACGCTCCGCCTGGGCAAAGCGGACCGACATGACCAGCGTCACCGCCGAGCCGACCAGCGCCAGCACCTTCATGAAGCGGGCGAACGGATCCTGGATGAAGGCTTCGCCATAGGCGTTGCCCTGTCCCGGCGAAAAGACCAGCCAGGCGCCGGCGATCACCAGCACGGCGACGGCAAGGCCGCTCACCGTGACGGTGGTGTTGGCGCGCGAATAGGCGCCGAGCATCAACAGCGCCAAGGCGCCGATGGCGAGGATCAGCTCTGGCGTCGAGAGCGACAGGCTTGAGAGAAGGTCCGGCGTCATGGTTCGCAAACCCCCAGTCAGTTCGCCGCCGCGGTCTGCGCGGCGCCGATGGATGCGGTGACATTGGTAACGAGCGCCTTGACCGATTCGGCGGTCGCGTCGAAGATCGGCGCCGGATAGACGCCGAAGAAGATGACCAGTGCGACCAGCGGATAGATGATCACCTTCTCGCGCGTCGACAGGTCGAGCAGGCCTTTCAGGCTTTCCTTGGTCAGCGCGCCGAAGATCACCTTGCGGTAGAGCCAGAGCGCATAGGCCGCCGAAAGGACGACGCCGGTGGCGGCGAAGAACGCCACCCAGGTGTTGACCCGGAACACGCCGAGCATGGTCAGGAACTCGCCGACGAAGCCGCTGGTGCCGGGCAGGCCGACATTGGCCATGGTGAAGATCATGAACACGGTCGCATATTTCGGCATGTTGTTGACCAACCCGCCATAGGCGTCGATGTCACGCGTGTGCATGCGGTCGTAGACGACGCCGACGCAGAGGAACAGCGCGCCGGAGACCAGGCCGTGCGACAGCATCTGGAAGATCGAACCCTGGACGCCTTCCTGGTTCATCGCGAAGATTCCCATGGTGACGAAGCCCATGTGAGCGACCGACGAATAGGCGATCAGCTTCTTCATGTCCTCCTGCATCAGCGCCACCAGCGAGGTGTAGATGATGGCGACGACGGAAAGCGTGAAGATCAGCGGCGCGAACATTTCGGATGCGATCGGAAACATCGGCAGCGAAAAACGCAGGAAGCCGTACCCGCCCATCTTGAGCAGGATGGCGGCCAGGATCACCGAGCCGGCCGTCGGCGCCTCGACATGCGCGTCCGGCAGCCAGGTATGCACCGGCCACATCGGCATCTTCACCGCGAAGGACGCGAAGAAGGCAAGCCATAGCCAGGTCTGCATATTGGCCGGGAAGTTATGCGTCAGAAGCGTCGGGATATCGGTGGTGCCGGACTGGAAGAACATCGCCATGATGGCGAGCAGCATCAGCACCGAGCCGGCCAGCGTATAGAGGAAGAACTTGAACGAGGCATAGACGCGCCGCTTGCCGCCCCACACGCCGATGATGATGAACATCGGGATCAGGCCGGCTTCGAAGAAGACATAGAACAAGACGATGTCGAGCGCGCAGAACACGCCGATCATCAGCGTCTCGAGCAGCAGGAAGGCAATCATATAGGCCTTGACGCGCTTCTCGATCGATTCCCACGAGGCGAGGATGCAGAGCGGCATCAGGAAGGTGGTCAGGATGACGAACAGCATGGAGATGCCGTCTACGCCCATATGGTAGGAGATGCCGGAATCCAGCCAGGCAAACTTCTCGACGAACTGGAAGCCGGGCTGCGAATTGTCGAAGCCGGTCCAGATGAACAGCGAAATCACAAACGTGAACGCGGTCGTGAACAGTGCTATGGCGCGGATGTTGCGGCGCGCGTTCTCGCTGTCGTCACGCACGAAAAGGATGAGCAGCACACCAACCAGCGGCAGGAAGGTGACCAGCGATAGGATCGGCCAGGCGGTCATCAGAGCATCATCCAGGTGACGAGTGCGGCAACGCCGATCAGCATGGCGAAGGCATAGTGGTAGAGATAGCCGGTCTGCAGCTTGACGACCCGGTTAGTGACGTCGACGACGCGCGCCGAAATGCCGTCCGGCCCGAGCCCATCGATGACGGTGCCGTCGCCGGTCTTCCACAGGAAGCTGCCGAGGCGCTTTGCCGGCCGCACGAACAGGAAGTCGTAGAGCTCGTCGAAATACCATTTGTTGAGCAGGAAGGCGTAGAGCAGGCGATGGTTGGCGGCGACGCTCCGAGGCATTTCCGGCGCGCGAATATAGAACTGCCAGGCAATCGCAAAGCCGATCAGCATGGCGATGAACGGTGACAGCTCGACCCACAACGGCACTTCGTGGATTTCGTGCAGGATGTGGTTGTCCGGCAGCGTGAACAGCGACGCCTTCCAGAATTCGGCGTAGCCCTCGCCGATGAAGGCGCCGTGGAAGATCACGCCGGCGAACAGCGCGCCCGCCGCCAGGATGAACAGCGGCACCAGCATGACCGGTGGCGATTCATGGACATGGTGCATGACCTCGTGGCTGGCCCGCGGCTCGCCATGGAAGGTCATGAAGATCAGCCGCCAGGAGTAGAAGGAGGTGAAGCAGGCAGCAATGACCAGCAATATGAAGGCAAACGCGGCTACCGCATTGTGGCCGGCGAAGGCCGCTTCGATGATGGCGTCCTTGGAAAAGAAGCCGGCCGTGCCGATGATCGTTACCGGAATGCCGACACCGGTCAGCGCCAGCGTGCCGATCACCATCATCCAGTAAGTCGTCGGGATCAGCGTCCTCAGGCCGCCCATTTTGCGCATGTCCTGCTCGTCGGAGACGGCGTGGATGACCGAGCCCGAGCCGAGGAACAGCAGCGCCTTGAAGAAGGCGTGGGTGAATAGATGGAAAATCGCTGCGCCATAGGCGCCGACGCCGAGCGCCACGAACATGTAGCCGAGCTGCGAACAGGTCGAATAGGCGATGACGCGCTTGATGTCGTTCTGGACGAGACCGACGGTCGCCGCGAAGAAGGCGGTGAAGGCGCCGATGAAGGTAACCACCGTCAGTGCCGAATGCGACAGCTCGAACAGCGGCGACAACCGCGCCAGCATGAACACGCCTGCCGTCACCATGGTCGCGGCATGGATCAGGGCCGAGACCGGCGTCGGGCCCTCCATGGCATCCGGCAGCCAGGTGTGCAGCGGCACCTGCGCCGACTTGCCCATGGCGCCCATGAACAGGAGCAGGCAGACGACCGTCATCGCAGCCTGCCTGTCGAGTGCGTAGCCGAGGAAGGTCAGCACGGCCGCACCTTGCGGCGCGCCTTCCGCCGGAATGAACGTCGCCGCATTGGCGAAGATGGTGCCGAGATTGACCGAGCCGAACAGCACGAACACGCCGAATATGCCGAGCGCAAAGCCGAAATCGCCGACGCGGTTGACGACGAAGGCCTTGATTGCAGCCGCATTGGCCGAAGGCTTCTTGTACCAGAAGCCGATCAGCAGATAGGAGGCAAGGCCGACGCCTTCCCAGCCGAAGAACATCTGCACGAGGTTGTCGGCCGTCACCAGCATCAGCATGGCGAAGGTAAACAGCGACAGATAGGCGAAGAAGCGCGGCCGGTCCGGATCGTGATGCATGTAGCCGATCGAGTAGATGTGGACCAGCGACGACACCGTATTGACGACGACCAGCATGACCACCGTCAGCGTGTCGATCCTGAGCGCCCAGGACGCCTCCAGCCCGCCCGACTGGATCCAGCGCAGCACCGGCACGGTGAACACCTCGCCGCCGCCGAAGCCAACCGAGAAGAAGGCGACCCACGACAGCACGGCCGCGATCACCAGGAAGCCGGAGGTGATGTATTCTGAAGCCTTGGCGCCGAGCGAGGTGCCGAACAGGCCGACGATCAAGAAGCCGAGCAGCGGAAGGAAGACGATGGCCTGATACATGGTGGTTCCGTCAACCCTTCATCATGTTCACGTCTTCGACCGCGATCGAGCCGCGGTTGCGGAAGAAGACGACTAGAATGGCAAGGCCGATCGCCGCTTCGGCCGCCGCGACCGTCAGCACGAACAGTGCGAACACCTGGCCGACCAGATCGCCGAGCGCCGCCGAGAAGGCGACGAAATTGATGTTGACGGCAAGCAGGATCAGCTCGATCGACATCAGGATGACGATGACGTTCCTGCGGTTCAGGAAGATGCCGAACACGCCGAGCGTGAACAGGATCGCCGATACGGTCAGGTAGTGCGCGATGCCGACGACCATCTCAGACTCCTTCGCCCGTCTTGACCTTGCGGATTTCCACTCCGGTTGCCGCCGTGCGGCCGACCTGGGCGGCGATCGACTGCCGCTTGACGCCCGGCTTGTGGCGCAGCGTCAGCACGATGGCGCCGATCATGGCGACCAGCAGCACCAGCCCCGCCACCTGGAAGTAATAGAGGTAATCCGTATAGAGGATGTCGCCGAGCGCTGCCGTGTTCGAGCGCGCGGCCAGGTCCGGAATGGGCTTGGCGACCGTCGCCGCCAGTTTCGGCGCGAATGTATAGCCGCCGAGCACCACGATCAGCTCCGCCGCCAGGATCAGCCCGACCAGCGCGCCGATCGGTGCATATTGCAGGGCGCCTTCCTTCATTTCGGCGAAGTCGACGTCGAGCATCATGACGACGAACAGGAACAGCACCAGCACCGCGCCGACATAGACGACGAGCAGGATCATCGCCAGGAACTCGGCGCCGGTCAGCATGAACAGGCCGGCGGCGTTGAAGAAGGTCAGGATCAGGAACAGCACCGAATGCACGGGATTGCGCGCCGATATGACCATGAACGCCGATGCCACCGCGACAAAGGCGAAGAGGTAGAAAAAGGCCGCCTCTAGTCCACTCAGCATGGGTTCCCCCGGGTTTCCTGTCAGAACAGGACGTTCGTCCTGTTTTTTGCCACCGCCTCCGGTCGGCAAGTTGCGTGTTCCTTAAACGAGGCCCCTCGCCCCGTCCATGCGTCAAATATCAGCGGTAAGGCGCATCCAGCGAGATGTTGCGCGCCAGTTCACGCTCCCAGCGGTCGCCATTGGCCAGGAGCCTGTCCTTGTCGTAATAAAGCTCCTCGCGCGTTTCGGTCGCGAATTCGAAATTCGGGCCCTCGACAATGGCGTCGACCGGGCAGGCTTCCTGGCAGAAGCCGCAATAAATGCATTTCACCATATCGATGTCGTAGCGCACGGTGCGCCGTGTGCCGTCGTTGCGGCGTGGGCCGGCTTCGATGGTGATGGCCTGTGCCGGGCAGATCGCCTCGCACAATTTGCAGGCGATGCAGCGTTCCTCGCCGTTCGGATAACGGCGCAGCGCATGTTCGCCACGGAAGCGCGGGCTGACCGGCCCCTTTTCATGCGGATAGTTGATCGTCTCCTTCGGCGCGAAGAACTGGCGCATCGACAGGAAGAAAGCGCTGACGAAATCCTGCAAAAGCAGCGATTTCGCGGCTTGAGACAGAGCACTCATTCGGCACCTCCAAAGATCTGCATTGCAGCAATTGCGCCGATAAATCCGAAAATGACAGGCATCTGGAAACGGTACATAAGTCTCGTAAACGACGCCAATTTCTGCTTGTCCCAGCCAAACACCGGAACTCGGTAGTTTGCTGCCAACCTTCGTTCCTGTTGCCGCAAGACGTAGGGCAGCACAACAATGTTGCCAAAGATCGCAACGAGCACGCCGACAACTGCACCCAGAAAACCAGCGGTCAGATTGCCCATCACGCAAACCCCGTGATCTTCAGGAAGGCGGCGGTGGCGACCACCATGAACAGCGAGATCGGCAGGAAGACCTTCCAGCCGAGCCGCATCAGCTGGTCGTAGCGGTAGCGCGGCACGAACGCCTTCACCATGGAGAACATGAAGAACACCAGGCAGACCTTGAGCACGAACCAGATCAGCCCCGGCACCCAGGTGAACGGCGCGAAGTTGAAGGGCGGCAGCCAGCCGCCAAGGAACAGGATGGTGGCCAGCGCGCACATCAGGACGACGGCGACATATTCGCCGAGGAAAAACAACAGGAACGGCGTCGAGGAATATTCAACCATATGGCCGGCGACAAGTTCCGATTCGGCTTCCACAAGGTCGAAGGGCGGCCGGTTGGTCTCGGCCAACGCCGAGATGAAGAAGACGATGAACATCGGGAACAGCGACAGCCAATGCCAGTCGAGGAAGGTGTTGGGCAGGCCGAGCCGCGTGCCCAGCCCGTCCTGCTGCGACAAGACGATGTCGGACAGGTTGAGCGAGCCGACGCAAAGCAGCACGGTGACGATGACGAAACCGATGGAGACTTCGTAGGACACCATCTGCGCCGCCGAGCGCAGCGCGCCGAGGAACGGGTATTTCGAATTGGATGCCCAGCCGCCCATGATGACGCCATAGACCTCGAGCGAGGAGATGGCGAAGACATAGAGGATGCCGACATTGACGTTGGCGATCGCCCAGCCTTCATTGACCGGGATAACCGCCCAGGCAGAGATCGCCAGCACCGCCGACACCAAGGGCGCCAGCAGGAAAACGCCCTTGTTGGCGCCGGACGGGATGACCGGCTCCTTGAAGACGAATTTCAGCAGATCGGCGAAGGCCTGCAGCGTGCCCCATGGGCCAACGACGTTCGGGCCTCGGCGCAATTGCACCGCCGCCCAGATCTTGCGGTCGGCGTAGAGCACATAGGCGACGAAGATCAACAGAACGACGATCAGCACGACCGACTTCAAAAGAATCAGCAGCGCCGGCAGCACGTAGAAGGAGAAGAAGGTGTCCATATCTACTCCGCCGCCTGCCTGAAGCCGTTCTTCGCCAAAGCCGAGCACTCCGCCATCACTGCGGAAGCCCGCGCGATCGGGTTGGTCAGGTAGAAATCCTTGACCGGCGAGGTGAAGGTGCCCTTGTTCAGCCGCCCGCCGAGCTTGGCAACCCTGGCGATGTCGGCCGGGTCGCCGGCCACGACATGGTCGATGCGGGCAAGATGCGGGTATTCCGCATAGAGCTTTGCGCGTAGCTGCGGCAGCGAATCGAACGGTAGCTTGTTGCCGAGCACATCCGACAGTGCCCGAAGGATCGCCCAGTCCTCGCGTGCCTCGCCGGGCGCGAAGCCGGCACGGTTGGTCTGCTGCACGCGCCCCTCGGTGTTGACGAAGGTGCCCGACTTCTCGGTATAGGCGGCACCCGGCAGGATAACGCTGGCGCGATGCGCGCCCTTGTCGCCATGCGTGCCGATATAGACGACGAAAGCGCCGCCGGTCTTGGCCATGTCGATTTCGTCGGCACCGAGCAGGAACAACACATCGGTCTCGCCCAGCATGCCGGCGACGTTCCTGCCGCCCTCGCCCGGCACAAACCCGACATCGAGGCCGCCGACGCGTGCCGCGGCGGTGTGCAGCACGGCAAAGCCGTTCCAGTCGGCCCTGGCGGCGTTGACGGCGACGGCGAGCTTCGCCGTCTGGCCGAGCACGGCCGCCCCGTCCGGACGCGCCAGCGCACCCTGTCCGACGATGATCAGCGGATGCGTCGCCTTCTTCAGCAGCTGGAAAAACTTGCCGTTACCGTCGGCCAGATCCTTCAGCGATTCCGGCCCGGCGCCGAGCTGCTCGTAATCATAGCGCGTATCGCCGACATCGCCGATGACGCCGACCGGCAGATTGCCGGCCCGCCAGCGCTTGCGGATGCGGGCGTTGAGCAAGGATGCCTCGAAGCGCGGATTGGCGCCGATGATCAGCACCGCATCGGCCTGTTCGATGCCTTCGATGGTCGGGTTGAACACATAGCTCGCCCGGCCGAGCGAGGGATCGAGTGCGGCGCCGTCCTGGCGGCAGTCGGTGTTCTTCGAGCCGAGCGAAGCCATCAGAAGCTTCAGCGCGTAGATCTCCTCGACGGCTGCGAGATCGCCGGCAATGGCACCGATCTTTTCGGGTGCCGCATTCGACACCGCTTCCTTGATCGCGGCAAAAGCCTCGGCCCAGCTTGCCGGGGCCAGTCTGCCGTCCTTGCGCACATAGGGGCGGTCGAGGCGCTGCGTGCGCAAACCGTCCCAGATGAAGCGGGTCTTGTCGGAAATCCACTCCTCGTTCACCGCCTCGTTGGTACGCGGCAGGATGCGCATCACTTCGCGTCCTCGGCTGTCGACGCGGATCGCCGAGCCGACGGCGTCCATCACGTCGATGGATTCGGTCTTGGTCAGTTCCCACGGCCGTGCCTGGAAGGCGTAGGGTTTGGAGGTCAGCGCACCGACCGGGCAAAGGTCGATGACATTGCCCTGCAGTTCCGAAGTCATCGCGCTTTCGAGATAGGTGGTGATCTCGGCATCCTCGCCGCGGCCGATCAGGCCGAGCTCGGATATGCCCGCAATCTCGGTGGTGAAGCGGACGCAGCGCGTGCAATGGATGCAGCGGTTCATGATCGTCTTGACGAGCGGCCCGATATACTTGTCTTCGACCGCCCGCTTGTTTTCATGGTAGCGCGAGGAATCGACTCCGAACGCCATCGCCTGGTCCTGCAGGTCGCACTCGCCGCCCTGGTCGCAGATCGGGCAGTCCAGCGGATGGTTGATCAGCAGGAATTCCATCACGCCTTCGCGCGCCTTCTTGACCATCGGCGTGTTGGTGAAGATTTCCGGCGGCTCGCCGTTCGGGCCTGGGCGCAGGTCGCGCACGCCCATGGCGCAGGACGCCTGCGGCTTGGGCGGGCCGCCTTTCACCTCAATCAGGCACATGCGGCAATTGCCGGCGATCGACAGCCGCTCGTGGAAGCAGAAGCGCGGCACTTCCGCGCCGGCGTCCTCGGCCGCCTGCAGCAGCGTGTAATGGTCGGGTACAGTGATCTCTTTCCCGTCGACCTTGAGCTTTGCCATTTCGCCTCAAACCCCTGCGGACGTTCCGCAATCTTTCCTTCGGGGCGCAGCCGAGACCGCGCACGATATTGAATTCACTTTTTGGCCCCGGCCAACGCGGCCGCCTGACCGATCCAGCCGTCACGGCCGATGCGGCCCTTCAACGACAGGTAATCTTCGACCCAGGCGATCTCTTGCGGCGTCCACGCGGCGATCTGGGCGTATGTCCAGATGCCAAGGCCGTTCAGCACCTTTTCCAGTTTCGGCCCGATGCCCGATATCGCCTTGAGGTCGGCGGGCTCGGCGGGCCGATCCATCGGCTTGGGCTGCTTGAAATCCTCCGGCATCAGTCCGGCCGACGCATCCGCTGCAACGGTGCTGGCATTCGCCAAGCTCCGCGCAGCGGTGCTCGTCGCAATGTCGGTCACATCGTTGGCGAAGGACTGCGCCTCGGCAATCAGGGTTTTGGTCGCCGCGCGCGCCTTGGTGGAGGAGCTTTTGCCGGTCGCGGAAAAGCGTTCCGTTCGCGCCTCGAAATCCTCGGCGACCGGCTGCCAAAGCCGCTGCGAGGTCTCGGCCACGCCTGAAAGCACGCCCATCCAGATGCCAAAGGCGTGGTTGGCAAGACCGATGCCGAGTGCCGCCATCGCCGCCGCGCCCGCGACAGGATGCGCCAGGAAATTGACGGCATTGGCCATCTCCTTCGGCATCATCCTGGTCAGATCCTGGTTCATCTTCAACAACGGGTCCATATCGGGCGTAAAATCGTCGGGTGTCGAAAACAGCGACATAGGTGATCTCCTGGTCGTTTCCGTCTGCCCCGCGCTCGTTTCCTCGTTTCGGGCATTCGCCCGCAATTTTTTGAATTCTTCTATTCCGCCGCCGCCAGCACCGGTTCGGCGCGGTGTGCGTTGCGCGAAAACTCGTCGATGCGCCGCTCCACCTCGCCGCGGAAATGCCGCATCAGGCCCTGGATCGGCCACGCCGCCGCATCGCCCAGCGCGCAGATCGTATGGCCCTCGACCTGCTTCGTCACGTCGAGCAGCATGTCGATCTCACGCTTCTGCGCCTCGCCGCGCACCAGCCGTTCCATCACCCGCCACATCCAGCCGGTGCCCTCACGGCAGGGCGTGCACTGGCCGCAGCTCTCGTGCTTGTAGAAATAGGACAGCCGCGCGATCGCTTTCACGATATCGGTCGATTTGTCCATGACGATGACAGCCGCCGTGCCGAGGCCCGATTTCAGGTCGCGCAGCGCATCGAAATCCATCGGCGCGTCGATGATCTGCTCGGCCGGCACCAGCGGCACCGAGGCGCCGCCCGGAATGACCGCCAGCAGGTTGTCCCAGCCGCCGCGAATGCCGCCGCAATGCGTCTCGATCAGTTCGCGGAACGGGATCGACATCGCCTCTTCGACGGTGCACGGATTGTTGACGTGGCCGGAGATGCAGAACAGCTTGGTGCCGACATTGTTGGGCCGGCCGAAGGACGAGAACCAGGCGGCACCGCGGCGCAGGATGGTCGGCGCGACAGCGATGGACTCGACATTGTTGACCGTCGTCGGGCAGCCATAGAGGCCGACATTGGCCGGAAATGGCGGCTTCAGCCGCGGCTGGCCCTTCTTGCCCTCGAGGCTTTCGAGCAGCGCCGTTTCCTCGCCGCAGATATAGGCGCCGGCGCCATGGTGCATGTAGATGTCGAAATCGTAGCCGGAGGTATTGTTCTTGCCGATCAGCTTGGCCGCATAGGCCTCGTCTATGGCGCGTTGCAGCGCCTCGCGCTCGCGGATGAACTCGCCGCGCACATAGATGTAGGCGGCGACCGCGCCCATGGCGAAGCCGGCAAGCAGGCAGCCTTCGACCAGCGTGTGCGGGTCATGGCGCAGTATGTCGCGGTCCTTGCAGGTGCCGGGCTCGGATTCGTCGGCATTGACGACGAGATAGCTCGGCCGGCCGTCGCTTTGCTTGGGCATGAACGACCATTTGAGCCCGGTCGGGAAACCGGCGCCGCCGCGGCCGCGCAGGCCCGATGCCTTCATCTCGTTGACGATCCACTCGCGCCCCTTGGCAACGATGCCGGGCGTGTTGTCCCAGGCGCCGCGCGCCATGGCACCGGCCAGCGACTTGTCGAAGCGGCCGTAGATGTTGTTGAAGATGCGGTCTCTGTCCTGAAGCATTGCTCGTTCCTCAGACCGGCTTCTTGCCGGTCGGCCGGCTCCTGTTTCCGGGCGACGGCTTGGCCGCAGCCTTCGCCGGTTTGACCTTGGCCTCCGGCGCTTTGAAAGCAGACGCCGGCTCGGCCTTGTTCTTGGGGCCCTTGCGCTGTTTCGAGACGTCCTCGACCTGCGGTTCGGCCTTGTTGGCATTGGCGGCCGAATGCAGAGGCGCTGCGACGCTCGCCGCCCTTTCCGCCGCGGGCGCGACTTTCGTCGCCGACGGCGATTTCAGCGCCGGGTTGGTCTCGACCGCGTCGGTCTTCGGCTTGCTGGCATTCGAGGGCGCAACCGGCGCCGGCGCGGCAGGAGCAGCTGGCGGAACTGATGCTGCGGCGGCAGCCGCCGGCTCTGCATCCTTGGCCGCCTTGGTCGCCGCCCTGGTTTCCCGGTCGCGGGTCGCCTTGAGGATCGCCTTTTCGCTCTTGAGGGTCGTCAGGCCACTGGCCGGCTCAGAGGTGATGCGGCCGTTTTGCGGTCCTGGCGTCACCGAAGCACCTTTGCCGGCGTCATAGAGGTCGATGATCTCGGCAAGCCGCTCCGGCGTCAAATCCTCATAGGTGTCCTTGAATATCATCACCATCGGTGCGTTGACGCAGGCGCCGAGGCACTCGACCTCCTCCCACGACAGCGTGCCCTTGTCGTTGGTGTGGAACTGGTCGTGATGGATCTTCGAGCGGCACACATCCATCAGCGCTTCCGAGCCGCGCAGCATGCAGGGCGTGGTGCCGCAGACCTGGATATGCGCGCGGGTACCGACCGGATTGAGCTGGTACTGCGTATAGAAGGTGGCGACTTCCAGCCCACGGATATAGGGCATGTCGAGCATGTCGGAGATCGTCTCGATCGCCGCCTTGGTCACCCAGCCTTCCTGCTCCTGCGCCAGCATGAGCAAGGGGATAATCGCGGATTGCTCGCGCCCCTTCGGATATTTCTTGATCCACTGCTTCGCCGCCGCCGCATTCGCCCGGTTGAAGGCGAAGGAGGCTGGCTGGAGGCTGGCTTCTGCGAGACGGCGGACTGACATTACGATTTCGCTTCTATGTTTCTACTGGTTAGAGTTGTAGGCGCGATAGCAATCCTCGGATCGCCCCAAAACGCATACGAACTCTTCATTTCCACGCTTCAGGCGGATGTATCCGTCATAGCGGCTATACACCCAAGCTATTGGCTTGCAACGATATTCTTCGGGGATCAATGACGCTACGAGGTTGTCATGAACCGCGCAGTTGGACGATGTCGACGGCCGGCCATGGACAAGAATGCCCTCATCCATTGCTGGGGTCTGGGTGCTCAAGCCACGGACTGTAAGCAGATCGCCTTCTGCAATAAGCTTGAACCCCTCTTTGAGAAGATCGGTCGACGAGAGACCCTCACCGGACCCAGCAAGCGACACTTCAGCGGAAGCCGCAAGGCATGCCGCGGCCAGAAACGCCTTTGACGGTCGAGCCATTCCCATCATCACCGATCGACCTCACCAAACACGATGTCGAGTGAACCCAACACGGCGGTGACGTCGGCCAACATGTGGCCGCGACACAAAAAGTCCATGGCCTGGAGATGCGCGAAGCCGGGCGCGCGCAGCTTGCAGCGATAGGGCTTGTTGGTGCCGTCGGAGACGAGATAGACGCCGAACTCGCCCTTCGGCGCCTCGACCGCCGCATAGACCTCGCCGGCCGGCACGCGGTAGCCTTCGGTGTAGAGCTTGAAATGATGGATCAGCGCTTCCATCGAGCGCTTCATCGCCGCGCGCTTCGGCGGCACCACCTTGCCGTCGAGGTTAGACACCGGCCCGCTGCCTTCCTTGCCGAGCAACAGGTCGACGCACTGGCGCATGATTTTCGCCGACTGCCGCATCTCTTCCATGCGTACCAGATAACGGTCGAAACAGTCGCCGTTCTTGCCGATCGGAATGTCGAAATCCAGCTCGGCATAGCATTCGTAGGGCTGCGATTTGCGCAGGTCCCACGGCGCGCCCGAGCCGCGCACCATGACGCCGGAAAAACCCCAGGCCCATGCGTCGGCCAGAGACACCGTCGCGATGTCGACATTGCGCTGCTTGAAGATACGGTTGCCGGTCAAAAGCGCGTCGAGATCGTCGACCGATTTCAGGAATGGGTCGATCCACTTGCCGATGTCCTCGATCAGCTTCTGCGGCAGATCCTGATGGACGCCCCCGGGGCGGAAATAGGCAGCATGCATGCGCGAGCCCGAGGCGCGCTCATAGAACACCATCAGCTTTTCGCGCTCGACGAAGCCCCACAGCGGCGGCGTCAGCGCGCCGACATCCATCGCCTGCGTCGTCACGTTGAGGATATGCGACATGATGCGGCCGATTTCCGAATAGAGAACTCGGATCAACTGGCCCCGCTTCGGCACCTCGATACCGAGCAGCCGCTCCGCGGCAAGCGCAAAGGCATGCTCCTGGTTCATCGGCGCGCAATAATCGAGCCGGTCGAGATAGGGCACGGCCTGCAGATAAGTCTTGGCCTCGATCAGCTTTTCCGTGCCGCGATGCAACAGACCGATATGCGGATCGACGCGATCGACGACTTCGCCGTCGAGCTCCAGCACAAGGCGCAAAACGCCATGCGCCGCAGGGTGTTGAGGGCCAAAATTAATGTTGAAATTGCGGACGGAGGTTTCAGCCATTTTTTCTATATACTCATTGCCCCAGTACCGGAGCTTCGATCCTCAACAAATCAGATTTTGATGTCCTTACCCTGTGCCTTCAGGGCAGCTTGTGTCTGCCGGAGTGCCTCAGGGACGATGGTTTTTTGGAAGTACTCGGCCAGATACGGCAGTTTGGCCATATAGGCCGGCGTCTTTGCCAAAATACGCGACCCCATCGGCGACGCGTAAAAGTCATCCATCGCCTCCACTTCATCGGGATCGAAGGCTTCCAGCAGCATCAACGCCGTCAGATGCTCTAGAGTCTCCGAGTTATCCAGCAATGCTCGCTTGATGAAGTCATCAGCAAACTCACCCGCATCGCTGTCTGAAATCGAGGGATTGGCTCCTTTCAATTCAGCTATCGTTTGCTGCCGCAAGGCGGGCGCCATCGCTTTGAAATTTGCGTTCATGTTGAAATTTCGAACATAGCGCAAGGCAGCGCTGACCGCTTTGGGATCATATTTTTGCAGCTTAGACTCAAAATTGCCGTCAGGAATGCTATCCGCTCGACCCGTCAAGTCACCGGCCAACAGCGCGAAAAACGATACGATCACGATCGGAAGCCAATGCCGTGATATTTTTATCATTGTTTCGCCTTTTCGTCGCCTGGAAGCACGTAATCCGTACCTTCCCACGGAGACAGAAAATCGAAATTGCGGAATTCCTGCTTGAGCTCCACCGGCTCGTAGATGACGCGCTTGGCTTCGTCGTCGTAACGCACCTCGACGAAGCCGGTCAGCGGAAAGTCCTTGCGCAGCGGATGGCCTTCAAAGCCGTAGTCGGTCAGGATCCGCCGCAGATCGGGATGGCCCGAAAACAGCACGCCGTAGAGATCGTAGGTCTCGCGCTCGAACCAGTCGGCGCCGGGATATATCCCGGTGATCGACGGCACGAGCGTCTCTTCGTCGGCCTGGACCTTGAGCCGGATGCGGATATTCTGCTTCGGCGACAGCAGGTGATAGACGACGTCGAAGCGCTTTGCCCGTGACGGATAATCGGCGCCGCAAACGTCGATGATCGAAATGAACTGGCATTTCGGGTCGTCGCGCAGGAAGGTCACCACCTCGATCAGGTCGCGCGGCTCGACCGAGATAGTGAGTTCGCCATAGGCGAGCACCGCCGCGCCGATCCGGCCGATCAGCTTCTCGCCGAGATAGGTCGAGAGGTCATTCAACGCCTGGGTCATGCCGCTCACCGCTCGATCGTGCCGGTGCGGCGGATCTTCTTCTGCAGCAGAAGGATGCCGTAGAGCAGCGCTTCGGCGCTCGGCGGACAGCCGGGCACGTAGATGTCGACCGGCACGATGCGGTCGCAGCCGCGCACCACCGAATAGGAATAATGATAATAGCCGCCGCCATTGGCGCAAGAGCCCATCGAGATGACGTAGCGCGGCTCCGGCATCTGATCGTAGACCTTGCGCAGCGCCGGCGCCATCTTGTTGGTCAGCGTGCCGGCGACGATCATGATGTCGGACTGGCGCGGGGACGCGCGCGGCGCGACACCGAACCTCTCCGAGTCATAGCGCGGCATCGACGTATGGATCATCTCGACGGCGCAGCAGGCGAGGCCAAACGTCATGAACATCAGCGAGCCGCTGCGCGCCCAGGTGATCAGCGCCTCGGTCGAGGTGACGAGAAAGCCCTTGTCGGCGAGCTCGTTGTTGATCTCCAGGAAGAATGGATCGTCGGACCCGACCGGCCTGCCGGTGTTGGGGTCGATGAGGCCCTTGGGCTTCGGCGCGACGAGCGTACCGGAACTGTCGTTCAATCCCATTCCAGCGCTCCTTTTTTCCATTCATAGGCAAAGCCGATGGTCAGCACCGCCAAAAACACCATCATCGACCAGAAACCGAGCATGCCGATCTGACTGAACGACACCGCCCAAGGAAACAGGAAGGCCACCTCCAGATCGAAGATGATGAACAGGATCGACACCAGGTAGAAGCGGATATCGAACTTCATGCGGGCGTCGTCGAACGAGTTGAAGCCGCACTCGTAGGCGGAAAGCTTTTCCGGATCGGGGTTGCGGTAGGCCACCAGGAACGGTGCGGCGAGCAGCGCCAGCCCGACGATCAGCGCCACGCCGATGAACAGGACGATGGGCAGGTACGAACCTAAAAGTGCGTTCATGCTGCAGTTTCCGTTGGCGGCCAATCCACTCTGATTACAGCACCGGACCCACTTGCGGAAGCGTGACAGTTTAACCACTGAACCGTTTTAAGGGGGCTCTATGCTGCAACGCGGCGAGGGTTAGCGCAGCGCTTTCGGCGAAGCAAGTCAAACCTTGTTCAAATCGCGGTGCTGGACGGCATATCCGGGGAAACTGGTCCGATCCGCTCCTGTTTGATTTCCTTCACTTTTTACTCCACTTTTCTCTCCTGACATGGATGCCGCCAAAACCCTGTTAGCATGGCACGGAATCGCAGGTCATTTTCTCTGTCTAAAATCGTCCGGATGCTGCCTTCATGAAGGAAAAAATCTCGCTCGCCATGGCCCGCCGCATTGCGCTCGCGGCACAGGGATTCAATGACCCGCGCCCCACCGGCACGCCTGACCGCCGGCATCTGGCCCGCGTGCTTGCCCGTACCGGCCTGCTGCAGATCGATTCCGTCAGCGCCGTGGTGCGCGCCCACTATATGCCGCTCTATTCCCGGCTTGGCCCCTACAAGCTGGCGCTGCTCGACGACGCCGCCGTAACGCGCAAGCGCATGGTCTTCGAATATTGGGCGCACGAAGCCTCCTTCTTGCCGGTCGAGACCTATCCGCTGATGCGCTGGCGCATGCAGCGGGCCGAGTGCGGCGACGAAATGTACAGCGGACTGGCCAAATGGGGCCGCGAGCACGCCGCCTATATCGAAGACATCTATCGCGAGGTCGCCGAACGAGGCCCGATCGCGGCGTCGGCTTTCGAAGGGCAGAAGGGTTCGGGCGGCTGGTGGGGCTGGAGCCATGCCAAGCACGCCTTCGAATGGCTGTTCTGGGCCGGCCGCATCACCACGGCGCATCGCCGCGGCTTCGAACGGTTCTACGATCTGCCGGAGCGCGTGCTGCCGCCAACAATACTGAGTCTGCCAACGCCCTCCCCCGAAGACGCTCACCGCGAATTGCTGCGCATCTCGGCCCGCGCCCACGGCATCGCCACGGCAGGCGACCTGCGCGACTATTTCCGCCTCTCGCCCGCCGACATCAAGGGCCGCATCGAGGAGCTGGTCGAGGCCGGCGAGCTGTTGCCGGTGAGCGTCGACGGCTGGAACAAAACAGCCTATCTCCACAAGGACGCCCGTTTGCCGCGCAGGATCGAGGCGCGCGCCTTGCTCGCGCCGTTCGATCCTGTCGTCTTCGAACGATCGCGCACCGAGCGGTTGTTCGACTTCCACTACCGCATCGAGATCTACACGCCGGCCGAAAAGCGCCGGTATGGCTATTATGTGCTGCCATTCCTGCTCGGCGACAGCATCGTCGGGCGCGTTGACCTCAGGGCCGACCGTCCGGCCGGCGTATTGCGCGTCCATGCCGCCTATGCGGAGCCCGGCGCCCTGCCACAAACCGCTGCCGAACTCTTCAAGGAATTGAAGCAGATGCAGGGCTGGCTCGGCCTGGAACGCATCGAGGTGACCGCTGCCGGCGATTTGGGCCGGCCGCTCGCGGATATCGCCGCGCCATAGACGTGCGTTGACACAACTGCCTCCACAAGCCTAAATCCGTTCCAGACGGTCCCCTGCCCGCAACGGCAGGGGCCAAGAGGGAATGCGGTGCGAAATCTCGATTTCAAATCCGCGGCTGTCCCCGCAACTGTAAGCGACGAGCCAAGGCCGAAAACCACTGGGATATTCCCGGGAAGGCGGCACCCAGGCGATGACCCGCGAGCCAGGAGACCTGCCGTCTAGGACCTAAGAATCCGATCGCCTGGCGGGTTTTCCGGGCAAGGAGCCTGATTTGGAACGCGACAGCAGTTTTCCGGCTGAGACAGCGGATTTATTGTCCGGCCATGGTGATTCTCCGGCCGGCGTTACCGTCATCGTTTGCTCGTCCTGCCGTGACGAGACCGGTTCGGACGCTCATCCGCGCGCCGGCGAACTGCTCGCAGAGGACACGCGCCGCGCTGCTTCCGGCGAAAACATCAAAATCCGCACCGTCGAATGCCTCGGCAATTGCAAGCGCCGGCTCAGCGCGGCCATGCTGCGCGACGGCTGCTGGAGTTACGTCTTCGGTGATCTGACCACGACCAGCGGCGCCGATCTCGTCACCGGGGCAAAGCTGTTCGCCACCTCGACGGATGGGCTCATTCCATGGCGCGGCCGTCCCGATTGCCTGAAGCGCGGCCTGGTTGCCCGCATCCCTCCCCTTGACCTTTTGAAGGACCTGACATGACCGCTGCCTCCCTTTCGCGCGTTCCCTGCACCGTGGTCACCGGCTTTCTCGGCGCCGGCAAGACGACGTTGATCCGCCATTTGCTCGAAAACGCCAAAGGCAAGCGCCTGGCCATCATCGTCAACGAGTTCGGCGACATCGGCATCGACGGCGAGATCCTGAAGGGCTGCGGCATCGACACCTGCCCCGAGGAAAACATCGTCGAGCTGGCCAATGGTTGCATCTGCTGCACCGTCGCCGATGATTTCGTCCCGGCGCTGGACCAGATCCTGTCGCTGACGCCGAGGGTCGACCACATCCTGATCGAGACATCCGGCCTCGCTTTGCCCAAGCCGCTGGTCCAGGCCTTCCAGTGGCCGTCGGTGAAAAGCCGCGTGACGGTGGACGGCGTCATTGCCGTGGTCGACGGACCGGCGCTGGCTGATGGCCGCGTAGCCAACGACATGGACGCCCTGCAGGCGCAGCGGGCGCAGGACGAGACGCACGACCATGACGATCCGGTCGAGGAAGTGTTCGAAGACCAGCTCGCCTGCGCCGACCTGATCATCCTGTCGAAGAGCGACCTGATGGACGCAGCCGGCTCGGCCCGTGCCAATGCCGTCATCGGCAAGCACGTTGCCCGGGCGGTGAAGATCGTACCGACTTCGCAAGGCAAGGTCGACCCGTCGGTGCTGCTCGGCCTCGGCCTCGCCGTCGAGGACGACATCGAGAACCGCAAGACCCACCACGACGACGAGCTCGACCACGAACATGACGATTTTGACTCGTTCGTCATCGACATCGCGTCCGTGTCCAACCCGGACGAGCTCGCACAACGGGTCGCCACGGCGGCGGAGGAAGAAAACGTGTTGCGCGTCAAGGGTTTCGTCGAAGTCGGCGGCAAGCCGATGCGGCTCCTGCTGCAGGCCGTCGGTCCGCGCGTCAACCACTATTACGACCGCGCCTGGACCGCTGAAGACGACCGCCGCTCGCGCCTCGTCGTCATCGGCCTGAAAGGGCTGAACCGCCCGGCCATCGAGCGTATCCTCGCCGGCTGACCCCAGGTACGAGCCGCGATGCACATCCTCACCACCACATCCGCCTCGCTCGACGATCTCGCCGAGCCTGTCGATCTCAGGCAAACGCCTGCGGATGTCGTGGCGCTGTCCTTCACCGACAGCGACCTGGCCGGGCTGGCGGCGGCGTGGAAGGCAGATGCGCACCGCCTGCCGTCGATGCGGCTCGCCGCCTTGCGCGACCTGCGCCATCCGATGTCCGTCGACCTGTGGATCGACAGTGTCGCCCGCCACGCCAAGGTCATTCTGGTCCGCATCCTCGGCGGCTACGAGTGGTGGCGCTATGGCTGCGACCAGCTCGCCGTTATCGCGCGAAATCGCGGTATCAAGCTGGCGCTGCTGCCCGGCGAGAGCCACGACGAGGATTTGCGGCTGATCGAAGGCTCGACGCTGCCGCGCGAGGAGTTGGACGGCCTGCTTGGCTATTTCCGCGAGGGCGGACCGGCGAATATGACGGCGCTGGTGCAGAGGCTGGCAAGTCTCGCTGGATCGGGTGCGGCGGTAGCCGAACCTGTTAGCGTGCCAAAGGCGGGATTTTACGAGCCGGGACTGGGGGTCGTAGAACGCGGCGTCCCCCTCCCCCTCGAGGGGAGGGTCCGGCCGCAGGCCGGGGGTGGGGTCCTCTCCGAAGCGCGCCTACACAAAACGTCGCGCATTGCCGTGACGACCCCACCCGGCCCTGCGGGCCACTCTCCCCTCGAGAGGGAGGGGGACGTCGTGCCAATTCTCTTCTACCGTTCGATGCTGCTCGCCGCCGATGTTGCGCCCATCGACGCGCTTTTCGAAGCCCTGCGCCACCGCGGGATGGCTCCCGTGCCTATGTTCGTCTCCAGCCTCAAGGACCCGGCGTCGCTCGCCTTTGTCGAAACCGCGCTCGCAACCCTGAAGCCTGCCGCCATCATCACCGCCACGGCTTTCGCCTCGGGTGCCGAGCCCGGCGTTGAAACCCTGTTCGACCGCGCCGGCGTGCCGGTGTTCCAGGTCATCGTCGCGACCACCCGCCGCGACATCTGGCAAACCAATCAGCGCGGCCTGGCGCCCGCCGACCTTGCCATGCATGTCGTCCTGCCCGAGCTCGACGGCCGCATCCTGGCCGGCGCCATTTCATTCAAGGGCGAAAGCGAAACCGACCCGGCGCTGGCCTTCCGCGCCTTCGCCAACCGGCCTGAGCCCGACCGCGTGGCGCAAGTGGCGAACCGTGTCGAGGCCTTCGTGCGCCTGCAGCGGACGCCGCGTGCGGAGCGCAAGCTCGCCATCCTGATCCCCGACTATCCGAGCGCCCCCGGTCGCACCGGCTACGCGGTTGGTCTCGACGTGCCGTCCAGCGTGCTGGCAATGCTGCACGACCTCAGCGAACAGGGCTACGCCGTTGAAAGGATTCCGCAAACGCCGCGCGAATTGCTGGAGGTGCTGGAGCGTGGAGGTGAAGGGTTGGGGTTTGAGGACTATCTCGGGTACTCGGCGGAATTGCCTGCTGAAGCGATAGCTGCCGTGACGGCCGCATGGGGGAATGCGGCAGATGACACAAGTTTGTGCGAGGCACCCCCCTCTGTCCTGCCGGAGACGTCCGGCAGGACAGAGGGGGGTGTTCAAGCGACTGCCGCCGCAAAATTCGCCTTCCGCGCAGCCACCTTCGGCAACGTCACCGTGGCACTCGCCCCTTACCGCGGGCGCTCAGCCGACCGCCGCGCCGACTATCACGACCCGACGCTGCCGCCGCGCCATGCGCTGGTCGCCTTTGGGCTCTGGCTGCGCAAGTCGCTCGGCATCCATGCAATTGTCCATGTCGGCGCCCATGGCACGCTGGAGTGGCTGCCCGGCAAGACCGTGGCGCTCAGCGAAAACTGCTTTCCCGAGATAGTCACCGGTCCCCTGCCCGTCATCTATCCCTTCATCGTCTCCAACCCGGGAGAGGCAGCGCAGGCCAAGCGGCGCATTGCCGCCGTCACGCTCGGCCATCTGCCGCCGCCGCTGACCGGCGCCGGGCTGGACGAAAACCAGCACCGGCTTGAACGACTGGTTGACGAATATGCCCAGGCCGACGGGCTCGACCGCCGCCGCCGCGACCGCCTGGCGAAGCTGATCGTCGAGACGGCGGAAAAGACCGGCCTCGCCTCGGAAGCCGGGGTTGCCCAAACCGACGTCCCCGACGAAGCGCTGCGCCGCATCGACGCCTGGCTCTGCGATCTCAAGGATTTCGCCATCAAGGACGGCCTGCACATTTACGGCCGCTCGCCGGAAGGCGAGGCTGATCCGTTGCGGCGGCAAAGCGCGGCAGCTGAAAAAACCGCGCTGCTTGCCGCCCTCGACGGCCGCCACGTCGCTGCCGGTCCGGCCGGTGCGCCGGCGCGTGGCCGGAGCGATGTGCTGCCCACCGGCCGCAATTTGTTTACCGCCGACCCGCGCACCATGCCGACGCCGACCGCCTATGATCTGGGCAAGGTGGCAGCGGAAGAAGTGGTCCGCAGCTACATGCAATCGCATGGCGACTGGCCGCGCTCGCTGGTCATCGACCTGTGGGGCTCGGCCTCGCTGCGCACCGGCGGTGAGGAGATCGCGCAAGGCCTGGCGCTGATGGGCTGCCGGCCGCAATGGGATTCCGCCACCGGCCGCATCACCGGCATAGATGTGCTGCCGCCGGCAACACTCGGCCGTCCGCGCATCGATGTCATCTGGCGCATATCGGGCCTGTTCCGCGACATGTTCCCGACCCAGATCGCGCTGATCGACGCCGCGGCCAACGCGGTGGCGACCCGCGACGAGGATGATTCGGAAAACCCGCTCGCCGCTAGGACCCGCATCGACGGCAAGATCAGCCCGCGCATTTTCGGCACCTCGCCGGGCACTTACGGCGCGGGCGTCGAGGACTTGTTGTCGAGCGGCGACTGGGCCGCGCGCGAAGAGATCGGCCGCACCTATCTCGCCGCCACCTCGCACGCCTATGGCGGCTCCGAGGGCAAAGGCATTTCGGCGCCCGGCGCGTTCGAGGATCGCCTCGCCGAGGCCGACCTTCTGGTTCATACCGGCGACGACCCCGGCCGCGACATCCTCGAAGGCTCGGCCGACGTCGCCTTCATCGGCGGCTTTTCGGCAGCGCTTGCCGCGCTCGGCAAGAACGCCGACGTGATCGTGCTCGACACCACGGACCCGCAAAAGCCGAAGCCGCGCTCGATCAGTGAGGCCGTATCCCGGGTAGTTCGCGCCCGCGCGGTCAACCCGCGCTTCATCGCCGGCCAGCTGCGGCACGGGCCGCGCGGCGCCTCGGAATTCGCCGAGACGGTCGACCGGCTGGTCGGCTTTGCCGAGACTACCCATGCCATATCGGGCACGCTGATCGAGGCGGTGCACGACGCCTATCTTGGCGACCCCGTGGTGCGCGCCTTCATCCTGCGCGAGAACCCGGCGGCGGCGAAGGTGATCGCCGAGCGTTTGCTGTCGGCACGGCGGCGCGGGCTCTGGCATCCGCTGCGCAATTCGATCGATGGCGATCTCGCCGCACTGATTGCCGAAGCGCAAGCGCTGGGAGTGGCGGCATGAACGCTTTCTCGCTCCGTGGCGCCTGCCCCGCTTTGTCGGCGCCGATGCAAACCGGTGACGGGCTGCTGGTGCGGCTCAATCCGGTCGCTGGAGGACTGTTGCCGAAGTCGTTGATCGGAGCCTGCGAATCCGCCTTGCGCCATGGCAACGGCATCATGGAAGTGACCGCCCGCGGCAGCCTGCAGATCCGCGGCCTGACGCCGGCAAGCGCGCGGCTGCTGGCGATGGAGGTCGATGCGCTCGGCATCGCTGTGCGCACCGGCGTGCCGGTCGAGACCGGCCCGCTGGCCGGGCTCGACCAGGAGGAGATAGCCGACCCGCGCCCGATGGCGGAGCTGATTCGGGCGGCAATTGAGGACGCCGGTGTTACGCAACGCCTTGGCCCGAAGGTTTCGGTGATTGTTGACGGCGGCGGGCAGCTGACAATGGATGCGGTTACGGCCGATGTCAGGCTGGTCGCGGTGCGGGCCGCCGACGGAATTAAGTGGTGGGTATCGCTCGCCGGAGACGTGCAGGGTGCTACGCCGCTGGCGATATCCGAGGAAGATGCGGCTTGTGACATCGCCGTCGCCATTCTCAGGATGGTTGCCGAAAAGGGCCGCGAAGCTCATGCACGGGATTTGACGGAACGGCAGCGTAGATCACTCGCAAGCTGGCATTCCGTCGCGCCCCCCTCTGTCCTGCCGGACATCTCCCCCTCTAGGGGGGAGATCGGCAGTTCCGCCGACGGCCGTCCTTCTGCTGCCTCGGTATTCGGCGCGACTTCGGCGATTAGCGAAGGCGGAGACCAAGGTGCAATCTCCCCCCTAGAGGGGGAGATGTCCGGCAGGACAGAGGGGGGCGCCGTAGAGCGACATCGCCCGCCCATTGGTATCTTCAACCTGAGTAACGGCCACGCTCTCGGCATCGGCCTGCCCTACGGCAGCATGCCCGCAGATAAACTCATCGGCCTCGCGCAGAGTGCCCTCACTCTTGGCACAGTCGAAATCCGCCTGGCCCCGAGGCGGGGCCTGCTTCTCCTCGGTCAGCCGGCAGCCGCCAACCAGCCCCTTCAAAACACCGCCGCAGCCCTCGGCTTTGTCACCGACGCAGCCGATCCGCGCACCAGGATCGCCGCCTGCCCCGGCGCACCCGCCTGCGCCTCCGGCCGGATCGCGACACGCGACATCGCCGAGATCATCGCTACAGAAAACCGCGACATCCTTGATTCCTCGCTGACGCTGCACATCTCCGGCTGCGCCAAGGGCTGTGCCCATCCCGGTCCGGCGGCGCTGACCCTGGTCGGTGGCGAAAACGGAGCCGGACTTGTCGTGGACGGGACGGCAAAGGCATTGCCCGCCGGATACAGGCCGGGCTACGACGCCGCGCACGGCATCGGCCGCGTTGCAGCGGCGATCCGCAGCGTACGACATTCCGGCGAGACTGCTGCCGCCTGCCTGGCAAGGCTCGGCGCGGCCGGCATCACCGAAATCTACCGACAGGAATGAGCATGCCCGCCCAGAACGCCTACGACTACATCCATGATGGCACGGCGATCTACGAGCGCTCCTTCGCCATTATCCGCGCCGAGGCCGACCTTTCGCGCTTTTCCGAAGCCGAAGCCGAAATCGCTATCCGCATGATCCACGCCTGCGGCCAGGTCGATGCTTGCAGGCACTTCGTTTTCTCGAGCGATTTCGTCGCCGCCGCGCGCACGGCGCTGGCGGCCGGCGCGCCGATCTTCTGCGATGCGCAGATGGTCTCGCATGGCGTCACGCGCGCCCGGCTGCCGGCCGGCAATGAGGTGATCTGCACGCTGCGCGATCCGCGGACCGCCGACATCGCGAAAAAGATCGGCAACACCCGCTCGGCCGCCGCGATCGACCTGTGGGGCGAGCGCATGGCCGGTTCGGTCGTCGCCATCGGCAATGCGCCGACAGCCCTTTTCTATCTGCTGGAAAAGCTGCGCGACGGCGCGCCGAAGCCGGCGGCGATCATCGGCATGCCGGTCGGGTTTGTCGGTGCCGCCGAATCGAAGGATGCGCTGGCCGAAAATTCCTATGGCGTGCCTTACGCCATCGTGCGCGGCCGGCTGGGCGGCAGCGCCATGACCGCCGCCGCACTCAATGCATTGGCGAGGCCGGGCCTATGAATGCGATTGCAAAAGGCAGACTTGTCGGCGTCGGCACCGGACCCGGCGACCCGGAACTCTTGACGCTGAAGGCAGTGCGCGCGCTGGCCGCGGCCGATGTCGTCGCGCATTTCGCCAAGCGCGGCAACAACAGCAACGCGCGCGCCATTGTCGGCGCGCATTTTCGCCCTGATCTGATCGAACTGCCGCTGCTCTATCCGGTGACGACCGAAATCGACAAGGACCACAGCGATTACCGGTCGCAGATAACGGATTTCTACGAGCAGTCGGCCGAAAAGGTCGCCGCGCACCTCAGCGCCGGCAGGATGGTCGCGGTGCTCTCGGAGGGCGATCCGCTTTTCTACGGCTCCTACATGCATCTTCATGTCCGGCTGGCGCACCGCTTTCCGAGCGAAGTCATTCCCGGCGTCACCGCCATGTCCGGCTGCTGGTCGGCGACCGGCCTGCCGATCGTCCAGGGCGACGACGTGCTGACGGTGCTGCCGGGCACCATGAGCGAATTCGAGCTGACGCGTCGCCTCGCCGATACCGACGCTGCGGTGATCATGAAGGTCGGCCGCAACCTGCCCAAGATCAGGCGCGCGCTGGAGGCCACCGACAAGCTGGCGCGGGCCATCTATGTCGAGCGCGGCACCATGCCGGGCGGCGCCTCGATGCGGCTGGCCGATAAAAAGGACGACCAGGCGCCTTATTTCGCCATCGTGCTGGTGGCCGGCTGGTCGGGCCGGCCAAGCGCATTGAAAGCCGAAGCATGAGCGGCCGCCTCACTGTCATCGGCCTCGGGCCCGGCAACGCCGACCAGGTGACGCCGGAGGCAAGCCGCGCCGTTGCCGAGGCAAAATTCTTCTACGGCTATAAACCCTATCTCGACCGGCTCGATCTGCGCCCCGACCAGATTCGCGTCGCTTCCGACAATCGCGAGGAACTCGCGCGCTCCAGGGACGCGCTGCTGAAGGCTGTGGAAGGCTACGATGTCGCCGTCGTGTCGGGCGGCGATCCCGGCGTCTTCGCCATGGCCGCGGCCGTCTGCGAGGCGATAGAGGCGGGCCCACCCGAATGGCGCGCGGTCGACATCGCCATCGTGCCCGGTATCACCGCCATGCTCGCCGTCGCCGCCCGCATCGGCGCGCCGCTCGGCCATGATTTCTGCGCCATCTCCCTGTCCGACAATCTGAAGCCGTGGGACCTGATCGAGCTACGCCTGCTGGCGGCAGCCGGCGCCGGCTTCGTAATCGCGCTCTACAACCCGATCAGCAAGGCGCGCCCATGGCAGCTAGGCCGCGCCTTCGAATGCCTTGCTGCGATCCTGCCCGGCACCACGCCGGTGATCTTCGGCCGTGCCGCCGGCCGTCCCGACGAGCGCATCGAGGTTTTTCTGCTGGCCGACGCCGATGCCGCGAAGGCCGACATGTCGACCTGCATCATCATCGGCTCGCCGGAAACCAGAATCATCAAGCGGGGTGACAAGGCCGCGCTGGTCTACACGCCGCGTTCGGCAGCGGGCCCAAGAACATGACCGACCAGAAAATGATCGACCATCGCGGCAAGAGATTCAACGGTCTCAGCCGACGTGACGTCCGGCAGCGCCGGCCTGCGGATCATCACCACCTCGATTCCCAGCGCTCGCGCCGCCGCGATCTTGCCGTAGGTCGCCTCGCCGCCGCTGTTTTTGGAAACAACGACTTCGATGTGGTGTTGCAGAAGCAGTGCATGTTCGTCGACTTCCCGAAACGGCCCGCGCGCCAAGAGATAGGTCGCGCGGGGCACAGCGAGCCTGGGCTCGACCGGGTCGACACTGCGGATGAGATAATGATGCTGGGGAGCGGCCTTGAAGGCAGCGACCTCCTGTCGCCCGAGCGCCAGGAACACGCGGCGCGGCACCGGTCCCAAAGCCGTCACCGCGCTGGCAACGGTGTCGACCAACATCCAGCGATCACCTTCGACCGCCTCCCATCCGGGACGCCTGAGCGCAACGATAGGCACGCCGGTCATGCGCGCTGCTTCCGCCGCATTGGCGGAGATTCGCGCCGCATAGGGATGCGTGGCGTCGATCAGCAGGTCGATCTTGTTCTGGCGGAGATACGCCGCCAGCCCGCCGGCACCGCCGAAGCCGCCGACCCGCACCGGCACCCCCTGCGCGGCCGGGTTTTCAGTGCGGCCGGCCAGCGACAGCATGACCGAAATATCCGCGCGCGCGGCCAGCTTTCCGGCCATTTGCCGGGCTTCGGTGGTTCCGCCGAGGATCAGTATGCGGTGGGTCATTATGCCTGCTGAAGCTCCGCGCGGCGCCAAGCTCACCTCAAAGTGGCTCACGATCATCGGCATCGGCGAGGACGGTGTAGCGGGTCTCGGCGACGAGGCCAAGCAGTTGATCGCGGAGGCCGAATTCGTCTTCGGCGGCAAGCGCCACCTTGCCCTCGTCGCGTCGCTCGCCAAAGGTGAAGCGCGCGCCTGGCCGACACCTTTCGATGCCGAGATGCGCGACGTGCTGGCGCTCTCCGGCAGACGCGTCTGCGTGCTGGCCTCCGGCGATCCCCTCTACCACGGTGTCGGCGTCACCCTCGCCCGCAAGGTCGCGGCAGAGGGTATGCGGGTGATCCCCGCGCCCTCGGCCTTTTCGCTGGCCGCCTCACGCCTGGGCTGGGCGCTGCAGGACGTCGAGACCATTTCGCTGCATGGCCGCTCGCTCGACCTGATCCGGCCGTTGCTGCATCCTTGCACCCGCATTCTCGCGCTGACCTCGGACAGCGATGCACCGGGAGCGATTGCCCGTCTGCTGACAGAGCTCGGCTTCGGCGCCTCGCAGCTGACCGTTCTGGAGGCGCTGGGTGGGCCGAACGAAAGCCTGCGCTCGGCGAGCGCCGGCACTTTCGACCTCGAAAAGATCAACCCGCTCAACGTGCTCGCGATCGAAGTTGAATCGACTTCGCAAGCGCGCATCGTGCCGCTGACAGCGGGACTTGCCGATCATTTGTTCGAGCATGACGGCCAGATCACCAAGCGCGAAGTGCGCGCCGTCACGCTGTCCGCTCTCGCGCCAAGACGCGGCGAACTGCTGTGGGACATCGGCGCCGGATCGGGCTCCATCGGCATCGAATGGATGCTGGCGCATCCCTCCATGCGCGCCATCGCCGTTGAGGCCGATCCGGCCCGCGCCGCGCGCATCCGACGCAACGCCGCGGCTTGCGGCGTTCCCAGTCTCACCGTCGTCGAAGGTTCGGCACCGCAAGCTCTTGCCGGGCTGGAGACGCCCGCGGCGATCTTCATCGGCGGCGGCGGCAGCGATGCCGGCGTGCTGGAAGGAGCCATCGATGCCTTGCCTGCCGGCGGCCGCCTCGTCGCCAATGCGGTGACCCTGGAGATGGAGGCGCTGCTGCTTTCCCGTCACGCCGCGCACGGCGGCCAGCTCGCCCGCATCGCTGTATCCCGTGCTTCGCCGGTTGGTTCGATGCAGGCCTGGCGGCCGGCTATGCCGGTCACTCAATGGAGTTGGGTCAAGCCATGATGGTCGCGGGCATCGGCAGCCGCAAAGGCGTCAGCGCAACGGACGTGCTTGCCGCGGTAGAAACCGCGCTGGAGGCGCACGGGCTTGCCCTGCCCGCGCTTTCGGCCCTCGCGACCGCGTCTCTCAAGCAGGATGAGGCGGCAATCTTCGCCGCCGGACGCGAACTCCGCCTTCCGGTGATCGTCGTCGAGCAGGATGAACTCAAAGCCGCATCTACGACCAGCCGTTCCGACCTATCGCAGGAGCATGCCGGCACGCCGTCGGTTTCCGAAGCGTCGGCGCTTGCCGCCGCCGGCAAAGGCGCAAAACTGCTCGGGCCGCGCACCGTGCTCGGTGCCGTCACTTGCGCCATCGCCATCAGCGGAGATGCGGCATGACCGTTCACTTCATCGGTGCCGGCCCCGGTGCTGCCGACCTCATCACCTTGCGCGGCAGCCGACTGCTCGGCAGTTGTCCCGTCTGCCTCTATGCCGGATCGATCGTCGCGCCGGAGCTGTTACAGCACTGCGCGCCCGGAACGAGGTTGATCGACACCGCGCCGATGTCGCTCGATGAGATCGAGGCCGAATATCTGGCCGCCCACGCGGCCGGCAATGATGTTGCCCGCCTGCATTCCGGCGATCTTTCGGTGTGGAGCGCCGTTGCCGAGCAGATCCGCCGGCTGGAAAAGCACGGCATTCCTTATACGCTGACGCCGGGCGTGCCGTCCTTCGCCGCTGCGGCGGCAGCGCTGCGCCGCGAGCTGACCATTCCAGAAGTCGCGCAAAGCCTGGTGCTGACCCGCATCTCCGGCCGCGCCTCGAAAATGCCGCCCGGCGAAACGCTGGCCGGCTTCGGCCGCACCGGCGCCACGCTGGCCATCCACCTTGCCATCCACGCTATCGACCGCGTCGTCGCCGAGCTGACGCCGCATTACGGCGCCGACTGCCCGGTCGCGGTCGTCTTCCGAGCCTCCTGGCCGGACGAGCGCGTGCTGACCGGCACGCTGGCCACCATCGAGGCGCAATTGGCCGCCGATCCGATGGAACGCACGGCAATCATCTTCGTCGGCCGCTCGCTGGCGGCCGAAGGCTTTGGCGAAAGTTCACTGTATGACGCGCATTACCAGCGGCGCTTTCGCGGACGGGACGGATTGTGAGCGGCAGCAATAGAAACACTACGGTCGAGCAGGCGCTCACCCGGCTGAACTTCAAGCCGCGCCAGCTGGAGCCCGGTCACGTCTGGCTGGCCGGTGCCGGCCCTGGCGATCCCGGCTGCCTGACGCTGGAAGTGCTGGCCGCCCTCGGACAGTGCGACGCGCTGGTTTATGACGCGCTGGTCTCGCCAGAAGTCGTCGCCGTCGCCGAGGGCGCGGAACTGTTCTATGCCGGCAAACGCGGCGGCAAGCCGTCGATGAAGCAGGACGACATCACCGCTCTGCTGGTCCGACTGGCGCGCTCGGGCCGGCGCGTCGTCAGGCTCAAGGGCGGCGACCCCTATATTTTCGGGCGTGGCGGCGAGGAGGCGCTGGCGCTGGCCGGGGAAACTATCCCGTTCCGCATCCTGCCTGGCCTGACGTCCGGCCTCAGCGCGCTGGCCGCGACCGGCATTCCCGGCACCATGCGCGGCATCAACAAGGCGCTGATCCTGGCGACCGGCCATGCCGCCGGCACCGATGATGATCTCGACTGGGCGGCAATCGCCCGCACCGGCCAGCCGGTGGTCATCTATATGGGCATGGCCAACCTGCCGCTGATCGCCGCCTCGCTGCTCGAGGGTGGGCTGGCGCCTTCGACGCCCGCCGCGGTGGTCGTCGCTGCGACGACCCCGCAGGAACGCATCGTCGTCGCAATGCTCGCCACAATTGCGGAAGAGGCAGCGGCCGCCGGTCTGACCTCGCCGGCGCTGATCGTCGTCGGCGGGATCGTCGGGATGCGCGCGGCACTGGCGGGTGAGCAATGACCCGCGCCATCATCATCGGCGCGCCGCGCTCGGGCTCGGGCAAGACCAGCGTCACCATCGGCATTTTGCGCGCCCTCGCCCGGCGCGGCCTGAAAGTGCGCGGCGCCAAATCCGGCCCGGACTATATCGATCCCGGCTTCCACACCGCCGCCACCGGCTTGTCCGGCATCAATCTCGACAGCTGGGCAATGCCGCCCGCCCTGCTCAACGCGCTGGCCGGCGAAGCGAGCGAGGACGCCGACTTCATCTTTCTCGAAAGCGCCATGGGCCTGTTCGACGGAATTCCGGCTGCTCCGGGCCGCACCGGCTCGGCCGCCGACCTTGCCCGACTCTACGGCCTGCCGGTGCTGCTGGTGCTCGACGTCTCCGGTCAATCGACCACAGCGGCGGCCGTCGCCAAGGGCTTTGCTACTTATGACCCCGATGTGCGCATGGCCGGGGTCGTGCTCAACCGGCTGGGCAGCGAGCGCCACCGCCGGCTATGCGGCGATGCCATCGAGGCACTCGGCCTGCCTGTCGTCGGCGCTATCCTGCGCGATCCCTCGCTCAACCTGCCCGAGCGCCATCTCGGTCTCGTCCAGGCCGGCGAATATGAGAATCTGATGGCGCATCTCGACCGGCTGGCCGACATGGTCGAGCGGTCGCTCGACCTCGACGCCATTATGGCGCTGGCGGCGCCATTCACGCCCGCGCCGGGCAATTTCGACGACGCGCTGCCGCCGCCCGGCCAGCGCATCGCATTGGCCGAGGACGCCGCCTTCACCTTCCTCTATCCGCACGTTGCCGCGCATTGGCGCAAGGCCGGCGCCGAGATCGTTCCGTTCTCGCCGCTCACCGATGAGGCGCCAGGCGACGATTGCGATGTCTGCTGGCTGCCCGGCGGCTATCCCGAGCTTCATGCCGGCCGCCTCGCGGCCGCGGCGAATTTCAGGGCCGGCACGGCGCGGTTCGCCGCCACGCGGCCGGTGCATGGCGAGTGCGGCGGCTTCATGGTGTTGGGCGAAGCGCTCGAGGACGCGTCGGGCGAGACGCATCGGATGCTTGGCCTCCTCGGCCATTCGACCAGCTTCGCCAAGCGCAAGATGAATCTCGGCTACCGCGAGGCGCGGCTGCGGTCCGGCTGTCCGCTCGGCAGCCAAGGCACGCTGATCCGCGGCCATGAATTCCACTACGCGCAGATGATTGCGACCGGCAATGACGAGCCGCTGGCCGACCTCGCCGACGGTCAAGGAAATTCGCTCGGCGCCTCGGGCTACCGGCGCGGCAATGTCAGCGGCACGTTCTTCCATGCCATTGCGAGGGGCGCATGAACGTCTCGCAACGGCAGCTGCCCGACGACATCGCTCTCTGCCTCGTCTTCTTCACCCGGCTGCCGCTGCCGAGCGCCGACTTTCGCGGCCGCAGCCTTGCCGCCGCGATCTGGGCGGCGCCCGTGGCCGGTCTCGCCGTCGCTCTGGCCGGTGCGCTGGTCTACGCCGGCGGCACGAGGCTCGGCCTCGCCGCTGGCCCTGCTGCAGCGTTGACCCTTGCCGCGATCTTGCTCGCTACCGGCTGCCTGCATGAGGACGGGCTTTCGGATGTCGCCGACGGCTTTGGCGGCGGCAAGACACGCGACAGGAAACTCGAGATCATGCGTGACAGCCGCATCGGTGCCTACGGCGCCTGCGCGCTCGGCATCTCGCTGCTGATCCGCTGGAGCGTGCTCTCTGGATTCGCCGGCCCGGCTCATGTCTTCTGGGCTCTCATTGCCGCGCATGCGGCCTCGCGCGGCCTGATCGGCGCCCTCATGCACCTGCTGCCGCGGGCCCGCAGCGACGGCCTCTCGGCCGAAGCAGGCACCGTATCCGCTGAAACCGCTGGTATCGGTGCCGTACTCGGTGCGGTCGCGCTGCTGGCGCTTGGGTTCGGCGCTGCCGTTTTCGCGATCATCCTGCTCGGTCTGTTATTCGCCGCCTTCCGAGCGCTTTGCCTCAACCAGATCGGCGGCCAGACCGGCGACACCGTCGGCGCCCTGCAGCAGCTGGGCGAGATCGCAATCCTGCTCGTCGCTTCCGTTTCCCTTTCCTGACTCTGTTTCGGAGATTTCGCCCCCATGCCTTTCAAATCGTTCGATGAACTGCGCGCCGCCTGTCTCGACCTGCCCAATGGCAGCGATGCCGCCGCCAATACCGTCGCCCGCCGCCAGGATACACTGACCAAGCCGCAAGGCAGCCTCGGCCGGCTGGAGACGATCGCCGCCTGGCTGGCGCGCTGGCAGGGCCGCGACATGCCAAAGCTCGACCGCGTCAAGGTCTTCGTCTTCGCCGGCAACCACGGCGTCACCGCGCAGGGCGTATCGGCCTTCCCTTCGGAAGTCACCGTGCAGATGGTGGCGAATTTCGCCGGCGGCGGCGCCGCCATCAACCAGCTTGCCCGCATCGCCGGCGCGGAGCTGGACGTCATCCCGCTCGACCTCGACCGTCCGACCGGCGACTTCACGCAAGAGCCGGCGATGGACGACGAAGCCTTCCTCGCCGCCGTCTCGGCCGGCTACGACGCGATCAGCAGGGATCTCGACCTCGTCTGCTTCGGCGAAATGGGCATCGGCAACACCACGCCGGCGGCAGCTATCTCGACCGCGCTGTTCGGCGGTAGCGCGGAGCGATGGACAGGGCGTGGCACCGGCGTCGACGACGCCGGCCTCGTGCGCAAGATCGTCGCCATCGAGGCCGGCCTGAAGCGCCACGCCCCGGCGCTGGCCGATCCGCTGAAGATAGCGGCAGCCCTCGGCGGACGCGAGCTTGCGGCGATCCTTGGTGCGACGCTGGCGGCGCGCCATCTCGGCGTCCCGGTGCTGCTCGACGGCTTCGTCTGCACCGCCGCCGCCGCACCCTTGGCGAGATTGCATCCTGCCGGCCTCGCTCACACCATGGCCGCTCACGTCTCAGCCGAATCCGGCCACCGCCGCCTGCTCGAAGCGCTCGGTCTGCCGCCGCTGCTCGACCTCGGCATGCGGCTCGGCGAAGGCTCCGGCGCCTGCCTCGCCGTCAACATCGTCCGCTCGGCGTTGGAGTGCCATGCCCGCATGGCAAGTTTCGCCGAGGCCGGGGTGTCGGAGAAGTAGCCACCAGATTTTGCCGCACCAGTGGGCTGAGCCGATGAGGGCTCTCGCGAAAGTGGTATCTTCCGCTCCCAGCTATTCTCTAATAGATATGGAGGATGAAAAAGCTTCACCCTGGCGCGATCCAGGGCGGAAGTGCATGCTTTGTCCTCGCTTTAAGCTCACTCCTACAAGGAGCCGCTAGTTGCATGCACCAGTACCGAGCTGCTTTTTGCCAAATCCAGTACCAAATTGCCCATTCCTATCATTATGACGAACGCCAACGCCGTTGATAGTAGAAGCATCACGATCCGCAAGGACGTTGATTCAAAATGGATGCTGATATCAGATGTCCAAATCAACAATATTCTGGAAATGCTAATTGCCATTGCAAGAGTGGAAGCAAAAGACACTATAACACATAAAAAAAGCACGAATCTAAAATCGATACTGGCATCTTGAATTTTAGACAGAAAGTAAATAAGGGCAAGCGCTGTAAAAGACATTCTCACTATCATCGCCAAAAAGTCTGAAAACATCTTTGCCCGATCAAATGCGTCCTTCAATTCCTGATTCAAAGCATCCTGCCTCTGTTCTTTTGGCAGGGCCAGATATCCACGAGCGCTTGGGCCAACCCAAACCCGCTTTAGGAGCGCTAGCATCGATTCTCCCCCTTTTTAGAGCTAGAAGATACCGCCACCCATCGAACACGCAAACGCCGCCCACACACTTGGGGCGGCGCGCTGAGATCTCACGCTGTAGGCGGCGGCTTTGGCCAAACTAAGCCAATTCGTAGCGAGCATGGTGCTTCATCACAAGCGCTTCTACGGAGCCGATTTTCCAGACCCTTCCCACAGAGAGTTCATACTCGTCCTGGGAAACACCATCCCGACCAGCGTAAACGCCAACCATGAGAGGTTCGTCTTCCCTCTGCTCGACCACAATTCCATCGTCGGAGTAAAGCTTATCTCCCGTCCGTCCCAAATACACGACTGGCGATCCTGACATACCAGCCTTGGTCATAGCGTCGACATAAAAGGCATTGTCGTAGTTTCGCCCGGAAAGCGTTACGCCAGTTTGTGGCTCGGATGCGATTGAAGCTCGTTTCCAGATGGGGAAAATCCCGTTCGAGCTAATGCCCAGCGGGTAGCCGATCACAAAAACCTCGGATCCAATTCGGGGATAAAAATGAGCGATGTCTTGCACCCTAACCATTCCCTCCTCCGGCAATCCTTCCAGCCGACGTTTTATCGTGACCTTTCCCCCGTCTATGCATCTGAGCTTTGACACTCCGTCCCGCAGTTCGGGAACATGCTGATTGAGCGGTATGACGGCATAGTCATTTTGCACCCCCGGTTCTTTTTCGTCGAACCAGATGGGCGATCCGTCCTTGGCATGCAAATCCAACTCGATCGGCCTAAAGTACATTGCGCCAAGGCGCTCCTCGCCCGCTTCCGTTGGCGTGAAAGCCGCCACGTGAAACGAGATTCGGTTGGGTAGTCCGCCCATTTTTGAAATGCAGGCGCCTGTGATTGGGTGGATACCGCTGACCACGTGCCAATTGGTGACCAAGCTGTACAGAGGCCCCACGTGCAGCACGAACCCTGTGGCAGAACTCAGGAACTGATCGTTGTAGAAAAGTCCAATGCGTGTGGTTGCATAGCTAAGCGGGTGTCCAGGCCAGAACGTGGTAGTAACAGGCGACTCGTCTGACAAACGTTTCCTCCCACGCAAAGCACGAGAAGAGCGCGGTGATCCGCCCAGGTCAAGCCGCAGCCAACCCTTACTAGGCCACTACTAAGTCGAAAGGTGTCCCGAAAATCGAAGCGAAAGAGGGAGCGCCAAGCGCCCATTTTCGTTTAATTACAGGGACTTATCAGCGGAAAAAATGGTGGGTGCGCACAGGATTGAACTGTGGACCCGCTGATTAAGAGTCAGCTGCTCTACCAACTGAGCTACGCACCCACTCGGCCGGAAAAACCGGCGTTGGCGGGCATATAGCCGCCGACATCCGCCATGTCCAGCCCCGTGGGATTCATTTCCCGACAAATCGCCGAAGTGCTGCGCCCGTCAAACAAAAAGCCTGCCTTCAGCCACCTTCACCGCATGGCCGCCGATGCGGGCGGCCGCCAGTTTGCCGCCTTCGACATTCAGTTCGAGGCGAATGCGCGAAGGCCGGCCCATCTCCAGCCCCTGCTCGATCCATAGTTGTGAAACACCGTCGGTCGGGCCGTCGAAATGCATGATCGCGCCAGCGAACGCGGCCGCCGCTGAGCCGGTCGCCGGGTCTTCGTAGGACGGATTGCCGGGCACCATCATGCGGACATGGAAGGCGCTGTCGTGATGCACCGTCTCGCGGCAATAGACATAGGGGCTGGCGAAGGCCCATTCGCTCTTGCGTGGTGCGAGCTCCGACCACGCCTGGTTGTCCAGCCTGATCCGGGCGGCCGCCTCCAGATTGGCGACGGGGATGGTCACGTAGGGCACGCCCGCCGACCAGAACGAAACGCGGTGGTTCTCGAAGCCGATCTCGTGCGGCCCAAGGCCAAGGGCGGCGCCGATCGCCTCGGGATCGGCCGACAATGCCAGCTGCGCCGGCAGTTTCGCCAGGTCGAACTCGGCAAAGGTCGAACCGTCGTGCTTGCTGACAGCGCAGCGCACCGGGCCAATATTCTCCTCGAGCACGAAGATGCCGGCGGCCTCTCCCGCAATTTCGGCGAGCGCTATCGCCGAGCCGACGGTTGGGTGGCCGGCGAACGGCATTTCATAGTCGGGCGTGAAGATACGGACGCGGGCCCGGTGCTTCGGGTTGTCCGGCGGCAGCACGAAGACGGTTTCGGACAGGTTGAACTCGCGCGCCACCGCCTGCATCGCCGCAACGTCCAGCCCGTCACAGTCGAGCACGACGGCCAGCGGATTGCCGGCCAGCCGGTTGGTGGTGAATACGTCGTAAAGCAAGTAATTCCGCGGCTGCATCTCAGTAAGTCCTCTGCCTCATTCCCAACATGAGCGAAATTTAATTTGAATTTTGAACCATAAGGCCTGATTTGTGCACCGATGGGATATCACTGAACATAGGGGTCCGGCGTGGACCAGATTGTCAATCTGCCAAAGACGGAATCCGCTTCCGCCATCGAGACGGCGCTCGGGCTCGACCACCAGGGCCTGAAGACAAAACGCCGTCGCGGTTGGCGTTACGCAGTGTTCGCACTGCTTGCCGTCGCCGCGAGTGTCGTCGGCTACCAGTGGTATGCGGGCTCGCCCGCCAAGATCGAGTATACCACGACACTGGCTACCATGGCCGACCTTACCGTCGCGGTTTCGGCTACCGGCACGCTGCAGCCTCTCACCCAGGTCGATATTTCCAGCGAACTCTCCGGCGTCGTCCGCTCGGTTTCGATCAACGAGAACCAGCTGGTGAAGAAGGGCGATGTGCTGGCCGCGCTCGACACCGCCAAGCTGGAGGTGCAGATCGAGCGCGCCCAGGCCTCGGCCAAGGCGGCGGCGGCGAGCGTCGAGGACGCCACCGTGACCCTGGCCGAAAACGAAAAGGCGCTGGTGCGCGCGGCACAACTGACCAAGCGCGGCATGGCGACGGACCAGTCGCTCGAAGCGGCAACCGCCACGCGCGACCGCTCGAAGGCGGCGCTCGATATTGCCAAAGCCAACCTCGCCATGGCCAGTGCCGATCTCAAGGCGCAGCAGACGGATCTTGCCAAGAGCACCATCTTCGCTCCGATCGACGGCATCATACTGACGCGCTCGGTCGATCCCGGCCAGACGGTCGCCTCGTCGCTGCAGGCGCCGGTGCTGTTCGTCATCGCCGCCGATCTGAAGAACATGGAGTTGAAGGCGGCGGTCGACGAGGCCGATATCGGCGCCGTCAGGCCCGGCCAACATGCGCGCTTCACCGTCGACGCCTTCCCGGAACGGCCGTTCGACGCCGAAATCCGCGACATTTCCTATGCCTCGGTCACCACCGACGGTGTCGTTACCTATGATGCAAGGCTCGACGTCGACAATAGCGAGCTTCTGTTGCGGCCCGGCATGACAGCCACCGTCTCGGTCGTCACCAAGCAGGCCAAGAACGTGCTCACCGTGCCATCGATCGCCTTCCGCTACCGGCCGGCGCAGACGGCGGAGCGCGGCTGGAGCCTCACCGACCTGTTCACCGGCCGCATGGGACGCCCCGGCGGCAACCGCCAGCACCAGGCGGCGGCGAAGCCCACCGACGGCTCGCGCACGCTCTACGTGCTGGAGAATGGGCGGCCGCATCCGGTCAACGTCAGGGTCGGCTCGACAGACGGAGAACTGACCGAGATCGTCTCCGGCCTGGAGGAAGGCGCGCAAGTCATTACCGCCTCGCAGCAGCGGAGCTGATCGTGGCATCGGGCGCGACCACCCTCATAGGCTTCGACAAGGTCTGGAAAAGCTATGGCCAGGGCGAAGCCCGGGTGCATGCGCTGGCCGGCGTCGACCTCGCCATCAGGCGCGGCGAATTCGTCGCCATTATGGGCCCGTCCGGTTCGGGCAAATCGACGGCCATGAACATCATTGGCTGCCTCGACACGCCGACCGCTGGGACCTACAGCTTCGAAGGCATCGACGCCGGCCGTCTCGATCGCAATCGCCGCGCCGTACTGCGCAACCTCTATGTCGGCTTCGTCTTCCAAGGCTACAACCTCTTGCCGCGCACCACGGCGGCGGAGAATGTCGAACTGCCGCTGATCTACCGCGGCGTTGGTGCCCGCGAGCGTCGCGGCCTTGCCATGCAGGCGCTTGCCGAGGTCGGCCTTGTCGGCCGCGAGCATCATACGCCAGCCGAGCTGTCCGGCGGCCAGCAGCAGCGCGTGGCGATCGCCCGCGCCATCGTCACCAGGCCGACGCTGCTCGTCGCCGACGAACCGACCGGCAATCTCGACACCGCACGCACGCACGAGATCATGGAACTCCTGATGCAGCTGAACAGCGAGCTCGGGCTGACTATCGCCATGGTCACGCACGAAGCCGATGTTGCCGGCTATGCGCAGCGCACGATCCGTTTCCTCGATGGCCATGTCGCCTTGGACACAGCCAATCTCGAGATGGCCTAGCCATGATCTGGGAAACCGTTCGCCTCTCGCTCCGCTCCATCCGCCGCAACGTGCTGCGCTCGTTCCTGACGCTGCTCGGCATCGTCATCGGCGTCGCCGCCGTCATCGCCATGCTGACCATCGGCTCGGGCACCACCGAGAAGGTCAAATCCGACATTTCCAAGCTCGGCAGCAATCTGCTCGTCATCCGTTCCGGCCGTCCGGCCGGGCCTGGCGGACCTGGAGGGCTCGATCAGGTCGTCCGACCTCTTGCCTACAAGGATCTCACCGCGCTTGCCGCGCATCTGGACGGCTCGCGCGCCATCTCGCCGGCGTCGCAAAAGCAGGTGCGCGTCATTTTCGGCACCGAAAGCCTGACCTCGGGCGTCACCGGAACCGACAGCGCCTATCTCGATGCCCGCGACTGGAAGCTGGTTTTGGGCCGCCCGTTCAGCGATTCGGAAACCCGCTCGGGCACCGGCGTCTGCCTCATCGGTGAGACGGTGCGCCAGCAGTTCTTCGGCGCCGGCGACCCTGAAGGCGAGATCATCCGCGTCAACCGCACTTCCTGCAAGATCATCGGCTTGCTCGAACCGAAGGGCTATACCGGTTTCGGCCAGGACCAGGACAATGTCGTGCTGATGCCGCTCGCCGCCTATCAGCGTCGCATTGCCGGCAATCGCGACATCGATTCGATCTATGTCGCCGCCGACGACCGTACGCCAACCACGGTGCTGCAGCAGCGCGTCGAGGACATCTTGCGCGACACACGCCGCATCACGCCCGACCGCGACGATGATTTCTCGATCCGCGACATGACCCAGATCGCCGATGCCATGGCCAGCGCGACCACCACCATGACTGGCATGCTCGGTGCCGTCGCCGGCGTCAGCCTGCTCGTCGGCGGCATCGGCATTATGAACATCATGCTGGTGTCGGTAACCGAGCGCACGCGCGAGATCGGCATCAGGCTCGCCATCGGCGCCCACGAAAAGCACATCCTCATCCAGTTCCTGGTCGAGGCAACCGTGCTGTCGCTGCTTGGCGGCATCATCGGCATCCTGATCGGCCTGGCCCTTGCCGGCCTCGCCTCGCTGACGCTGACGATCCCGTTTGCGCCAAGCCCGGCGGTCATCCTGCTTGCTGTCGGCTTTTCCGCGCTGATCGGCATGGTGTTCGGCTTCTTCCCGGCGCTGCGCGGCGCGCGGCTTAACCCGATCGACGCGCTGAGGCATGAATAGGCATTGCAGCAAGTGTCGCCTCCAGACGCTGCCAATTTTTTATGCAACCTGCCCTTGTCGCAGCACATTCTGCAATGATAACAATGCTGTTGGGGACTAAGGGGGGAACAATGGATGAGCAAGAAAGCGCGACTGGCTCTGGCGATTGTGATCGTCGAAGCCGCCTTGGCAGGGCTTTGGTGGAATTTGATCCTTTATGGGATGGAGAATCCCGATCGCGTCACCGCTGACTTCCAGCAGGTAATTGGGCAGACGATGGGAACAGCGATGGGGGCGCTCCTGGGTCTCGGCGTGCTGTTGTATTTTGTTGCCGCCCGCAACGACCGCAAGGCTATTGAAGGTAGGCTACGACGTTAGAGTTGGAAACCTTGCTCGCTCGCAAAGTGCCATTCGATCAGCGGTCTCATATGCGGCATCAGCCCGTCCGGCAGATCGGCGGCATTGCGGATGATTACAGGGCCTTCGATTTCAGGCTCTGATTCGGCGGCGACGAATGCACTGATCCGCTGTGCCAGGTCGTCGGCGGAGGCCGTCTCGCGGTAGCGGCGAAAGATCACCGTGCCGGTTGCCGTCGACAGGGCGTAGTGGCGCCTGCCGCGTGTCGCACCTGATAGATCGAGCCCGGTTTCCTCCAGTACCTCGCGGATCATGTTGAAGTCGACGTCAACAATGCCGTCGCGGAAATCGGTTGGCTCGAACGAACCGGCGGCGAAGTAGACGCGCCCGGCATTGACCGTATGCGGTGCCATACGGATCGCCACCAACGCGTTGTCGCCGGCGACCAGCATGGCGTGCGCGTAGGCATGTTCGGCGCCAGGCACCTGTCGATTGCTGCGCCAAAGCATGAAGGTCGAATAACGCACCGCATGGCAACGGCCGACTAGGCGAGTGTCGCGATAGCTGAGAGCGGAAAGCAGCACCACGGTGCCGTCGAAAAGCGCCGGCTTGGCCGCGGTCTCACGCCGCCAGTTCGCCGCGATCGCGTCGGCATGATCGCGCTCGAACGGATGCGGGCCGGAATCGAGCCTGACGTCGATGGCATCGACCGGCAGGATGACGTTGCGCGGCAAATCGAAACTCACGCCTGTCTCACACCATGTCGAGGGCAATTGCTACTGGGCAATGGTCGGATGCCTTCGGCCGGTCCCACCCGGCGCGTGGGAAGCGCTCGACCTCCTGGCCCGCCGGAAATATGGTGCGCCAAGGCTGCCCGCTACGGATGATATCGGGAACGGCGGTGGCGTTCTGCCTGGCTAGCGCCCTCGACAAAAGGATGTAGTCGAGCTGGCAGAGATGCCGCTCTTCCGGTCCGCGCGTGTGATAGAAAGTCCAGCGGTCCATTTCCGGCCGCCGCTCGACCGCGTTTTCGCAAAAACCGCCGGCAGTGAGCACGTCGATGCAGGACCGGGTCTCGTCGATCACCTCGAAGCGATGGCCGTCGAAAACATCGCCAGTGATCTTCACGCGCTGCCGGTAGTCGTTCATGTCGCCGCAGATTGCCCAGCGCTTGTCGGCGGCATTATCCTTGCCGAAGCGCTCCTCGATGATCCGGCGCACCGCTTGCGCCTCGGCGATGCGCAGCGGCATTGTCGCCTCGCGGCCGTCGAGGCCGTTACGGGGCGAGCCCATCGACTTGAAATGCACGAGATACAGCGTCAACGGCGCGCCAGCGACCGTCAGATCGATTTCCAGGCAGTCGCGTCGGAAGATGCGTTCATTGGCCTGGTGACCAAGCGCTGCCAATTCCGCCGTGTGCAGGCCGAATTGCTCGAACGTGACATAGGCGTAGCTAGTCATGCTCACGAATTCGATTGGCTGGCCCTGCGCGGTCTCGTTGCGCATCATCACGGCGACGTCGATGCCGCGCGAATCATTGCCGGCGGTGGTGTATTTCTGCCGGTAGCCTTGCCCCACCATCTTGAACAGATAGCCATATTCGAAGGCCCTCAGCGCCTCGATATTGTCGACTTCCTGCATGCAGATGATGTCGGCGCGGGTGGCCGCGATCGCCAGCGCCGTCAACTGGCGCGTGTCGTCGGATTGCGCGATCGCCCGCGCCTGCTCGAGCATCTTGTATTCGGCCTCGCTCTGGATGTCGAAAAGCGCCAGTGTGCGATCTTCGTTGAGCTGATTGCGGTATCCGGAATAATCAAACCTGTTCATCAGGTTTTCGACGTTGAAGGTGGCAAGGCGCAGCGACATGGCTTTGAGCTTTGCCCGCAAGCGCGCCCGAAAACAAGGGCGCAGAAACCAGGCGGCTCTGATTGATCGCGCGCTCGCCATGGTTGACGGAACCTTTTTGTTCATCTTCCGTTCAGATGGAAAGTTCCATCAATAGGCCCTTCCCCGAGGTTTCTGGGCGTGGGGCCTGAATTTCGGAGAGTGCGATGAAACCGCTCTTTTTATCTTCCGTCAGATCCGGGCTGATGGCCCTCGGTCTGATCGCCAGCCTCTCGGCCCCGTCGCTTGCCGGGCCGATGCCCAAACCCCTGCTGCCGGTGGCGGGCAATGCCGCCGACATCGTGCAAATTCGTGAAGATTGGGCAGGCGGCAATGACAGGCAGATCTGGCGTTGGCGCAATCGCGGCTTTCGGCAATGGCACGGCGACGATGGTTGGAGATGGCGTTCCGGCAATTTCCGCGGCCGTCATTTTTCGAGACACTGGGACAATGGCGGCTGGGACGACAGCTGGCGTTGGCGCCATCACCGCCGCCATTACCGCGGCGGTTACTACGATGATAGTGCCGGCGCCGCGATTCTTGGGCTGGGCCTGGGGCTTGGCCTCGGCAGCCTATACAACAATTACAACTACTACGATGCGCCCGCACCACGGCGCTACTACCGGACACAGCGGCTTTCCAGCGCGCATGTCCAATGGTGCTACAATCGCTACCGGTCGTACCGTGCCTGGGACAACACGTTCCAGCCCTACAACGGCCCGCGCCAGCAATGCTATTCGCCCTATAGCTGAGCAGGCCGACAACAAGCATCATTCGGCGCCGTGCTTCGCGGCGCCTTTTTCTTCCGGCCAGGAACCGCAAAAATCGCCCAGTCTCACTGGTGATAACGCTATTTTTATCAGGCAGGTCTAATAATCCTCCCGATCAGAACGCCCGAGACGCGAAGATGGCTGGATTGCGTGCGATGGCCGAGGACGAACAGAGGGACAAACACCGGCAGCGCGTCTTGAAGGGCGCGACGATCCTGACCGGCGTGAGCAATTCCGAGGTCACATGCACGCTGCGCAACATGCACGCCGGCGGCGCCGAATTGAAGGTCTCGATCGACGCGCGCGTGCCCGATGAGTTCCTGCTCTATGTTCCGACCGACGGCATTGCCTACAAGGCCGTGGTCCGCTGGCGCCGCGAAGATCGTATCGGCGTGATGTTCACCGGTACCGAACCAAAGCCCAGTTGGCACTACGGCTGAGATCCCGGCGCTATCCGGGTGGCAGGACTCGCAGTGTCTGCTCGTCAAACAGCGGCTCATCCTGGCCGACGCGAACGAATAGAAGCTTTCGCAGTTCGGGTGATTGCACCTCGAAATACTGAATGCCGTCCGGGGCTTCGCCCCATTCGCCGCAAGGCGGTACGCCGACCTCGTCAGGGTTGGCGACGGTCTTCAATTCCTCACGATAGGCGGCATTGGGACTGAAAACATACCGGAGGATGCGCGCGGGCGTCGCCCCTTCGGTGTAAGGCATGAGCACGCAACGTGTGCTGATGGCTTTCTCGGTCTTCTCCGTAAAAATGCGCTGCAACGCAGAATCGGCGGCCTCGCCAGGCAGCATATCGAAGACTTCGACGACAGGATCGGCCGGCCCGCCGTCGCTGTATTTGATGGCAAGAGCATTGCCGCCAAGCTCGAAATGAATCCGGCGAAAACCGAAATCGCAACGCTGCACCCAGGCAGCCAGCCCGACATCCCTGTCCGCCAGCCGTTCCCAAGCGCATTTGTCGACAGGCGGACGCGACGGCTTGCTTTGGTCGGCACGAGCGCCGGTTGCCATGGCAATAAGGACCGGCAGGGCGAACATGCAGGCCGGCAGTCTCTTGCTATTCATCGCTACAACCCGTCAAACTAAAGGCGTCCCAGGCTGAACCGTCGGGATTGGCTTTGGCGAAATCGGGCCATTCGGTAAAAATCGCGCCGAAGTCAGGCAACAGCAACCCTGCCGGTGCCGGCGAGGCTTCGCGGGAATTCAACTGCTCGGCACCGCCTGCATTGAACGCATAGACCTGCCCATCCCACACTCTGCACAGCCCGGTGCCGTCCTCGAGACCAGCCTCACGATCGTCGTCGGTGCAGGTGTGCCGGATCGTGCCCACAGGAAAGGAGTACTTGCCATTGGTCCAGGTAATGTCCGACGGCAGACGAATGTCGGTATTGGGCACGATCAACGAAAAGACCTCGGTCGTCAGCGCGGCCAGCTCGTTGTTGGTTGGCCGGAACTGTATCGTCGCTCCCGAACGCGGCTCGCGATAGGTCGCATGGCTGAGCGAACATTCTGTTGCGTTCGCTGCTTGCAACAGGCTCAGCATGCTCAGAAAAATAGCTGCTGCTTTGCGGATGATCATTTAAGTCCCCTGGAGCAGCATCATTGTGAAGTTTGAGCATCGATGCTTTAGCATGGCCCAAGGCCGCGTCGAAAAGAAAGAATCGATGATGCGAAATCTCTTGATGCTCATTTCGATCTTAACATTTACGTGCGGCAGCGCCTTTGCCACGGAACCCTATGTGGGCACATGGTCCGGGGACAGATCGAACTGTACCGCCGTTGCGGATGCTCAACGCCAGACTGTCTACACATTGTACCGCGACGCGCTGTCGGTCCCTGCTCTCGGCTGCGAACACGCATCGTTTCTCAAGACGCCTACGGGCTGGGTGGCTCGGGCCAGCCAATGCTACGGATCCGACCCGTCGGCCGAAGAGCCGTTCTCCCGTGTCATCCACATTGTGGTCGACGGGGCGACGGTGAGATTGACATGGCCTGGCTTCGACAGCGGAGTTCTTGTCAGATGCTGAAGACAGGCGTCTTTTTCCGCTGGATATGCAGCCTAGGACAGCAGCTTCAGATGACGCCTACCAGCAGCGCGGCTCCACCCAGGAGGCCAACTGCGCAGACCCACAGGAGCCAAAGCCCGCTCACCCTGCATTCGAGAACCGCTGCAACTGGGTTGTCGGGATCGTAGTGGACCTCGACCTTGTCGCCCTGGAGGTAGCGCTGCGATCGACCGCTGACGAGGCTCGGCAGCGAAGCCGTCACGTTTGCGCCGAACGCGATGCGATCGGCGGCGTAGCGCTGGCCGGCGACGCTATAGCTGTAGACGACGCGGGATTTGAAGACTGTCCGCCAGGGCCGATAGCCGCCTCCGGACCTGTCGCGGGTCTCGAATTTCTGCAGGCCTGAAGCATCGATGCGTCCTGCCGTGATCGGCCATTTGGCCGCCTGTTCCGCAAGTGACTTCTGGGCAAAGCCCATGCGCAAGACAAACAATCCCATGAAAAGCAGCAGGGCCGCGGCGCCGAGGTTCTGCGGCCTGGGCAAAAACGGCCGGACCGCTTCGAGGACGCCGCCGACGGAGAAGACCAATACAAGCGCGCCGACCACCAGCCCGGCCGAAAGCTGGACCATGAACTTGAAGGAGCCGTCGGGCATGGTGCGTTCGATCACGGCCTTGGCTGGATCGGCCGGATTGTAGAAGACGGTTACGCCGGCCCCGTTTGGAAATTTCGCAAGGGTTTCCGCCACGGCAAAGTTTCCAAGGTTCTCCTGCACGCTGTAGTGCGAACTGCGAAATGTCTTGCCGTTCACCTTGTATTCGAAGGTGATTGCCGGGAAGTTGCGGATTTCGGTCGACCCTCTGCTGTCCGAACCGGATCCCGAACTGGTCACCTCGCGAGCCTCGACCCGCGACGAGATGATCTTTCCCGGCGTCGGAGACCAGCGGCTGACCGCCCTCACCTCCCACCACTTCAGCAAGGTGACGAGGGAGAGCATGCCGGCAACCGCGCAGGCAAACCCGACCAACAGAAATTTGAGTTCCAACTCTCACCCCCTTGGCACTTTTGTGCCATGCCCCGCACAGGCATATCACGGTGATGAGGATAGTGCGCCTGTCCAGAAGCCTGGAAACCACACAATCTTGATGCGAAAAGGCCGGCGGATCGCTCCGCCGGCCTTTCTTGATCGGCAATGAAATTGCGATCAGTTCTTGGCCTTGTCGACCAGCTTGTTCATGGAAATTCCCACGCGCCCGCAGGGCGAAGCCCGAGGACGGGTAACGAAACGAACGTGGGTGTCCTTCAGTTCTTGGCCTTATCAACCAGCTTGTTCTTCGAAATCCACGGCATCATCGCGCGCAGCTTGGCGCCGACTTCCTCGATCTGGTGGCTGTCGTTGTTGCGGCGGATGCCCTTGAAGCGCGACATGCCGGCGCGGTATTCCTGCATCCATTCCGAGGTGAACTTGCCGGTCTGGATATCCTTCAGCACGCGCTTCATCTCGGCCTTGGTCTCGGCGGTGATGATGCGCGGGCCCGAGACATATTCGCCCCATTCGGCGGTGTTCGAGATCGAGTAGTTCATGTTGGAAATGCCGCCTTCATAGATCAGGTCGACGATCAATTTGACCTCGTGCAGGCACTCGAAATAGGCCATTTCCGGCGCGTAGCCGGCTTCCACCAGTGTCTCGAAGCCGGCGCGGATCAATTCGACCAGGCCGCCGCACAGCACCACCTGCTCGCCGAACAGGTCGGTCTCGCACTCCTCGCGGAAATTGGTCTCGATAATGCCCGAGCGGCCGCCGCCAACGCCGCAGGCATAGGAGAGCGCCAGGTCGAGCGCATTGCCCGAAGCGTCCTGGTTGACCGCGACCAGGCACGGCACGCCACCGCCCTTCTGGTATTCACCGCGCACCGTATGGCCAGGCCCCTTCGGCGCGATCATCACGACGTCAACCGAAGCTTTAGGCTCGATCAGGCCAAAATGCACGTTGAGGCCGTGGGCGAAGGCGATCGCCGCGCCATCGCGGATGTTCGGCGCGATCTCGGATTTGTAGATGTCGGCCTGCAGCTCGTCCGGCGTGGCCATCATCATCAGGTCGGCCCACTTGGCGGCATCGGCTACGCTCATCACCTTGAGCCCGTCGGCCTCGACCTTCTTGGCGGTCGCCGAGCCGGCCTTGAGGCCGATGGCGATGTCCTTGACGCCGGAATCCTTGAGGTTGAGCGCATGCGCCCTGCCTTGGCTGCCATAGCCGATGATGGCGACCTTCTTGCCCTTGATCAGGTTGAGATCGGCGTCACGATCGTAATAGACACGCATTTTTCTTCCTTCCCGTTTTGAATTCAGAGGCCTTGCGGCCCGGTTTTTGCCCCGTAAAGAGCGAGAAACTGCTGCGTCGCCCGGACGGCATCGCCGCCGATCGCCGCATCAGTCAATTCCAGCCGGTCGCCAAGCAGCAGGCGGATCTGCACGTCGCGGGCGACCAGCCCGAAAAAGGTGCGGAACGCCGTCTCCGCGTCGGAAAACTCGAGGAAACCAGCTTCCTTGCCTGCCTCCAGCACCGGTTTAAGGCGCCGGGCCAGTGCGAAGCGGCCGTTCTCCAGCACGATGGCGCCGAGATCGTCCTTCCCCGAACTAGCATGGCCGACCGCCACCCTGTTCAGCGCGATCGAGGTGTCGCTCGAAATTACCTTGAGCCAGTCCGAAGCGAAGCGTTCGAGGCTCGCCGTCAGCGAAGGGAGGTCGAGCCCCTTGCGGTCGACCGGCACTACCCGCACCTTAGACGCCTGCCATTGTACCGTTGCCGTCAACAGCCCGTCGCGATCGCCGAACCATTTGTAGAGCGTCTCCTTCGAGCAGCTCGCCCGCCGCGCCACGGCGGTCATGGTCAACTGATCGCCCTCTTCGACCAGCAGGCGAAGGGCGGCGTCGAGCACGTCCTTCTGCCGCTCCGTCAGCGCCTCGCTGGTGTCGATGTCGGTCACAGCGTGCAACACAGTTTTTCCTCAGGAGGCAAACTCACCGCAGTTCAGATACGAGCTCGATGGCGTACCGTACGTTACGGTTCGGCTTTATGGCGTATTGCCCGACCCGACGCAAGCCTTTATTTCTGTAGCTTGCTCCATGCGGGGCATCACGGGAGACACTGATCATGCTCGCCGGATTGCTTGCGTTGACCGTTACCGCAGTGTTCGCGGGTGCGGCTGTCTACGTCAGCGTCGCCGAACAGCCGGCGCGGCTTCGCCTCGAGGACAAAGCATTGCTGCAGGAATGGCAGCCTTCCTACAAGCGCGGCGCCGCCATGCAGGCCTCGATTGCCGTCATCGCCTGTTTTCTTGGCCTCGTCGCGTGGCGGCTGACTGGCAATCTCGCTTATCTGGCCGGCGCCGTGCTGATCATCCTGCCTTGGCCATGGACGCTGCTGGTGATGATGCCGGCAAACAGGTTGCTGGAGGCGATGGACGCGAACTCCGTCAATCCTGAAGCTCGGACATTGATCGCCAAATGGGGCAATCTGCATCTGGTCCGCGTCGGGCTTGGCGTTCTGGCGACGTTGGCATTCCTCTTGGGCAGTGCCTGACCTCGCCAATCGGCCGCCATCTTCGTCATGAAGGCGTGTCACTCCAGGGCGGGCGGATCTCGCAGGCGCCCAAGCAGAGCTGACAGCGCGTCCAGTTCAACATTGGAGAGCCGGGAGCCGACCAACTCCGCGATCGACCGGCCGTAGACAGCCCACATGCGGCGGCGCGTCTCGCGTCCCTTGTCTGTGACGCGGACTGTTTGCCCGCGGCCGTCATCGGCAACTGGAAGCTTCTCGACCTGCCCGTCGGCTTCGAGCCGCGCCAGCAGCCGGGAGATGTTGTACTGCGCAAACAGGGTGCGCTCGGTGAGTTGGAACGGCCGCAATCCGCCCTCGCCCGCCTCGGCAAGCTCGTGCAGGACGTCGTACCAGGCAAGCGGCGGCAGGCCACTGTCCTTCAGCGCGTCCTCGGCTCTTTCCAACAACTGGCGCGAAACCCGCATCAGGCGAGCCCAGGCCTTGATGGCTGGAGGTGAAGGAATCCCGGTCATGATTGCATCGTAGGCGATAGATGCAATTGCATCAAGCTTGACGATCGATGCAAATGCATCTATATAGATGCAATTGCATCAATCCCAAGAGGCAATTCCGATGAAGCATGAAATCTGCAAGATCGCCGACATTCCGGAAACAGGCAGCCTCATCGCTCCGTTTTTCGGCCGCGAGGTCCATGTCTACCGCAGCGGCGAGCGTATCCGCGCCGCCGCCAACGTCTGCCTGCATTTCGGTGGCCCGCTCGACTGCAAGGACGGCAAGCTCGTCTGCCAGTGGCACGGCGCCTCGTTCGACATGGCGAACGGTGATCGCCTCGAAGGCCCGGCGCCGAAGGGCTCCCGCCTGATGTTCCTCTCCACCCGCGTCGAGGACGGTGCTTTGAACTATGTCTGGGGGGAGTGAGATGACCGACAAGCTCACTCTCGTCAGCCATCATCTTTGCCCCTATGTGCAGCGCGCGGCGATTTCGCTTCGCGAAAAGGGCGTGCCGTTCGAACGCATCACGGTCGATCTCGCCAACAAGCCTGCCTGGTTCAAGGCGATATCGCCGCTCGGCAAGGTGCCGCTGCTCCGCGTTGAGCATGACGGCCAGGAAACGGTGATCTTCGAATCGCTCGTCATCCTCGAATTCCTCGAGGAAACCCAGCCCAATCCGCTGCATCCCACCGACCCCTATGCCCGTGCCCGGCATCGCGCCTGGATCGAGTTCGGCTCAGCAATCCTCAATGCCATCGGCCGCTTCTATTCAGCACTCACCGAAGCCGCCTTCATCGCCGAACGCGGGGCTCTGGCAGCAATGTTCGATCGCCTGGAAGTGGAACTGGCGAACGGCGCGGCTGGACCATGGTTCGACCGCGAGCGTTTTTCACTGGTCGACGCGGTCTACGGGCCGATTTTTCGCTATTTCGACGCCTTCGACCGGATCGGCGATTTCGGCATCCTGGACGGAAAGCCGCATGTCCAGGTGTGGCGCGAGGCGTTGCGCAAACGCCCATCCGTGAAGGGCGCGGTCGCTCCCGATCATCCGCAACGCCTCCATGCATTCTTGCAGGCTAAGGGTTCGCACCTTTCGGAAATCATCCGCCAAAACGATCCGGCCACAGCGCTTCCGCAAGCCCTATCGGCTTGAATGGATTGAGCACCGTTCCTGTAACCATGGAAGCAAGAAACTGCGGCGCCGGCGGGACTTTTGCCAGCGTCGCCACCAGCCTGTCGCGGACGAACGGCATCACAATCGAGTCCGATTGATAAAACGGCGTCAGCACCAGCGACAGCGCCTGGAAGACCCGCACATGCCATCGCCGTGTCCGGACATAGGCCTCCAGTGCAGTATCGATACGGTCCGTTCCTATTAGTGCGTAGTTGAGCGCGGCTGCATCGAGCAGCGCCATGTTCGCGCCCTGGCCGAGCTGCGGGCTCGTTGAATGGGCCGCGTCGCCGATAACGGCCAATCGCCGTCCGGCTGGCGTCTTCATCGTGTGATGGCCATAGCGCGCCAGCGAGAGCTGCTCGAAACTGTCGATCTGGTCGATGAAGGCCGCGCATTCAGGCCACAGCCCGACCAATCTCGCCTTCCATGCCTCGAGACCTGCCGCCCAGACGCGCTCGGCATCCGCCGGCTTGAGGCTCCAGAAGAATGCCGCCATCTGCTGGGCATCCGGCTCGGGCCGGCCGATTGGCAGCACGCCGATCATCACGCTCGCGCTGTCGTAGCGCTGCAGCAGCGCGTGCTCGTCGAAACCCTCGCCGCGCCAGCCAAGCGATGCCCAGAACGCGCCATAGGCGAGCGATCGCGGTTCGCCCGGATTGTTCACGCACCGCCGCAGTTTGGAGCGCGAACCGCTGGCATCCACTACCAGGTCGAACGACCCTATCCGTTGTCCGTTGCCGCAGATCAATGTTGCCCGCTCGCCGGTTTCCAGCGTCTCGAGCTCGATACCTGTCTCAATGGTGAGCGCCTGGCGCCGGGCGGCGCGGAAAAGCACGCCGAACAGAGCCGCGCGGTGCACCGCCAGCCCGAAGCGGCCGCCACTCCGGGCATCGTAGCGGACGTCGAGCACTGTGCGGCCGGTCTTGGCATCTGCACCATGCAGGCGGTCTATGCGGCTGCCCAGCGCCAGAATGTCATCGAGCAGGCCGAGATCGGCAAGCACCGTCAGCCCGGTCGGCTGCAGGATCAGCCCGGACCCGACCGGTTGTGGCTGGTCGAAGCGCTCGAAGATGGTGACCCTATGTCCGGCGCGCGTGAGATAGAGCGCGGCGGCAAGTCCAGCCGGCCCGGCGCCGGCAATCGCGATGTCCAGAGAATTGCCCATCTGCCCGCCCCAACCCAGGCCGGACAATCCTTCAGCACCGCCGCTAAATCAAGCCGCCGTCTCGGCCTGGGGGCTCAGCCTTCGGCAGCATCGAAAACCTTCCGTGCCTCGCGTACAGCGCCGTGATTGAGCTCGGCCCATTGGATCAGCTGATGCAAGGGTCCAAACATCGAGCGCCCGAGATCGGTGAGGCTGTATTCGACGCTCGGCGGTTTGGTCGGGAACACCTGGCGATGCACATAGCCGTCGCGCTGCAGATCGTGCAGCGTCTGGGTGAGCATGCGCTGTGAAATATCGGGCACCAGCCGCCGCAATTCGCCGAAGCGGTACGGCTTCTCGGCCAAGGCCTCCATCAACAGTGAACTCCATTTATTGCTTATGCCCTGGATCACGTCGCGAACCGGGCAATCCGCAAGGTTTCCGCCACCGCTGCCTGCTTTGTATATCTCGAGCTTCGATCTCAGATTGACGATCTTGCCGTCCATGGCTGGTTCCCTGGGTGTGCCTACCTCCCGCAAAACTGCCTTCTTTACGAGGATGGGTCAATTCCTATTTTAGTGCTGGTCTCTTTTTGAGACTAACATATGCACCCGCCGCTCCGGCGCAACGTCAGGACATCTCATGACCGACACCCTTCTCGTCACCGGCGCCTCCGGCCAGCTTGGCCGCGGCGTCATTAATCATCTGCTTGACACGCTCAAGGTCTCCCCTCAGCGCATCATCGCCGCCACCCGCAACCCGGAAAATCTGGCCGATCTGGCAGCCCGAGGCGTCACCATCCGGGCAGTCGACTTCGACGACGCCACGTCGTTGGCCAGTGCATTTACCGGTGCGGGCAGGGTTCTGATCATTTCGACAAACGAGCTCGCCGTTCCGGGCAAGCGCCTGAAGCAACATGAGGCTGCGGTCGCCGCAGCAAAAAGCGCCGGCGTTTCGCATCTGCTCTACACGTCGATGCCCAGTCCGGAGCCAGGATCGCCGGTACTGTTTGCGCCTGATCACCACGGCACCGAGCAGGCGATCAAGGCGAGCGGTATCCCCTACACCATCTTCCGCAACGGCTGGTATCAGGAGAACCTGTTCATGGCGCTGCCGCACGCCATCGCGTCGGGGCAGTGGTACACATCCGCCGGAGACGGCCGCATTGCCCATGGCGCGCGCGACGACATGGCCGCGGCGATCGCCGCCAGCCTTGCTTCGAGCGGAACCGAAAGCACGACATACACGCTGACCGGCCCCAAGGCCCACACGATGGCCGAGATTGCAGCCCTCGTCACCGAAGTTACCGGCAAGCCGATCGAGGTCGTCCAGCTTTCGGACGAAGCGCTGACCGGGGGATTGAAGGCAGCCGGCGTCCCCGAAGGTTTCGCGCCTGTCATCGTTTCCTTCGACACCAACACACGCTCCGGCCGCATCAGCATGGTGACGGACGCGATCGAGACGCTGTCCGGCAGGAAGCCGCGGCCGCTGAAGCAATTTCTTGAAGCAAACAAGGCGGCTCTGGTGAGCTGAGCCTGACAAATGGCCGTGCCCTTCGAAGGGCACGGCCGTTTGCTCAGATAGCCACCTGCGTTCCGATCTCGACGACGCGTCCGGTCGGGATCTGGAAATATTCCGTCGCATCGGCCGCCGTGCGCGCCAGCCCGATGAACAGCTTGTCCTGCCAGACCGGCATGCCGGAATTGGGCGAGGCCTTGAGAGAGCGCCGCGACAGGAAGAAGGACGTCGTCATGATGTCGAACTTCCAGCCCTGTTTGCGGCAGATCGCCAGCGCACGCGGGATGTTGGGCTGCTCCATATAGCCGAAGGTCAGCGTCACCCGCATGAACAGCTCGTTGACCATTTCCATCTTGACGCGCTCGCTGTCGGGCACAACCGGCTGCGGTGCCGTCACCACCGAAAGGATGACGTTCTGCTCGTGCAGCACCTTGTAGTGCTTCAGGCTGTGCATCAGCGCGGTCGGCGCGCTCAGCGGATCGCTGGTCAGGAACACCGCGGTGCCCGACACCAGATGCGGCTTCTTCTTCAGCAGATTGCCGGCGAGGAAATCCAGCGGGATCTCGTTCCGGCGCGTCTTGTCGAACAAATAGCGGCTGCCGCGGATCCAGGTCCACATAGTCATCACGATAACTGCGGCGATGGCAAGCGATGCCCAGCCACCTTCAAACACCTTGACTATGTTGGCGGCAAAGAAGCCGGTATCGACGAAGGCGAACACGGCCATCAAGGCGATCGCGACGCCGAGCGGCCATTTCCAGATGCGCGTCATCACAACAAAAAGCAGCACATTCGTCACCAGCATGTTGCCGGTCACCGAAATGCCGTAGGCCGAGGCCAGGCGGCTGGATTCGCCGAAGCCGACCACCAGCAACATCACCACCAGCGCCAGCATCAGGTTGATGCGCGGCAGATAGATCTGGCCCGACTGTTTTTCCGACGTATGCTGGATAACGAAACGCGGCAGCATATTGAGCTGCACCGCCTGTCTGGTCAGCGAAAAAGCGCCGGAGATCACCGCCTGGCTGGCGATGACGGTCGCCGCCGTCGCCAGCACGACCATCGGAATAAGCGTCCAGCCCTGGTTCATCTCGAAGAATGGATGACCGACAACGCCGCCATTTGCCAGCACGAAGGCGCCTTGCCCGACATAGTTGAGCAACAGACAAGGAAACACGATTGCCAGCCAGGCGAGTACGATCGGCTTGCGGCCGAAATGGCCGAGGTCGGCATAGAGCGCCTCGGCGCCGGTGACGGCGAGGAAGACCGCACCAACCGTGACGAAGGCGACATCAGGCGAGTTGACCAGGAACGACACGATGTAATGCGGGCTGATCGCCAGCAGGATTTCCGGATCGGCGATGATGTGGTTAATGCCGGAAAGGCCGATGGCCAGGAACCACAGCGCGGTGACTGGCCCGAACACCAAACCTACGCCGCCGGTGCCGAATCGCTGTACCGCAAACAGGATCGCCAGGATGGCCAGTGTCAGTGGCACCACATAGGGCTGGAATGTCGGCGTGACGACGTTCATACCTTCGACCGCCGATAGCACCGAGATCGCCGGCGTGATGACTGCGTCGCCGAAAAAAAGCGCCGCGCCGACGATGCCGATGCCGAGGATCACCGCCGAGCGCGTCGGGAAGCTGTTGCGCGCCAGCGCCATCAGCGACAGCACCCCGCCCTCGCCTCGATTGTCGGCGCGGAGCACGAACATGATGTATTTGATGGTGACGGTGATCGTCAGCGACCAGATGATCAGCGACAACACACCGAGGATGTCGCCACGGTTGGCGACGTTGCCACCGGCCGATGCGTGCAACGCCTCGCGAAATGCATAGATCGGGCTGGTACCGATATCGCCGTAAACCACGCCGAGCGCGCCCAGCATCAGCACCTTGGTGCTGTGCTGCTCGACCTCAGAATGGCTGGATTGTTCGACAGGTTCTGCCTCGTTACCAGCATTGGTAAGGGCCATGGACGACACTCCGGTAAGCGGGCGGTGCTCTACGCTTGCTGCGCTGCAATATCAAGTGCCGTCACGTAATGGCTCCGTCCCGATATTGCGAGCCCTCCACGACTTGGCAGACTCAGTCCGATCGGCAGACCACCTGGAATGTCGCAACGGACACGTTTTTAAATAGCCACCTGCGTCCCGATCTCGACCACCCGTCCGGTCGGGATCTGGAAATATTCCGTCGCATCGGCCGCCGTGCGCGCCAGCCCGATGAACAGCTTGTCCTGCCAGACCGGCATGCCGGAATTGGGCGAGGCCTTGAGAGAGCGCCGCGACAGGAAGAAGGACGTCGTCATGATGTCGAACTTCCAGCCCTGTTTGCGGCAGATCGCCAGCGCACGCGGGATGTTGGGCTGCTCCATATAGCCGAAGGTCAGCGTCACCCGCATGAACAGCTCGTTGACCATTTCCATCTTGACGCGCTCGCTGTCGGGCACAACAGGCTGCGGCGCCGTCACCACCGAAAGGATGACGTTCTGCTCGTGCAGCACCTTGTAGTGCTTGAGGCTGTGCATCAGCGCGGTCGGCGCGCTCAGCGGGTCGCTGGTCAGGAACACCGCGGTACCCGACACCAGATGCGGCTTCTTCTTCAGCAGATTGCCGGCGAGGAAATCCAGCGGGATCTCGTTCCGGCGCGTCTTGTCGAACAAATAGCGGCTGCCGCGGATCCATGTGGACATGATCAGCCCCATGCCGCAGGCGACCGTGATCGACACCCACCCGCCTTCGAGGATCTTGACGACGTTTGCGAGGAAAAATCCAGTATCGATCGTGCCGAACAGCAGTGTGAGCGCGGCTGCCAGTGCAAGCTGCCATTTCCACCGGAACCGCATCACCACAAACAACAGGATGGTTGTCATCAGCATTTCGCCAGTCACCGAAATGCCATAGGCGGAAGCCAGCGAACTCGAACTGCCAAAGCCGACCACCAGCAGCATCACGCCGAGCGCGACCACCAGATTGACCCGCGGCATGTAGATCTGGCCGGATTGCATCTCGGAAGTATGCTGCACCTCGATACGTGGCAGCAGATTGAGCTGCACCGCCTGCCGCGTCAGCGAGAAAGCGCCGGAGATCACCGCCTGACTGGCGATCACCGTCGCTGCCGTGGCCAGCCCAACCATGGGCATTAGCGCCCAATCCGGCAGCATCTGGAAGAATGGATTGGTGGGTTTGCCGCCGTTGGCCAGAACGAACGCGCCTTGTCCGAAATAGTTGAGGAGCAGACAAGGGAACACCACGGAGAACCACGCCAGCACGATCGGCCTGCGGCCGAAATGGCCGAGATCGACATAAAGGGCTTCGGCCCCGGTGACCGCCAGGAACACCGCCCCGACCGTGACGAACGCACCGGTGGGCGTATTGGCCAGATAAGCGACGGCGTAATAGGGATTGATCGCCAGCAGGACCGACGGGTCGTCCAGCAGATGGTAGACCCCGGCGGCGCCGATCGCCAGGAACCACGCTGCCGTCACCGGTCCGAACACGGCCGCCACCCTGCCGGTGCCAAAGCGTTGCACGGCAAAAAGCATTGCCAGGATGATCAGCGTGATCGGAACAACATAAGTTTCCAGCGTCGGGGTCACCACTTCCAGGCCCTCGACCGCCGAAAGCACGGAGATGGCCGGCGTTATGATGGCGTCGCCGAAAAACAGCGCCGCGCCGCAAAGTCCGATCCCCAGAATGAACCGGGCTCCCTTTGGATAAGCGTTGCGCGCAAGCGCCATCAGCGACAGCGTGCCGCCCTCACCCTTGTTGTCGGCTCTGAGCACGAAAGCGACGTACTTTATCGTGACGATGATCGTCAGCGCCCAGACGATAAGCGACAGCACGCCAAGGACGTCGTTGCGCGCTACCGGTCCCGACGATGCGTGCAGCGCTTCCCGAAACGCGTAGATTGGGCTCGTGCCGATATCGCCGTAAACCACGCCCAACGCGCCCAGCATCAAAACTCTGGTGCTGTGCTGTTCGGCCTTGGAGTGGCTGGATTGTTCGATGGGTTCTGCCTCGCTACCGGCGTGGGCAAGAGCCATGGACGACACTCCCATAGACGTGCGGCGCTCGACGCTGCGGGATGGAAAGGACGCGCTGCCGTGCCCGGAACGCATGGCCTATCGGCTCGCCTTTCTCTACCAGCCACAAGCCTTCAGAAACCGCCTGACCGTTGCGGCCATGCCATACTCCAACGCATCGGCTGTCAACCCATGTCCGATCGACACTTCGGCCAATGCCGGGATGCGCCTGGCCAGCGCCGGCAAATTGCTCACCACAAGGTCGTGCCCGGCGTTGACCTGGAGCCCTGCCGCCAATGCGGCATCCGCCGTCTTTCCCAATTTCTCCAATTCCTTCGCCGCTTTTGCCGAATCGGAATGATAGCTGCCGTATGGACCCGTATAGAGTTCGATCCGATCGGCGCCGGTGTCGCGAGCGGCGTTCACGCCAGCGGGATCCGGATCCGAAAACAGCGACACGCGAAAGCCTCCCTTCTTCAGGCGCTTGACGACCGGTGTCAGGAACGCAGCCTCGGCGGCGAAGTTCCAGCCATGGTCGGAAGTCGCCTGCGCCGGGTCGTCGGGCACCAGCGTCACCTGCTCGGGCTGATGCTTTTCCACAAGCGCCAGGAACTCCTCGGTCGGATAGCCCTCGATGTTGAATTCCGCATTCGGGAACTCGTCGTCGATCAGCGCCCTGATCTCAGGCAGATCGGAATGCCTGGTGTGCCGCTCGTCGGGTCGCGGGTGCACCGTGAGCCCATGCGCGCCGGCGGCAAGGGCGATGCGTCCGAGCCCCGTCACGCTTGGCCACGGCAGGTCGCGCCGGTTGCGCAGCATGGCGATCGCATTGAGGTTGACGGAAAGCTTTGCAGGCATTTGCACGGCTCCAGGCTGATCTTGGCGCGCATCTATACCGCCTTTAACGGGAACAGACAGAGGGTTTCAGGTGTTCCAAGGTGTGCGAAGGAAATCGAGCGCAAGGAGTTCCCTGTTGAATTTTCTCGAGGCTGTGCCGGCGGTTCGCCGCATCGATACCGATCGCGAAGATCTTTTCGCCATCGATGTCGTCGGCCATGTCGCAGCGGCTGACGCCGAAAACCTGTTCGGATTGCTGGAGGCGGCCTATGCGCTGCATCCGAAGATCGACGTGCTGGTGCGCCTGATCGACCATGAGGGTGTCGACTGGGCCGACGTATCGGACGAGACGATCGAACAGGGCATAGCTCATGCCGTGGAGCATATCGGCCGCTGCGCGGCGATCGGTGAGCCGAACTGGATACCGGAGGCAAGAGCCTTTTTGCCTGCCTCTTTGCCTATCGAACTCCGGCATTTCGAGGCCAAGGACGAAGCCGCCGCCTGGGAATGGCTTGACGCCAGACCGATCGCCCAGCGCTGATACGACGGACCTGACAGCCCTATCGGACGATCGTCAGCCGTTCGGCTGCGCGCGTGATCGCGGTGTAGAGCCAACGCTGCCGGGTTTCCTTGAATGCCCAGCTTTCGTCGAAAAGCACGATCTCGTTCCATTGCGACCCTTGCGCCTTGTGCACGGTCAGCGCGTAACCGTAATCGAAATCGTCGAAGCGCTTCTTCTGCTGCCAGGGAATGTCGGCGTCGGGATCCTCGAATGCGGCTTTGAGCAGCTTGATCTTGGCGACGCCGCGATCCGGGTCATCTTCCTCTGGTGAGACCAGCAGATTGATGCCGGGCTTGACCGTCTCGCGCGACGAGGTCATCACCTTCCACAGCGAGCCGTTGAGCAGCCCCTTGGCCGGATCGTTGCGCAGGCAGACCAGCTTGTCGCCGGCCTGCGGATAATCGGCGTTGAACCCCTTCAGCTCGCGCAGCCGCTGGTTATAACGGCGGCGCGTACGGTTGGTGCCGACCAGCACCTGGTCCGCTTTCAGCACCAATTCCTGGGTGACGTCTTCCTTGCCGATCACTTGCGCCGCGCCATAGTCGCCACGCATGAATTCGCGGCCCTCGCGCACGTCGAGCGCAAGCCGGATGATCGGGTTGTCTCGCGCCTGGCGATGGATTTCGGTGAGCAGAATGTCCGGCTCATGGTCCGTGAAGAAGCCGCCGCCGGAGATTGGCGGCAACTGGCCGGGATCGCCGAGCACCAGGATCGGCGTGCCGAAGCTCATCAGGTCACGGCCGAGTTGCTCGTCGACCATTGAGCATTCGTCGATGACGACGAGCTTGGCGCGCGAGATCGGGCTCTGCCGGTTGAGCGAAAATGTCGGCGACATCGATGTCTTGCCGGTTACCTCGTCCGATACCGATTCTTCGCCCTTCGGCCGGTAGATCAGCGAATGGATGGTGCGGGCATTGACCGCGCCCTTGGAACGCAGCACCTGCGCCGCCTTACCCGTAAACGCGGCGAACTGCACCTGGCCGTCGACATGCTCGGCGAAATAGCGCGCCAGCGTCGTCTTACCGGTGCCCGCATAGCCGAACAGCCGGAACAGCTGCGGCTTGCCGGCTTTCAGCCAGCCGGCCACCGCCTTCAGCGCCTCGTCTTGTTGAGGAGAGAATTCCATCAGCGCGACAGACCGGATTCGCGAGGGAAAGACAAGGTGACTGCCGTCACCGGCAAATTTTCATCGCCGGCAATCACGCCGCTGCGACAGGGTCAGGCTATCAGTGACGAACAGGAACGTAAAGAGAACAAGGCCGGGCGGCCGCAGCTTACCCGGCCTGCTGTGGATCGTTCTCCAGCTGGATCGGCTTGCCATGCGGAGTTGCGTGCGCGGCGCGTTCCCAGGCAGCGGCGAGCGCATCGACGTCGCGCTTTCCGGCAACGCCCTTGGCCAAAAGCAGCTTTTCCAGCGCTGCCAGCCAGTGCTCGTAGTAATCGTGACCGTCGCGCGCGGCGCCCGGCCCCTTCACCTCTGCCGACAAAGCATCCGCCCATTCGCTCCACGAAAACAGCCCGTTGTCGTGCAGTGCTACCGTCATGGCAAAGGCCTCTGCTTGCCACGGCTCGGCAAACACAGGCGCCTCGACACCGGCGGGCAGCATGGCGGCAACTGAGCCCGTCTCACGCCGGCTCAAGGTAGCTCTCGCAGGCGTCGATCGACACGACAAGTGTCGGATCGGCGCCCTCGCCCCAGATTTCGCCGCCGGTGAAGGCCACCGTATAGACCCATTGCGGGTTTTCGCCCTGGCCGTGCGCATTGGTGTCGGGAAAGACAAAGCCGTCGCGCACAGCCTCGACGACGCCTCGCTTGCCGCGTGCATAGCGCGGCAGTCTGGTGTGGCCGGTCGGATGAAAGTTCTTGGTTCGCACGGGGTCGCCCGCCTTGAACCGCGCAGGCGCGGCGACAGGCCGGTCGCAGTGCCCGCCCTTGGCCAGCACCGCCGGAACGTCCTTAGCCTTCAGCACCCGTTTGGGTGTCGCTGCCGGGTCGACTGCGTCGCCCGTAGTCAGGTCCCGGTCGCTGACGAAACCATGGCGTTTGAGCAGCACCTCCAGCGCCTTGATCCATATCTGGTAGTAGCTGGAGGCATAATAATCCGCTGGATGCAGCGATTCCCGCGCGTGCCGGCTCTCGTCGATGGTCCAGGCGCCCATGGCGCCGGCGCACAACGTCACGCCCAGCGCCCGCCTTTCCCAATCGGCATGGAAATAGGGTTCGTCAGGTTCGGGCGCGACCGGCCCGAAACCCATCTGGCCGCCGAGATCCTGCGGCCCGTTCATGCCGGTTCCCGCACCAACGCCGTGCCGATCATGGCATCGCGCGTCACCAGATCGGCGAGCCTTGCCTCATCCCAGCCCTCCGTACCCCGGGGGCGCATCGGCACCACCAGATAGCGCAGCTCGGCGGTCGAATCCCACACCCGGATTGTCGTCCTCGCCGGCAAGGTCAGACCGAATTCCTCGAGCACGCCGCGCGGATCGATCACTGCGCGCGAACGGTAGGGCGGCGCCTTGTACCAGACCGGCGGCAGGCCGAGCACCGACCACGGATAGCAGGAGCATAGCGTGCAGACGACGAGGTTGTGCGTGTCGGCCGTGTTGAACACCGCCTGCATGTGCTCGCCTTGCCGGCCGGTGTAGCCGAGCGATTCGATTGCCGCCGTCGCATCACGCTTCAGCCATGCGGCAAACCCGGGATCAACCCAGGCCTTCGCCACCACCTTTGCGCCGTTGCGCGGCCCGATCTTAGTCTCATAGGTGTCGACGATAACATCGATCGCCGCCGGATCGATCAGGCCTTTGCGGGTGAGAATCGTCTCCAGCGCGCGGACCCGCGCCGCAAAGGGATCAAGCTCGTTGTCGTGGTCGTGATTGTGCGGCATGGCGTCAAATTACGATCGCGGACCCCCGGCCGCAAGCACCACGGCTTGGGCCAGCGCTATTCGGCTGCCGCCTTTTGCGGCACCGGTTCTTCCTCCTCGTCGAACAGTGACGGCTGGTCGACCGCTTCGACCGGGCTCGGCTCGCCCCGGCGCCGCGCCCACAGCCTGACCAGCCAGCCGGAAAAATGCTCCATGTAGACGTAGATGACGGGCGTGACGAACAGCGTCAGTGCCTGCGAGGCGACAAGACCGCCGACCACCGCCACGCCGAGAGGCTGGCGCAGTTCCGCACTGGCACCGGTGCCGAGCGCGATCGGGATGGTACCCATCAGCGCCGCAAGCGTGGTCATCATGATCGGCCGGAAGCGCATCAGGCAGGCCTTGTGGATGGATTCGACAGGCGACATCCCCTCGCGCCTGAGTTCCAGCGCCACGTCGATCATCATGATGCCGTTTTTCTTGACGATGCCGATCAGCATCAGGATGCCGATCACCGCGATCACCGACAGATCCATCCCCGCCAGCCGCAGTGCCACCAGTGCGCCGAGCACCGCCGATGGAAGCCCGGTCAGGATGGTGAGCGGATGGATGAAGCTCTCATAAAGCATGCCGAGCACGATATAGATGGTCAGGATCGCGCCGCCGATCAGCAGCCCCTGGTTGGAAAGCGAATCCTGGAACGTCTTGGCCGTGCCCGAGAAGGCGGTCGAGATCGTCGGCGGCATGCCGATCTTGTCCTTCAGCGCGTTGATGTGGCTCACGCTGTCGCCGAGGGCCACGCCTTGCGGCAGATTGTAGGAGATGGTCACTGCCGGAAGCTGGCCGAGCTGGTTGACGGTCAAAGCACCGGCGGTCCGATCGACGCGGGCGAACGCACCGAGCGGCACCAGGCTGCCGCTCGCCGTTCTCACCTTGATGGCGAGCATCCGCTCGGGCGACCACTCGATCTTCGGGTCGAGCTCCATGATCACGTCGTAGCTATCGGCCGAGCCGAAGATGGTCGACACCTGTTGGGTGCCGAAACCGCCATAGAGACTGGAGCGCAGCGTGTCGGTATCGACACCGAGGTTCGCCGCCTTGTCGCGGTCGATCACCAGCGTTGCCTGTAGCGCGTTGTTCTGCAGGTCATTGGTGACGTCGGTGAAGGCGGCATGATCGGCGGCCATCGCGTCCGTCAGCCTTTGCGCCCAGACGTTCGTCAGGCCGGTATCGAGGCCCTGAACGGCAAGCTGGTAGGCACTCGCCGAAGAACGCGCGCCGAGCCGCAGGTTCTGCACCGGCTGCATGTAGGTTTCGATGCCGGGCACATTGGCAAGCTGGCGCCGCAGGTCCGTAAGCACCTTGTCGATGTTCGGTCGGTGGTCCTTGTCTTTCAGCTGTACAAACAGCTGGCCCTGGTTGAGCGCATTGTTTCCACTGCCCGCCGACCAGCCGACATGCGCGACGTAGGGCGAATGGGTGAAGACATCCGCCACTTGCCCCTGCAGCTTCACCATCGCGTCAAACGAAATGTCCTGGCGCGCGATGGTCGTCACCGAGACCTGGCCGATATCCTCCTGCGGGAAGAAGCCCTTCGGCGAAATCTGGATCAGCCACACCGACAGCCCGGCGGTCACGAGGAAGACAAGGAAGACAAGGAAATTGTGGCGCAGGCAGAATGTCAGCAGCCTGTCATAGCCCCGCATGAAGACGTTTTGTCTATGGCCTTCACCGTGCACTGCTTCCCGCTCGGCCTTCGATAACGACAACAGCCGCGAACACAGCATCGGCGTCAGTGTCAGCGAGACGAACATCGACGCCAGGATGGCGACCGTCACCACCACTGCGAATTCGTTGAAGATGCGCCCGATCACGCCGCCCATCAAAAGCACCGGAATGAACACAGCGACCAGCGAGATCGAGATCGAGATGATGGTGAAGCCGATTTCGCGCGCGCCCTTGAGCGACGCCTCGAGGGCAGAGAGCCCGTCCTCCTCCATGTGGCGGAAAATGTTTTCGAGCATGACGATTGCATCGTCGACGACAAGACCGACCGCCAGCGTCAGCCCCATCAATGAGACGTTGTCGATGGAAAAGCCGAACAGGTACATCACGCCCAGCGTGGCGATGAGCGAAATCGGTACCGCCACCGCCGGGATGATCGTCGCCGTTACCCGGCGCAGGAACAGGAAGATCACCATCACCACCAGCGCGATGGTGAGCAGGAGCGTGAACTGCACGTCATCGACCGCCTCGCGGATCGATGTCGAGCGGTCGTTTAGCAACTGGATGCTCGCCGCTGCCGGCATCTGATCGTCGAAGGAAGGCAGCATCGCCTTGACGCGGTCGACGACGTCGACGGTATTGGCATCCGGCTGGCGCTGCACGGCCATGATGATGGCGCGGGTGCCGTCATACCAGCTTGCCGTCGTCGTGGTCTCGACCGAATCGATGACGCGGGTCACCTCGCCGAGCCGCACCGGATGGCCGTTCTTGGTGGCGATGATGATGTTGGAGAATCCCGCCGCATCGGTCAGCTGCGTGTTCGCGGTGATCGTCAGCTGCTGTTTGTTGTTCTTGAGCACGCCGAGCGGCGTGTTGCTGTTGGCCGAGGCAATGGCCGTCTGCAGCTGGTCGATCGAGATGCCGCGTGCGGCGAGCGCCGTCGGATCGATCTGGACGCGCACGGCATATTTCTGCTGCCCGTAGATCGACACCTGCGCAACGCCGTCAATCGTCGACAGCGACGGCGAAATCACATTCTCGGCAAACGCGTCGAGATCGGTCAGCGGAATTGTGTCGCTGACCAGCGACATCAGCAGGATCGGCGCGTCGGCTGGATTGACCTTGCGGTAGCTCGGCGGGCTGGTCATCTCCGGCGGCAATTGTCGTTGCGTGCGTGCGATCGCTGCCTGCACGTCGGCGGCGGCTGCATCGATGTCGCGGTTGAGTACGAACTGGATGGCGATCGAGGTCGAGCCGAGCGAGTTGGTCGTCGAAATCGAATCGATGCCAGCGATAGTGGCAAACTGCTTGATCAGAGGCGTTGCCACCGAGGTCGCCATGGTTTCCGGCGAAGCCCCGGGCAGCGAGGCCGAGACGTTGACAACCGGAAATTCGGCGCTTGGCAGCGCCGCGACCGGCAGGAATTTGTAAGCAAATAGTCCGCCCAGAACCAGCGCGAACGACATGAGCAGCGTGGCGACGGGCCTGCGGATGCAGAATTCGGAAATCATGGCTGTGTTCCGCCCGTCCGGTCAGCCTCGGCAACCTTCGGAGCCGCCCGATCGCCTGTGCCGGTCGAAGCCTTGCCTTCGCGCACCGCCGCGCCGTTCTTCAGTTTGGTCTGACCCTCGACGACGACACGCTCGCCGCTTTTCAATCCTTGGCTGATTGCGGTGTTGGTGCCTTCTGTCAGCGCGACCTGCACGGGCCGCATTTCAACGGTGTTGTCCGGCTTGATTACATAGACGAACGGGCCCTTCTGGCTGGGCTGGACGGCGACCGTCGGAACGGACGTCATTTGTGGCATGATGCCGGCATCGAGCACGACGTTGACGTATTGGCCCGGCCATAGCGAAAGATCGGCGTTGGGCACACTGGCCCGCGTTGCGATCGTGCCGGACGCCGTGTCTACGCTGGAATCGACGAAATCCAGCGTTCCCTTGCCGACCGGCTTCGGGTCGCCGTCCTTGGTCAGCGTCACCGCACCTTGCCGCGGCGCTGCCAGCGCCTTGTGCAGCAAGGCAAGATCGCTTTCGGGGAGATTGAAGTTCACCTGCAGCGGGTCGACCTGCGTGATCGTCACCAGTGGAGTCGACGTGCTGCTGCCGTTGCTGGTGGTGACGAGATCGCCGACGGCGACGCTGACTGCGCCAAGCCTGCCGGAGATCGGCGCCCTGATCGTGGCGAAGCCAAGCTGGATTTGGTCCGCATCGATCGTTGCCTTGTCGGCGTCGACGGTGGCCGCGGCGGATTTCTGTGCCGCGACGGCCTGATCGTAGGTCTGCTGTGTTCCGGCCTGCCTGGCGACGAGATTTTTGGCGCGCTGAAGATCGGCCGTGGCGCTGGCAAGCAGCGCCTGGTCTTTTGCGAGCGTCGCCTGATCGCGTGCCAGTTGCGCCTTCAACGAGCGATCGTCCAGCGAGAAAAGAAGGTCGCCGGCCTTCACCATCTGTCCGTCCTTGACCGCGATTGCGACGATCTGGCTCGAGACCCGCGCGTTGATGCTGACCACGGCAGGAGAGGACACAAAGCCGATGGCATAGCGCCGGACCGGGAAATCGGCCGTCGTAGCGGTGGCGGCAACCACCGAAGTCGTACGCGCGGCATTTGCCGCTGCAGCGGGCTTGTCCGCCGTCGCCGTCTGCTTCGCCGACAGCATCTGCTGAAGACCGCTCATTGCGCTGGGCGAAAGATAGAGCCACGCCGCGGCAACGCAGGCTGCAGCGATCACCGCTAATACGATCTTTCCGCGCATCGACAAAAGACCTCTCGATCCGACACGCCGCTATCCGGTGGCCGTAGTCTAGCTCAACTCGCAGCCTCTTGCCGCGCTTTTGCCAGATAATAGAGGATGCCGAAGGCGAAAAAGGGCCAAAACCCGTCATTACCAAGATTTAATGTGCAGTGCACAATAGAACGGCAGCTAACGCAGCATCGGCCACAGCGTCGCCGCAAGCATCACACCCATGACGATGTTGAACCATTTGAGCCGCACCGCATCCGCCAGAAAGCCGCGCAGCGCCATGCCGAAACCGGCCCAGGTCGAAATGCTCGGCAGCATGACGACGGCGAAAGCGGCTGCGATCAGCACCACCGACACAAACGGGCGTTCCGGACTGGTATAGACGGCCATGGCTGTAATCGCCATCACCCAGGCCTTGGGATTGACCCACTGGAATGCCGCAGCCTCGATGAAGCGCATCGGCTGGCCCTTCGTCTTGTCTTCGCCGCCGAGCGAGCGCGACATGGCGATCTTCCAGGCGAGATAAAGCAGGTAGAGGCCGCCAGCGATCTTCAACCCGGTATGCAGCACCGGAAAGGTCGTCAACACGGCGCCAAGCCCGAAGCCTACGGCAAGCAACAGCACGAGGAAGCCGAAGCCGATGCCGAGCATGTGTGGCACGGTTTTGACCAAGCCGAAATTCACGCCCGAGGCCAAAAGCATGAAATTGTTCGGACCCGGCGTGATCGAGGTCACGAAGGCATAAACCAGCAGAGCAAGGAATGCATCGAAGGTCATGCCGTTCCCCTAATCAATGCGATCGGTGGCAAAGCGACGAGATAGAGCCAAGCTGGATGACTACATCCCTTGCGGGCCGCGGTTCATCGCCGCCACCCCGGTACGGCAGATCTCGACCAGCCCGAGCGGTTTCATGATGGCGATGAACTGATCGAGCTTGGAGCCCTTGCCGGTGATCTCGAAGATGAAATGCTCGGTGTTGGCATCGATGACGCTGGCGCGGAATGCATCGGCGAGCCGGAGCGCCTCGACGCGGGCTTCGCCGGTGCCGGCGACCTTGACCAGCGCGAGTTCCCGCTCCAATGGCCGCTCCTGTCCGAATTCCTGCGACCGCACGGTGAGATCGACGACGCGGTGCACCGGCACGATGCGCTCGAGCTGGTGCTTGATCTGCTCCAGCACGTGCGGCGTGCCGCGCGTCACGATGGTGATGCGCGACAGGTGCTTTTCGTGCTCGGTTTCCGAGACCGTCAGGCTCTCGATGTTGTAGCCACGTCCGGAAAACAGGCCGATGACCCGCGCAAGCACGCCCGGCTCGTTGTCGACCAGGACCGAAAGCGTGTGGTTCTCTGGTTTTTCCGTCTCCTTGGCGATGAAATAGGCGGAGCCGGTCGGTTGCAACTGTGCGTTCATGACATGAATCTCGATTTCAAACTTTTGCGCTAATCTGCTGTTTTCGCACAGCTTCCTTGAACCAGACTACACCAGTTCCCTACCCTTGGCGTCGATCGCGTTGGCGACAGCTTCGTCGGTCGCCTCGTCCGGCAACAGCATCTCGTTATGCGCCTTGCCGGACGGGATCATCGGGAAGCAGTTGGCGAGCGTCGCCACGCGGCAGTCGAACAGGACGGGCTTCTTGACCGCGATCATCTCCTTGATCGCGTCATCGAGCTCGTCCGGCTTGTCGCAGCGAATGCCGTGGCCGCCATAGGCTTCGGCGAGCTTGACGAAATCCGGCATCGCCTCGGTGTAGGAGTGCGACAGCCGGTTGCCGTGCAGCAGCTGCTGCCACTGCCGCACCATGCCCATATATTGGTTGTTGAGGATGAAGATCTTGATCGGCGCCTCGTGCTGCACCGCCGCGCTCATCTCCTGCATCGTCATCTGCACCGAAGCGTCGCCGGCGATATCGATGACCAGCGCATCCGGGTGCGCGATCTGCACGCCGAGTGCCGCCGGCAGGCCGTAGCCCATCGTGCCCAGTCCGCCAGAGGTCATCCAGCGGTTCGGCTTCTCGAAATGATAGTGCTGCGCCGCCCACATCTGATGCTGGCCGACCTCGGTGGTGATGTAGGTGTCGAGGTCCTTGGTCAGCGCATAGAGCCGCTGGACGGCGTATTGCGGCATGATCACCTCGTGATTCATCTTGTAGGCGAGCGAATCGCGCGCGCGCCATTTGGCAATCTGCTCCCACCACGGGTGAAGCGCTTTCTTGTCGGCCTTGGCGGTTGCCCGCCACAGCCGCACCAGATCCTCCAGCACACGCCCGACATCGCCGATGATCGGCACGTCGGTGTGGACGTTCTTGTTGATCGACGACGGGTCGATGTCGATGTGGATCTTCTTCGAATTCGGCGAAAACGCCGTCAGCCGCCCGGTGATGCGGTCGTCGAAGCGCGCGCCGATGCAGAGCATGACGTCGCAATCGTGCATCGCCATGTTCGCTTCATACGTGCCGTGCATGCCGAGCATGCCCATCCAGTTCTTGCCCGACGCCGGATAGGCGCCGAGGCCCATCAGCGTCGAGGTGATGGGAAAGCCGGTGAGGTCGACCAGCTCGCGCAGCAGATGGCTCGCCTCCGGGCCGGAATTGATGACGCCGCCGCCCGAATAGATGATCGGCTTTCGGGCAGCCCCCATCAGCTCGACCGCCGCCTTGATCTTTTCCAGATCGCCCTGGACCTTCGGTTGGTAGCTGGTGCGCGGCGCCGTCTGCGGCGGGACATAGATACCCCTGGCGAACTGCACGTCCTTCGGGATGTCGACGACGACCGGACCGGGGCGCCCTGTCGTTGCCACATGAAAGGCCTCGTGGATCGTTGCCGCGAGCTCGTTGACGTCCTTCACCAGCCAGTTGTGCTTGGTGCAGGGCCGCGTGATGCCGACCGTGTCGCACTCCTGGAACGCATCCGAGCCGATCAGTGAAGTCGGCACCTGGCCGGTCAGGCAGACCAGCGGGATCGAGTCCATCAGCGCGTCCTGCAATGGCGTCACCGCATTGGTGGCGCCCGGCCCTGAGGTCACCAGCATGACGCCGGCCTTGCCAGTCGAGCGCGCATAGCCTTCCGCCGCGTGGCCCGCGCCCTGCTCATGGCGGACGAGGATGTGCTCGACCTCGTCCTGCTGGAAGATTTCATCGTAGATTGGCAGAACCGCGCCGCCCGGATAGCCGAAAACATGCTTGACGCCATTGTCCTTCAGCGCCTGCACCACCATTTCGGCACCCGTCATTTCGCTCCTTGGCATTTCAGTTCTTGGCATTTCGCGCCGCTCATTCTGTCCACTGCTCATCGTTCTGGTCCCGTACTGTTCGCCATCTGGCGATTGCTCGTCGTTTAGTCGTGTTTCGGGCAATAAAAAAGGCCCCCGAGGGAGCCTGTGTCTTGCGCATGGGAGGTCACCGCCCGGCGGTTACACCGCCTTGCCCACGCGCTTTCCTACGAGAATGAGTGCCTTTTTCATGGTGGCGGACAATAGAATTGGTTTGACGCCGCTGTCAACGGCGAATGTGCACTTGGCCTGACGTCGGCACATCCGCCCATTATGCACCCGCGCCGCCTTTCCGCCGCGCGGGTCTTCCGTTTCAGGCGCAGAGCACCACACCCCTCGCCTTGGCCCAGCGCTCGATGATCTTGCGCTCCTCGAGCGAGGCGAGACGATTGCCGAAACCGCGCACCTGCACCGCACGGTTTTGCGGGTCGAGTTCGATCGTCAGCAACCGCTCGATCTTGCCCAGCGCCGAGCGCCGCAGCACCCAGATCGAGGCATTGCCGGCGATGCATTTGGCCGCGTATATCGAGACGCAATGATGCATCGCCCGGCTCTCGGCGACCAGATCCTCAGCTGTCTTCAACTGACGGACGAAGAAACGCTCGCCATGCGCCTTTGCCTCCTTGGTCGACGGCTGCCAGTCCCAGTCGTCCAGGCACGAGCCGTCCCAGGCGCGACCCTGCGACTGCGTCCCGGCAGTACGCGTGGTCCGCCCGGCAGCGCGGCGGCGCATTGCCTCGATGCGTTCGATCGCGGCAATGTCTCGATGCCATTCCAGCATCTGCCGACGCAGCGAGGCAAGCGTGCGACCCTTCAGGCTGTACGCCGCATCGCGCTGGTGCACGGCGCCGATATAGTCGCAAAGATCGTCGATCTCCTCCTTCGACGCGGGTTGCCCGCAGAAGAACCGTGTCACCTCGCGCCAGAAGGCCAGATCGTTACGTGGCGTGCGCGCGATTTTCGACTTGGCAAGTCGGGCCGCCAACCCGGAATCATCCGTGTAGGACCGGGCGATCACCACCCAAAATGCCTCGTCGAACGTGAAATCGCCGGGCAAGTTCAAGAAGCAATGCACCTCCTTGCGAGACAGCCACGCACAGGCGCCCGCCTTGTAAAGCGAGTCACCACGCGCCACTGCGATATACCAAGCCTTGCGAAGCGCAATCTCGCCCACATTCAACCCCGAGCTGTCCAGCCAGATCCCCTCGAGCGCGGCTGTAACCGGGTAGCGCGCATAGAGATGGCGCGCCGCGGCCAGCCGCAGCCGCTCGGGGTCGCGCGTCTTCAGCTTTGGACGCCACAGCGCGCCGTCGCGAATCGCCATGCCGGCAAAGCCCCGACGTGCCTCGTCGAGCGCCCGCTCGAAATCCGGAGCGGGACGCGGGACGGGAAAAACCCGCCGCAGCGTTACGGCATATGCTTCAATGCGTTCGCGCTCGGCATCCTGCCTGCGCTGGATCATGGACTTTGCCATGGCCGTTCTTCCTGATTGGAACCCTGTCAGCCGCACGCAATTCCAGCGTCGGCACGGAATGTGTCGATCTGGATCGCCGGGTCATTGACAGGTCTCCTTTCAGGACGACGGATCAGAATGGGCGGCTTCTCTAAGCTCGCCGCCAATTTGACGCAAGAGCTATTCTTTCCACGCCCGCGATGGTCTGACGGGTGTTGCAAAGGTGCATCGTTGTCGCCATCAGCGTGTCCGGCCGACGCGTTTCCAGTAGATGAGGGTGCCTGTGAGCCCGCCATGCGGCTTCAGCGCATAATCCGGTATTTCGCCGGCCAGCGTGAAGCCGAGCTTTTCATAGAGCCCGGAAGCCCCCTCCTCTTTTGCCGTGTCGAGGACCAACAGCGTGCGGCCTTTCTCCACAGCAACGGCTTCCGCCGCCTCCATCAGGCGGGTTGCGATGCCCTTGCCGCGGTAATCGAGGCGGATCATCAGCTTGGCGATCTCGGCCCGGTGCGGCTGGTTGGGAGGGCAGTCGAGCAGCAAGGTGATGGTGCCGAGTTGGGAGGGCAGTCGAGCAGCAAGGTGATGGTGCCGACCAGAGCCTCGCCGTTCCAGGCCCCAAGCACCGCCCTTTCGCCTCTGGCGGCCGCCTGAAGCGACTTGTTCCAGAAGGCCGCGGCCATCTCCGGCACCAACGGATGCATGAAGCTGACCGAGCCGCCGGCAGCGACTGTCCCGATCAGCAGTTCCGTCAGCATTTTTTGCGTTCCGTCAGCATTGCTGAGTGGCCTGATTTCGATCGAACTCATGTCGTTCCCCTGTCGCCGTCCGTCAGTCGAAACGACTGGTCCGCTTCCGCTTCCTGGCCCGCCGGATTTCCGCGATGCGATCGGCGTCTTCCTCTTGCAGATGTCGCCCGCGTTCCAGCAGTTCGAGCGTGTATTCCTCATAGGTCAGGCCCAGCCGCTCGGCCTTGTGCAGCCGCATCAGCATGATCTCGCGGCTCGGCACTTTCCATGCCTGGGCATGGGCGGTCTGCCAGGCAAGAAACACATAGGGGTCGCCCTTGCCCCAGGGCGGACCGTCATAGTCGTCGAGCGGCGGACCGCCATTGTCGCAGCGTTTTGGACGGCGCGCCTTCACCTCAGCTCCTGGCCAACGCAACCAGACAGTCGGCGGCGTCCGGCCCCGGAGCGTGAAAGACGCAATCGGATGGCGCGCCGAGCGCCAGGCAGTCGCCCGGTTCGAGCCGGTGAACGATGTCCCCCTCTGTGAATTCCAGTCGCCCGGAGATCAGCCATATCTGTTGCCTGATAAAGGCATAAGACGCCGCCGGGAAACTTACCTTGGCGCCGGCCGGCAACTGGATCCGGATCAGTTCGAGGGGCATGTCCGAAACCGGCGAAAGATGCCGCCGCACATAACCCGTAGCCGGATCGCGCCAGAGCGGCTGGTCACGTTCGCGAAGCAGGCCACCGCCCTGCAATTCCGCCCTTGCGATCAATGTGGACAGCGTCATGCCGAAGGCGGCCGCAATACGCACAAGGAGTGCCGCCGTCGGGCTGGTCATGCCGCGTTCTACCGTGCTCAGCATGGCTTTCGAAACATCGGACCGCTCCGCCAGTTCTGCCAAGGACCAGCCTCGAGCCACTCTTTCGGTATGTATTCTTCTGCCGACGGTCGAGGAGATGTCGTTCGCTATATCATCCATTAATCCAATATATCGAAATTCTTCTACAGAGCAACGGCCGTTTCATCCAGTTTTCGCAAACTCCTTAATGTCCGCTAAACCATCCGGCCTCATCCCACCTTAACCCCGTTCGCCTAGGCTCATCGCTTGGGAAAAGGGGACCGGCGTATCCATGCTCGTTGAACGCGAAGCCTCCATTGGGGAACCGACTTTGCTGGAGCGCCGCAGGGCGGAGCAGAACGACAAGCGCATTCTGGGCAATATCGTACAATGCGACGGCGCGCGCGCCACCATCAGCGCCTATGCCGACGATATCGAAGGCACGGTCACCGGCCTGTGGAGCGTCGGCAAGATGATCTCGATCAATCTCGGTACATCACGAACCGTCGGCCTGGTCTATGAAATCGGCAAGTCGGATCGTGCGTGGAGCAGCGAGGGCCAGAATCCGATCGAGGTCAGCATCGAATTGATCGGCGAGGTGCGCGACGGGGCCGAACCCGGCGCGAAGCCGATCTTCGACCGTGGCATCACAACCTACCCGCATATCGGCGCCATTGCCCATCGTATCCGCAGCCGCGACCTGCAGGCCGTCTACGATCTCGCAGGTCGTCATTCGATCACCATCGGCACGCTGTCGCAGGACGAGGCGATCGACGCCAATATCGCCATCGACGATACGCTGGCGCGGCATTTCGCCATTGTCGGCACCACCGGGGTCGGCAAATCGACCGCCGTGTCGCTGCTCTTGCGCAAGTCGATCGCCGCCCGGCCCGACCTGCGCGTGCTCATCCTCGATCCACACAACGAGTTCGCCGCGTCGTTGCCCGAATATTGCGTCAGGGTCGATTCGACGACGCTCGACCTGCCCTTCTGGATGTTCAAGCTAGAGGAATTTGCCGAGGTGCTGTTTCGCGGCCGCGAGACGGTCCCGGAAGAGGTCGACGCCTTGCGCGATCTCATCCCCGCGGCCAAGAACCTCTACCGCAATCCGAACTCCGGCAACTATCTACGGCGCAGCACCGATGCGCTGACCGCAGACGCGCCGGTGCCCTATCGCATTGCCGACCTCATCAAGCTGGTCGACGAGCGCATGGGGCTGCTGGAAAGCAAGAACGATCGCCCGACCCTCAGGTCACTGAAGACACGTATCGAATCGGCGGCATCCGATCCGCGCTACCGTTTCATGTTCAACTCGCGCCTGATCGAGGACACCATCCACGAGACGATCGGCAACATCTTCCGCGTGCCGCATCACGGCCGCCCGGTGACCTGCTTCGAAATGGCCGGCATGCCGTCCGAGGTGGTCAATTCCGTTTGCTCGGTCCTGGCGCGGCTGGCCTTCGACCTGGCGTTGTGGAGCGAAGGCCGCCTGCGGCTGCTCTTCCTGTGCGAGGAAGCGCATCGCTATATGCCGGCCGATCCGCGCCTCGGTTTCGCGCCGACGCGGCACGCGCTGTCGCGCATCGCCAAGGAAGGCCGCAAATATGGCTGTTATCTCGGCGTCGTCACCCAGCGCCCGGGCGAACTCGACCCGACCATCCTGTCGCAGTGCTCGACGTTCTTTGCCATGCGGCTCGCCAACGAGCAGGACCAGGCGATCATCCGCTCGGCGATCGCCGATTCCTCGGCTTCGACGCTCGCGTTCCTGTCTTCCATGGGCCAGCGCGAGGCTATCGCCTTCGGGGAAGGCGTGGCGACGACGATGCGGATGAAGTTCGAAAAGCTCTCCGAGGATTTGATCCCCGGCACCGCCAAACGCGAGAATGCCTTGCCGTCCGAAACCGGCGACGAGGTCGACCTCGTGGCGATCGTCGAACGGCTGCGCAACGTGCCGAAATCACAACAGGCAATGCCTTTCGCGGAAGTCGTCGATCCGGGCCGGCAGGCCGGCGATTCGGACTATCGCAAGCGGTCGGCCGCACGCACCCAGCGAAACGACGATTTCGACTTGCGCTACGGCCTCAAGCCGGCGACCTTCGGCCTGCGTCCCCCAGAATGATTGAGCCGAGCGACTTTTAGGCAGCGCTCGCAGATATCAAAGCTGAGTTTCGATGGCTGTCCTGTCTATAACTGACCACACCTGGCGAATTTTCCCTCTCTGAAGCTCATAAAATACGTTCTCGGCAAACGAAATTCTCTTCCCGCTTACATCGAGCCCAAGGAACGTTCCCCTTGGCGCGCAGTCGAAGCTTAGCCGGCTCGCTACATAAGGCGGATCGGCAACCAATAGCTGAATGTTGAAATAAAGGTCCGGAATTTCGTCGAAGTCTCTCACCAACATCTCGAGATAGCCGGACAATCCGAGCTTGCGACCGTTGTGGGTCACTTCATCATGAACAAACCTCCCCAGATTTGGCCAATCCTGCTTGTTCAGGCATGCAATATAGCCTCGGTAAAGACCGGAGAGATCGGATTTAGTCACGGCAACACCTCTATTTCCGGCAAGCCCCGCAAAGGCAGCATCTCAGCTTGACGGGGTGATGTCGGTCTGCGTGCACCGGAAACGAAGAAAACGATACCAGACGGCCGGAATCACGAATTCAATGACGGAATTCAGGCACAGACGCGGTTGCGCCCTTGCCTCTTCGCCTCATAGAGCTGGCGATCGGCGCGGCGATAGAACTCCTCGGCGGTTTCCTTGCGATCCCAGACGGCAAGCCCGACGCTGGTGGTGATTTTCAGTCGGACATTGCCCGTCAGCACCGACATGTTGGCGATCGCCTTGCGGATGCGCTCGGCGAATTTGGATAGCAGCTCGGCGTCCATATTGGGCGTGACCACCGCGAACTCCTCGCCGCCCAGGCGCGCCACCACGTCGTGATAGCGTGTCATGTCCTTGAGACAGTTGGCGACCGCCCGCAACACCTCGTCGCCGACATCGTGGCCGTGGCTGTCGTTGACCTGCTTGAAATGGTCGAGGTCGAGGATCATCAGCCCTACTGGTTTCTCGATGCGGCGGAACTCTTCGAGATATTCCTTCAGCGCATCGTCGAAATAACGCCGGTTCTGCATGCCGGTGAGGCTGTCGGTGAGCGCCGCATGCTCCAGCGTCTCCGAACGCGCGCTGAGCGAAACGGTCATGGCGCGCAGCTTGCCTTCTTCCGTCGCCTGCTTTCGGATCAGCGGGTAGATGAAGAAAATGCCGAAGAACAGCGCAGTCGCCAACAGCACGCCCGTCGCAAACAGCAGCTTGTTGAGATAGACGATTTCATCGAGTTTTGAAGGCGTATTGCTAATGTCGGCGGCCAGGGTTTGCAGGAGCCCATAGGCGTAAAGCGTCACCAGGCCGGCGGCCAGGATCACAAAAATAAAGACGAAAAAGGCTGATTCCGCCTTGTGGAAACGCATCTGCTCCCCGTTGGAAAGTTCGTAGCGATCTTATGGCATGCGGGAACTTACGGACAGTTAACCTGGACAACTTCAACGCGAAATGTCCCCTCGGTGTCGACTTTTCAGGTTGCGCTCGAAGGAGGGAGTGAGAGCATCGAGTCGATCCCCCCATCAGGACGCAATCTCTGCCATTCCGGGCCCAATTGGTGCCTGAACCAGGTCGCCTGCCGTTTGGCATATTGCCGCGTCGCGATTTTCGCGCGCTCGATGGCCTCGGGAAAACTGAAGGCGCCGGCCAGCGCGGCCTGAAGCTCGCGAACACCGATTGCTTTCATCGCCGGCAGGTCGGGATCGAGGCCGAGCGCTGAAAGCTGTTTCACCTCGTCCAGTGCCCCCTCATCCAGCATGCGGTCGAAGCGGGCATCGATCCGCTCCACCAGAGCCGCTCGCTCCGGCTCGATGACGAAAAAGCGCGCGCTGCTCCCGTCGATCAACGGCCGGCCACGCGCGGCCTGCCAGTCCAGGATGGAACGGCCCGACGCGTCGAGCACCTCCAGCGCCCGCACGATGCGCTGGCCATCCGTCGGCTTCAGCATCATGCCGGCCGCAGAATCCTCGCGCAACAGGATGCGGTGCAATCTCACTGCGCCCTGTTCCTGGAGCTCGTAGCGCCAGCGATCGCGGATCGACTTCGGAATGTCGGGCATCTCCGAGATACCTTCCGTGAGCGCCCGGAAATAAAGCCCGGTTCCGCCGACGAAAATCACTGGCCGCTCCGAAAGCGTGCCGTCGTCGATCAGCTTTATGACATCACGCAACCAGGCGCCGGTTGAATAGGCGGTGGACGGATCGACGTGTCCATAAAGAAAGTGGGGAACGCAGGCGAGTTCGGCAGGACCAGGCCGCGCCGTCAGCACGTCGAGCACCGAATAGCCTTGCATGGAATCGGTGTTGACGATGACACCGCCATTGCGCTCGGCGAGGTCGAGTGCGAGCGCCGACTTGCCGCTGGCGGTCGGCCCGGCTATCAGGATCGCGTTCTTCACGCGGCCTTCGCCCGCCTGTCCGCTGGAATTTTCGATGCTGCTGATCGCCACGCTTCTATCCCATCCCGCCGGCCGCGCATTGACGTCGACGCTAGCGAATATGGCCTCGCGGTCGGTCGGCGCAAGCGCTGTTCGCTGGCTGGCCGAAGGCATCGCCTGCGAGCTCGACTTGCCGGAGACCGCCGACGCTTCCGAAATAACGGCGCGCCTGCGTGCCGCGCTGGCTTCCGAACCGATCGACGTGGCCGTCCAGCCGGCCGAGAACAGGCGCAAGAAGATCCTGATCGCCGACATGGATTCGACGATGATCGACCAGGAATGCATCGACGAGCTTGCCGACGAGATCGGCGTCAAGGATCGCGTCGCCGCCATCACGGCGCGATCGATGAACGGCGAGATCGCATTCGAGCCGGCCTTGCGCGAGCGCGTGGCGCTGCTCAAGGGTCTCGATGCCGCAATCATCGACCGCATCATCGACAATCGCCTGACGCTAGCCTCCGGCGGCCGCACGCTCGTCCAGACAATGGCGGCCAATGGCGCCTGGACGGCGCTGATCTCCGGTGGTTTCGACATCTTCACCACCCGCATCGCAGCATTGCTCGGCTTTCACGAAAATCGCGCCAACCGCCTGATCGAGCAGGATCGCCGCTTCACCGGCCTGGTCGCCGAACCGATCCTCGGCCGCGCCGCCAAGGCCGAAGCCCTTATCGAGATTTCCGCCGGCCTCGGCCTGACGCCTGCCGATGCCATTGCCGTCGGCGACGGCGCCAACGATCTCGACATGATCCGTCTTGCCGGCATCGGCGTCGCCTTGCATGCCAAGCCGGCCGTCGCAGCCGAGGCAAAGATCCGCATCGACCACGGCGACCTCACCGCCTTGCTTTATCTGCAGGGTTATCGCCGGGAGGAATTTGTCGAATGATGCCGATCCGCACCGAGCGCCTGATCCTGCGCAACTGGGAAGATCGTGACCGCGAGCTCTTCCATCGCATCAATTCCGACGAGTTGGTCATGGAATTCTTTCCGTTTCGCCGCGACCGTGCCCAGTCGGACACCAAGATGGAGGAGTTGCGCGCGGCTATCGATCGCGACGGCTTCGGCTTCGCGGCCGCTGAGATCGCAGCCACAGGCGAATGCATCGGCTTCGTCGGCATAACCCGAACTGATCATTTGCCATTCCTGCCGCCCGGCACGATCGAGATCGGCTGGCGGCTGGCACCCGAATTCTGGGGCCGCGGCTATGTCACCGAAGCAGCCGAAGCCTGGCTCACCTATGGCTTTGAAAGACTTGGCCTCGACGAAATCGTGTCCTTCGCAGTCAAGGATAACAGCCGGTCCACTGCCGTTATGGAGCGCCTGGGCATGATCGCCGACCCCGCCTCCGATTTCGACCATCCCGGTGTTCCGGACAGCCACACCGCACTCAGGCGACATGTCTTCTACAGGCTGTCACGCACAGACTGGCAGGCAAGAAAAAGAGCGACCCGCTAGCCGCCCTTTTTCGTTTCAAGATCAGAGCATTGCAGGCTCTTCCGGACTCAATCCATCCGGATTGTCACAAACCTCAGCTCGCCGGTCTTCGACGCCAGCATCAACAGCGCGTTCTTGCGCCCCTGCTCCTTCAGCGCGCCGATCCGGTCCATGACGTCCTTGGGCGTTGCGACCGATTCCTGCGCGATCTCGGTGATCACCTCGCCCGGCTGGATGCCGCGTTCGGCAGCCGCCGAATCCTTGGAGACGTCGGTCACGACGACGCCGGAGACGTCGGCGGCGATGCCGAATTTCGTGCGCGTCTCCTCATTGAGCTCGCCGATCGTCATGCCGAGCACGGCAGCCGTCGAAACCGCAGGCGCCTTGTCGGCATCGTCCTGGTCGGCGTTGCCGTTTTCACCGCCGCTGGCAAGCTTTTCGCCGTCCTCGAGCCGGCCGAGCGTCACCTTGACGGTCTGCTCGACCCCTTTGCGCACGATGATCACGTCGACCGCCTTGCCGACCGGGCTCTCCGCCACGACGCGTGGCAGGTCGCGCATTTCATGGATGTCCTTGCCGTCGAACTTGATGATGACGTCGCCGGCCTGGATGGTGCCGTTGTCGACCGGCCCGCCCTTGATAACGCCGGCGACCAACGCGCCCTTGGCGGTCGCCATGCCCAGGCTTTCGGCAATGTCGTCGGTCACCGGCTGGATGCGCACGCCGAGCCAGCCGCGCCGCGTCTCGCCGAACTGGCGAAGCTGGTCGACGACGCCCGAGGCAAGCTGCGACGGGATCGAGAAGCCGATGCCGATCGAGCCGCCCGATGGCGAGATGATTGCCGTGTTGATGCCGATGACCTCGCCGCTGCTGTTGAACAGCGGTCCGCCGGAATTGCCGCGGTTGATCGCGGCATCGGTCTGGATGAAGTCGTCATACGGGCCGGAATTGATGTCGCGATTGCGTGCCGAGACGATGCCGACCGTCACCGTGCCGCCGAGACCGAACGGATTGCCGATCGCCATCACCCAGTCGCCGACACGCATCGTGTTGGAATCGCCGAACTTCACCGCCGTCAGCTTGTGCCCTTTCGGATCGACCTTCAGCACCGCGACATCGGTCTTGGTGTCGGTGCCGACCAGCGTCGCCTTGAGCGTCACCCCATCGGAGAAATTCACCTCGATGTCGTCGGCATCGGCAATGACGTGGTTGTTGGTCACCACGATGCCCTGCACGGCGTCGACCACGAAGCCGGAGCCCAGCGACTGCACCTTTTGCCCGCCGCCGCCCTTGTCGCCGCCACGGTTCTTGAAGAAATCGTCGAAGAAGTCCTGGAAGGGCGAGCCCTCCGGCAGCTGCGGCATCGGCACTGCGCCCGGCCCCTCAGTGCCTTTAACAGTCTGCGACGTCGAGATGTTGACCACGGCGCCAAGCAGGCCGGCGGCGAGATCGGCAACCGAGGGCGGCCCGTCGGCTGCCATCGTCGGCGCCACGAACGACGGAACGGCAATGGCGCCGACCAGAAGCGCAGCGGCCCCGGCGATGAACGTCCGCCTCGCTGCACGCAGAAGGGTGGTGGATGTCATCGAAAGGCCTCCGGGTGTTCTGAAAAAAGCGCTTCGGCAAAAAACGCCGCGTCGCGTCATGTTGGCAAGAAATAAGGCACGTTTGCGGCTATGGCTACCGCCAGAGAATAAATCCTCTGTTACGCCGGCTATCCCTGCACCGGCCCTACTGGCCGGTGCTTGGCTGAGCCGCCGGTGGCGCGGGAGCGGCAGGTGCTGGCGCTGGTGCCGCCGGTGCCGCAGGCGTTTCCTTGCTGTCCGGGTCGCGGAAGAAGCGGAAGAACTCGGAATTCGGCGACAGCACCATCGTCGTTCCTGCGCTGTTCAGCGCCGTGCCATAGGCATTCATCGACCGGTAGAAATCGAAGAAGGCCGGATCGCGCTGATAGGCCCCGGCAAACGTCGCGCTGCGCTGGGCTTCACCTTCACCGCGCAGGATTTCAGACTCTTTCTGCGCTTCGGCGACGATTTCGACCACTTCGCGGTCGGCGCGAGCCCTGATCCGCTGCGCTGCCTCGTTGCCGCGCGCCCTCAGCCGCTCGGCTTCGGCGAGACGTTCGGCCTTCATGCGGTCGAAGGTCTGCTGCGAGACTTCGGCCGTGAGATCGGTGCGGCGGATGCGGACATCCTCGATCTGCAGGCCAAGCGAGGTGGCATCAGGTCTCAGCTGATCGCGCACCTCGCGCATCATCACGGCGCGCTCTTCCGAGAGTGCCGCCTCGAAGTCGCGCAGGCCGTAGACGCGGCGCAAGGCAGCGTCGAGACGCGTCCTCAGCCGGGCCTCGGCCAGTTCGATCTGGCCGGAAACCGCGGCGCGGAACACACGCGGGTCCGAGATACGATAGGCGATAAAGGCATCGACCTCATAGAATTTGCCGCCCGAAACCTGGACACGGATGTTGTCGAGGTCGAAGCGCAGGACCCTGTTTTCGATCAGCTGGACGGTGTCGGCATCGAAGAAGGAGAATGGCGCCTTGAAATAGATGCCCGGCTGGTTCTTGACGTCGACGATTTCGCCGAACCTGAGCACCAGCGCCTGCTGGCGCGCATTGACGACGAAGACCGACGAATAGAGCAGGAACAGGATGACCGCGGCGATGACCGCAATGACGGGAAGACGGTTGGCCATCACTGGTTTCCTCCGGTGGCCGGTGCCGGCGCCTTCTGCTGCAATGCCGGCAGCGGCAGGTAGGGAACCACCCCTTGCCCGTTGCCTTGCTCGACGATGACCTTGCTCGAATCCTTCAGCACCCTCTCCATCGTCTCCAGGTAGAGCCGCTTGCGCGTCACTTCCGGCGCCTTTGCATATTCGTCATAGACCGAGATGAAGCGCTGCGCCTCGCCTTCGGCCTCCTGCACGACCCGGTTCTTGTAGGCGGCCGCGTCTTCGCGGATCTGTGCGGCCGCACCGCGCGCCTGGCCGAGCTTCTGATTGGAATACTGATTGGCCTGCTCGACGAACTTGTCCTCGTCCTGTTCGGCCCGCTGCACCTCGTCGAACGCGTCTGCCACCTCGCGCGGCGGCGCGGCGTCCTCGATGGAAATTGCGTTGACGTTGAGGCCGGCCTTGTAGCCGTCCAGCGTCGTCTGGATGATCTCACGCACCGACGCCGCAATGCCTTGCCGGTCGTCGCGGAAAATGTCCTGCGCCGGGCGCCGGCCGACCGCTTCGCGCATCGCGCTTTCGGCGACCTGCTGCAGCATGCCGCCCGGGTCGGACACGTCGAACAGATAGGCCTTCGGGTCGGAAACCTGATAGGCCACCGAGAATTGCACGTTGACGATGTTCTGGTCGCCGGAAAGCATCAGGCCATCGCCGCTGGTGCTGCCGCCGCCGATGCTGACAAGCTGCTCGGCGATGTTAGCGGTCTCGACCGTTTCGATGGGCCACCAATGGAAATGCAGGCCCGGCTGCGACAGCTCCGCCTTCGGCTTGCCGAACCTGAGCTCCACCGCAACTTCATCTGGCTGGACGGTGTACACTGCCTTGAACGCCCATAGCACCACCAGCGCCGCGGCAATCAGCGCGAACACGGCAGGGCTCGCGCCACCGCCGCCCGGCAGCGCGCGCCGCAACCGGTCCTGCCCGCGCCGGATGATATCCTCGAGATCGGGAGGCGAGCCCTGCGGGCCGCTAGGTCCTTTTGGTCCCTGACCCCAAGGCCCCTGATTGTTGCCGCCGCCCCACGGGCCGCCGCCGCCGCTCTTGTCGTTCCAGGGCATGAATGTCCTTTCGCTTGGAATTCCCTCAAGCGCCGGCTCACCGGCGCAAAATCCAATATTATTCTTCTATAGGGATGCGACGGCACGCTTTCAACGCGATCGGCTGCCGCCACTGTCCGCCTTTGGGTCCATCTAGACCTGTCGCGACCCCTTTGTCGCCTTCAATGCACGTCGCGGCGCCGCTCGTAAACCGAATAGCGTGTCGCATGGCTGTCCTTTTCGCCAGCCTCCACCTCCTGCGAGCGGACGATCCGCCACAGCGCCGGATCGATCGGCGGGAAATGGGCATCGCCGTCGACCGCGGCCAGAACATGGGTCACGTGCAGCCGATCGGCCAACGGCAGCGCCTGAGCGTAGATTTCGCCGCCGCCGATGACGCAGATCTCGTCGGCGCCGGCCATGCAGCGCCCGCGCACCGTCGCCAGCGCGATCGCGTCCTCGATCGAGTGCGCGACTTCGACGCCCTCGGCGCGCCATGCCTTGTCTCGTGTCACCACGATGTTGAGCCTGCCCGGCAATGGGCGGCCGATGCCTTCATAGGTCTTGCGGCCCATGATGATGGGCTTGCCCATCGTATCGGCTTTGAACCGCTTGAGATCGGTGGACAGCCGCCACGGCAACCCACCCTCGCGCCCGATCACGCCGTTCTCGGCGATGGCGACATAAAGCGCGAGGTCCATCAGCCGCCGTTTCCGCCATCCGACGGCTCAAGCAGCAATATGTCGATGTCATGCTCGGGGTAGAAGTTCTGCGCCTTCATCTCGAACGTCGTCGGTCCGATCTTCCTGACGTTTTCGCCGCAAAACGAGACCAGGTTCTTCGCATCGCCCTTGTCGACGGTCAGCTTGAAACTGCCGATGTTTCCCGACGCCCAGTTGCCGCCCGTGGTCAGGATATAGGCGATGCGGTTCTCGAAATATTTGGGGTAGCCGTCGGGATCGTCCTTGGCTGCCTTGCGCACGGCATTCTCGAAGGCATCGTCCATGCAGTAGCGTGTCTTGTAGGCGGCATACTGACCCTGGAACTGGCCGTCATAGAAGAAGCTGACCGAGGAGGTGCCGCCGACGCTCGGCTTGTAGCGATGCGAGACATGGACCGCCTTGTTGGCCGGAAACGTCGAGCGCCACCAATAGGTCGAGCGCAATTGCCAGAACGGCGTATAGACGGTCTTCATGCCCGAACCGTCGTCAGCAGTGTCCTCGATGATGATGCCGCGGTTGACCCAGTCGTCGGCGACCGCTTGCGGCAGCTTTGCCAGCGCTGCCTTGGCCGCATCGCCGAACGGATAGAACGGCACGCCCTGCGCCTTCAGGTCAGCGCCGATGTCGATGCCGAGCGCGAACACCTTCTGCTCGAGCTGCGGCTTTGCCGGCTCCCCGTCGATCGTCACTTCGAAGCCGAGGAAATTGTCGCTCTGCGCCTCCGGAATCGCTGGTATTTCTTCGGGGTCGCCTTCGATGTCGGGCATCGGAAAGGCGACGATCGCATCGACATCCTTGTCGGTATTGTTGCGGAAGACGTAATCGACCATCACTTTTTCCGGCGAGATGTAGAGATCCTCGCTTTCCATCGCCACCGCATCGCTGCGCGAAAGAATCAGCCCACCGGTGCCGAGTTCGGCGACCGAATCATTGGCGAGCGCAGGCGTAGCCGAGAGCGCCAAGGCTGCGGTCAGGACGTAACGGAACATGGAAACTCCCCCGGCGAGAATGCCAACATGACTCTAGCTGTTCAATGTGGCGTTTCAAAGCCTTTCGGCAAATGCGCCGGCGCCTGCCGGCATGTCGTGTCGGTCTAGACACGCCGGTCCCGATCGGGCAGGAGTTCGCCCATGCGCAAGCTTCTCGTCATCGGCATCGGCGCCGGCAATCCGGAGCACATGACGGTCCAGGCCATTAACGGTCTCAATCGGGCCGACGTGCTGTTCATTCCCGACAAGGGCGCCAAGAAGAACGATCTCGCCGAATTGCGCCGCCAGATCTGCGACCGCTTCGTCATTAATCCGGACTCGCGCCGTGTCGAATTCGACGTGCCGGTGCGCGCCGAGCCGGCGCCTTCCTACCGCTCGACCGTCGACGACTGGCACGAGGCGATCGCCGCGATCTACGAAGGCCTGATCCGCGACGAACTCCCTGAAGATGGCTGCGGCGCCTTCCTGATCTGGGGCGATCCGTCGCTCTACGACAGTGCGCTGCGCATCCTTGAGCGCGTGCGCCTCAGAGGCAATGTAGCGTTCGAGCTGGAGGTCGTCCCTGGCATCACCGCCATCCAGGCACTCGCAGCCAGCCACAAAATGGCATTGAACCGGATCGGCGACGCCATTTTGATCACCACCGGCCGCCGGCTCGCCGAGGAAGGTCTGCCCGAAAACGCCGGCAGCACCATCGTCATGCTGGACGGCAAATGCGCCTTCAACACGCTGGACGACAACGACGTCACCGTCCACTGGGGCGCCTATCTCGGGACGCCCGACGAGATCGTCATCTCGGGCCGGATTGGCGACGTCGGCGACAAGATCGTGAGCACCCGTGAGCAGGCCCGCCGGAAAAAAGGCTGGATCATGGACACCTATCTGCTGCGCAAGCCGGGCGAGCCTAAGAAGTAACAGGGATCACACGCGGCAGAATTCCGCCGGCGTCACGCTGCGTCGATCTCGGCTTGCAGCGCCTCCATATGCGCCGCCGCTGCTGAAGACGCAGCCCGCTCGATCGCGCGGAAGCGGCTGACCACAGCAAGCCCGACCGACGTCAACTGGGCGCCACCGCCTTTTTTGCCGCCCGTCTGTGCCGCAACCAGCGGCTTGCCGAACACGCGGTTCATGTCTTCGACCAGATCCCAGGCGTGCTTGTAGGACATCTCCATGCCGCGTGCCGCGGCCGAAATCGAGCCGAAGGCGGCGATCTGTTCCAGAAGCTCGATCTTGCCCGGTCCGATGCGGCCATCTGGATCGAGATTTATCCGCAAACTCAGCGACGGCATTTGCTCCTCCGCGGTCACGCTATTCTACAGGTTCTGCAGCGATACCGCTATTCCAAAACGATATAGCGAATCATCGGCCGTTCACTCATCCGCCTCGGCGGGCAGGCCGGCGCCGGTATTCGCCCGGTCGAAGCTCACCGTCTTGACCACGGCGAACACCTGTCGACCAAGCCGAAGCCCCAGTGTCTGCCGCGACTGTTCTGTGATGCGGGCAAGCACGGTTGCGCCATTGCAGTCGAGGCCGATCTCGACGGTAGGCCCTTCGCCCGGCTCTATCGCCACGATCGTGCCCGGCAATATGTTGAGCGCGCTGAGGCCAACCGGCTGCTCGGTGGCGATCATCACGTCGCGGGCACGGATGCGGACGCGCACCGGCGCACCGACTGGCGTTGCCAGAAGCGGCACCCGGATCTCGCCCGCCAATGAGCCTAGCACCGTCATGCCGAAGGCTTCGTCGTGGCGCAGAACCGCGGTATCCAGCACGGCGCCGCCCTCGCCGCGCTCTTCGGCCGGCAATAGATCCAGACGCTGCATGATCGCTCCGGTCGGACCGGAAGCGGCGACCTTTCCTTGCATCAGCACCACGACGTCGCTCGCCAGCCGCGCCACTTCGGCGATCGAGTGGCTGACATAGACGATCGGGATTTTCGTCTCGTCGCGCAGCCGCTCGATATAAGGCAAGATCTCGGCCTTGCGCCGCTCATCGAGCGAAGCCAGCGGCTCGTCCATCAGCAGCAATTTCGGACTGGCAAGCAGCGCCCTGCCGATTGCCACACGCTGCTTCTCGCCACCGGAGAGTTTTGCCGGCCGCCGGTCGAGCAAATGGCCGATCCCGAGCAGTTCGACCACGCCATTGATATCGGCGTAACGCTCGGCAGCCGGCGTGAACCAGCGGCCATAGCGCAGATTGCTCGCCACGCTCATATGCGGAAACAGCCGCGCATCCTGGAACACCATGCCGATCCGCCGTTTGTGCTTCGGCACGAACAGACCGGCATCGTTATCAACCAGCACGCGGCCCTCGGCCGCGATGCGACCTTTGTCGGGGCGGATCAGCCCGGCAATCAAATTGATCAGCGTCGTCTTTCCGGAGCCGGAAGGCCCGAACAGCGCAGTCAGCCGCCCGGCGCTTTCGAAGCGGGCATTGACGATGAAATCGCCAAGCCGGTGGCTGATGTCGACCTGAACCGTCATTCGATGTCCATCCGCCGGCCGACACGCCGCGCCAGCACTTCCGAGGCAACAAGTGCCGCCATCGAGATGACGATCGAGATCAGCGTCAGCCTGAGCGCGCCGGCGTCGCCGCCGGGAACCTGCGTGAAAGTGTAGATCGCCGACGGTAGCGTCTGCGTCTCGTTCGGAATGTTGGAGACAAAGGTGATCGTCGCGCCGAATTCGCCCATCGCCTTGGCGAAGGAGAGGATCGCACCGGCGATCAGCCCGGGCAGGATCAGCGGCAGCGTGATCGTGCCGAATACCCATAGCGGATTGGCGCCGAGCGTGCCGGCGGCCGCCTCGATTTTGCGGTCGACGGCCTCGATCGACAGCCGGATGGCCCGCACCATCAGCGGAAAGCCCATCACGCCGCAGGCGAGCGCGCCGCCAGTCCAGCGGAAGGAAAAAACGATCCCGAAATGTTCGGCCAGGAAAGCGCCGGCCGGACCACGCTTGCCGAAAGTCAACAGCAGCAAATAGCCGGTCACCACCGGCGGCACGATCAGCGGCAGATGCACCAGACCATTGAGCAGCGTCTTGCCCCAGAACTGGCCGCGGGCAAGCACAAGAGCGATCAGGATGCCTGGCGGCAGGCTGGCAATCATCGCCACGGTCGCCACCTTGATCGACAGCTGGACCGCATTCCATTCGTCGGGAGCGAGATCCAGCAGCCAGTTCATGTGCGGTGCCGTACGTCAGTTGCTCGGCGCGAGGATTGTAAAACCTTGCGCCTTGAAGAGTTCGCCAGCCTTGGCGGATTGCAGGCATTTCAGGAATGCAGGGGTATCCCTGCTCTTCGAATCCGCAAGCTGGGCGACTGGATAGATGATCGGCGGATGGGTACCCGCGGGGAAAGTGCCGACCACCTTCACGCCAGGCTCCGCATGCGCATCCGTGGCGTAGACGATGCCGAGTGCTGCCTCGCCGGTCGACACCAGCTTTAGGGCGGCGCGGACATTCTCGGCCTGCGCCACCTTGCCTTCGACCGAAGACCAGGCACCGAGCGATTCGAGGGCTGCCTTGCCGTATTTGCCTGCCGGCACAGCTTTGACATCGCCCATGGCAAGTTTGCCGTCACCGACGAGCTTGGCAAGATCGAAACCCTTTTCGATCCTGGTTTCAACCTTGGAATCCCGTGGCGCAACCAGCACGATCTGGTTACCGAGCAGTTTCACTTCGGTTTCGGGCTTGGTCAGCTTCCTGTCGGCAAGATATTTCATCCAGTCGAGATCGGCCGAGATGAACAGGTCTGCTGGTGCGCCGCTTTCAATCTGCCTGGCCAGCGCCGAGCTCGCCGCGTAGGAAATGGTCGCCGCCTCGCCGACATCGGCCTCGCAGGCCTTGTTGACGGCATCGAGCCCATCCTTCAGGCTCGCCGCGGCAAACACGACCACCTTGTCATCGGCATGGGCCGCCGGCACCGCGGCCATCAGGATGGCGGCGAGACCCGCGATGGCAATCGTCGTCGAACCTTTGCGCGCCAGCATGAAACTCTCCTCGTCTCGGAACGCCCGAAGCCGTCCATCGATATATCCATGTGAACATAACAAGGAAAGGCTCTTTACCGCCTACGGCATTCTGAGCTGAGGTTTTCCCGGCCTGCGATAATCTACGTTGGATACAGCGGCACCGAGGCCGAAGGAAATATTCACATGAAAATCAGCGGCCAGGGATTGCGCGTCAAGTCGACGTCGGCCAATAAAGATGGATGCTGACAACGCCCGAGGGCGTAGCCGCAGTAGGCAATGTCGATATGCACGGTCGGCTATGGTGCTAGACTGCGATCGGTGCCTTGATCGTCGCGTCGGCGAAATAGTTCTCGAGCCGGAAATCCTCGAAGCGGAAGGCAAAGAGATCCTTCACCTCGGGATTGATCCACAGCGTCGGCAACGCCTTGGGCGTGCGCCGCAATTGTTCGCGCGCCTGCTCGAAATGGTTCGAGTAAAGATGCGCGTCGCCGAGCGTGTGGATGAAATCGCCGGGTTTCAATCCGGTCACCTGCGCCACCATAAGCGTCAGCAACGCATAGGAAGCGATGTTGAACGGCACACCGAGAAAGATATCGCCCGAACGCTGGTAGAGCTGGCAGGAAAGCTTGCCTTCCGATACATAGAACTGGAACAGGCAGTGGCAGGGCGGCAAGGCCATGGCCTCCACCTCGGCCGGGTTCCACGCCGAAACGATCAGCCGCCGCGAATTAGGATTTTTGCGTATCTCCTTCAGAAGATTCGCAATCTGGTCGATGGCGCCGCCATGGCCGTCCGGCCACGACCGCCATTGTTTGCCATAGACCGGGCCGAGATCGCCGTTCTCGTCGGCCCACTCATCCCAGATCGAGACGCCGTGATCGTTGAGATATTTGATGTTGGTGTCGCCGGCCAGGAACCACAAAAGTTCGTGGATGATCGACTTCAGGTGCAGCTTCTTGGTGGTGGTGACCGGAAAGCCGCGGGCCAGGTCGAAGCGCATCTGATAGCCGAATACCGAGCGCGTTCCGGTGCCCGTGCGGTCGCCGCGATCGGCGCCGTTTTCCAGCACATGCTTCAGAAGGTCGAGATACTGGCGCATCGGCTCCGGTCCGATTCGGGTTGTCAGCCATCATAGCCGAATGACCGTCGGCCGAACACAGCAAAGCGAGACGATTCCAGCAGAAGCCTCACCAGCACCGGCGGCGAGGTTGCTCAGAGCGAGCCGAGCATGCCCAGATCCTTGGCGACGAGGTAATAGAATGTCACCCGGCTCTTGCTGTTGTCGGCCGCCATAGCCTTGCAGGTCTTTTCGATAGCCGCATCCGCCTTGGCACCGTCGGTGACGCCGAGCTTGCCGGCGACCCAGCTGTTCCTGACGCGCTTCAGTTCCTCCGGGTCGGTGCAGGACACCAGCGAGGAATCGCGGTTCCTGAGCGCGATGCCCAGATGCTTGACGATCTTGGCGACCGCGTCGGCATCCGCCGCCGCATCATACTTCTTTACGTCTGCGAGATAATCGGCCATCGAATTTCCCCTCGTCGGCGCCACGGGATCCGGTCGATGAGGATTGTGGCGCGCTGCCGCAAGTATGCGCTAGGTCTCCTCACCGCCACAAAGCTTCGGTTGAGACCGGCTGCAAGTCAACCCTTCATGATCCACTTTGGCACGGACGAAAGTGGCATTCCGGCCTTTCATTTTCCACCGCCAGTCCCTATATTCGCTTCGTCGGCTCGACCGACTATGGCGATAAACAGGCGATGAAATAAGCCGTTCGGACCCGGGGGCGGTACCCGGCGCCTCCACCAAAAACCGCTGCTCAGGAGCGGCTTTTGCTGGGGGCGAAATAGGATCGACGAAGGTGTAAAGATCGTACTTTTGCCCGGCATTGTACCACCGTTATCGGGCTAAACTTATAGTTGCCAACGACAACTATGCGGAAGCACGTCTCGCCGCGTAAGCGGTGCGATAGCTTCAATTCAAGCCCTAGTGGTTCGCACTTCTAGGCGGGGTTCGGAGGTACCTGGCAACAGAAACCTCCATTTCTCCCCCTTTTTGATATGCGCAGCCGCAGGCTCGCCCGATATGTGCAGCTGCGGGCCTGGGCTTTTTACGCCCTGATACGCCCTGGCGCCGCTGCGTTCATACCAGTCCCTGGCTGATCGTTTCGATCGCGCTGCCAAAGGTCTCGTCGGCAGCCTCATGTGACATCTCATTGTGCGCCCTGCCCGTCCTGATCATCGGAAAACAATTGGCGAGCTTGGCAACACGGCAGTCAAGGAGCACCGGCCGGTCCACATCGATCATTTCCTGGATCGCATCATCAAGGTCGGCTGGTTTGTCGCAGCGCAGGCCGACCGCTCCGAACGCCTCGGCCAATTTGACAAAATCGGGCAAAGCCTCGGAATAGGAATGCGCGAGGCGGTTGCCGTGGAGAATTTGCTGCCACTGGCGAACCATGCCCATATATCCGTTGTTCAGGATGAAGACCTTGATCGGCGCGTCGTACTGGACTGCCGTCGACATCTCTTTCATGGTCATCTGAACCGATGCGTCGCCGGCGATATCGATGACGAGGCTGTCCGGATGTGCGATCTGCACGCCCAGCGCCGCCGGCAGGCCGTAGCCCATCGTCCCGAGGCCGCCCGAACTCATCCAGCGGTTCGGCTTTTCCAAGCCGTAGAATTGGGCCGCCCACATCTGATGCTGGCCCACTTCAGTGGTGATGTATGTGTCGCGATCCTTCGTCAGCGCGTAGAGACGCTGCACCGCATATTGCGGCATGATCACATCCTTGTTCATCTCGTAAGAGAATGAATTGCGTGCGCGCCAGCCGACGATCCTTCTCCACCAGTCCTGGAGGCGGCCTCCATCCGGTTTCTGAGGCAATGCGCGCCATAGACGAACCATGTCATCCAGAACATTGCCGACATCGCCTTGTATGCCGATATCGACGTGGACGTTCTTGTTGATCGAGGACGGATCTATATCGATATGGATCTTGCTGGAGTTCGGCGAAAAAGCGTCCACACGCGAGGTCACGCGGTCATCGAAGCGCGCGCCGACACAGATCATGACGTCGCAATCGTGCATCGCCATGTTCGCCTCATAGGAACCATGCAGACCGACCATTTTGAGCCAGTTCTTGCCGGAGGCGGGGTAAGCCCCAAGGCCCATAAGCGTCGAGGTGATCGGAAAGTCGGTCAGTTGAACCAACTCCCGCAGCAATCTCGATGCTTCCGGGCCGGAATTGACGATGCCGCCGCCGGCATAAATAACGGGACGGCTGGCATTGGCCATCAATTCTATCGCCTGGCCGATCTTGCCGATATCGCCCTGCAGCTTCGGTCGATAGTTCTTCAGCGCGACAACGTCTGATGGCGGCGTGTACACGCCGGACGCAAACAGAACGTCCTTTGGCATGTCGACGAGAACAGGCCCCGGTCGCCCCGACCGGGCGATGTGGAACGCCCTATGGATTGCTGACGCCAAGTCATTGACGTCTTTGACCAAAGAGTTGTGCTTGGTGCAGGATCGCGTGATGCCAATCGTGTCACATTCCTGAAAGGCATCGGAGCCGATCAATGTTGTCGGCACTTGTCCGGACAGACAGACGATCGGTACTGAATCCATCAGCGCGTCCTGCAGGGGCGTCACGGCATTCGTCGTGCCTGGGCCTGATGTGACCAGCATCACGCCGACCTTGCCCGTGGACCGGGCATAACCCTCAGCGGCATGGCCGGCGCCCTGTTCGTGGCGCACGAGGATATGCTTGATGTCGTCCTGCTGGAATATCTCGTCGTAGATCGGCAATATGGCCGCGCCGGGATAGCCGAAAATATGCTCCACACCATTGTCTTTGAGTGCGCGGAGAACGATCTCCGCTCCTGTCATGCGGTTGCTCGTATGCTGAATGGAATTATCGCTTGTCATGGTTCTGTCCCGTAGCGTGATGAGGATGGGTTGACGGGGCGTCGCCGAAATCGGGCGTAAGAAGAATTTCGGGCATAAAAAAAGGCCCCGTCGGGAGCCTGTTTGTCGCGCACGGGTGGCTGTCGCCGGATGGTTACACCATCCTGCCCGTGCGCTTTCCTACCACTGCAAGAACCATTGCGATCTTCATGATGATCGCTGCTACACAGAAAATCGCGCATCGTCAACGTCTCAGGCTGAGGCGTCTCAGGCTGAGGCGAAAGCCCAAGGGCCTCCCATCATCGGAACCTCCGATGGCAGTATTCGTTTCTTCCCGTTTCCCTTCTTCCACGCCTTTGCGGGACAAGGCCTCAGTTTCTCGCCGCGTGTGGTCATGCCCGGCGAGCTGCCTCATGGAGAGATAAGATGAACCAGGAAACCACACCAAAACACGAACGCATCCTGATCGTTGGCGGCAGTTCCGGTATGGGGCTGTCGCTTGCCGAACAGCAGCTTGCCGCCGGCGCCGAGGTTACGATCGTCGGCCGCTCCGAGGACCGGTTGTCGGCCGCACGGCAGCGCTTGCCTCACCCGGAAAGGCTGAGGACGATCGCAGCCGACGTCACAAGCGAGGACGAGGTCCAGCGCCTGTTCCAGGATGTCGGCACGCTCGACCACATCGTCTCGACCGCCGCCGACGTTACCGGCGTCTATGTGTTGCTTCCCGAGATGGATATCTCGGTGGCGCGGAAAGTGATGGATTCCAAAGTCGTCGGACCGCTTCTTCTTGCCAAACATGGCGCGCCTCGTCTGACGCCCGGGGGATCGATCACGCTGACCTCGGGCATCGCCGCCTATCGTCCGGCGGCGAAAGGCTCGGTGGTGGCAGCCGTTAATGGGGCACTTGGCTCACTCGCCTACGCGCTTGCCGTCGAACTGGCGCCGATCCGCGTCAACGTCGTTTCGCCCGGCTGGGTCGACACGCCGATTTGGGATGCCGTCGTCGGCAGCGGAAAGACAGCCGCGCTGGACGCCATGGCAAAGCGTCTGCTCGTCGGCCGGATCGGCCAGGCAGCCGACATTGCCCAAGCCATCACGTCCCTCATGCACAACGGCTTCATCACCGGAACCGTGCTTCATGTCGATGGTGGCCAGCGACTGGTCTAGCGATGGCCAAAATTTCGCGGACCATTGCAAGGAACAGCCGCAGCACCGGCGCTTGAATGCGGCGGTGGCGCCATACCATGGTGACCGGCGTCACCGGGCTGCTTCCGACCCAGGGCAGCACGACGATATTGGCGTCAGCCGCGGAAGCCACGAGACGCGGGACCAGCGCGCATCCAAGACCGCCTTCAACAAGGCTCCGTATCGCGCCCATGCTGGCGAACTCGCCGACGAGTTTTGGACGGTCAGGCAATGTTGCGGCAAACGTTTCGTCGAACATCCGCCTATAGACGCAACCGGGCTGGGTGACGAGGAAGGCCTCGTCGGCCAGATCGTCGGGCGTTATGGCAGAATATCCGGCCAACCGGTGATTTGCCGGCATTATGGTGACGAGCTCTTCTAATGCCACTTGCTCGCTTCGCAGCTCCGGCGGCGCCGCCGGGACGGCTCCGAAATGGAAAGATACGTCCAGCGCCCCGCTTGTCACGCCGGCACGCAACCCACTGCTATCGTCCGCCCTGAGGTTCAGTTCCACATCGGGATGGCGCCGATGGAATTCCGCCAGCACAGCTGGCAAGCGTGTCGAGCAAAGCGTCTCCAGGCCGCCGACAGTCAGGCGACCGGCAACCGTGCCGCTCGCGTCGGCGACTGCGGAACGGGCTTCGTCCGCGAGGTCGAGGAGATCGTTTGCATAGTCCAGCAGGCGTTGTCCCGCCGCCGTCAGCTTCAAGCCACGCCGTGATCTGTCGAACAGCGACGTGCCTAGATCGCTTTCCAGCGCCTGGATCTGTTCGGTCACGCTCGATTGGGCAAGATGAACCCGCTCGGAGGCGCGTGTGATGTTCAAGGTGGTGGCGACCGCCACGAAGGTTTTGAGATGTCGAAGCTGCATGTCCTGAACCCGTCATATAGGCATAGGCTGCTTTGAACCGGGACCGCAAACGTGAAAAGGCCGGGAACATCGCCCGGCCTTTTTGTCTCGATAAGCGAAGTTTACTCCGCCGGCGCTTCCGCGACGTCCCGGCTGCGGCCGAGCGTTATTTTGGCCAGTGTGAAGGAGATCGCCGCGCAGAGCGTGATGCCCGCCACCATCGGCAGCGGCGTGCCGTCGAAAAACACGCCGGCGACGCCCATGGCGACCGCGCCGATGGCGAAGTGCAGCGTGCCCATCAGCGCCGACGCGGTACCGGCGATCTCGCCATGCTCTTCCATGGCCAGCACCGACGTCGTCGGGATGACCAGGCCGAGAAAGCCGTAGCCGATGAACAGCAGCGCCGCCATCACGTCGAGCCGGTCGACACCCGATGCCATCACCGCGAACAGCACCACCATCGTCGTCGCATAGCCGGTCACCGCGACGCGCACCACGCGCTGCAGCCCGAACCGCTCCGATAGCAACCCGGTCAGCTGCGACATGCCGATGAAGGCAACCGCATTGATCGAGAAGAACACGCTGTAAACCGAAGGCGACAGGCCATAATGGTCGATCAGGATGAAGGACGAGCTCGACAGATAGACGAAGAAGCTCGCAATGCCGAAGCCGGCGATAGCCGTCAGGCCAAGGAAGTTGCGGTCGCCCATCAGGAAGCGGTAGCCGGAAAGTGCCGTCCCGAAGGACGACCCGGCGCGCTCCTCGACCGGCCGTGTCTCCTTGAGCGAGGTCGCCAGCAGGATGGTGGCGAGCACGGCCGCGCCCGTCACCGTCCAGAACACGGCGCGCCAGCCGAAATTCTCGATGATCTGGCTACCGGTCAGCGGTGCCAGGATCGGCGACACCGAAAACACAAGCATCAGCAGCGACATCAGCTTGGCGGCCTCGGTGCCGGTATGCAGATCGCGCACGATCGCGCGCGGCACGGCCATGCCGGCGCTGGCGCCGAGCCCTTGCAGGAAGCGGAAGGCGATCAGCCATTCGATCGAGGGAGCCAGCGCCGAGCCGACGCCGCCGACCATGAACAGCGCCAGGCCGCCGTAGAGTGGCAGCTTGCGGCCGACCATGTCGGAGATCGGTCCGACGACGATCTGGCCGAAGCCCATGGAAAGAAAGAAGATCAGCAGGCTCATCTGCACCGCAGCAGTGCCGGCATGCAGATCCTCTCCGATTGAAGGCAGGGCCGGAAGATACATGTCGATGGCAAACGGGCCGATCGCGGACAATAGGCCGAGCACGACCGCAATGCGGAGGAATTTGGCGTTCATGATAGCAGGCTCTTTCGAATTCTGGTTGCCGCCGAGGACCGGCGTGTAACCCTAGGACGTTCCATCCCGTGGAGTTCCGACTCTTCTGCGGAACGAAACCCCCTTCGTGCAAGTCCACAAATTTAGACAGGCTTGTCTAATTCGTCAACCACCTCTATATAGTTTTGCATGAAGGCCAACGTCTCTCCTGACATTTTCCCGCCGCGAGGCCACGAGGCCAAGCGCATGTCGATTGTCGATGCCGCCGCCTCGGTCTTCTGCCGCGAAAGCTTTGCCGGTGCCAATATCGACATGATTGCCGCCGAGGCCGGCGTCTCCCGCCAGACCATCTACAATCATCACGGCGACAAGGAGAAACTCTTCGTTGCCATCGTCCGCGACCTCACCGAACGTTGCAATGCCGCCATCTTTGCCACGATTTCCACTTTTCCCGATCAGCCGAAGGATCTCGAGGCCGACCTCATCGCCTTTGCTGTGCGGATGAACCACAACTGCATCTGCAACCGCGACGGCAAATTCCTGCGCAAGCTGATCCAGACCGAGGGCGGGCGCTATCCCGAGTTGTTCGCCGAATGGCGCGAAGAAGGACCGGGCAGGACATGGCCGGCGATCGCCGCCCGCTTCGCCCGCCTCGCTCATGCCGGCTTCCTTGATATCGACGATCCCGATGTCGCAGCGCGCCAGTTCATGGCGCTTGCCAATGCCGAGTTGCAGACGACATTCATGCTCGGCGGTACACCGACCGAGGACGAGGTGGTGCAATCGGCGACAAATGGCGTGCGCACCTTCCTGCGCGCCTTCGGCAAGCGGCAGCCTATGGCCCGGGCGAGCAAACAGGGCGCGCTCGCCAGCGCTTGACGATCAAAGCTGTTTGACGATCAAATCGTCGCCAATGGGCTTCGCTTCCGCACGCCGGCGATCTATATCCGGTTTACGCCGCGCTCAAGCTTGATTACAGCTATCAGGACGATTCAACGGAACCCGACAGCCACATGGCCGACGACCACATCCGCTACGACATTCTGGCCCAGGAGGCGTTGCGCGGCGTCATGCGCAAGGTCCTGGCCGAAGTCGCGCGCACCGGTCTCCCGGGCAACCATCATTTCTTCATCACCTTTCTCACCGGCGCGCCGGGCGTGCGCGTGTCGTCGCGGCTGCGCGAGCGCTATCCCGAACAGATGACCATCGTCATCCAGTTCCAGTATTGGGACCTGAAGGTGAGCGACACCGGCTTTGAGGTCGGGCTGTCGTTTTCCGACGTGCCGGAGAAACTGGAAATCCCGTTCTCGGCAGTACGCGGCTTTTACGACCCGTCCGTCAACTTCGAGCTCGAATTCGACGTCAAGACCGATACCCCGGCGGAACAGGAGACAAAGGCCAAGCCTGCTCCCGAACCGCTGGCCATCGTCGCCGAGAAAAAGCCCGAGACGAAGAAGAAAACCGCCGAGGCGGAAAAGAAGCCTGCCGCGGCCGACGCCGGCGCCAAGGGCGCCGACGTGGTGTCGCTTGACGCCTTCCGCAAGAAGTGACCCGACGGGCGGCGTGACATGGCCGAGATCGTCAATCTCCGTCAGGCACGCAAGCGGAAGGCGCGAGCCGAGAAGGAGCGCCTGGCCGAACAGAACCGGGCGCTGCATGGCCGTTCCAAACCCAGCCGGGATCGCGACCGCCTGATCGCCGACAAGGCCGATAAATTCGTCGCCGGCCATCGCCGCGAAAATTCGGGCGATTCGGACAAATCCGATGCTTGAAGTGTGAGTAGGATCGTCTCGTGAGCCCGGTGGAAAAGCGCTCGGTCACCATTCGCGGCCACCGCACCAGCTATTCGCTCGAAAAGCCTTTTTACGACGACCTGGTCGCCATCGCGGCCGTGCGAAAACTGACGCTCGCCGCCCTTGTCGCCGAAATCGACGAGAGCCGCCCGCGGGATGCCAATCTCTCCTCGGCGCTCCGGCTCTATGTGCTGGATTGGGCCAAGCGCGGCAAGTTGTAGCCTTCAGGCAACGCTATCCTGTTTCCTGCGCCGGATACGGAAGCCCAGCAAAGCCGAACGGTCGCGTTCTTCGGCCTGCCAAGCGGCGTATCCTGCAGTTTCAGGTCGGCGAGCGTGAACTGGCCAAAATAGGCGATGTTCGTGGCAAGCCGGATCAGCTTCAAGAGGGCAATGCCGGCAAACAACCCCGCCGTCGCAACCACCACCGCTATGCCGGCAATGAGCAGCACCCGGGCATCGGTGGTAAAATCGCGCAGATGGCTGGGGTTGGCGTGATCGGACTTCATTTGCAGACCCTGCTTTCTGGCGGCGTGCCGACTTGCGGATGGGTCGCCGGCCGTGCCACCGAGGATGGCGGGCACGAGCGATGTTGGTGACACCACGCCAGCATCAGGCCCTGCTTGCAATCAAAGGGTTTCCCGGCGGAGGGCCAGTGACCATTGGCGACCTCGCGGAGCGCCTGCGCATCCGCCATCACAGCGCAGTGGAATTGGTCAACCGTATTTGCGAAGCCGGGCTGGTCGCGAGGGACCACGACGAGGAGGACCACCGCCGCGTGCTGCTGCGGCTGACCCAGCGCGCCGACGACAGTCTCGCCGATCTGTCAGCCGCTCATCTCGACGAACTCGGGCGGATCGAGCCGATGCTGAAGCGCTTGCTTGCTGGAGGCGACACATAAGGGATGCGCCGTCACCCGCCATTCAGCGATTTCAGCAGATCGTCGATCGACGAGGGATCGAGCTTGAGCTTTGGCGGGGGCTGCACTGGCGGTGGCACGTTGTTTGCGGCCGGTGGCTCCCGTTCCGCGCGCTCCGCCGCGGCCTTGCGTTCGGCGTCGAGCCTTGCCTTCTCTTCCGAGGCGATCCGCAACGCCTCTTCCGCCCTCTGGCGTTGCTGTTCTTCGGCCTGCGCTGCTTCCTCGGCAGCCTGTTGCGCCGCCTTGGCTTTGGCTTCGGCATCCGCTGCGGCCTTTGCAGCCGCCTCGGCTTTCGCCCTGGCCTCGGCTTCGGCTTTCGCCGCTGCATCCGCCTTTGCCTTGGCTTCAGCCTGCGCCCTGGCCTCCGCTTCGGCTTGGGCCTGCGCCTCAGCTTCGGCCTTTGCCTTGGCGTCCGCTTCAGCTTTCGCTTTGGCCTCAGCCTGCGCCCTCGCCTCGGCATCCGCCTGTGCCTTGGCGTCCGCTTCTGCCTTCGCCTTGGCTTCAGCCTGCGCCCTCGCCTCGGCTTCGGCCTGGGCCTGAGCCTCGGCTTCGGCCTTTGCCTTGGCGTCGGCCTCGGCCTTCAGCCGCGCTGCTTCCTGTTGCCTGCGCAGTTCCTCCGCCGCTCTTTCACGCTCGGTTTGCAGCGCAGCGTAGTAGCGCACCTCACGCCGCAGCCTTTGTTTCTCGAGCAGTGCGGCTTGCATGGCTTCGACCCGCTGCTGCTCCTTTTCCAGCGCACGCTGGGTCAGGAACTGTGCCAGCGGCTCGCTGTCGAACTGCCGCTTGGTGGCGCCAAACGGCCCGTCGACGCTGAAATTCAAAATCGGTTCGGAGCCGACCAGCGCCTCGTCGCCGGGCCGATAGGCGATCTCGCCCTTGGCATCGACGGTGCTGGTGTTCAGATCGGCGGTGATGTCAGCGGACAGCGTCGCGCCCGGGCTTTCGAATTTGACCGGCGGCGCCCTCAGCGTGCCGCCGGCGATGGTGAAGGCAATATCGGTGTCCTGCGCCGGAAAACTGCCCGCCGCGGCGATCTGCGGCACAAAGCCGGCAGTCTTCGAGGCGTCGATATCGCGCCCTATCGCATCGGCCTTGGCGATGAATGCGCCAAAGGCATCAGGATTGAAGCCGGCAATAGTCATGCCCTTGAGCGTTGCCGTGCCGGAACCGGACAGCGCCGCAACCATCGCGTCGACCGATTTGCCGCTGGTCGAAAGCGCCGTCGAGAACTCGCCGCTTCCGCTGATGCCGGCCTCCGGCAGCACGGCTGCCAGGTCGGCGCCGGCGAGTTTCATCTGACCGGAGAAAAGCCCGGTGCCGTCATTGTTCTTGAGCTCGAACAGGCCACTCAACGCGCCGCCGAGGAACTTTGCCTTGAGGTCAGACACGCGGATGCCCTCCTGGTCGAGCTGCAGCGACAACGCAGCGTCATAGGCGGTGGCAAGCGGGCCGGCGGCAAGCGACGCCGCCGTCAGATCGAGATCGGCGGTAAATGGCAGACTGGATTTCTGGCTGAACGGTGCCGTCGGCCAGGTCCTGTCATTGACAAGGAAGGCCTGGTCGCCGAACAGCATCACCGCCATCGGATCGAGGTCCAGCTCGTCCAGCGACAGCGCGCCGGCAAGATGCGGCAGCCCCTCTTTGATGTCGATATTTACGTCACCGGAAACCGCCGCTTCGTTGACGGCGCCGCTGAGGCCGCTCAGCACCAGGAGACCATTGCCGTAATCGGCATCGGCTGCAAGCGACGTCGACATGCCGGTGCCCATGCCGGGCAGGCCGACCCCGGTCGTCATCAACCATGGCTCGATGTCGGCCGTTTCAAGGCTGACCTTGCCCTTGGCGGCCGCGCCTTGAGGCGTGTCGGCAATTGTCCCGTCGAAACCAGCTTTGAAGTCATTGCCGGCTAGGCTGAATCGTGTCGCCAGGCCGCCGCCAAGCGTGCCTTTGGCCGAGACCTCGGTGGTCGCCTCGCCGAGCATGCCGAGTGGCAGCGCCGGCAAACCGTAAAGCGCCAGCAGCGCCGTGGCGTCGGCATTCCTTGCGTTGAAGGTCAGCGTCACCGGTGCTTCGAGAGGCCGGTCGAGCGCCCCTTTGCCGGATAACGACGCCGAAAAGGCCGAGCCACCGGCCTTGCCCTGTGCGCTCATTGCCAGTCCAGTCGTACCATCGCCATTGTCTGCGGCACTCGTGACCGCATCGATACGCGCATCCTGGAACAGCTCGGGATAGGCAGCAGCACGCTCCGCCAGGCCCTTCAGCAGTGCATTGCCGGGATAATGCTGGACGGCGACGTCGATCAGCGGCTTGAGGTCGACGGCGACCACCGAGGCGTCGAGCTTGCCGGTCGGGCTCGCCGGGAAATCCTTGATCCGGCCGGTGGCGCTGATCGAGGCGCCGGCAAGTCCGCCGACCGACAGTCGGTCGATCTCAAGCAGCCCCTCGCGCAATCTAAGCGCGGTGTCGACGCTATCGGCGGTCAACCCGCCGGCGCTGACCGGCCCGGCCTTGATCTGGAAATCGAGGTCGCGGTCGGAAAAGCGGTTGGCGCCCTTGTCGCTGACGAAGATCGAGGCGAAGGCGGCGAGCCCATCGACATCGAGTTCGCCACCTTCCAGTTGCATAAGCACCGATGGCCTTGTGTCGTCGGGCTGGCTGGAATCGATGCGGCCGGAGAACTTCGCCTTGCCGAGGATGAGTTCGAGATCGCTGAAGGCCTGGTGCTTCTCGCTCAAATCCACCTTGGCCTTGAAGCCGGCGGCCGGCAAGCGGCGGATCGCCTCGTCGACGTCCTTCGACAGCCATGCGGCGAAGCCGGAGGGCTGCGCCACCGCCAGAAGCAGCGATCCGGTGAAACCGAAATGGTCCTCGACGCTGACCATGCCGGTGGCTTCCAGCTTGGCGCGGCCGGGCAGCGTGGCGGCCAGCGATTTTACCGACCAGCCGCCCTCGGCTGGCTCGGCGGACAGGTGCACGTCGCGAACGGTGGTATCGCCTGCCACCACCGCCGGCAGTTTCACCTCGACCGTGCCCGGTATGGTCGGCTTCGGCAGATCGAGCAGCGCCTGCTCCAGCGCCGCCACCCGCTCGGACAGCGTCAATCCGGCACCGGCCGCCGCCCCCACGGCCTCGTCGAACTGCACCTGCGCGCCATTGGCCTCGATCGAGAAATGCGGCTTCAGCCCAAGGTCGACCGCAGCCTTGCCGTCGGCGGTGTAGGGATTGTCGCGTGGCCCGGTCTCGAAGCGGAATTCGTCGACGCCGAGCTTCTGGTGGTCGAGCGAAAACTTGCCGTTCAGCCTGAAGCCCGGGTCCGGTTTGCCGGCGCTGACTTTCAGCGCCTCGCCGCCGGTGCCCAGCTGCCGCGCCGCAGTCTGGTCTGCGCCCGATATCTTGAACTGGCCCGAATAGACGGCGGCGCCCTCGACGAGGCCCACATTGCCGTCGGTCTCGATGACCAGCGGATAGGCGTCCGGATCGGCCTTGAGCCTGAGCCGCATTTGCCCGTCCGGTTCGGCCTTGCCGGTGGAAGCGGCGATCGTGGTCCGCAACCCGTCCAGCAACAGCGAGCCGTCCAGCCGCCAGGGGCCGGCCAGCGACTTGGCCGAGATCGTCGAGTTGATCTCGGAAATAAGATGGCTGCGCCCGCCGGCGGCGTGGCTGAGCGCTATCTGTCCTTCCGTCACCGTCAGCTTCTCGATGGAGATCTGGCCGGGATCGAAGGGCGAGGACGGCCGTATCGTCCAGTCGACCGTGCCGTCGGCGGCGATGTCAATCGTCGCCTTCGGCCGCACCAGGCGCATGTCGAAGATCAGCACCTCGCCGCGCAGGAATGGCGCGAGTTCTGCATCCATCGAAAAGGTTTCGACGGTCATCGCCGGCTGGCCGTTAGGGCCACCGGCAACGGCGACGTTGGAAAAGGTCACCGAGGGGAACGGCAACAGCCTTGCCGTCGCATCGCCTCGCACGGTCACCTTGCGGCCCAGGACGGCACTCGCCTCGCGCTCGAAATCGGCACGGTAACCTGTCCAGTCGACAAAGTACGGCACCACCAGCGCCGCACACAGCACCAGCACGAGAAGCCCACCGAAGATCACGAACAGGCGTGCGAGCATGAACTCCTAGACAGTTGATAGTAAAGTCAGTGGCACTCTACCCGCATCAGCGTGTCGATAAAGAGGCAAATCGGGGCGCGGCAGCGGCCTGATGTCAGTCCTTTCCCGGCAGTATCTTCCCCGGGTTCATGATGTTCAGCGGATCGAGCGCCTGCTTGACCGTGCGCATGATGTCGACGCCATGGCCGAGCTCATGCCGCAGGAAGCCGATCTTGCCTTGCCCTATGCCATGCTCGCCAGTGCAGGTGCCGTCCATGGCGATGGCGCGCAAATTGAGCCGCGCCACGAATTTTTCCGCCAGCGCGATCTCTTTCGGGTCGTCCACGTCCATCAGCACCAACACATGGAAATTGCCGTCGCCGGCATGGCCGACGATCGGCGCGATCAGGCCCATCTCGGCGATATCCGCCTCGGTCTCGGTGACGCATTCGGCAAAGCGCGAGATCGGCACGCAGACATCGGTCGACAGGCCCTTGGCGCCCGGCCGTAGCGTCAGCGACGACCAGTAGGCATCGTGCCGGGCTTTCCACAATTTTGTCCGCTCTTCGGCGACGCTGGTCCACAGGAACGGACCGCCGCTATTTTCCTCGGCGATCATGCCGAAGGTCTCGGCCTGTTCGGCGACGCTGGCATCGCTGCCGTGGAACTCGACGAACAGGCACGGGCTCTCCGGATAGTCGAGCTTCGAATAGGTCTTCATCGCCCGCATCTGCAGCGCGTTGACCAATTCTATGCGCGCCACCGGAATGCCCATCTGGATGGTCGCGATCACCGCGTTGCACGCCGCCTCGAGGCTGGGAAACGGGCAGACGCCGCCTGAAATCGCCTGTGGAATGCCCTGCAGCTTCAAGGTCAGCTGGGTGATGATGCCAAGCGTGCCTTCCGAACCGATCAGCAGCCGCGTCAGATCATAGCCGGCCGAGCTCTTCTTGGCGCGCTTGCCGGTCGTCACTGCCTCGCCATCGGCCATCACCGCCGTCAGCGACAGGACGTTCTCGCGCATCGTGCCGTAGCGCACCGCGTTGGTGCCCGACGCACGCGTCGCCGCCATGCCGCCGAGCGAGGCGTTGGCACCCGGGTCGATCGGAAAGAACAGGCCGGTGTCGCGCAGGTGCCGGTTGAGATCATCGCGCGTCACGCCGGGCTCGACGGTGCAGTCGAGGTCCTGCGGATTGACCGCAATGATGCGGTTCATGCGTGACGTATCGAGCGAGATGCCGCCGCCCGGCGCATTGGTGTGGCCTTCCAGCGAGGAACCGACGCCAAAGGCGATCACCGGCACGCGATGCGCCGCGCATGCGCGCACGATCTCCTGCACCTCCTCCGTCGTCTCGGCAAAGGCGACGCCGTCCGGCGCCTGCGTCGGAATATAGGTCGTGGTGTGCGCGTGCTGGGCCCGGATCGCCTGGCCGGTCTGGAATCGCTCGCCGAGCCGCTGCTTGAGGATGCCGAGTACGGCGGCAATGCCTTCTTCGTTGCGCTCGACCGGATTGAGGTCGCTTAGAGCCATCGATTCCTCCGCGAATGGACCAGCGTCCACCCTTGTTCTGCATCTACGGATGCGTAGTCTCACCAACCACGCTCTGTCCAGTCCACGCTCATCCCGGCATGACGAGAAGGAAGTTTCCGATGCCCATCCCCGCCCCTTTCGTCTCCCGCGCCATGGACATCGAGGAGGCCTGGATCGACTACAACGGCCATCTCAACATGGCCTACTACAACGTGCTTTTCGATCGTTGCTCCGACGAAGCCTTCGAGATGATGGGGATGGGGCCGGATTACGTGAAAGAACGACGGCTGACCATCTACACGGCGGAAGTCCATGTCTGCTACGTCCAGGAGTTGCATCTCGACCACAAGGTCACCGTTTCGTTCCAGCTGCTGGACCATGACGAGAAGCGGCTGAGGGCCTATCAGGAAATCCGTCATGTCGACGGTTGGCTCGCCGCCACTTCAGAAACATTGTCGCTGCACGTCGACATGGCTGGCCCGAAGGTAGCGCCCTTCCCCGCCGACGTCCTGGCCAGGGTGGAAGCGATGCGCGCCGCCCATGCCGCCCTGCCGATGCCGGAGCGCGCCGGCCGCTCGATCGGTATTCGTCGTAAGCCGGCTTGAACCGCAACCCAACCGCCGTTAACCTTACCGAGGTTTTAACGTGAACAAGCCGAATTGAGACGTTGAACGACTCAGCGCGGCGTTGGAAAACCGTCCGCATCGAATTGCGATACGGGCGGCGGAGCAGCAGCGGTTCGGGGAACGTGCATGAAAACCGACATCAAGGTCGAGGCGGACAGGCTGGCGGCTGATCCACGCATCACCGACTATGATTTCTGGCGCTCGCTGAAGAACCTCAACAACGAGATCTTCCACATCGCCAACAACAACGAGCCGATCCCTTTCGCCATGATCCGCTGGCGCGCCATCCTGAAGCAGGCGCGGATGAAACGCGGCCACGCCTGAACGGTGGGGGAAGAAACAGACCGGCCGTCCGGTTTGCATTTCTGATGATGTGCTGACGAACGATCCCAAGCGTCACAGCTGGCGCTTCACCGCCCCCAGCGGCGATCGCGGCACCACGGGCGACGACTGGATGATCGCCGTATTGGTCATCGCGAACGGAATGATCCGGTCGATCACCCGCTCGAGCTCGGCCACCGAGGCGACATGCGCCAGCGCGATGAAACAGTCTTCACCGGTGACCCGGTCGCATTGGGCGATTTCCGGTAGGTCGCGGATGATTTCGGCCACGACAGCCAGTTGCCCCGGCACCGGCCTGATCCGCAGCCATGCCGACAGCTTCATGCCGAGCGCGGCCGGATTGATGCGCACCGTATAGGCCTCGATCACACCGCTTTCCTGCAGCCGCTTGATGCGCTCGGCAACGCTCGGCGCCGACAGGCCGACCGACCGCGCCAATTCGGCGGTGCTGGTGCGCGCGTCCTTTTCCAGCAGGCGCAGAATTTTCAGGTCCGCCGGATCCAGATCGCTATTTTCATTTCGAAAGCGTTTCAGCGGAATACTCCTTGCTTTCGGAAAGGAAATGGCCGAAATGCCCGGCAATTATCCATATCAATGGCAAAAATCGCCTGCGATACTGATCCCATGCAAGATCGGACGCAAGCCCCCGCAGCAAGTCCGGCACTCGCCGGCCCCGCCTTTATCTTGGCAAACGCAGTGCCGCCGCATCTCTGGTTCGGCGTCAGCGCCGTGTTCCACTATCTCGGACCGGCCTTGGCGGTGCTGCTGTTCCCGCATGTCGGCGTGCTGGGCATGGCTTGGCTGCGCATCGCCACCGCGGCACTCGTCTTTGCCCCATTGACCCGGCCATGGGCGGTCTTCGCCCGCGCCGATCGCTCGACGCGGTTGTTGCTTGTGGCTTTCGGCGTCTGCCTTGGGGTGATGAATTGCTCGTTTTACCTGGCGCTCGACCGGCTGCCGATCTCGCTGGTGGCGGCGATCGAATTCGTCGGCACCATCGGCGTTGCGCTTGTTGGCCTCAGAAGCCCGCGCAATATCGCCGCCCTCGCAATCGCTATCGCCGGCACCCTGTTGCTGATCGACGTCAAATGGTCGAGCGATCCCGTCGGCCTGTTCTGGGCCTTCCTCAACGGCACGCTGTTCGTTGGCTACATCGTGCTCGGCCACCGCGTCGCGCGCGGCGGCGCCGGCGATGGCATCGCCGGGCTGGGTGCCGCCATGGCGGTCGCCCTTCTCGTCGTTCTGCCGATCGGTTTCGCCGATGCACTGCCGGCTTTCTCGGCGCCGCCGCTGCTGCTTGCGGCGGTCGGCGTCGGCATCTGCTCGTCGGTCATTCCCTATATTTGCGACCAGCTTGCGATGTCGCGGCTGCCGCGCTCCAGCTTCGCGCTGATGCTGTCATTGCTGCCGGTCACCGCAACGTTGATCGGCGTCATCGTGCTGCGGCAGGTGCCGAGCCTCACCGACTGCCTTGGCATCGCCCTGGTGGTGGCCGGCGTCGCCCTTCACAAACCGGCGCCGGCGCCCACCTGATCAGGCCAGCTTCTCCTTGAGGAACGCGATCGTCCTGGCCCAGGCGAGGTCAGCCGCCTTCTTGTCATAGCGGGCCGCCGACGTTTCGTTGTTGAAGGCATGGTTGGCGCCTTCATAGACATAGACCGAGTATTCGACATGGGCCGCGTCGAGTGCCTTCTTGAAGGCATCGATGCCGGCATTGGTGCGGGTGTCGAGCCCGGCATAATGCAGCATGAGCGCGGCCTTGATCTTCGGCACGTCCTCGGCCTGTGGTTGCATGCCGTAATAGGCGACGGCGGCGGCGAGGTCCGGCGCGTTGACGGCCAGCATGTTCACCGTGCCGCCGCCCCAGCAGAAGCCGACAGCGCCGACCTTGCCGTTGCCGTCCTTGTAGCCTTTGAGGTAGGCGACGGTTGCCACGGCATTGGCGGCGACCTGTGCTGGATCGAGCTGGGAAAACAGGTCACGTGCCCTGTTTTCATCGTCCGGTGTGCCGCCGAGCGGTGTCATGAAGTCCGGCGCAAGCGCCACGAACCCTTCCAGCGCAACGCGCCGCGCCACATCGCGAATATGCGGGTTGAGACCCCTGTTCTCGTGCACCACGATGACGGTGCCAAGCTTACCGGTCTGGTCCGCCGGCCTGACCAGATAGCCCTTCATCTCGCCAGCGCTGCCGGGATAGCTGATGTCCTCGCCTTTCACACGCGGATCGTCTTCCGCCACGATTGCCGCCTGGGCCGAGTTCGCCGCCAGCAGCGGCGCGATCGCGGCAGCTGCCGCACCCGATCCGGCAAGCCTGGTCAACTGCTCCATGAAGCGCCGCCGGTCGAGCGTCAGATGGGTGTATTCGTCATAGGCATCGATCATCGCCTGGGTAATGACAGGCTCGGCGGCAGTCGGTCCGGCAGGTGTTGTCATGGCTTGCTCCTCGCCCCCCGCGGCAACATAGAGCCGAAGCTTGCCTGGTCCAGTCACGGCTGAGTGAGGCTGCCATAAGTCCCTGCACGAGGGCCGTGATGCCGCGCGCCGCACTGTCGTTAAATTTTGGTCCTTTGTGGCAATGCTAAATGCACGCACCACGATGTAAAAAGAAGTTACCGGGCTATGCCTCACTCGGGCCATTTGGCGAACGACAATGGCCATTTGGCGGGAAAAGAATGCCTGATTGACGACGAAGGAATATGCCATGACCTTTCCCTCCCCGCTTCTGGCAAGTGGGTTCGCCCTCGCCGCTATGGCTTTGCTGGCGCTGCGGTTCACTGCCTTCACCGCATTCAAACGATCGTTGATCAAAATCCGCGCCAACCGGCACCCGCCCGCAAACACCAAAGCGTGAGGAAAGGTCATGGACGTTCAGGACATCATCAACACCGTCTCCCAGAAATCCGGTCTCAACCAGGCTTTGACGGAAAAGATCGCCGGCACGATTTTCTCGGTGCTCGAACACGAGGCGGAAGGCACGACTCTGTCCAGCTTCTTCGCCAAGATCCCGGGAGCCGACGCCCTGGCCAAGCAATATGATGTCATGGCTCCCGGCGCAGCTTCCGGTGGTGGCCTCCTGTCCTCGCTGGAGGGCGCGCTCGGTGGCGCTCTCGGCGAAAAGACCGGCGCGCTGATCAACGGGGTCGCCATACTCAAGGCATCAGGCCTTACGCTCGCACAGATCAGCCAGGCCGGCACGATGCTGGTCCAGCAGGCCGAGACAGCCGCCGGCCCGCAGCTGACCAGTGAGGTACTTGCATCGGTACCCGACCTGAAAGGGCATCTCGGGCTCTGAAGGAACTTCTCTATTTCGGCAGCGTATAGGCCATCACATAGTCGCCCGGCTTGGTACCGACCGAGCCGTGGCCGCCGGCAACGATGACGACCAACTGGCGCCCGTCGGCTACCGTGTAGGTCATCGGTGTCGACTGCCCGCCCGCCGGCAGCCGCGCCTGCCAGAGCTGTTTGCCGGTCGTCAGGTCATAAGCGCGCACATAGTCGTCGACCGCCGCACCGAGGAAGGCGACGCCGCCGGCAGTGATCATCGGCCCGCCAATGCCGGGCACGCCGACCTTGAATGGCAGTGGCAATGGCGTCATGTCGTAGACGGTGCCGTTGCGATGCTTGTAGACGATCTTGCCGGTCCGAAGGTCGGCGCCCGCCACATAGCCCCAGGGCGGCGCCTGGCAGGGAATGCCGAGCGGCGACAGGAACGGCTTCAATATGACTGCGTAAGGCGCACCGTCATTGCGGTTCAGGCCCTGTTCGCTGCCCTTGGTGTCGCCGGGCGGCGGCACGTCGGCGCGCGGCACCAGCTTGGAGATGAACGCCAGGTATGTCGGCATGCCGAACATCACCTGCCGGACCGGATCGACTGCCACGCCGCCCCAGTTGAAGGTGCCGAAATTGCCGGGGTAGATCAGTGAGCCCTGCAGCGACGGCGGCGTGTAGCGGCCCTCATAGCGCAACTTCCGGAGCTCGATCCGGCAGGCCAGCTGGTCGAACATGGTAATGCCCCACATGTCGGCGCCGGTCAGCGGTTTCGGACTGAAGCTGAGGTCCGAGAGCGGCTGCGTCGGCGAGGTATGGTCGCCTTCGATCGCGCCGCCCGGCGCCGGCACTTCCTTGACCGGAACGATCGGCTCGCCGCTGCGCCGGTCGAGCACATAGAGGTCGCCCTGCTTGGTCGGCCCGACCAGCGCCGGCACCACGCCACTTTCCGTGGTGATGTCGACCAGCGTCGGCTGCGCCGGCACGTCCATGTCCCAGAGATCGTGGTGCACCGTCTGCCGCACCCAGCGCAATTGTCCGCTGTTGAGATCGAGCGCGGTGATCGAAGAGGAGAATTTCTCGTCATTGGCGCTGCGTCCGGCGCCGAGTTGGTCCGGCGTCTTGTTGCCGAGCGGCACATAAAGCAGCCCGAGCTTCTCGTCGACGCTCGCCGTCGACCACATGTTGGGTGAGTTGTTGGTGTAGGTCTGGTCCGGCGGCAGCGGCATCGTCTGGTCGGGATTGCCCGAATCCCAATTCCACAACAGCGCGCCGGTGTCGGCATCGTAGGCACGGATGACCCCGGACGGCTCCTGCGTCGAATAATTGTCGTTGACCGCGCCGCCGACGATGATCTTGTTGGCGACGATCAGCGGCGCCGAGGTCGAATAATAATAGCCCGGCTTCGGATATGGCATGTTGGCGAGCAGGTTCAGCGTGCCGCCTTCGGCGAAAGTCGGGCAGACCTGGCCATTCGCCGCATCGAGCGCGATCAGCCGGGCGTCGGATGTCGGCAGGTAGATGCGTGTGGCGCAGGGCTGGCCGGCGGCGACCTTGGCATCGGCATAATAGGCCACGCCGCGGCAGGTCTGGTGCTGGCGGTCCTTGTTGAGCTTGACCTGCGGATCGAAGCGCCATTTCTCCTTACCGCTCGCGGCATCGATGGCGATGGCGAAATTATGCGGCGTGCAGATGTAGAGCGTGTCGGCGATTTTTAGCGGCGTCACCTGATAGGTCGTCTCGCCGATGTCGTCGGGCCCTTTCACGTCGCCGGTGCGATAGGTCCAGGCCGGCTGCAGATTGGCAACGTTTTCGGCGGTGATCTGGTCGAGCGGCGAATAGCGCTGGCCGTATTGCGTGCGACCGTAATAGTGCCATTCGCCAGCCGGCACGTTGCCGCCAAGATCGGCCGTCGGCGTCACCTTGTCGGTGTTGAGTTCACCCGTAATATCCTTTGGATCGGTCGTCATCGAATAACCGGCGACGGCAAGCGATGCCAGTACGGCGAGGATAAGCGGTGCGCGTCCGTCGGGACCGGTAAGCCCGCGCCGCGCCCATGGCGTCAACAGCCATAGCGCGACAAGCACGATGATGCCGCCGCGCGGGCCGAGCTCCCACCAGTCGAAGCCGATCTCCCAAACCGCCCAGGCGAGCGTGCCGAGCACGATCGCCGCGTAGAGCCACAGCGCCGTGGATCTGCGCCTGTAGAGCAGCCAGGCCGCGACAAGGAAAGCTAGACCGACGATGACGTAGTACCAGCTGCCGCCCAGCGTCACGAGCCAGATGCCGCCGCCGCCAATCGCCAGGCCGATGAGGAAAAGGATCAGGGAGGTGATGACCACAGCCAAGACGGTGCTCCTTCGACTGGTGCGCTCCGCGACGCGTCCATGGGCAACCCCGCATTGCGTTCCTGCCCCCACGCAACTTTCTCCGGCCCGCTTCCACTGTCAAGCAAGCTCGGCGTTTTACGGTGCCGGCCCATCGCAAGCCCGGCGTTTTGGTTAGCAGACCCATCCAGATTGTGAGTCCACCGACTGGACAGAGAACAAAACGGAGACACTTCTGGCCTTTCGCTGCCGAATCACTACATTCGGGGGGAGATGTCCGGCTTTTCGGAAGACATGCCCTTTTTTGACGAACCGAACGCGCGGCCCGTGGCCCCGTCGGGCATTGCCGCGCGCGCCATGGCTGCCCGCAGCAACCAGAACAACGCGCCCGATTATCTCAACGGCCTCAACCCCGAGCAGCGGCTGGCGGTGGAAACCACCGAAGGCCCGGTGCTGGTGCTGGCCGGCGCCGGCACCGGCAAAACGCGCGTCCTGACCACCCGCATCGCCCACATCCTTGCCACCGGCAAGGCTTTCCCCTCGCAGATCCTCGCCGTCACCTTCACCAACAAGGCGGCGCGCGAGATGAAGCAGCGCATCGGCCTGTTGATCGGTGAAGGCAATGTCGAGGGCATGCCGTGGCTCGGCACCTTCCACTCGATTGGAGTGAAGCTGCTGCGCAGACATGCCGAGCTGGCCGGGCTCAAATCCGACTTCACCATTCTCGACACGGATGATGTCGTGCGCCTGATCAAGCAGCTTATCCAGGCCGAAGGGCTGGACGACAAGCGCTGGCCGGCCAAGCAGTTCGCCCAGATGATCGACGGCTGGAAGAACAAGGGCCTTGGCCCCGCCGACATCCCCGAGGGCGATGCCCGTGCCTTCGCCAACGGCAAGGGCCGCGAGCTCTACAAGGCCTATCAGGAGCGGCTGAAAACGCTGAACGCTTGCGACTTCGGCGATCTCCTGTGCCATCCGATCCGCATCTTCCGCGCCAATCCGGACGTGCTGAAGGAATACCACAAGCGCTTCCGCTACATCCTCGTCGACGAATATCAGGACACCAACACCGCCCAGTACATGTGGCTGCGGCTGCTGGCACAGCGGCCGCAATCCTCCCCCCTTGAGGGGGAGGTGCCCGCGAAGCGGGCGGAGGGGGTTGCCGCAGAAGGCACCGCTAGAGCGTCGAGCACTGCCGCCGGTAGGTCAAGCACTGCCGCACGGACCCCACCCGACCGGGCTTCGCCCGGCCACCCTCCCCTCAAGGGGGAGGGAAGCCCGCGCCTGTCCACCGTAAATATCTGCTGCGTCGGCGACGACGACCAGTCGATCTATGGCTGGCGCGGCGCCGAGGTCGACAACATCCTGCGCTTCGACAAGGATTTTCCCGGCGCCACCATCATCCGGCTGGAGCGCAACTATCGCTCGACCGCGCACATCCTCGGCACCGCCTCCCACCTCATCGCCCACAATGAGGGCCGCTTCGGCAAGACGCTGTTCACCGAAAAGATCGCCGAGGACGACGAGAAGGTGCATGTCCATGCCGCCTGGGATTCCGAAGAGGAGGCCCGCGCCGTCGGCGAGACCATCGAGGCTTATCAGCGCCAGAAGCACAATCTCAACGACATGGCGATCCTCGTCCGCGCCTCCTTCCAGATGCGCGAATTCGAGGACCGCTTCGTCACGCTCGGCCTCAACTACCGCGTCATCGGCGGCCCGCGCTTCTACGAGCGCCTCGAAATCCGCGATGCGCTGGCCTTCTTCCGCGTCGTCGCGCAAGGCGCCGACGACCTCGCCTTCGAGCGCATCGTCAACGTGCCGAAGCGCGGCCTTGGCGAGGCCACCATCCGCCAGATCCACGACACCGCACGCGCCCTGCGCATCCCGATGCTGGAGGCGGCGGCAAAACTCGCCGAAAGCGACGAGTTGAAGCCGAAGCCGCGCGCCGCACTGCGCGAGGTATCGGCCAATTTCGAGCGCTGGCAGAAGGCGCTGGAAACCACGCCGCACACCGAGCTCGCCGAGACCATTCTCGAGGAGAGCGGCTACACCGACATGTGGAAGAACGACCGCTCGGTTGAAGCGCCCGGCCGGCTCGAGAACTTAAAAGAACTGATCCGCTCCATGGAGGAGTACGAATCGCTGCGCTCCTTCCTCGAACACGTCGCACTCGTCATGGACGCCGAGCAGAACGCCGAGCTCGACGCCGTTAACATCATGACGCTGCATTCGGCCAAGGGCCTCGAATTCGAGACCGTTTTTCTCCCTGGTTGGGAGGAAGGTCTTTTTCCGCACCAGCGCTCGCTCGACGAGGGTGGCCGCTCCGGGCTGGAGGAGGAGCGCCGGCTTGCCTATGTCGGCTTGACCCGCGCCAAGAAGAACCTGCACATCTGGTTCGTCTCCAACCGCCGCATCCACGGCCTCTGGCAGTCGACCATCCCGTCACGCTTCCTCGACGAGTTGCCGGAAGCCCATGTCGAGGTCGCCGAGAGCGGCAACAGCTACGGCGGTTACGGCAATTCCTACGGCGGCGGCTCGTTCGCCTCCGGTCGCGGCGGCCAAGGGGCAGGCAGGCAGAACCCCTATGGAGCATCGCGCTTCGACAACATTGGCGGCAATAACGGTGCTGAAAAATCCGGCGCTTTCTCCAGCACCTATGCGACACCGGGCTGGCAGCGCGCCCAAGCCAACCGCACCGAGGCCACCGACCGCAATTGGGGCACGCGCTCCGGCCACCAGGTCGAGCGCATCGGCTATGGCGAAACCGACTCCGGCTACGGCGCCGGCCGCACCTCGGTCAAGGGCCGCACAATCGACGGCGAGCTGGTCGCCAAATCCGTCGCCGACACGCCGTCCCCCTTCAGCGTCGGCGACCGCGTCTTCCACCAGAAATTCGGCAACGGCAACATCTCGGCCATCGAAGGCAACAAGCTGACCATCGACTTCGACAAAGCCGGCCAGAAACGCGTGCTGGACGGGTTTGTCACCGGGGTGTGAGGCCGCCGGGCGCTAGCGATACCGCGCCTGGTTCCACTTATGGCCGAGCAGCGACAGGATGATGATCAGGCCGTTGAAGAACTGGACATAGAAGCCGCTCAGGCCTGCCGCCACCACGCCGGTCTGGATGAACGAGACGGTGACCGCGCCGATCGCGCCGCCGACAACAGTGCCGATGCCGCCCCAGGTCGGGGTGCCGCCGACGAACACCGATGCCAGCACCGGCAGCAGATAGCCGTCGCCGGCGGTCGGCCACCAGGTGAAGTTGATCATCACCGAGAACGTGCCGGCGATTGCCGCGCCGATGCCGACGAAGACGAACACTTTTACGCGCACGCGCTTGACGTCGATACCCATCTGCTGGGCGCTGTCTGGATTGTCGCCGACCACCTTGACCTGGGCACCGAAGCGATGGCGGTTGTAAAGCAGCGCCGACAGCACGACGAAGCCGATGGCCCAGAAGATCTGCACCGGAATGCCGTAAAGCTGGCTGGAGAAGATCTTGTAGGCCCAGCTGTCGGCAAGGCCGGTCAGCGCCGTTGACCTGCCCTCGTTGATGATCTGGATCAGGCCGCGCAGCAGGAAATTCATGCCGAGCGTGGCGATCAGCGACGACAGCCCGCCATAGACGACCAGCGAGCCGACCAGGAAGCCGAGCAGCATGCCGGTGACGATTGCGGCGGCGATGCCGAGGAACGGGTCGTAGCCAGCCTGCACGACCAGCGCAAACACCCAGGAGGCAAAGCCCATCGTCGCCGGAAACGACAGGTCGATCTCGCCGCAAGTGACGACGAAGACCAGCGGCACCACCACGAACAGCGCCACCGGCAGCGTGGTGAGTACGGAGCTGTAGAGATACCAGGTGGTGAACACGATCGGGTTGGCGATCATGAACACCGCCATCATGACGATGAACACGGCAAGCGTGCCGAGCGCGGCGCGGTTGTCGAGGATGAACCCGCGCAGCCAATTGTCGGACGGGTGTCTCCACTCTTTCCCGGCGGCCTCATTATGCGTGCCGCCGAGGGGGCTCTGCAGATCGGGTTCCATGGTCTTGCTCATCGTGCCGCCCTCCCCGCATCGCCCGCGTCGTGCAACCCCGGCAATCCGCTGGGGTGGGCGACGTCTTCCATGAAATTGATCAGGTCTTCGGCCGATTTGACCTCGCTGCGGTCGGCGGTGAGCGCGACCTTGCCGCGGTCCAGCACCACGAAGCGATCGGCGATATCGAAGACGTGGTGGATGTTGTGGCCGATGAACAGGATCGAGCGCCCGCTCGCCCGCACCTGGCGCACGAAGTGGAAGACCTTGGCGGTCTCGGTCAGCGATAGCGCGGTCGTCGGTTCGTCGAGGACTATCAGCTCCGCCTTCTTATAGATGGCCCGCGCGATCGCCACGCCCTGTCGTTCGCCGCCCGAGAGCTGGCCGACGATCGACTGTGGCGTGAACACTTTCGAGGTGAAGCCGATCTCGCGCATCAGCCGGCTCGCCTCCGCGATCTCCTTGTTGACCTTCAGCCAGCCAAGCCAGCCGGTGAGCTCGCGGCCCATGAAGATGTTGCGCACGATCGTCTGCTGCACAGCGAGCGCCCGGTCCTGGAACACCGTCTCGATGCCGGCGTCGCGCGAGCGCGCAGGGCTCCATCCGGTCACCGGCTTGCCGCGGACGAGAATCTCGCCGCTAGTCGGTTTGACCACGCCGGACAGGATCTTGATCAGCGTCGACTTGCCGGCGCCATTATCGCCGATCAGGCCGACCACCTCGCCTCGATCGACGCTGAGATTGACCCCGCCAAGCGCATAGACCTGGCCATAGGACTTGCTGATGTCGCGCAGTTCGATAATGCGTTCGGCCATGGCGATCCTCGCTTGATTGTCGCGTGCCGGCCTTTTCGCCGGCGGTCCCGCCGGCCGGGCTCGATCCCGGCCGGCGGCTTGGGAGGTCAGCGCAGCGCCTGCTTGGCGAGCTCGGCGACGATCTCGTAATTCTGCGGCGTGACGAAGCCGGCGCCGGTATCGACATTCATCGGTGCGAGACCCAGCACAACCTGCTGGCAGAGGCTGAGGATCGGCAGATAGCCCTGCAGGAACGGCTGCTGGTCGGCCGTCAGTTGCACCCAGCCGCCCTTGAAGCCCTCGACGATCTGCGGGCTGGTGTCGAAGCCGAAGTTGAAGATATCGCCCGGCTTCCTGCCCGCCGCCTGCATGTAAGTCGGGACGTTGCCCAGCATCTGTCCGCCGGGATAGCCAACCGCCTTGACGTCGGGATTGTTGAGCAGTGCCGCGGTGATCACCGGAAGGGCCAGATTGGGGTCGGAAGCCCATTCGCCGCTCGGTGGCGAGGAGAGCTGTATGACCTCGACGCCCGCTTCCTTGAGGGCAGCGACAGTGCCGCGTTCTCGCGCGCCGCGGCTCTCGTTCTCGAACGGGCCGATCATGATTGCCTTGTCGCCGGCCTTGAGCCCGGCCAGCTTGACCGCCTCGGCGCCAAGCGCGCGGCCCTGCTGCTCCTGCTGGGCACCGACATAGCCGCCGCCGAACGCCGCCGTGACCGTCGGCACCGGCACGTTCTGGTACATCATCTTGATGCCGTCCTTGTGCGCCTGTTCGGCCAGCGGCATGATCGCGGCGTCGCCGGGGTGGCCCATCATGGCGATGCCTTGGGGCTTGACCGCGACAGCCTCGCGCAATTGCTGCACCATCTTCTCGACATCCCACTGGGAAAAGATGTAGTCGACCTTCGGCCCGAGATCGGCCGCCGCCTGCTTGGCACCATTATAGACGATCGTGCCGAAGGCATCGCCCTCGGCGCCGCCGACGAAGAAACGGATATGGACATCCTTGCACCACTGGGCATCGAGCGCCTGCGCCGGCAAGGTCGAGAGTGCGGCGGCGAGCGCCATCGCGGCCGCCGCGACGGTCGAGCGCAGAACTGTCCTTCTCATCGTAATGCTCATGCACTTATCCTCCCTTTGTTCCCTCGCTAGCCGAGGGGTTTTGACGATCGCTTCGGCATTGCGCCGCAATCTTTCGCTGGCCGGCACCTCCCGCCGGCTTGTCCTGTTTTTATGCATGTCGTTATCGCAAAACCGCTGGGCACTTTTGCGCGACATGCATTAGCCTCACACCGGGTTCGGCAGATAGCTCGCGCCTCCCCGGCATTTTTGGAGATAATCCAGTGCCCGCGCCTGGCCGGTGATCTCGAGATCGCCGCGGTAGACCGGGTCGTGCCAGCCCTCAATGTCGATGGCACCTTTGTAGCCGGCCAGCCGCAGCTCGCTGATCACCCGCGTCCAGTCGCTATCGCCGAAGCCAGGGGTGCGCATCTGCACGAACGGCAGGCGACCGAACACGCCGTGTTCGCGGATCACGTCCCAGCGCACCGTCGCGTCCTTACCGTGGACGTGGAAGATACGCGGCGCCCATTTGCGGATCTGCGGGATCGGATCGATCAGATAGACCAGCTGGTGGCAGGGCTCCCACTCCAGGCCGAGATTGTCGTCCGGCAATTCGTTGAACATCAGCTCCCAGGCGTCCGGATTGTGGGCGATGTTCCAGTCGCCGCTGGCCCAGTTGCCGTCCATGGCGCAATTCTCGAACGCGATGCGGACGCCCTCGTCGGCGGCGCGCTTGGCGAGCGGCCCCCAGACCTCGCGGAAACGCGGCAGGCTGTCGTGCAGCGGCTTGCCGCGGATGCGGCCGGTGAAGCCGCTGACCATGTTGGTGCCGAACAGATGCGCGTTGTCGATGATCGTTTCCCAGGCCTGGAGGACGCCGCGATCGACTTCGCCGCTCTCCAGCGGATTGCCGAACACGCCGATCGACGAGACGACGACATCGGCATCGCCGATCGCCTCGCGGATCTCGCCCGCCAGCCGCGGAATGTCCTTGCCGCCCAGCGTCTGCCAGAAGAACGGCTGGATGCTCTCGAAGCCGAGCGGCAGGATCTGCCTGACATAGGCAGCCGGGTCGTCGAGATTGGCCCGCACCATTGTGCCGATCCTGATGTCGAGCAGCGGGTTTGGCATCATGATCCTTCCTGTGAGGCGATAGCGACCAGGCGCCCGGTTTCGGCGCTCTCGATCGCAGCGAAAACCATGGCCAGGCTCTTGATGTTGTCGGCGCCGCGCGTCTCCGGCGCGGTGCCAGTCTCGACGGCGCGGACGAAATCCTGGATGATGCCGAGATGGCCGCCGACGCGATCTGCCGGGTCGAGCGGCGGCACGGCTATCGATTCGGTGCGGTCGAACAGGCCTTCACGGACCGGCCGCACGACTTCCGCCTTCAACCCGTCCGCGCCGTCCCAGACAATGCTGCCGCGCTCGGCGACGATCCGCCATGCACTGTCCCAGCTGGTACGGAAGCCGGCCGCGCACCAGCTGCCGGCATAGGTGAACAGCTTGCCGCCGCCGAGGTCGAAGCTTGCGGCTGCCGACGACCCTTGCCGATACCAGGAGTTGGCCGGCTCCCACTCCTGGCAATAGACGCCGGCCGGTTCGCCGGCCACCATGTAGCGGGCCGCATCGAATGTGTGGATCGCCATATCGAGCAGCAGCACATGGCGCATCTCTTCGCGAAAACCGCCGAAATGCGGCGCAACGAAGAAATCGGCGTGGATGCTGGTTGGCGCACCAATGGCGCCGGAATCGAGAAAGCGCCGGATGCGCCTGACATTGGCGACATAGCGGCGGTTCTGCACGACGGCATGGATGCGGCCGGCGCTGCGGGCCGCCTCGACAATGGCACGCGCATTGTCCGGGCTGTCGGCCAGCGGCTTTTCGGTCAAGAGATGGCAATGGTGGGCAAAGGCGGAAAGCGCGACCTCGCGGCGGGCGGCGGGAACCACGACGTCGAATACCGCGTCGGGCCTGGTCTGGTCGAGCACGGCGTCGAGCTCGGTTCCGATGACGGCGCCGGAAAGCTCGTATTCGCGCGCCCTTGCCCGCGCCCTTTCGGCGTCGAGATCAACCAGGCCGACAATGGCGAGCCCGTCGATCTGCTTGGCCGCATCGAGCCAGGCCTTGCTCATCGCGCCGCAGCCGACCAGGACGACATTGATCATCCAGCACTCCTCCCTCTCGGCCCCTCCAGACCGATCGTCACGGCGTTCACGGCAGGGCCGCAAACGTTTCTTCCGTAAACGTTTACGAGAACACACCCGATGGCGTAGAATGTCAATTGGCCGATAGCGAAAAACGTGATGCCGGCTTGGCCTGAAGAGCGGCCGGTGCTAGCCAAGCAAGGGGGAGAACTGTCCTTTGGCGTCCAGTATTCACGACCTTGCGCGTCACCTGAATATTTCCATCGGCACGGTGTCGCGCGCGCTCAACGGCCGCGCCGACGTCAATGCCGACACACGCCAGCGCGTGCTCGATGCGGCCAAGAAGCTGAACTATTCACCGAACCAGTCCGGCCGCAGCCTGCGGCGCGGCGCCACCCATTCGATCGCCTTCATGCTGCAGCCGCATCCGGGCGACCAGGAATATGGCGAGCCGTTCTTCATTCCGTTCCTGACCGGGTTGCAGGCCAAGCTCGCCGAAAGCGGCCTTGACCTGATCGTAGTGATGGGCGCGCCGGGCGACTATCAGCAGGAGCGCCTGCGCCGTGTCGTCGAGACGCGGCGGGCCGATGCGGTGGTGCTGGCCTGGACGCGGCGCGAGGACGAGCGCATCGACTATCTGACCCAGGCCGGTTTCCCGTTCGCGACGCTCGGCCGCAGCCGCTCCGGCGGCGATGCCTATCCCTCGCTCGACCTCGATTTCGAAAAAGCCGGGGCTGACGCGGTCGATCGTCTCGTCGCGCGCGGTCATCGCCGCATCGCCGCCATCCGCCCGTCGCTCGACCTCAATTTCGGCTATCTGTTCCTCGCCGGCTATCGCAAGGCGTTGCGGCGGCACGGCATCGAATTCGACCCCGAGTTGATCGCCGACGGCTTCATCAACGAGGCCGGCGGCTACGCGGTGACGCCGAAGGTCATGCGCTCCAAGGACCCGCCGACGGCCATCATCTTCAACAACGACGCGATGGCGCTTGGCGGCTGCAAGGCTCTGGCCGAGGCGGGCATCAGGCCCGGCCACGACGTTGCGGTGATCGTCATCGTCGACACCCCGCTCTGCCGCTATTTTTCGCCGGCGCTGACCGGCTTCCGCCCGGCGCTCGAGCCGATGGGCGAGCGGTTGGCCGAAATGCTGCTGGCATCGATCCCGGCTTACGCCGGCGCCGAAGGCGCACGCATCATCCGTGAAGTCTGGCCACTGGAACTGATCGCGCGCGACAGCGATTGAATCGCGGCGGTCACTGAGCAGGCTCAGATTGATCAAGACCCCCGCGCCCGCGCTTCGGCGTTGCGACCAGCGAGGCAGCGGCGGCATTGGCGGCGCCAAGTGCCGCCTCGACGGGCTCTCCACGCGCAAGCCCCGCCGCAAAGGCGCCGACGAATTCATCACCGGCACCGTGGGTGCTGACCACCTCCACCGGCATCGCCGGCAAGGCGAATGCCTGGCCGTCGCGGCCGCAATACGCAACGCCCTCGCCGCCGGCCGTGACGATTGCAGCCGGATAGAAACCGACGAGCATGCCGGCCGCCTTCGCAGCACCCTCGAGCGTGTCGACGACCGAAACGCCGGCCAGGAACTCCGCCTCGATGGCGTTGACGACGACGATGTCGGTGAGCGCGATCAGCTCGGCGGAGAGGTTTCGGGCGGGTGCCGCGTTGAGGAGGACGCGGCCGCCAAACGCCTTCACCGCTCGCGCCGCGGCAATGTTGGCGGCTTCCGGTACCTCGTTTTGCAGCAGCAGAACCGCCGTTTGCGCGATCAGCTCGGCCGCCTCAGTAATGTCCTTTTCGCCGAGAGTGAGATTGCTGCCCGAGACGATCACCGCGCCATAGTCGCCGCTGTCGTCGAAAATCGCTACGCTCATGCCCGAGCCGGCGCCCGAAGCCACTCCCACGAAGCGCTGGTCGACGCCGTTGCGATCAAGATTGTCGAGAAGCGCGCGGCCGAAATCATCGTCGCCGACAGCTCCGATCATCGCCGCACGCACGCCGGCCCGCGCTGCCGACACCGCCTGGTTGCCGCCCTTGCCGCCGCATTTCGGATGCCAGGCATGGCCGGTGACCGTTTCGCCCTTGCGTGGGCGATCGGGGGCTTCGACCATGATGTCGTAATGCAGGCTGCCGAATACGGTCACCAGCGGCGGGGAAGCCGTCATGTGCCCTTGTCTTTCCGTTTCGACGTCACCGCAGACATGGTGCGGCCGAGATTGCGCTCCGCCGCCTGGTAGTCGCGTTGCGCGACCGCGACGAACAGCGCGTCGAGAATGTTGAGCTGGGCAATGCGGGCCGCTGCGTTCTCACCCATCAACGGCGAGCCTTGCGCGGTCGAGCAAAGCACGATGTCGGCGACGGCTGCCAATGGCGAGTTGTCATAGTTGGTGATGGCCAGCGTACGCGCGCCGCTTTTGCGCGCAAGTTGGATGGCGTCGATGACGGCGCTCGTGTTGCCGGAATGCGAGAAGCCGACAGCAATGTCGTCGGCGCCGAGCAGCGAGGCCGACATCAGCATCATGTGCGAATCGTCGTAGACAGAGGTGCGGATGCCGATGCGCAGGAATTTGTGCGAGACGTCGCGTGCGATCTGCGCCGAACCGCCGACGCCGTAGAAATCGCGGTTCCTGGCGCGGTAAAGCAGATCGGCGGCACGGTCGAAATCGTCCATGTCGAGGATGGCGAGCGTCTCCTCCAGCGCCTGGATAGAGGTGCGGAACACCTTCTGCACGATCTCGGCCGAACTGTCGTCCACCGACAGCTCCTGATGCATCTCGGCGGTCGGCAGGCGGCTGTATTCATAGACCGCCGTGCGAAAGTCGCGATAGCCGGAAAAACCCAGTTTCTTGGCGATCTTGACCACCATCGCCTCTGAAACACCGGCCTCCTCGGCGATCTGCTTGAGCGGTATGGTCTCGTCGAAGCCGCGCCGTCCGAAGACGGTTTCAACCACCTTCGCCTCGAGCGGCGTCAGATGCGGCATCATCATGCGAATGCGCGGTCCTACTGCTTTCAGGTCCAGCCCGGTCAAGGTCATCCACGTCCCCTCGTCACGCGATCGATAAGCATCGCGGCGAGGATTATAAGGCCAGTTGCCAGGAGCTGATAGAAGGACTGCACGTTCATCAGCGTCAGGCCGTTGCGCATGCTGCCAAGGATGACGGCACCCAGGATGGTGCCGACGACGCTGCCCTTGCCGCCCATCAGCGAGGCGCCGCCGATCGCCGCCGCTGCTATGGCGTCGAGCTCCCAGAGATTGCCCAGAATGGGTTCGGCCGCACCCAGCCGGCCGATCAGGATCTGCGCTGCAAGCGCTGCCAGCAGGCCCGAGATCATATAGGCGGCGATCTTAGTGCGGGCGATCGGCACGCCGGCTATGTAGGCCGCCTCCTCATTGCCGCCGACGGCGAGCAGATATTCGCCAAACGGCGTCTTCTTGAGGATGATCCAGGCAATCAGCGCGACCACGGCCACGATGATGACCGCCAACGGCAATCCGAACAGCGAGCCGTTGAAGATAGCACGGAAGCCGGCAGGCAGGCCAAGCACCGGATTGCCGCCGGTATAGATCAGCGCCAGCGCCCGGTAGGTGCTGAGCGTTCCCAGCGTGACGATGAAGGGCTGCAGCCCGACATAGGCAACCAGCACGCCGTTGAGCAGTCCGCAGGCGAGGCCGATGGCGAAGCCGGCGGCGATGGCCAGCGGAAACGGCACACCGGCAACCAGCATCGAGGCCGAGATGACCGCCGAAAGGGCTGCCGTCGGCCCGACGGACAGGTCGATGCCGCCCGAGATGATGACCAGCGTCATGCCCAACGCCAGGCAGGCATTGATGCTCGATTGCTGCAGGATGTTGATCAGGTTGCGCTCGGCAAAGAAGCCGGGGACCAGCGCCCCGAAGACGGCGAGGATCACCACCAGGCCGATCAGCGTGCCGGCGTCGCGCACGGAAAACCGGTGCAGGAAATCTGCCCTTGGGCGCGCTGCTGTGTGTTGGGTTATATCGGTCATCCGCTGGTCCTGTCTGTTATGCACCGGCCCGATGGCCTTGCGCCTTGCCGGCCTCAATCTCCGTTTGGGGTATGGCGTACGCGGCGATCGCCTGTTCGCTGAGACTTGCGCGGCCCAGTTCGGCGGCGACCGTGCCGTCGCGCATGACCAGCACGCGGTCGGCGAGCCGGATCACCTCGGGGAGTTCGGACGACACGACGATTACCGAATGGCCTTCGGCGGCGAGTTCCTCGATCAGGTGGTAGATCTCCGCCTTGGCGCCGACATCGATGCCGCGCGTCGGCTCGTCGAACAGAAGGATCCGCGTTCCCGCCGCCAGCCAGCGGCCGATGATCGCTTTCTGCTGGTTGCCGCCGCTGAACAGGCGGATGGGCCGGTCGAGCAGGAACGGCCTGAGATTGACCCGCTTCATCTTCTCGGCCGCGACCCGTTTCAGCCTTTTGTGATCGATGACGCCGCGCGGCGCGAACACGCCCATCGAGGCCAGCGCCATGTTGCTGGAGATCGACCGCAACGGCACGATGCCTTCGCGCTTGCGCTCCTCCGGCACCAGGCCGATGCCGGCCGCGATGGCGTCGCGCGGACTGGAAAGCTTTACCGCCTTGCCGTCGATCTCTATTGCGCCTGATGAGGCCCGGTCGGCGCCGGCCAGCAGCCGCAGCAGTTCGGTGCGGCCGGACCCGACCAGGCCGGCAATGCCCAACACCTCGCCGTGATGCAGGTCGAACGAAACGTCACGGACCTTGGTTGCCGAGGCGAGGCCACGCACGCTCAGCCTGATCTCGGGGGAAGCATGCGAGCGGTGTTGTTCCTGGGCAAGCTCGCGGCCGACCATCATCGAAACGACGGCCTTTTCCGACACCTGCGCGAGATCGACGGTTTCGACCACAACGCCGTCGCGCATGACAGTGGCGCGCTCGCAGATGCCGAACACCTCGTCCAGCTTGTGCGAGACATAGACGACGGCGACACCGTCGCGTGCCAGACCGGCAATGACTTCCGCCAGCCGTTCGAACTCGCTCGGCGTGAGGCTCGACGTCGGCTCGTCCATCGCCACGATCCTGGCGCGGTCGAGCAGCGCCCGGGCGATCTCGACGATCTGCCGCTGCGCCACCTTCAGCGAGCCAAGCGGGGCTGCCGGATCGATGGTCGGGTCGATGGCGGCCAGCGCTTCCGCAGCGCGGCTTTCCTGCTCGCGCCGTGCGACGAAGACGCCGCCGCGCGTCAACGGATGGCCGAGGAACATGTTCTGGGCGACGCTGAGGCGTGGCACCTGCTGTAATTCCTGATGGATCATCGCCACGCCCGCGGCGCGTGCGGCGACCGGATTGTTCAGCGTCACCGGCTTGCCGTCGATCAGCACGCTTCCCGCCGTCGGTCGGTAGACGCCTGACAGTATGCGCAGCAGCGTCGATTTGCCGGCGCCGTTTTCACCGAGCAGGCCATGGATCTCGCCGGCGCCGACCGAAAACGACACGTCGCTCAGCGCCCGCACAGCCGGAAACTCTTTGGAAATGCCCTCGAATTGCAGCCGCGCTGACATTGCTTCGGTTCTCCAGGCAAGGTGCCGACCCAAGGCCGGCACCTGCCGGCCCTGCTCTACTGGCCCGCTGCCGCGTCCTCGAGCAGCGCCTTGCGCACGGCGTCGCCGGCGCCAGAGTAACGGTCGGCATTGTCCTTGGTGATCAGCGCCTGCGGCGTGGCGACGACGCGCGGCAGCTTCTGCCCGGCCACCAGCCGCAGCGCAGATTCCAGCGCCACCTCGCCGGTCAGCACCGGGAACGAATCGACGGTGCCGGTCAGCTCGCCGGCGCGGATCGAGGCATAGGCGTCGGAGATCCCGTCGGTGCCGAAGACCGCAACCTTGTCCTGCAGCCCGGCAGCCTTGACCGCCTCGACGATGCCCAGCGCCATGCCGTCATTGTTGGCATAGAAGCCGATCAGATCGGGGTGCTGTTGCAGGATGTTGGTGGCCGCGTCGTAGGAGGTCTGGCGATCCCAGTTACCGGGGACGCTGGCGACGACGTCGAACTTGCCGGCTTCGGTGATGGTGGTCTTGAAGCCGTCGGTGCGCTGGACGGCGGCGTAGACGCCGGCCTGGCCTTCGACGATGGCGACCTTGCCGCCATCCGGCCGGTTCTTGATGAACCATTTGGCGACGCGCACGCCGTTGTCGCGCTGGACATTGCCGACATAGTGCTCAGCCTGCGGGATGACCGCGTCGTTGACGTTGACCACCGGCACATTGGCTGCCTTGGCCTGTTCCATGATCGGCTGCAGGTTGGAGTCGGTCTGCGGCGAAACGAGCAGCACGTTGTAGCCTTGCGTGACCAGGCCTTCGGCGATGGTGAGCTGGCCGAGCTGGTCGCCCTCGCTCTGCGCCGCCTGGTAGACCACGGGCACGCCGGTGCGGTCGCCGAACGACTTGTAGCCCTCTCCCAGCGAGCGCCAGTATTCATTGGTCAGCGTCTTGGAGACCGCACCCGCCTTGGTGCCCTCGGGCAGCTTGGGGAAGGCCCCGAACTTGGCCTCGAGCTGCGACCAGTCGATGCGATCCTTCTCGGTGTCGGAATTGAGCGGCGCGAGGTCCGCGGAAAACGACGAGCCTATAGACAGCGCCATCAGGGCAGCGGTGGCGGTGGCAAGCAGAAATTTCATGGTCTTTCCTCCCTGGTTGAAAACGGTGATGGCGCCGGAGCTTCAGCTATCCGGCCCGAGCATGGCTTCCTGGATGATGGCCTGCGAGGCGATCGCGTCCTGACGTTCGACGGCGGCTGACAGGCGGTTGTCCCCGTCCAGCCGATCGACGACGCGCAGCATGCGCTTGACGGTCGCGATGTTGACTTCGCATTCGTGGATCGGGTCGAGCCCGGTCATATCGGGAAACGTGTCGAAGTAGATGGCGCCGGCGTAGCCGTCGCGGCGGATCTGCCTGAGCAGCTCGATCGTCTGAACCGTATGCACGGCACCGACCATCAAGCCGTCGTCGCGCTTGGCGTAGCCGTCGTTGAGATGCACGCCGAGCAGCTTGCTGTGTCGCGCCACGAGTGCTGCGGCAAAGGCCGGCTGCTCGTCGGCATAGAGCACATGGGCGAAATCGAGCGTCACGCCGAGATTTGGCAGGCCGATCTCGCGGATCGCCAGCAATGTAGTCGCCGCATCTGGCATCAGGCTGTAGGAGCGCGGCTCGTTGGGTTTGTATTCCAGGCTGATCTGGCAATCGGGGTCATGCGCCGCAACTTCACGAATTCCATCGATTTCGTGTTGCCAAACTGTTGCGTAGTCAGCCTGGAAGGCGTAGTCGAAGCCATCCTGCCCCAACCACAATGTCATCAGGCCGGCGCCCGCCTCGCGGGTGGCGTCGATGCCGGCCTTGGTCAGGTCGATGGCTTCGCGGCGAACGGAAGGCTCTGGATTGGTGAAGGCACCGAGCTTGAAAGCCGGATTGGAGTAGTAGCGCATGGCGAAACCATTGATGGAAAGCCCGAAGTCGCTGAGTTTGCGTGCTATTTCCGCAGGCTTTTCATCGACATGGTCGGGGAAGTTGAGGTCGAGATCGGTCAACTCCGCAACCTTCGCCGCACGTGCCGCCATTTGCAGCATGGACGGTTTGCCGACAAGATCGGGCCACTCGGACTGTGGCCGCGAGGCAAAGGAATTGAGGCGGGTGGCGAAACGATAGGCAGTCATTGGGGACCTTTCATTGTCATAACTTTACATAAGAACGATTATTTGTAAAGTTGTTAATTGCTCGCTCGGCGACGACGAATTCGCCCAGGCCAGTTGCGACCACGGGGACAAGCAAGCGCGGCACTGTCACGCAAGTATCATGTTCGCGTCCTAGATCGCTTCTCCGAAGGCTTTCGCGGCAATCCTCGATGCGACGCGGCGCTTTTTCAGATCCCGGCAGCTTTGTTTCAAAAGAGGATATCCATGAAAAACCTGCACCGAACCGCGTCCCTCGCCGTCGCGCTGGCGATGTTCACCGCCTTGACCCCGGCCTTGGCTGAAAACGCCGCGACCGTCGGCGGCGTCAGCTTCGTCAACAAGGGCCTGGTCGGTGTCGGCCGCATCCCGGCCAGCCAGAAGGACAAGTTCGGCGAGACGTTTGGCTCCGGCTCAGGCATGTCGATCGACGCTGCCGGCTGGACGCATGGCGCCGATGGCTACAAGGGCTCGTTATGGCTGTTGCCGGACCGCGGCTACAATGTAGTCGGTACCACCGATTACCGCCCACGCCTCAACACGATTGCCCTCGAGTTCGCCCCGATCGCGCCGGGTGCAGTGCCGGCCACCGGCCAGGAACAATCGGGCCTCAAGGCGACGCTTGCCGACACCATGCTTTTGACCGACGACAAGGGCGCCGACGCAACCGGCCTCGATCCGCTCAACGGCGTGCGTGCCGCGACCGACGACATGCCGATCCTGCCCGAAGGCAACGGCAAGCTCGCGCTCGATAACGAAGCGATCGCACGGCTGCCCGACGGCACGATGTTCATCTCGGACGAATACGGTCCGAACATCTACCGCTTCTCCGCCGATGGGCGTCTGATGTCGGCAACGCAGCCGCCGGCGGCGCTTGTCCCGATGCGTCACGGGACGCCAAACTTTGCTTCCAACAATCCGGGACTTGGCGCGGCAGACCCGGATCCGAAGGATCCCGAAACCGGCCGTCAGAACAACCAGGGCCTCGAAGGCATGGCGCTGACGCCGGACGGGAAGTTCCTGATTGCCGTGCTGCAGTCGGCCCCAAGGCAGGATGGCGGCGATTCCGCCTCGACGCGTCAGAACACGCGCGCGCTGGTCTACGATGCCTCGGATCCCGGCCAGCTCAAGCTCGCGCATGAATATGTCGTGCCGCTGCCGGTGTTCACCGATGCCAAGGGCAAAACCAAGATCGCCGCGCAGAGCGAAATCGTGGCGCTGTCGGACAAGACCTTCCTGATGCTGGCGCGCGACAGCGGCAATGGCCAGGGGCTGAAGGGCGACACCTCGCTCCACCGCGAGATCAGCGTCGTCGATCTGTCTGCGGCAACCGATGTCGCCGGCACAGAATTCGACAAGGACAAGCCGCTGGCGCCCAAGGGTGAGCTCGATCCATCGGTGACGCCGGCCAAGCTGACGCCGCTCATTGACATCAACGACAAGACCGAGCTCGGCCGCTTCGGGCTGCACAATGGCGCGCCCAACGACCGCAACAACCTTTCGGAGAAGTGGGAGGCGATGTCGGTGGTGAGCGTCCTCGATCCGACACTGCCCGACGACTATTTCCTGTTCGTCGCCAATGACAATGACTTCCTCACGCAGGACGGCTTCCAGGTAGGCGCGGCCTACAAGGCCGAGGATGGCGCCGATGTCGACACCATGTTCCTGGTCTATCAGGTCACGCTCCCAGGCCTCGCCAAGAAGTAGCGGCACCCATACAGGCGGACGCGCGGAACGCGTCCGCCTGAGCTGGCGCGATTGAGCGGTCGTGCCCTTCAGTTGCGGCTCGCCCGCGCAAGGACGGTGTCCTGGTGCGTTGCAAAACCTGCGACTGACGATCCAGTCGAAGGCACTTACCTCAACATCTCCGCGTCCTTTGGCACGCCGGCATCGATCGGCTCGGCCGTCCTGTTCGACACGGCGGCGATCTTCCCGGCGGCCGACAGGTTCGGGCGCACGAAGACCGGCGCGACGCCGTCGACGCGGCTGTAGAGGTCGATTATGTCCTGATTCATGAAGCGCACACAGCCGGAGGAAGCGTTCTTCCCAATGGAATCCCACTCCGGCGTGCCGTGCAGCCTATACATCGTGTCCTTGCCGTCACGGAAGAGATACAGCGCGCGGGCACCAAGCGGGCTCTGCGGGCCGGGCGGCATGCCGTCCTTGTATTTCGCCAGTTCCGGCCGGCGTTGGATCATTTCCGGCGGCGGCGTCCAGACCGGCCACTTCTTCCTCGCCTGTACCACGGCGCTGCCGGTCCATCCGAAACCGGCCTTGCCGAGGCTGACGCCATAGCGAATTGCCTTGCCGCCGTCGCGCACCAGATAGAGGAAGTGCTCGGAAGTATCGACGACGATCGTGCCGGGTTTTTCTCCAGTCGGGTCGGCCACGATTTGACGCACGAATTTCGGATCGACCTTGGCTACCGGGATTGCCGGCAGTTGATAGCCCTCGTCCATGCGCGCGGCATACATGCTTGCGGCATCGCCGAAAGCCGGATCGCTTGGTGCCGCGGGCACCGGCGCCGCCACGTCCGTCGTAGTGCACGACGAAAGAGCCACGGAGGCCGCGCCCAGAGCGGATGCACCAAGAAAGGCGCGCCGGTTCAGGCGCTCAAAAAACAACGGAATATCGGACATGAGCCCCCCGGCCTACCCATGAGATCCAGGAAAATGCGGCCCCACGCGTGCGGGATCAATATACGATTCCGGAAGGTTGAGAAATGCTTAGATCAAGGCACGCCAGGCGGAATTTACAGCGCCGCATCGACCTCTCCCGTTAAATCGGCAATCATTGCGGACTCAGACAAGCCTTCGCCGAGTTGCCTGCCATGGACGACAACATGCCCCCGCGCCGGCAGACCGGCGACCTCACCAGTGGGCCTATCCCGCGCACCCTGTTGCTGTTTGCCCTGCCGGTGCTCGGCTCCAATGTGCTGCAGTCGCTCAACGGCTCGATAAATGCCGTGTGGGTCGGCCGTTTCCTCGGTGAAGCGGCGCTGACCGCCACGTCCAATGCCAACCTCGTGCTGTTTCTCATCCTCGGCACCGTCTTCGGCATCGGCATGGCGGCGACCATCCTGGTCGCACAATCCGTCGGCGCTCGTGACCTGCCCGAAGCCCGGCGCATCGTCGGAACCAGCGCCACCTTCTTCTTCCTCGTCTCGGTGGTGTTCGCGGTCTGCGGCTGGATCTGGGTCGATGCGATCCTCGATGCGCTCGGCACGCCGGCCGACGCGTTGCCGCTGGCGCGCTCCTATCTGCGCATCATCTTCCTCGCCGTGCCGATGATGAACCTGCTGTCCTTCGTCATGACGGTGCTGCGCGGCGCCGGCGATTCGCGCACGCCTTTCCTTTTTATGGCGCTGGCCGTCATGCTCGACGTCGTTTTGAACCCGTTGCTCATCCTCGGCATCGGCCCGTTCCCCGAACTCGGCATCGCCGGCTCGGCCACCTCGACGCTGATCGGCCAGACGGTAAGCGTGGTTGCCATCCTGATCGTGCTTTATGCGCGCAAGCACCCGCTGCGGCTGGCCGGCGCTAATCTCGCTCTGCTGCGGCCGGACCCGGCGCTGCTGCGCATCGTCGTCTTCAAGGGCGTGCCGATGGGCCTGCAGATGATCGTCGTTTCGGCCGCGGCGCTGACGGTGATGGGCATGGTCAACTCGTACGGCTCGCAGGTCGCGGCTGCCTACGGCATAGCCGCACAGCTCTGGACCTATATCCAGATGCCGGCGCTCGCCATCGGCGCCGCGGTGTCGTCCATGGCGGCGCAAAATGTCGGCGCCAGGCGCTGGGACCGGATTGGACGCATCGCCACCTCCGGCGTCGGCTTCAACCTTGTGCTCACCGGGATGCTCGTCGCGCTGCTGTTCGTATTCGATCGCGCGGTGCTCAGCCTCTTCCTTGGCAGCGACAGTGCAGCAATCGACATCGCCACTCACATCAACAAGATCGCGTCGTGGTCCTTCATCCTGTTCGGCATCACCATCGTGCTCTTCGCCACCGTGCGTGCCACCGGCGCGGTGATGCCGCCGCTGATCATCCTGGTGATCTCGGTGCTGCTGGTGCGCACCAGCTTCGCCTATTTCTTCCGAAGCGTGATCGGCGAGGAAGCTCTGTGGTGGAGCTTTCCGGCTGGCTCTATAACCTCGCTCGTGCTGGCCGCGGCCTATTATCGCTTCGGCCGCTGGCGCAGCCTGCACATGATCGAGAGCCGGCCGGCTGCCGGCGAACCGCCGGATACCGGCCTCGGCGTACCGCGCCAGCGCGCGCACCTTTCGCCCGAGACACCGAACGGCTGAAAGGTCGGCTCAGCGCGCGTATTTCGCGCCAAACCCGAGAGCGACCAGGGAAAAGACGACAATCATGCCGGCAAAGGCCACGCTTGCCGCGGTCGCACCTGCCACCGTCGACAGAACGCCGATGCCGATGACCGGCAGCGCGTTGCCGCAAAAACAGCAGATGAAGAAGGCCGAGACGACTTCGGCGCGCCGGTCCGCCGGCGCGATCTCGTTCACCACTTGCAAGCCGCCGCGATAGCCGAGCGCTGCCGCCACGCCGCACAAGGCGGTGCCGGCAATCATTATGGTCATCGAGGCGAAGACCTGCGCCGCAACAATCATCGCGACGGTTGGGATCATCAGCGCAAGCGCCGCGAACATCGCGGCTCGGCTCGAAAGACGTGCCGTCGCTACAATGGTGGCGGCCGTCACGATCGCCAATTCAAAGAACAGAGCGCCGGCTTCGGCATGGTTGGTTACCTGCAGTTGCTGCGCCAAAATGCTCGGTGCGAGTGCTGCATAAAAGCCGACCAGCGCCATTGCGCCAAAGCCGGTCACCGCCGGCGCAACGAAACTTGCGCGGATGTCATCGGGTACGGAAAGCCGCGGCCGCATCGAAACGTCAGCCAGTTTCCCCGGCCGCGAAACGGTTTCCCGCGTGCGCCAGACGAGCAGGGTTACAGTCGCGAGCATCGCCAGGTAGACGACGAATGTCAGCCTGAGCGGCCAAGGCGCGTATTCGGCGAGCAACCCGGCCCCCAGCGCACCGAGGCCGAGGCCGAGAAAATTGGTGCTGGTGGCAATCGTCGCCGCCTGTGACTTGTCGTCGGTCGGGAGCAATTCGGCGAGCCAGGCGGTGCCGGTGCCCGCGCCGACGCCGATTCCCAGTCCGCTCAGAATTCGGGCGATGTCGAGCCAGGCGACATTTTCGGCGAACAGGAAAACCACCGCGCTGACCACGGCCACCGCCATCCCGGCCAATGCCATTGGACGGCGCCCGATGACATCGGACACACGCCCCAACATCAGAGCGCCGCCAGATTGCCGATGACATAGACGGCGTAGACCAGCGTCAAAGTGATCTGTGAGAAGCCGAAGACCTGCTTGTAGATGATGTAAAGCGGCGTCAGCGCCGTGCTGCCGGCGAAAAGAGCCGCGATCATAGCGGCCACGGTGGCCGCTGCAGCGCGGCCGCCGAGTTCGTAATCGCGCGTCATGACTTGAGCGTGAGCGGTCATTTTTTCGACCTTTTGCTGTTCGGGATCTGACATCCTAACGCCTTTTTCGCGTCAGCCGTTCCCCCTCCCCGGCTTGCTCCTGACAAGTTTGGCAGCTTTGCCGATGGCGCTGAGCGAGATCCTCTTTTAACTTCAGCGGATTGTCAGGGGAGATTCATGGGCAAGGGACGAGTCGAGGCATTCACCGATGGCGTGGTCGCCATCATCATCACCATCATGGTGCTGGAATTGAAGGTGCCGCATGGCGAGGATTTTTCCGCGCTGGCACCACTCTGGCCGATCTTCCTCAGCTATGTGCTGTCCTTCATCAATGTCGGCATCTACTGGAACAATTTGCACAACATGTTCCATACCGTGCAGCGGGTCGACGGCCGCGTGCTGTGGGCGAACCTCAACCTGCTGTTCTGGCTATCGCTGATGCCGGCGACGACAGCCTTCATGGGTGAGAACCATTTCGCGCCGGTGCCGGTTGCTGTCTATGGCGTCGACCTAGCGCTCTGCGCCATCGGCTTCAACATCCTCACCATGGCCCTGCATCGACTGCACGGCAACGAGACTCTCTTCGCCAGGGCGTTGGGCAATGACCTCAAGGGAAAGATCTCGCTGGTCCTCTATCTTTCCGCCATCGCGCTGACCTTCGTCAATCACTGGATCGGTGTCTCGATCTATGTCCTGGTGGCGATGATCTGGTTCGTGCCGGACAGACGCTTCGAGCGGCTGATCGAGAAATAGGCCCCGTCTAGCCTCGCATTGCTTTCAGCTTTTCCGCTACCGAAGCGGCAAGGTCGGCGTAGCGCTCCTCCAGCCGCTCGGCCGCCTTGATCACTGAAAAATCATGGCCGAATTTTTCCAGCGCCATACGCAGCTTTTCGACGAATTCGGCCTGTTTTTCGAGCGCCGAAAACAGCGTCATAACTTGCGCTTCGCTGATGTCGGGATTGGCGAGCATCTGCGGTACCTCGCGGCTCATCTGGTCGCCGGTGGCGGTCTGTTCTTTCAGGATCTCGATCCAGTCGGTCAATCGTCAGGTCTCCTTTTTCGATATCAGCATGCGCAGCGCCCGCCGATGCGGTCAACCCGAAGATGCCGGGACCGGCTTGCGCGAGCCTTTTTCCGCGCTAAGTTCGCCGCGGCCAGAACAGGAGAAAATCATGACCACCGACGCCGAGATCCAGACCGCCCTGCCTGCACTTGCCTCCGGCAATGTCGCCGTCATTACCGGCGCGGCCAGCGGCATCGGCCTTGCCGCCGCCAAACGGCTGGCGGCGATGGGCATGAAGATCGTGCTGGCCGATATCGGCGGCGAACGCCTTGATGAGGCTGCCCGCGCCGTCGCTGCTATCGGCGGGCAGAGCGCCGTACTTGCCGTCGCCACCGATGTCTCGAGGGCCGAAGACCTCGACCGGCTGGCCGAACGGACATCCGGCACTTTCGGCGACGTCTCGCTGCTGATGAACAATGCCGGCGTCGGCAACAACCCCGGCAAGCCCTGGGAGAACCGTGACGCCTGGAAGCGACTGCTGGACATCAATTTCTGGGGCGTCGTCCATGGCGTCGAGGCCTTCGCGCCGCGCATGCTGGCGGCGGGAAAGCCCGGCCTGATCGTCAACACCGGCTCCAAGCAAGGCATTACCACGCCGCCTGGCAACCTCGCCTACAACGTCTCCAAGGCTGGCGTGAAGACCTATACCGAGGGCCTTGCACACGCGCTGCGCAACGAGCCCGGCGCCAATGTCGCGGCGCATTTGCTCATTCCCGGGTTCACTTTTACCGGCCTGACCGAAGGTGCGACCGAAAAGCCGGCCGGCGCCTGGACCGGCGAGCAGGTCATCGACTTCATGCTGGCCTCGCTGCTGCGTGGCGATTTCTATATCCTGTGTCCCGATAACGAGGCGACCCGGCCCATGGACGAAAAGCGCATGGCCTGGGCAATCGGCGACATCATTGAGAACCGTCCTGCTCTGTCGCGCTGGCATCCGGACTACAAGGATGCTTTCGCGGCATTCATGACACGCAGCGCATGATCCCGAACCGAAGATCACCAGAGCAAAGAATCGGATCCGATCTTCGCAGGTATGCGCCGGACCTTTATATCACGCCGCTGCGTGCTTCTTCGTGTTCCGCTTCTTCGCCATGGCTTTCTCGGCTGCCAACTCGGCAAGCTTCTGATCATGCCGCTTCGCTGCCTGTTCGCATTTCTTGCGGATCTCTTCGACCTCGGTCTCAGTCAGGTGTTCGATACCGATGAAGGTGTTCTGGGCTGTGCTGACCCGGATCAATTCGTCGAGCTTCGCCTGGATCGCGGCGCCATCGCGGTTCTGGGTGTTCTGGATGAGAAACACCATCAGGAAGGTGACGACCGTCGTGCCGGTGTTGATGACGAGCTGCCAGGTGTCCGAAAAGCCGAACATCGGCCCGCTTGCCGCCCAGACGACGATGATCAGGAAACAGGCGGCAAACGTCGGCGGCAGGCCGGCAAAATGGGCGACGTTGTTGGCGATCCTGGTGAAAAGCTTCTCAATCATTCAAACTCCCTCAACAGCCGGGCGACGAACCCGGACGGAAGCCGAGTTCATTGTGTCTGCAGAAACAGTTGGCAGCCGCTCCTGGTTCCCTCGTGGCGGAAGATCGCGGGTACATTGTTGGAGGAGCAGATCGCGCAGGCCGTCGGACCGCTTGCAGATACGCCCCGAAGTCAGGGGGCGGCGTTTTCCCAGCGGTCGAGGAAAGCCTCGATGGGCAAGGCCTGCATGTCGGGGACTGCCCTGGCCAGTTTCTCGACCGGCCAGTCCCACCAGGCAAGACGTTCGATCCGGGCCGCAGTTCCCGCGCTGAAGCGCTGCCGCAATGGCGTGGCCGGAACGCCGGCGACGATTGCATAGGCCGGCACGTCGCGCGTCACCACCGAGTTGGCACCGACGATCGCGCCATTGCCGATCGCCACGCCCGGCATGATCACGGCGCCATGGCCGATCCAGACATCGTGGCCGATGCTGACGGCTCTCGCCCGCCGCCGGTCGCGGAATGCCTGATCGACACCCAGCCAGCGGAAGTACTCGTTGGGCCGATAGCTGATTTTGTGCTGCGTCAGCCGCTCGACCGGATGCTCCAGCGCATTGATGCGGCTGTTGGCGGCGATCGAGCAGAATTTGCCGATCGTCGTATAGATCGCCTCGGCGTGGCGCTCGAAGTAGGAAAACTCGCCGACCATCACCTCGCGCAGGATGACGCGCTCGCCGATCGACGCATAACGTCCAAGCTTGCACGCCTTCAGCTCCGCCGTCGGATGGATGCGCGGCTCGGGATCTTTCAGGACAAGGTGTTCAGGACGGTCCATGCGGGCGCTTTACGCCCGCGCGCATAGTCTCGCAAGCCGAGTGCAGCGCCGCGCATCAGTTTGGACGCGCCAAGGACACTGTAGCACCTTAAGTCTCTATTTCGGCTTGCCGCTGGTCCACACCACGTTCTGGCCGTAGAGCGGCACGGTGGTGACCGACATTTTTGCCGAGCCATCCTGCACCTGGCGCGAATGCGACAGGTAGATCAGCGTCTCGTTGGCCTTGTCGTAGATGCGGTTCACCACCTGCTTTTTCCAGATCAGGCTGATGCCTTGCTTGAACACCTCCTCGCCGGCCTCGCTCATGTCGATGTCGCCAATGGTGATCGGCCCGGTCTGGCGGCAGGAGATCGAGGAATCGGACGGGTCCTCGAACCAGTTGCCTTTCTGCAGGCGGTCGATCATGCCACGGTCGAAATACGAGACGTGGCAGGTCACGCCCTCGACCTTCGGATCCTTGATCGCCTCGACGATGATATCGTTGCCGAGCCAATCGACGCCGACCTTGCCGACTTCCTCGGCGGCGGCCGCGCCGGCGCCAATGACCAGGCATGCGGCTAACGCGCCGCCAATCAGTTTTCGCAAAGAGGCCTCCTGCGGTTCGAATTTTGCCGACCTCAGGTGGGACGAACGGCAGCGCTTTGCAAGCAGATCGCCTCCCACAGGATTGCCGGTTGCGGCAACGCGACATCTTTGCGTCGGCGCGACCGAACCGCTAAGAGTGTTCGCCAAGCCAGGGCCTTCACGGCGCCAACCCGGCGCCCGATGGAAATAACGACGGACTTCATTGATGATGCGTTCAATTCTGGTCGGTATTCTCGTCCTGATGGCCGCTGGCATCGGCTGGCTCACCTTCGACTGGTACCGCGGACATTATGGCGGCGAGCCGTTCGGAGCACCGTTCACGCTGGTCGACCAGAAGGGCGCGCCGGTCACCGAAGCCGCGTTTCGCGGCCACCCCAGCGTCGTCTTCTTCGGCTTCACGCATTGTCCGGAAGTCTGCCCGACCACGCTTTTCGAGTTGGCCGGCTGGCTGAAGACGATGGGCGACGACGGCAAGAACCTGCGTGCCTATTTCGTTACGGTCGACCCGGAGCGCGATACGCCGGAAATCATGAACACCTATGTCAGCAATTTCTCCGATCGCATCCTCGGCATATCAGGCGATCCGGATAAGGTCCACGCCATGGCCAAGTCCTTCGGCATCTACTGGAAGAAAGTCGACACGAACGACGGCGACTACACGATGGACCACACCGCTTCGGTGCTGCTGCTCAATGCCAAGGGCGATTTCGCCGGCACTATTGCCTATGGCGAAAGCCCGGACGCCGCCATCGCCAAGCTCAAACGGCTGGCGGCGGAAGGTTGACACATCCGGTAATGACGCAGACGCGTTTGTATTTCACCGCGGGCAAGATCGAGGCTGATCGCATCTTCGCGGCGCTCGGTGCGGCGTTCGACGATGAGGGCCTGCCGATTGCGGTGCTCGAGGTCGACGAGGACCGCGACATCCACGAAGTATCGCTCTATGCCGGCGACGACGTCCATGCGGTCGAGGCGCGGCTCAGGGATGTACTTGCCGGACTGTCGCTGTCGAAGCCTATAGCGCGCGAAACGCTGCCCGACATCGACTGGGTGGCGCGCTCGCTGGAGGGATTGAAGCCGGTGCGGGCCGGGCGCTTCTTCGTCCATGGCGCGCATGACCGCAGGAAGCGCCACAGCGGCGAAATCGCCATAGAGATCGAGGCCGGCCTTGCTTTCGGCACCGGTCATCACGGCACCACCGCCGGCTGCCTCGAAATGCTGGAGCAGGTCGTACGGCGCGAGCATCCGCGCAACGCGCTCGACCTTGGCACCGGCAGCGCGGTGCTCGCGATCGCAGCGGCCAGGCTCGCGCATATACCGGTGCTGGCGACCGACATCGACCCGGTCGCCGTCAAGGTGGCCGCCGCCAATGCGCGGCTGAACCACGTCAAGGGGCTCGTCGAAACAGTGACGGCGCCCGGATTCCACCACCCGATCTTTGCCGCGCGCGCGCCCTTCGACTTGATCGTCGCCAACATATTGGCGCGGCCGCTGATGCGCCTGGCGCCGCAAATGGCGGAGCATATCGCGCTCGGTGGCTCGATTGTTTTGTCGGGCATCCTCGAGCGCCAGCGCGATGCGGTAATCGCGGCCTATGTCGGCCAGAAATTCCGGCACGTCCGCACCTTGCACCGCGAGGGCTGGGTGACGATTCACCTCAAGCGCTGAGGCGCGACGCCTTCAACGCAAGCCGGAATCCGCTCGGACTTAGCGCGAGTTCGCCGCTTTCTTTAGCTGTTCGCGATCGTAGCCGTGAGCTTTCAGCGTTTCGTCGTCAAAGCCAAGCAGAACGCCGCTTACATACCGGCTCGCTTCGCGCTGGCGAGCTTCGATCAGCGCTTTCACAGCGTTTTTGAAAAATCCGCGTCTAGGTGAAATCGTGGACATGACGGTCTCCTTTGCAGGGCAACAGGACTTTTCCTCCACATTAAGAAGGTAAGCTCCGCTGACGCTTTTTGAAATCGCCGATTCTGCATGGCCTCCATGCGCAAAGAGACACGCAGCAACCGGGAATGATCGGTCCGAAAATCGATTCCGATTTTCGAAGTCATGCGCTACGGTCGCGCCAGCATTCGAGGAGAGCCTACATGTTCCAGACCTTCGATTCCGCCGGCGATCCGGCTGTTGGCAAGCCGCGCGTAGCAATGCTGCGCCAATGGTTGGCGGCGAACGGGCTGGATGGCTTCATCGTGCCCCGTGCCGACGAGCACCAGGGCGAATATGTCGCCGACCGCTCGGCGCGGCTGAAATGGCTGACCGGCTTCAGCGGCTCGGCCGGCGTCGCCATTGTGCTTGGCGAGCGCGCCGTCATGTTTGTCGACGGGCGCTACACGCTGCAGGTGCGCCAGGAGGTTGATCTCGACATCTTTTCGATCGAGAGCCTTGTCGACAACCCGCCGGCCCACTGGATCAAGGACAATCTCGGCAAGGGCGTGCGGTTGGGCTTCGATCCGTGGCTCCATACGATCAGTGACGTCAAGGCGCTGAAGGCCTCGGCCGAGAAATCCGGCGCGATACTGGTGCCGCTCGAACAAAATCCGATCGACGCGATCTGGCAGGACCAGCCCGGGCCGCCACTGGCGCCGGTCGAGATCCACCCGATCGGCTTTGCCGGCGAACTGGCCAAGGACAAGCTGGTGCGGCTGGCGGCGGCCATCGAGAAGGACGGCGCCACCCATGCCGTACTGACCGACCCCTCCTCCATTGCCTGGGCCTTCGACATTCGTGGCGGCGACGTACCGCACACACCGCTGGCGCTCGGCTTTGCCGTGCTCGCCGCCGACGGCTCGCATCTGCTTTTCATGGACCAGCGCAAGTTTTCGCGCACCGTCGCGGCCTACCTGACGCAGCTCGCCGAATTGCACGAACCAGGTGAATTCGAATCGGCAATCGTCACCCGGGCCAAGGGCGGCGCAAAAATCGCGCTGGACCCGGTTCTCGCGGCGGACAAGCTCAGAATGCTGGTCGAGGATAATGGCGGCACCGTCATTGCCACGGCCGATCCGGCCCGCATTCCACGCGCAACAAAGAACAAAGCTGAGATCGCCGGCGCACGCGCCGCACATCGCCGCGACGGCGCCGCGGTCGCCAAGCTGCTGTGCTGGCTCGACCGCCAGAAGCCCGGCACGCTCGACGAAATCGCCGTTGTCACCAGGCTTGAGGAGACGCGCCGTCAGACCGGCGAAGAAACGCAGATGCCGCTGCGCGACGTATCGTTCGATACCATCTCCGGCGCTGGTCCTAACGGCGCTATCATGCACTACCGCGTCTCCCGCGCCACCAATCGCAAGCTGGGGGATGGCGAGCTGTTCCTGCTCGATTCCGGCGGGCAGTACCAGGACGGCACCACCGACATTACCCGCACGGTTCCGATTGGCGCGCCAACCGAGGAGATGCGCGAGCGCTTCACGCTGGTGCTGAAAGGCATGATCGGCATCTCCATGCTGCGCTTCCCCCAGGGCACGCGCGGCTCCGAAATCGATGCAGTGGCGCGCCTGGCGCTATGGAGACACGGCTGCGATTTCGCCCATGGCACCGGGCACGGTGTCGGCTCCTATCTTGCCGTGCATGAGGGCCCGCAGCGTATCGCCAAGACCGGTACCGAGAAGCTGCTGGCCGGCATGATCGTCTCCAACGAGCCTGGCTATTACAAGGAAGGTTCCTACGGCATCCGCATCGAGAACTTGATTCTGGTGACACCGGCCGAGGCAATCGAGGGCGGCGACATCGCCATGCACGGCTTCGAGACACTGACGCTGGCGCCGATCGACAAGCGGCTGGTCCGATCGGACCTTTTAACCCGCGACGAGTTGCATTGGCTTGACGAATACCATGCGCGCGTACTGGCCGAGATCGGACCGATGCTCGACGGCGAAACGCTGGCCTGGCTGGAAAAGGCAACCGCGCCGCTGCCGCACGACTTCAAGCAATAGCCGCGGCGGCAACGCCGGTTGACAGGCTTTGCTCCGCAAGCAGTCCCTGCAAAGCGGTGACGTTGGGAGAACCGGCTCCCTTGCGCCAGAACAACACTGTGACGGCATTGTCTTCGTCAGCGGGCAGTTCGTGCAGCTTTAGCCAGCGGCTTTCCGGAAAACCCGAAAGCACGCTTTTCGGCATCAGCGCTATGCCCATGCCAGCCACCACGCAACCAAGGATGGCATGGTATGAACCAAGCTCGATGGTTTTCTCGGCCATGAACCCTCTACGCGCGTACCATTGTTCCAGCCGCTTGCGGTGCGGGCAGCCGTGCTCGAAGGCTATCATGGTTTTGGGCATGTCCAGGTGGTCTTCGACCGAAACGCGCGATGCCGCCGAGACAATGACCAGCTGCTCGTGGAATGCCGGCAGCTTTTCGAACGGAACGTCGGCGATCGGCTCGGCGGCGAAGGCTGCATCGAGTTCGCCGGCAAGCATGGCGGTCGCGAGAACCTGCGGATTGCCGGTGCGCAACTGGATTTCCACTTCGGGATAACGTGCGTGATAATCGGCGAGCAGACAAGGAAGCCGTGCCGCGGCCGTGCTCTCCATGGCACCTAGGCGAAGCGTGCCGCGCGGGCGTGGATCGAGCATCGCTATTCGCGCCTCCTCCGCAAGCGCCAGCAGCCGATCCGCATAGCCGACCAATTTGTGACCGGCCGGCGATACGTGCAGGCGCTTGCCCTCCCGGATAAACAGCTGCACGCCGAGATCCTCCTCGAGCTGCCGGATGCGTGTGGTCACGTTCGACTGCACGCGAAACAGTTTTTCCGCCGCCTTGGTGATTCCGCCCTCGCGCACCACCGTGCGGAAGATGCGCAGATCGGCCAAATCCATACATCTCTCCTGGAGAACATAACGATCTTAATTATTCATTTTAACTGATTATGCCTTTCCCGTAAATCGCCGGTGTAGCTGCCGCTCAACACGGCAAACCAGGGGAGATGGAAATGTCGCGTAAGCCCTTCGGCATCCAGCCGACCGATCTAAGCGCATTGACGCCGAAGCAGCGCGAAGCGCTCTATACCGACGCCGTGCGTCGCGCCCACCAGGAGAGATCGGAGGCGGTCCGGCGGAGCCTGTCGCGGGTCGGCGCGGCAATAGTCGCTGCGGTAAAGCGCATGTGTGCTCTCGCCGCCAAGGCAAAAGTCGATCAGCCGACGAGCTGCCGGGCGAGGATCAGCACGGCAGCACCCGCCAGGAACATCGCCATCAGGCCGCCACGCAGCGAGACCAGGCCGGCGACGATCAAGGCTGCCCATTCCGCCGGCCCGGCACTCACGGCCGCCGGCGCCACCAGCGTCGTCAGCACCGCCGCCGGAACGGCGCTGAGCCCGGCTTCGACGCGCGGATGGATATGATCGAAGCGGGAGATCACCAGATGACCGCCGATGCGGGTCAGATAGGTCGCGATCGAAGCGGCGATGATGATCCACAAGGTCGTGCTCATGGCCGTGCCCCCACGCCGCTGTGGCGGGGCGGCAGGATGACGGCGAGCAGCACGCCCGCCAGCGCACCTATGGAGACATGCCAGGGCGAGCCGACCGTTTTGTATGCAATAATGGAGGCGGCAGCGCTGGCGACGACCACCGGCAGCCACAGCGGCCGCTTGCGGAAGCTCATGACCAGGCCGAGAAAATAGATCGGCAGCAGGAAATCGATGCCCAACGCATGGGTGTCGGGAATAAGCTTGCCGAACATCGCGCCGAGCGCGCTTTCGATGACCCAGAACACATAGACCGGCAGCCCAAGGCCCATATACCAGGTGAACCCGACGGTCTCGCCGGCCTCCGCCTTGCGCTCGGCCACCGCGAACTGCGGATCGGTCAATACAAAATAGCCTATCGCCTGCTGCACCAGCGGCCAATGCGCAATGCGCCGGCCGATACCGGCCGAATAGAGCACATGGCGAAAATTCACGGCGAAGATCGACAGCACGATCAGCCACGGCGCGACATGCTGGCCGAACAGCTCGATGCCGACCATCTGGCTGGCGCCGCCGAACACCGTTGCGCTCATCAGGAACGCTTCGAGCACGGAAAACCCGTTGTCGACTGCGAGCGCCCCGAACAGCAACGCGAACGGCGCCGACGCCACCACGACGGGCATGCTGAGCCGCACGCCGTCCCAGAAATCGCTTTTCGCTCCGTTTTCGGAGATTGCTTCCGCCGACATCGATCGCTCCTTGGGAACGGCCGTATGTAGAGAGAGCGGCCCGGCTTGTCACACCAATTTGCTTGAGGCAAACGATCAGCGGAAATGATGGCTGAAGCGTCGCGGCAAGCTCGCTTCCGAGCCTAGCGCGGCGAAGCCTTGCCTTCGATCGCCCTGCCCCAGTCAAGCAGCGGTTTTGCCTGCATGACGAAGTCGACGAGTTCGTCGACCAATCCAGCTCCGTAGATATCCGCCGGCTCGATTGCGTGCCGGACGGCAAAATGCCGGTTGCGGATCGCGGCAGCGAGATCGGGCTCGGCGATATGCTCGAAGCCGCGCGGCGTGCGCTTCATGCAGCCGTCCGGGTCGAGCTCGAGGCCGTTCTTCTTCAGCGCCGCAACGAGGCTACGGAATTCAGCGGGCCGCTTCGCGATCGCGTTGCGCAGCGCCAGCAATAGCTCCGGTCCGGGCTGCCACCAGGCAATGGCGGCAAAGCAGCGCTCCAGCCCGATATGGACGTAAAACACGCCCTGTTCCATCTTGGTGCCGTCGGGCGAAAGGATCGCCGACAAATGCCGGTTATAAGGCCGTTTGTCCTTGGCAAAACGCACGTCGCGATTAATCCGGAACAGCGATTTCTTGCGGTCGCCGCGCAGGCCGAGCCCCAATGCCATGAAGCGCTCGGAGAGCGTCTCGACCAGATCGCCGAAGGGATCGCGCAGGTCGCGTTCGAAAAGGTCGCGGTTTTCCAAAAACCACTCCCGGCTCTGATGAAAATCCAGCGCCTTGAGGAAGGGAATGGCCTTTTGCCCAAAACCGTTGAACGCAGCCGCCATCACCCGCCCTTGCCGATCCGCTGCAGCCAGGTGTCCTCGTCGATCACCTCGATGCCGAATTTGGTCGCATCCTTCAGCTTGGAACCGGCGCCTGGCCCTGCCACCAGGAGATCGGTCTTCGCAGAAACCGAGCCGGCGACCTTCGCGCCGAGACGTTCGGCCATCGCCTTGGCCTCCGGGCGCGTCATCTTTTCCAGCGTGCCTGTAAACACGATTGTCTTGCCGGCGACCGCACTATCGGCTGATACGTTCACAATGTACGGCTTCGGGCGGATCTGTGTGAGCAGCGCTTCAAGCACGGCGTCGTTGCGTTCATTGCCGAAGAAATCGCGAAGCGCGCCTATCACGGTATCGCCGATGCCGTTGATTGAAGGAAAAACGGTGTGTGGATCGGCTGCTGCTGCTGTCTCCTTGCCAATGCGGATCAACTCCTCGATCGTCGAGAAGGTTCGGGCGAGCACAGCGGCCGTCGTTTCACCGATATGGCGGATGCCCAGCGCAAAGATGAAGCGATCGAGTTCGGGTTCGCGGCGGGCGTCGATGGCAGCGAAGAGCTTGTCGAGGCCGTCATAGTTGCGTTCCTCGACGCTGCGTACATTCTTGCGCGTTTTGCCCGATGCGGCCTCACGCTGCCTGGCCTGCTCCTCCCGTCGCTCCGCCAGCGCCTTGGTGACGGCGGGACGGCGGTCCCGGAGGGTGAAGATATCGGCGGCAGTCTTGACCAACCCGGCATTGAAGAACAGGTCTATGTTTTCAGCGCCCAGGCCTTCGATATCCATGGCGCCGCGCGACACAAAGTGGCGTAATCCTTCCACGGCCTGCGCGGGGCAGATCAGCTCGCCGGTGCACCGTCGGCGGGAATCCTCCTTGCCGGTCTTCTCGTTGATCTCGCGCGTTGCGGGTGAGCCGCAGATCGGACATTTGTGCGGGAATTCGTAGGGCACGGCATCTGGCGGACGCTTGTCGACGACGACGCTGACGATCTGCGGAATGACGTCCCCTGCCCGCTGGATGACCACCGTGTCGCCGATACGGATGTCGTTGCCGTCGCGGATCGGCTGGCCGTTGCTGTCCAGACCCTTGATGTAGTCTTCGTTGTGAAGCGTGACATTTTCGACCACGACGCCGCCGACCGTGACGGGCGCAAGCCGGGCAACGGGCGCCAGCGTACCGGTACGGCCGACCTGAATGTCGATCCTGAGCACGGTCGTCATCGCCTGTTCGGCCGGAAATTTATGAGCGATCGCCCAGCGTGGTTCGCCGGTGACGAAGCCCCATCTGCGCTGCAACTCCAATTGGTCGACCTTGTAGACGACGCCGTCGATGTCGTAGCCGAGCGATGAGCGCTGGGCCTCGATAAGGTGATAATGCGCGATCAGTTCGTCGACCGACTTTGCCCGGACCATCAGCGGACTGACCTTGAACCCCCACTCCGCGAATTTTTGCACGGAATCGTATTGGGTCGGAGCTGGATCCTTTGAAGTATAGCCCCAGGCGTAGGCAAAGAATTTGAGGTTGCGGCTGGCGGTAACGGACGGGTCCTTCTGGCGCAGCGATCCGGCCGCCGTGTTACGCGGATTGACGTAATCCTGGCCGCCTATCGCCGCCGAACGCTGCTTCAGCGCCTCGAATTCCGCGTAGGTCATATAGACCTCACCGCGTATTTCGATGACCTCGGGCCAGTCCGATCCCTTCAAGGTCTTGGGAATATCGGCGATGGTCTTGAGATTGGCGGTGATGTCCTCGCCGACGACGCCGTCGCCGCGCGTTGCCCCCTGCACGAACACACCGCCTTCATACCGCAGGGAAGCCGATAGCCCGTCGATCTTCGGCTCAGCCGTGAAGGCGATGTTCAGCTCCTTGTCGCGATCAAAGAATCGCCGGCCGCGTTCTATGAAGTCCGCGACGTCCTGGTCGGTGTAGGCCTTGGCGAGGCTAAGCATCGGCACCGCGTGGCGCACCTTTGCAAAACCTTCCGCCGGCGGCGCGCCGACCCTGCGTGAGGGCGAATCCTCGCGCACAAGATGCGGGAACTGCTGCTCGATGGCGAGGTTGCGCCGGGTCAGCGCGTCATATTCCGCATCCGTGATTATCGGCGCGTCCTCGCCGTGGTAGCGCCGGTCGTGCTCGGCGATCTCCTGCGCCAACCGCTTCAACTCGCTTGCCGCCTCGCTTTCGCTGAGCGAATCGACTGGTTTTTCGTCCATGCACTGCTCCCTCCACGGTGGCGCGACACAATAGAACAGGATTCTCTCATGAGGGAGAGACCAGACACGGAAAATCATGCCTGAACAGCAGGATGGCGCCATACCCTGACTCAGGTCACGAGCGCCGGAAACGAACTCGCCTGGAGCAATTCCAGGAAAAGTGTGAAACGGTTTTCCGTCCGGAACTGCGCAGAAACAAAGAGGTAGAGCGGTTCGGCGTTTTGGTGAAACGATGAACCGCTCTACGCTGCCGCGGTGTTCTCCCGCAGCAGCCGCTCGGCCGCCGCGCGCGCCTCGTCGGTGATGGTGGCGCCGGCGAGCATGCGTGCGATCTCTTCCTGCCGTGCCGCCCGGTCCATCTCGGCGATGCCGGTCGAGACCCGGTCGGCACCGCCCGATTTGGAGATCAGGAAATGCGTCGCCGCGCGCGCTGCCACTTGCGGTGCATGCGTGACCGAAAGCACCTGCACGCGTTTTGCCAGCCGCGCCAGCCGCTGGCCGATGGCGTCGGCAACCGCGCCGCCGACGCCGGTGTCGATTTCATCAAAGACCAAGGTCGGCGCCGACCCGCGATCAGCCAGCGCGACCTTCAACGCCAGCAGGAAGCGCGAAAGCTCGCCGCCGGAAGCGACCTTCATCATTGGTCCTGGCCTGGTGCCGGGATTGGTCCGCACCCAGAACTCGACCTGGTCGATGCCTTCTTCCATGCGGCTCTCGGCATCGCTTGCGATCTCGACGATGAACTCGGCGCGTTCGAGCTTCAGCGCCGGCAGTTCGGCCATCACCGCCTTGCTCAGCCCGACAGCCGCCGCATGGCGAAGCGACGACAGCTGGGCCGCCGTAGTGTCATAGGCCTGGCGCGCCGCCGCAGCCTGTTTCTCCAGCGCCTGCAGGCGCTCCTCGCCGGCGTCGAGATCGGCAAGGTCGGCAGCCATGGTGTCACGCAATTGCGCCAGGTCATCGACGGCGACGCTGTGCTTGCGCGAGGCGGCACGCAGCGAAAACAGCCGCTCCTCAGCCTTCTCCAGCCGCTGCGGATCATATTCGGTGGCGCGAAGTGCTGCTTCGACGCCCGACTGCGCCGCGTCGAGCGACAGCATCGCCTCGTCGAGCGACTTGACGACATCCTCGAGCAGCCCGGGCGCTTCGGTGACCTTGCGCTGCAGCCGCCTGAGCAGGCTGGCCAGTTGCGGCAAGGGCGAGGACGGACCCGAGAGCACATCCTGCGCATCGTGGATTTCCGAGGCGATCTTTTCGGCACGCATCATCAAGGCGCGCAATTCGGCCAGCTCGGTCTCTTCGCCAGGTTGCGGATCGAGCCTGGTCAATTCGGCGACCGCTGCACGCAGATAATCGGCCTCACGGGCAGCTGCCTCGACTTTGGCCCGGTGCCGTGAAAATTCCTGCTCGCAGGTACGCCAATGCCGCCACGCCTCGCCGGTTGCCCGAGCAGCGCCGAGATGGCCGCCGAAACTGTCGAGCAACTCGCGATGGGCGCCGGGATCGACCAAAGCGCGCTCGTCATGCTGGCCGTGGATCTCGACCAGCGCACGGCCGATGTCGCGCATCAGCGTCACGCTGGACGGCTGCTCGTTGACGAACACGCGCGTGCGGCCGTCAGCCGTCTGGACGCGGCGCAGGATGATTTCGCCGTCGTCCTCGATGGCATTCTCGGCAAGCAACATGCGAGCCGCGTGGTTGCGCGGCACGTCGAACACGGCGATGATCTGGCCTTGTGCCGCGCCATGCCGCACCAGCGAAGCGTCGCCGCGGGCGCCAAGCGCCAGCGACAAGGCGTCGAGCAGGATAGATTTTCCGGCGCCGGTTTCGCCGGTAAGGACCGAAAGGCCGGACGAGAAGTCGATGTCCAGCTTCTCGATCAGAACGATATCGCGGATCGACAGTCTGGAGAGCATGGTGACGCGCCGCTCAGGCGCCGGTGATCAGCTTCCCGGCCTTGGAGATCCACGATCCGGCATTCTCGCGCGGCTCGAGCCCACCACTCTGCAGGAGCTTGTAGGAGTCCTTGTACCACTGGCTGTCGGGATAGTTGGTGCCGAGCACGGCCGCAGCGGTCTGGGCTTCCGACGTCAGCCCCATCGCATAGTAGCTCTCGGTCAGACGCGCCAGCGCTTCCTCGACATGACGTGTGTTGGAATAGTTCTCCACGACGTTGCGGAACCGTTTAACGGCCGCGATGTATTCGCGGCGCTCGAGATAGTAGCGGCCGATCTGCATCTCCTTGCCGGCGAGCTGATCGTTGGCGAAGCGGATCTTCTCCTTGGCATCGTCGACATATTCGGAAGTCGGCCAGCGCGTTACCAGATCCTGCATCGTCTGCGCGGTAAGACGCGCTTCCTTCTGGTCCTGGGTGACGTCCTTGATCTGGCGGTAGTAGCTCAGCCCGATAATATATTGGGCATAGGCCGCATCGTCGGTCGACGGGTAGAGGGTCAGGTAGCGCTTGGCCGAACCGATCGCCTCATCGTAATTGCCCTGACGGTAGTCGGCAAAGGCACCCATCACCATCGATTTGCGGGCGAATTCGGAATATGGATGCTGGCGGTCGACGGCATCGAACTTGCGGCTTGCCTCCTGCAGTCGCCCGGCATTCAGATTGGCGAGACCCTGATTGTAGAGCACGTCGGCCGGCTCGGTCTGATCGACATAGGTCGACAGATCGACGTCCTTCTCGGACGACATGCAGGCCGACAGAAACAGCGATGGAACGACCACCGAAAGCGCCAGGAAAACAGCCCGCCGCGGCGCCTTCGATTGACCAACTCGCTTGAAAAACATGTTTGGATTCCGCCCTTTCGGCGTCATTTCAGTCGACGGCAGCAGCCATAAACCATAATTGCCTTGCCCGGCAACGCTATCCCCGGCCAATCGCACATTTTTGTGGCGCTTTGGCGCTACCTGGAAAGCTGTGTAATTTGGCAGGCCGGTGATGCATCCATGCAACACAGCTTGACCGCAACGGGAGCCGCAAGACCTTAAGAATCAGATCATCCAGGGCGCATAGAGGGGTGCGTTGACGGCGCTCATCTCCGCGGTACGCCCGCGCTCGCGGCGCGTCGTTTCAACGATCTCGAAAGCCGAACGGTCGGACAAGAGACGGCGCAGCGCAGCTGCGTTCAGCCTGTGGCCGCCACGATAGGAGCGGAAGCAGCCGATGAACCGGGCACCGGCGAGCGCCAGGTCGCCCATCGCATCCATCGTCTTGTGGCGCGCGAACTCGTTGGGATAGCGCAGGCCTCCCATATTGATCACGCGGTTGTCGTCGCCGATCACCAGGGAGTTTTCCAACGAGGAGCCGAGCGCATAGCCGGCCGCCCACAGCCGCTCGACGTCCTTCATGAAACCGAAAGTGCGGGCCCGCGCGACGTCACGCCGGAAAATTTCGGCGTTCATGTCGGATGCAAAAAGCTGGCGCCCGATCGCCGGGCTTTCGAAATCGATCTCGATCTCGAAGCGCGTGCCGTCATAGGGCCGGAACTCCGCCCAGCAGGCGCCGTTCTCGATGCGAACCGGCTTGACCACCCTGATGTAGCGACGCTTGACCGGCAGCGTTTCGACGCCTGCCTGGTCAATGGCCTCGATGAACATCACTGCGCTACCGTCGAGGATAGGCACCTCATGGCCGTCGATTTCGATGACGAGATTGTCGATCCCAAGCCCGAAAAGCGTCGCCATCAGATGCTCGACCGTGGCAATGTGCTCGCCCTGCGGATCGCCGAGCATGGTGCAGAGGTCGGTGGCACCGACCTCGGAAACGAGCGCGCGAAATTCGTGGCTTCCGCTTGCATTCGAAAGCTGGAAGACGACACCCGTATCGGCGTCCGCCGGCAGGAAATGGACGGTGACCGGATTGCCACTGTGAACGCCGATGCCGGTCAGCGTCGCACGCGATTTAAGTGTCGTCTGATAGTCGTGCAAAACAATCCCCATAGCCCATGCTGCCTAGGTCCGCTTCTGCCCTGAGGGCGCGGCTCTTGATTGATCGGCAGGCAGGGCCACTTCCCCGAGACTCCCAGCAAACCGACTTTGGTCGGTGGCGAAGATAATGGTCCCGCGGGGAGACTCCAAATCACGGTTTCTTACTCTTTGTAACTGCGGTCCAGCGCGGGATTGCCCCATAAGTCCTTGTTTTACAATCACTTTAAGGTTAACAGGCGAACAGTTTCCTGCTCGCCTGTTAATAACTGTTACGAACCGTTAACAGATCAATTGGCCTGTCGGCGCAGGAAGGCGGGAATCTCCAACTGATCGTCTTCCTGGACAGCCCGGCTCTGCGGCGTCAGTCGGCCCTGCTCGTCCAGCTGGCCGCGGCGCGGCGCGTAAAGCTGCGGATCCTGGCTGGCAAGGCGGCGCACTTCCGCCGGCGCCTGGCGCAGTTTCGGTTCGCGCGGCTGCGCCGGCTGCAGCCTTGCAGGCTCCTCTTCGCGGCGGGTCAAGCCGTTGGTCAGGCGCTTGAGCAAGCCCATCGGGCCGCTGTTTTCGTGGTCGGCCGGGCGCGCCTTGGCCTCCACTTCGGCCTTCACCTGCGGCGGGAAATCCTCGACCCGCGGCATGCGCTGGGGTGCCGCGGCAACCGGCTGCGGCATTTCACGATGCGGAGCGGGCTGCATCGCTTGCTGAACCGCTGGCTGCATCATTGGCTGCGGTTGAGCGGGAGGCGCCTGGAAAATCTTGCTCTGCGGACGGAAGTCTTCCGCATGCGCGACCGGTGCCGGGCGGGCCTGCGCCATCGCTGCCGCATTCGCTTCGGCGAGCTGAATGGCCTCGGCGACCGGGTCGGCAGCACGTGGTTCATAGATTGGTTGCTGGACAGGCGCCGGGCGCATTTCCGTGACCTGGGCCGCCGGGCGGCTGACCGGCTTCGGCGGAGCCGCGCGGATGGCGATCGGCGCGGCAGCGATTTCGGCCGCCGATTTGTCGATGCCGGTGGCGACCACCGACACGCGGATGACGCCTTCGAGTTCCTCGTCGAAGGTGGCGCCCAGAATGATGTTGGCGTCCTGGTCGACCTCTTCGCGAATGCGGGTTGCCGCCTCATCGACTTCGAACAGGGTCAGGTCACGGCCGCCGGTGATCGAGATCAGCAGGCCCTTGGCGCCCTTCATCGAGGTCTCGTCGAGCAGCGGGTTGGCGATGGCGGCTTCCGCCGCGGCCATTGCGCGGCCCTCGCCCGAAGCCTCGCCGGTTCCCATCATCGCCTTGCCCATTTCGCGCATGACCGAGCGGACGTCGGCGAAGTCGAGATTGATCAGGCCTTCCTTGACCATCAGGTCGGTAATGCAGGCAACGCCCGAATAGAGCACCTGGTCGGCCATCGCGAAGGCATCGGCGAAGGTGGTCTTGTCATTGGCCAGCCGGAACAGGTTCTGGTTGGGAATGACGATCAGGGTATCGACGCATTTCTGCAGTTCCTCGATACCCATGTCGGCCGTCTTCATGCGGCGCTGGCCTTCGAAGTGGAACGGCTTGGTGACGACGCCGACGGTGAGGATACCCTTTTCGCGGGCAGCGCGGGCAACGACGGGAGCCGCCCCGGTGCCGGTGCCGCCGCCCATGCCGGCAGTGACGAAGCACATATGCGTGTTGGAGAGATGATCGATGATCTCGTCGATGCATTCCTCCGCCGCCGCGCGCCCGACTTCAGGCTGCGATCCGGCGCCGAGACCTTCGGTGACATGCGCGCCGAGCTGGATCAGCCGCTCGGCCTTCGACATCGTCAGTGCCTGCGCGTCGGTGTTGGCCACCACGAACTCGACGCCGCGCAAGCCGGCGGTGATCATGTTGTTGACGGCATTGCCGCCGCCGCCGCCGACACCGAACACGGTGATGCGCGGCTTGAGCTCGGTGATGTCCGGCTTCTGCAGATTGATGGTCATTGTCTCCGTCCTTTGCCTTTCCCGCCGCTTCGCCGCCGCGGCCGCCTATGGGGCTGTCCCCGTCAAAATTAAAAACTGTCTCTCAACCACTGACTCATTCGATGCAGTTTTCCGCCTGTTCCGGTCATCCGAAGACCGGAAATTCCCTTCGCCGGCCGGCTCTCGAAGCTCGCCATCTGTGGATAGATCAGAAGTCCGACCGGGGTCGAGAAAGCCGGCCCCTTGGCCGCCTCGGGCAAGCCTGCCACGCCAAGCGGGCGTCCGATGCGCACATTGCGGCCGAGAATGCGGCGTGCTGCTTCTGGCAGGCCGGCAAGCTGGCTGGCACCGCCGGTCAGCACCACACGCTTGCCGACGGCGTTGCCGTAGCCGGATTTGTTCAGCCGGTCGCGCAACAATTCCAGCGTCTCGTCGATGCGGGCGCGGATGATGCGCGTCATCACCGAGCGCGGTATCTGCAACGGCACCTCGCCGTCCTCGCCGATCGGATGGATGGAAACCAGGTCGCGGTCGTCGGCACTGCCAGGCAGCGCCGAGCCATGCATCACTTTCAGCCTTTCGGCGGCATCGAGCGAGGTCGACAGGCCCTTGGCCATATCCAGCGTGACGTGGTTGCCGCCGATCGCGATGGCATCGCCATGGACGAACTTGCCTTCCGAAAACACCGAGATCGTCGTCGTGCCGCCGCCCATGTCGATGCAGGCTGCGCCCATTTCGAGCTCGTCGTCGACCAGCGCAGCAAGCCCGCTGGCATAGGGCGTCGCCACCATGCGTTCAACCGACAGATGCGAGCGGTTGATGCAGAGCTCCAGATTGCGCAAGGGCGCTGCGTCGCCTGTCAGCACGTGCATGTCGACGCCAAGCTGGTCGCCAACCATGCCGCGCGGATCGCGCACACCGCGCTCGGCATCCAGCGAAAAGGCTACGGGAAGCGAATGGATCACCTCGCGCTCGGCCCGCAACGCCTGCTTGGCGCCGGCGGCAAGCACGCGCTTGATGTCGGCCTCGTCGGCCTCATGGCCGCCGAGATTGATGGTGGCCGAAAAAGCCTCGCTCTTCAGCCGGCCGGCAGTCATGTTGACGATCAGCGAATCGACCGTCAGTCCCGCCATGCGTTCGGCGGCGTCGACGGCAAGACGGATGGCGTGCTCGGCACGGTCGAGATCGATGACGACGCCGGATTTCACGCCTTGCGATTTCTGGTGGCCGATGCCGATCACCTGGACGCGATGCGAGCGTCCGCGCAGCAGCTTGCCATCCTCGCGCGGCTTGAGTTTGGCCACCACGCAGCAGACCTTGCTGGACCCGACATCCAGCACCGTCAGGATGCCGGACCGGCGCGACGAGGCATCGCTATTGCCGCCAAGCCAGCTCATATCTTCGTCTCCGGCTTGGGCTTCAGCATCTTGGGCTTTTCGTCGAGCGCGGCTTGGCGCTGTGTCGCCGCTTCCGGCGTCAACTGGACGACCAGACGATCGGAAAGGCGCATGTCGACGGCGGCGATGTCGCGCGTCAAAAGCCCGTTCTCGTGATCCATCCTGACCAGGTCGGCAATCGCCTGATCCTCACCGTCTTCGGGAAGCTTGATCGTGATGCCGTTTTCAAGCTTGAGATCCCAGCGCCGTTCGCCGATGCGGATGTAGCCCTTGATCCGCGCGGCGAGCTCCGGATAATTCTTGATCTTGGCCAGGAAATCCGGCGCTGTGGCCGGCGCGCCGGTGCCGATGATCAGCGGGAGCAATATCTGCTTGCCGCCGGAGAACGGCGCAATGACGGTGCCGGATTTCTCGATGACCGAAAGCGCGCTGCCTTGCTGCCACAACGCGAACGGCTCGCGCTCCTCGACGCGCACTTCCAGCGTATGCGGGTAGACCTTGCGCACTGCCGCGGCTTCGACCCAGGGTAGCGTGGTGATGCGTTCGCGCGCCGCTTCGGCATCGAAGCCGATCAGCGAGGTCCAGCCGTCGAGTTCCAGCCTGTCGAGAATATCGATCTCGGACGTTTCGCGGTTGCCGACGACCTTGACCTGGTCGACGGCAAAGCCGGTGCGGGCGGTGACACTCTGGACGATGGCGTCGGAATATCCGCCGAGATAGGCGCCATAGGCACTGCTCGAAACAAGCAGTGCCGCCGACAGCATGGCAGCGCAATAGGGCGGCGCTTCGAAGTCGCCTTCGCCGAGGCGCGCCAGCACACGCACCGGCCGGCGGAGCAGGCGCGGCAGCACGAAATGGTCGAACGACAACGGCATGCCGAACAGCGCCGGCCCGGCCGCGCCCTTCCCCTTGCCCTGTCCCCACTTCAACGCAGACACGAAGCGTCCTCCACCATCCAACTCAACAAATCGCCGAACGAGTGTCCCGCTTGCGCGGCGATTTCCGGCACCAAAGACGTCGGCGTCATGCCCGGCTGGGTGTTGACCTCGAGCCAGACAATTTCGCCGTTTTCGGAGTGACGATCGTCATAACGGAAGTCCGACCGGGAAACGCCCCGACAGCCGATAGCTTGGTGAGCCTTGAGCGTCAGTGTCTGTATTTTTTGGTAAATATTCGGTGAAAGTTTTGCCGGGCATTCGTGTTTTGATCCGCCCGCGACGTATTTTGAATCATAGTCGTAGAAGGAATGGCCGGTCGGGATGATCTCGCAGACACCGAGCGCCACATCGCCCATCACCGCGCAGGTCAATTCCCGCCCGTGCACATAACGCTCGACCATCACCGTATCGCCATATCTCCACTCGGACGAGCCGATGATCTGCGGCGGATGCGACTGGCCTTCATGGACGATGACGACACCGAAGCTCGACCCTTCGTTGACCGGCTTGACGACATAGGGCGGCTTCATCGGGTGCTTGTTCTGGATGGCGAAGCGATTGGCCACCTTCGATTCCGCCACCGGAATGCCTCCCGCCTTGGCGACCTTCTTGGCCTGTTCCTTGTTCATCGCGAGCGCCGAGGCAAGCACGCCGGAATGGGTGTACGGAATGGCGAGGTACTCGAGGATGCCCTGGATGGTGCCGTCCTCGCCGAAGGGGCCGTGCAGTGCGTTGAAGACGACGTCGGGCTTGAGCGCGCTGAGCACCGAGCCGATATCGCGCGAGACGTCGACGCGGGTGACCTGGTAGCCCTCTCCCTCGAGCGCATCGGCGCAGGCCTTACCCGACGACAGGGACACGGGCCGCTCGGACGAGAATCCCCCCAGAAGGACGGCCACATGCTTGCTTGTCATTCCCCGTCATTTCCTCTCACAGCAGGCCTGCACCATCGTGCATGCCCCGAAAAGCATCGCGCGCACTCAAATGCGCCCGAGCAACTTCGCTCCCGTGTTTCCGCAACATTGAGTCCGAGTCTCCCGGCAGGTTGCCCCCCAGACGGAAACGCGAGTAACGCGTCGAAACGACTCAAATCAGGAAACGCTTCAGGGCAGAGAATCAGAGAGTTGATTCGCTGGCAAGTGCTTACGATTCCGATGGATTCACTTTCCGCAAAAACGGCAGCAAAATGTGAATTCATGAGTCCAAAAGGCAACGGCGGTCAGCTTGCCTAAAGCAACTGTCCGAGAAATTCCTGGACGGCATGGCCCGGCCGAAAATTACCGATGCGCTTGATCTCCCACTGCAGCCGGATGCCTGATCTTTCGAGCACGCGCGCACGCACCGTCTCACCGAGATATTCAAGCTCGTAGCCCGTGGCGGTTCCGGTGTTGATCATGAAGTTGCAATGCATCGGCGACATCTGCGCCCCGCCGACCATCAGGCCGCGGCAGCCGGCCTTGTCGATCTCCTTCCAGGCCGAGGTGCCCTCAGGATTCTTGAAGGTAGAGCCACCGGTCTTTTCGCGGATCGGCTGCACGGTCTCGCGATGGTTCTGGACAGCATCCATCGCGGCCTTGATCGCCGCCTTGTCCTCGGGAATGCCTTCGAGCAGCGCCGACGTGAAGATCAGCCCGGACGGCGCCGCTGAATGGCGATAGGCATAGCCCATATCGGCATTGCTCAGCGTATGAACATTGCCCTTGCGGTCGAGTGCCCGCACCTCGACCACGCGCTCGCGCGTCTCAACGCCATTGGCGCCGGCGTTCATCCTCAGCGCTCCGCCAATGGCGCCGGGAATGCCGTGGTAGAAATGAAAGCCACCGATGCCGGCCTCGTAGGCAACGGCCGCAAGGCGCTTGTCGGGTGTCGCGGCGCCCGCCTTGATCGTGGTCGGCGCAATCACTTCGGTCTCGGCAAAACCCTTGGCCGAAAGCCGGATGACAAAGCCCGCAATGCCGCCGTCACGGACAAGCAGGTTCGAGCCGACGCCGACGATGGTCAGCGGAATTTCCTCCGGCACCGCCTTCAGGAACGTGGCAAGATCGTCCTCGTCGGCCGGCTGGAACAATGCGTCCGCCAGCCCGCCGGCTCGAAACCAGGTGATCTTGTCCATCTCGGCATTGGGCATGATGCGGCCGCGCAGTCCGGCAAGCCGGTCGCCGAGCTTCTCGATCAACGCCTGGCCGCGCATCATGAGATGGTCCCGCCGAGTTCCCTGGGCAGCGCATAGGCCCATTGCGTGATGTTGCCGGCGCCGAGGAAGACGACGAAATCGCCCGGCTTCGCCACCTCGCGCACAATCGGCGCAATCGCCGCCGGACCTTCGATGTAGCGTGCGTCGCGATGGCCGCCGGAGCGGATGCGCGACACCAGTGCGTCGGACGTAACGCCGTCGATCGGCTCCTCGCCGGCCGCATAGACGGGCGCCACCATTACCGTATCGGCATCGTTGAAGCAGACGGAAAACTCGTCGAACAGATCGCGCAGCCGGGTGAAGCGATGCGGTTGGGTAACGGCGATGATGCGACCCTTGGTAGCGCTGCGCGCAGCCTTTAGTACCGCCGTGATCTCGACCGGATGATGGCCGTAATCGTCGAACACATCGACACCGTTCCACGAACCGGTATGGGTGAAACGGCGCTTGACGCCGGCGAAGGACGACAGGCCCTTCTTGATTGCCTCAGCCGAAAGGCCGAGCTCATGCGCGACGGCAATCGCCGCCGTCGCATTGGAAACATTGTGGCGCCCGGGCATAGGCAGCCGCAGGCCTGATATCGTTATCTGGCCGTGCGTCTTGCGGTCGCGGATCACCACGTCGAATTCCGAGGTCGGGCCGTCCATGCGGTGATTGGTGAAGCGCACGTCGGCCTGCGCATTTTCGCCATAGGTGATGACGCGCCGGTCCTCGATGCGGGCGACCAGCGCCTGCACCTCGGGATGGTCGGTGCACATCACACCAAAGCCGTAGAACGGCACATTCTCGACGAACTGACGAAACGCTTCGCGCACTTTGTCGAAGGAGCCGTAATGGTCGAGGTGCTCGGGGTCGATATTGGTGACGACGGCAATCTCGGCCGGCAGCTTGAGGAAGGTGCCGTCGCTCTCGTCGGCCTCGACCACCATCCATTCGCCGTCTCCCATGCGGGCATTGGTGCCATAGGCATTGATGATGCCGCCATTGATTACCGTCGGGTCGAGCCCGCCGGCTTCGAGTAGCGTCGCCACCATCGAAGTCGTCGTCGTCTTGCCATGCGTGCCGCCGATCGCCACCGCTTGGCGGAAACGCATCAGCTCTGCCAGCATCTCCGCGCGGCGGACAATGGGAAGCAATTTTTCCCGCGCGGCCTTCAGTTCCGGATTGGATTTCTTGATTGCGGTGGAGACGACGACCACTTCGGCCTCGCCGAGGTTCTCGGCCTGATGGCCGACGAAGCATTCGATGCCCTTGTCACGCAGCCGCTGCACATTGGCGCTTTCGGCCTGGTCGGACCCTTGCACCTTGTAGCCGAGATTGTGCAGCACCTCGGCGATGCCGCTCATGCCGATGCCGCCAATGCCGATGAAATGCACGAGGCCGATCGTCTGCGGCATCTTCATGAGTGCGTCTCCTTCCTGAATTCCGAAACGGTTTTCCTGGACGCAATAGCCTCTGTCAGATCGGCGAGCAACCGCGCGGCATCCGGTTTTCCGGACGATTTCGCCGCCGCGGCCATTGTCGCCGCCTTGCCTGGATCATCCATCAGCCCGCCGACAAGCACGGCGATCCGCTCCGCCGAAAGCGTGGATTGCGGATGCACCTCGGCGCCGCCCGCTGCCGCAAGGGCCGCCGCATTCGCCGCCTGGTCGTGGTCGAGCGCGTGCGGATAAGGCACCAGCAGCGCCGGCCGGCCGATCACCGCGATTTCCGATACGGTCGATGCGCCGGAGCGCGACATCACCAGATGCGCCGCCGCCAGCCGCGCCGCCATGTCGGTGAAGAAGGGCGACACCTCGGCCTCGATGTCAAGCGTGGCATAGGCCGCTTTCACCCGCGGCACATCGTCGGCGCGCGCCTGCTGGGTGATCGCCAGCCGCCTGCGCTGTGCATCGGAAAGCCGGGCGATCGCCGCCGGCACCGCATCGGAAAAGAACTGCGCGCCTTGGCTGCCGCCAAACACCAGAAATCGGAACGGCTCTTCACCGGCCGATGCGGCATAAGGCGTCTTCGCCGCTTCCAGCACTTGCGGCCTGACCGGATTGCCGGTGGTCACCGTCTTGACGCCTGTAGCACTTGTGTCTTCCGGCAGGAAACCACCGGCAATAGCGTCGACGCGGCCGGCGAGCGCCCGGTTGGCGCGGCCCATCACCGCGTTCTGCTCGTGGATCAGCGTCGGCACCTTGCGCCGGGTCGCCGCGTAAAGCGGCGGCAGCGTCGGATAGCCGCCGAAGCCGACCACGATGGCAGGCTTGATGCTGGCGATGACGGTGGATGCCTGCCGCACCCCGCGCCAGATTTTCCAAAACGCGGCGAGCACGGCAAAAGGATTTTTCGACCCCATCGTCGCCGACTGGATCGAATGAATGGCGGCTGCCGGGAACTGCCCGGCAAAACGCTCGGCGCGCTCGTCCGTCGCCAGATGCATCGTCCAGCCGCGCCTGGTCAGTTCGTGCGCCAATGCCTCGGCCGGGAACAGATGTCCGCCCGTGCCGCCTGCCGCCAGCAGGATGACCCCCTTCGCCATCTCACTCCGCCGGCATCGCACGCGGCGACGGCATGAAGCCCAGCTGCTTGCGCTTTTCCGGGCGCTTGCGCGTCAGCGCCAGCACCATGCCCATCGAGATGGCGATCGCGATCTGCGAGGAACCGCCGTAGGAGATGAACGGCAGCGTCATGCCCTTGGCCGGCATCAGCTGCAGATTGACGGCCATGTTGATGACCGACTGCAGGCCGAAGACCGTGACCAGGCCGCCCACCGCGTAGCGGGTGAAATCGTCCTGCTCCCTGAGCGCCGTGTTGAGACCGCGCAGCACGATGAAGCCGAAGATGGACATGATGAAGAAACACATGATCAGCCCGAATTCCTCGCCGGCGACGGAGAAGACGAAGTCGGCGTGGCTGTCGGGGATGACCCGCTTGACGGTACCCTCGCCCGGCCCGACGCCGAACCAGCCGCCATTGATCAGCGCCTCGCGGCCCATGTCGACCTGGAACGTGTCGCCCTCGCCGGTCATGAAGCGGTCGATGCGGCCGGCAACGTGCGGGAACACCGCATAGGCAGCGAACACGCCGCCGACGCCGGCAGCACCCAGCGCGACGATCCACAGCCACGGCAATCCGGCCATGAAGAACATCACCCCCCAGGTGCCGAGCACCAGCATGGTCTGCCCAAGGTCAGGCTGCGCCACCAGCAGCGAGATGACCAGCGCAAGCAGCAACATGGCGAACAAATTGCCCGGAATGTCCGGCTGGCGCTTGTGCTCGGCGAACAGCCAGGCGCAGATGATGACGAAGGCCGGTTTCAGGAACTCGGACGGCTGGATCGAGAGGCCGGCAAGCGACACCCAACGCCGCGCGCCCTTCACCTCGACGCCGATATAGAGCACGGCCACCATCAAAAACAGCATGATGCACAGCATGACCAGCGCCATGCGCCGGATCTGCCTGGATTCAAGGAACGAGACGGCCAGCATCACCCCAAGTGCCGGAATGGTGAAGATAATCTGGCGCGTCGCGAAGTGGAAACTGTCTAGCCCGATGCGCTCGGCCACCGCCGGGCTTGCGGCGAAAGACAAAACGATGCCGAGCCCCATCAGCGACAGGAACGCCGCCAGGAACCACCGATCGATCGTCCACCACCAGGTCGCCACAGGGCTTTTGTCGAGACGGCTTTGCATTATCGTGTCCCTCCGATGGGCTTCACGCCATCAATGGCGGTTGCGGCTTGCCTGAACGCCTCGCCGCGGACTTCGAAATTCTTGAACTGGTCGAAACTGGCGCATGCCGGCGACAGCAGCACCACTGCCTCGCCGCTACTATCCCTGGCCGCATCGCGGGCGGCGTGTTCGACTGCCGCCGCCAACGTGCCTGATATCTCGTAGCGCACCGCTTCGCCCAGCGTCGCCGAAAAGGCCGGTGCGGCTTCGCCGATCAGATAGGCCTTGGCGATGCGCGGGAAGAAGCCGCGTAACGGCTCGATGCCGCCCTCTTTCGGCAGGCCGCCGGCAATCCAGTAGATACGCGCAAAGCTCGACAGCGCCGGTGCAGCGGCATCGGCATTGGTCGCCTTGGAATCGTTGACGAACAGCACATGCCCTTTGCGGCCGACCTGCTCCATGCGGTGCGCCAGCCCAGGGAAACTCTCCAGTCCGGATTGGATCTCGCCGAGCTCGAGCCCGACCTTGAGGCAGGCGGCGGCGGCGGCCAGCGCGTTCTGCGCATTGTGCTGGCCGCGCAACGAGCCGATGCCTTCGAGGAAGGCGACACGGCTGTAGCGGCCGTGCACGGCTTCCATTAAGTTGGTGCCGTCAGCGAAATAGCCGTCGGTCAGCGGCAGCCGCTTGGAGATGCGGATGACCTGCCGGCCGGCCCGCTCCAGCCGATCGGCGATCTGGGCGCACCAGGAATCGTCGACACCGATGATTGCCGTCTCGCTGCCGGCCACCAGCCGCTCCTTGATCGAGGCGTAGTGTTGCATCGTGCCATGGCGGTCGAGATGGTCCGGCGTCAGGTTGAGCAGCACACCGGCCGTCGGATTGATCGAAGGGGCAAGATCGATCTGGTAGGAAGAGCACTCAACCACATAGTGCCGTTCAGGCTGCGGCGGATCGAGCGTCATCACCGCGCGGCCGATATTGCCGCCCATCTGCGTGTCGCGCCCAGCCGATTTTAGGATGTGCGCCGTCAGTGCCGTGGTCGTCGACTTGCCGTTGGTGCCGGTAATGGCAATGAAAGGTGCTGCCGGTGCCAGCAGCATCCGCTCGCGGCAGAAAAGCTCGATGTCGCCGATGATCTCCACGCCTGAGCCCCGCGCCAGCTCGACGGTCCAGTGCGGCTTGGGATGCGTCAGCGGCACGCCGGGCGACAGCACGAAGGCGGAAAACCTCGCCCAGTCCGCACCGCGCAGGTCCGCTGTCGTGATGCCGACCGCGCCGGCCTTGGCGACGCTATCGGGATTGTCGTCCCAGGCCAGCACATCCGCGCCGCCCTCGATCAGCGCGCGCGCCGTGGCAATCCCCGAGCCACCGAGCCCGAAGAGCGAAACGCGCTTGCCTGAAAAGGATGCGGCGGGGATCAAGCGGCCTCCTATCTGAGCTTCAGGGTCGACAGGCCGACCAGCGCCAGGATGACGGCGATGATCCAGAAGCGGATCACCACCTGGCTTTCGGTCCAGCCGAGCTTTTCGAAATGATGGTGGATCGGCGCCATCAGGAAGACGCGCTTGCCGGTCATCTTGAAGTAGCCGACCTGGATGATGACCGAGAATATCTCGACGACGAACAGGCCGCCGACGATGACCAGCACGATCTCGTGCTTGGTCGCCACCGCGACCGTGCCGATCAGCCCACCCAGCGCCAGCGAGCCGGTGTCGCCCATGAAGATCGCCGCCGGCGGCGCATTGAACCAGAGGAAACCGAGACCGGCGCCGATCACCGCTCCAAGGACCACCGCAAGTTCACCGGTGCCGGGCACGAAATGGATCTGCAGATATTCGGCGAACACCGCGTTGCCGGAGAGATAGGCGATGACGCCGAAGGATGCGGCTGCGATCATGATCGGCACGATCGCCAGCCCGTCGAGACCGTCGGTCAGATTCACCGCATTGCCGGCGCCGACGATGACGAAGCACGAGAACGGGATGAAGAACCAGCCGAGATTGACGAGAAACTCCTTGGCGAAAGGGAATGTCAACGATGACGAGAACGGCGCCTGGCCGTTATGCATGATCACCCAGGCGGCGATGCCGGCGATGACGAATTCGAGCCCCAGCCGCGCCTTGCCGGAAAAGCCGAGATGCGATTGCTTGGTTACTTTGAGATAATCGTCGTAAAAGCCGATCGAGCCGAATCCCAGCGTCACCAGCAGGACCACCCAGACGTAGATGCTCGACAGGTTCGCCCACAGCAGCGACGAACCGACGATGCCGGACAGGATCATCAGTCCGCCCATTGTCGGCGTTCCCGCCTTCTTGAAATGCGTCTGCGGCCCGTCGGCACGGATCGGCTGGCCCTTGCCTTGCCGCAGCCGCAGCGAATTGATGATGGTCGGTCCGAAGATGAACACGATCAGCGCCGCTGTGATCAGCGCTCCGCCGGTGCGGAATGTTATGTAGCGGAAGACGTTGAAGACCGAGATCTTGTCCGCAAATTCGACGAGCAGTGTTAGCATGCGCTTGCGTCCCCCGGACCGATCCTAGGTCTGTCTGCTGGTTGTGGCTTCCGCCGGAAACTTGCCGAGCAACGCCTCGACCAGCTTTGAAAAGCCTATGCCCTTCGACGATTTGATCATGACCACGTCGCCGGGCTTCAATTCCGATAGAAGAACCGGTTTCAGATCTTCCGCACCGGCGCGGTACTCCGTCCTGATCTCGCCGGGCAAAACGTCGGCCAGCGCCCGCATCTCCGGGCCGCCGAGAAAGACCGTGCGCGTGTCGGTGCCGACGATCAGACCGGCAAGCGCGGCATGCAATTTCGCCGAATGGCTGCCGAGCTCGAGCATGTCGCCGAGCACGGCAATGCGCCTGCCCTCGCCCGACACCGGCGTCGTGTTGAGCAGTGCCATTGCAGCGCTCATCGACGCCGGATTGGCGTTGTAGCTCTCGTCGATCAGCGTGATCGGCCCGTTGGGGTGACGCAACACATAGCGCTTGCCGCGTCCGCGTTCGGGCGAAAGATCGGCCAGCGCCTGCGCAACCCTGGTGAGGTCGGCGCCGACCAGATGCGCGGCACCAAGCACCGCGAGCACGTTCTGCACCATATGGCGGCCCGGCGCGCCGATCCTGGCGACAATCTCGTGCCCGCCAATCTTGGCGGTGATGACCGAGTGATCGGCATTGAGCTCGCATTTGATCAGTTTGAAGGTCGCCCGGGCATTCTCGCCGAACCCGTAGACATGCTCGACGCCGGCCTCTTTGGCCATCTTCTCCAGCAGCTTCCAGCGCGCATCGTCGCGGTTGAGAAGGGCGGCGCCACCGGGCTCCAGTCCCTCGAAAACCTCTGCCTTGGCCTTGGCGATCTCGTCCAGGTTGCGGAAGAAGCCGAGGTGAGCCGCCGCGATCAACGTGACGATGGCGACATGCGGCCGGACCATCTTGACCAGAGGCCGGATCTCGTCGGGATGGTTCATGCCGATCTCGAAGACAGCATAGTCGCAATCCTGCGGCATGCGCGCCAGCGTCAGCGGCACGCCCCAGTGATTGTTGAACGACTGGGCCGACGCATGCACCGTACCGACCGCGGAGAGAGCGTGGCGTAGCGCTTCCTTGGTGGTGGTCTTGCCCGCCGACCCGGTCACGGCAATCACCCTGGCCTTTGAGCGTGCGCGCGCGGCAACGCCGAGCTTTTCCAGAGCGACAAGCACGTCCTCCACGACGATCATCGGTGCCGTCAGCCGCCCCAGCGACGGCAGCTTGCCCTCGGCGACGACCAGCACGCCGGCGCCCGCCTTGATGGCGGCGGTGACGAAATCATGGCCGTCCATGGCCTCGCCCTTGATGGCGAAGAAAGCGTCTCCCGGCTGCAGGCTGCGGCTGTCGATGGAAATGCCGGCGATGGCTTCAGGCATCGGACCGAGCGGCCGGCCATCCATGGCGGCAACCAGCGCCTCGGAGGTCCACAGATAGCTCACGCCGCTTGCTCCCGCAGCGCCGAGCGAACTTCCTCATGATCGGAAAAATGCAGCGTCTCGGTGCCGATGGTCTGGCCTTCCTCATGGCCCTTGCCGGCCACGATCAGCGTGTCGCCAGCGTGAAGCATCCCGACCGCCTCGTGGATGGCCTTGCGCCGGTCGCCGATCTCGATGGCGCCAGGTGCGGCTTCCAGGATCGCGGCGCGGATCGTCTCGGGTACTTCCGAGCGGGGATTGTCGTCGGTGACGATGACCACGTCGGCCAATCTTGTGGCGATCTCGCCCATGATCGGCCGCTTGCCTCGGTCCCGGTCGCCGCCGCAACCGAATACGACGATGACGCGGCCGGTGGTAAAGGGGCGCACCGAAGCCAGCACGTTTTCCAGCGCATCCGGCTTGTGCGCGTAGTCGACATAGACCGGCGCGCCGTTGGCGGCCGTCCCGACAAGGTCGAGCCGTCCCGGCGCGCCCTTCAATTTCTCCAGCGCCATCAACGCTTTGGCAACAGATGTTCCAGTCGAAATGGCGAGTCCGGCCGACACCAGCGCATTTGCAATCTGGAAGTCGCCGGCCAGCGGCAAGTCGACTTCGTGGAGAACGCCGTCCGCTTCGACCTCGGCGCGCTGGCGGTGGCGCTCGTGCTCGACACGCTTCAGCCGCAGGAAATCGCCGTGGCGGCCGACCGTCAGCACGTTCAGTCCCGCTGCCCGCGCCGCCTTGATCGTCGGCTCCGACCACGGGTCGTCGGCAAAGATGACCGCCGGCGCGCCCTTCGGCAGCAGCGCGTCGAACAGACGCAATTTGGCGCGATGATACTCCTCGACCGTCGGATGATAGTCCATATGGTCGCGGCCGAGATTGGTGAAGCCGCCGGCCGCGAGCTTGACGCCGTCGAGCCGGCGCTGGTCGAGGCCATGGCTGGACGCTTCCATCGAGGCGTGGGTGACGCCGGCCTCCGCCAGCTCCTTGAGCAGCCTGTGCAGTGCGACCGGATCCGGCGTGGTCAGCGAGCCATATTCGTTGCGGCCCGGCGCCACCACGCCGGTCGTGCCGATCGAGGCGGCGGCAAAACCCGCCTGCTCCCATATCTGCCGGGTGAATGCGGCGACCGAGGTCTTGCCGCTGGTTCCGGTCACCGCGACCATGGTTTGCGGTTGCATGCCGAAAAAACGTGCAGCACTCAGCGCCAGTGCAAGGCGCGGATCGTCTACGACAAGAACCGGGACTGGCAGCCCGGCGACCGCACTGCCTTTGCCGACCACGATCGCTGCAGCGCCGCGGCTTGCGGCATCGGCTGCGTAGGCTGCGCCATCCGCCTTGGAGCCGGTGAGCGCGAAAAAGACGACGCCCCGTGTTACCTGGCGGGAATCCGACGAAATCCCTGTAACCTCCATGTCGAAGGAAGCTGTCCCCTCGACAGGCAGGATACCGGCTAGATTTTTCAGCTTCATCGAACCCCGTTCATCGCAACAAAATAGCGCGCAGTTGCCGGCGCGCCCCAAGAATCACTGATAGGAAACCAGCGTTGCACCATTTTCATGGCTGAAATCTGGCTTCACGCCAAGCATGGAAGCCGCACGTCGGATGATGTTTGCAGCCATGATGCCCGCGTTCGAGGCGGCCGTACCACCCATGCCGGGCTTTTCCGGCTTCGGTTCGTCGGCGATCGTAAGCACTATGTATTGCGGATCGTCCATCGGAAAAGCCGCAACGAAGGCATTGAAATTCTTTTCCTTCGAGTAACGGCCGTTGACAACCTTCTCCGCCGTTCCCGTCTTGCCGCCCACCCGGTATCCTGGCACCCGTGCATTGCGGCCGGATCCCTTTTCGGCATTGAGGGCATAGAGATAGCGCATGCCCTCGACCGTCTTGTCGCTGACCACTTTCTTGGCCACCGCCATCGCCTGCTCCTGCGTGCGCGGCAGGAAGGTCGGGTCCATCAGATAGCCGCCATTCATCAGCGCGGCGCAGCCGACCGCTGTCTGCAGCGGCGTCGTCGACACACCGTGGCCGAAGGCGATGGTGATCGAATTGACCTGCTTCCAGACCTTGGGCTCGGTCGGCCGAGCCACTTCCGGCAGTTCGGTCTGCATCTTCTCGAGGATTCCCAGGCGATGCAGGAATTCGCGGTGTCCGTCGATGCCAACCGCTTCGGCTTCCTTGGCAGAGCCGATATTGGAGGAGTAGATGAACACTTCCGGCACCGACAGTACCCGGCCCTTGCCATGGAAATCATGGATGGTTTGATGGCCGATCCTGATCGGGCGCGACGCGTCGAAGCGGCTTTGCAGCGTTATCTTGCCGGAATCGAGCGCCATAGCGGTGGTGAAGCTCTTGAAGGTCGACCCCATTTCATAGAGGCCGGCCGACATACGGTTGAGCCTGTCCTTGTCCTGCGCGTTATAGGGGTTGTTCGGATCGAAATCCGGAACCGACGCCATCGCCAGCACCTCGCCGGTCTTGACGTTGAGCACGACGGCGCCCGCCGCGATCGCGTGGTACTTTTCCATACCGGTGGCGACCTCATCGCGCACGATATGCTGGACGCGCAGGTCGATCGAGAGCTGCACCGGCTTCAAATCCTTGGCCACCGCCAGACCCGACGCCTGAAGGTCGCTCAAGCCTTGTTCGTCGATGTATTTCTCCATGCCGGAGATGCCCTGATTGTCGATGTTGGTGAGGCCGACAATGTAGGACGAGGTTTCGCCGGCCGGATAGAACCGGCGCTTTTCGGTGCGAAAGCCGAATCCGGGGATGCCGAGTTGCATGATGTCGGCCTGCTGCTTCGGCGTCAGTTGCCGCTGCAGCCAGACGAACCCGGCGCCGCTCTTCAGCTTGTTGTATGTCTGCTCGTAGTCGATCTCGGGAAGCACCGTCGACAGCTTTTCGATCGCCTCGTCGGCATCGACGATGCGGCGCGGTTCGGCAAACAGCGACGCGGTCTTGATGTCGGTCGCCAGCACTTCGCCGTTACGGTCGACGATGTCGGGTCGCGATGCCGTCACCCGGCTCTGCGGGCCGCCCGACAGGTCGGGATTCTGGAAACCCAGATAGACCAGCCGCCCGGCAATGGTCGAATAGATGCCGAAGAACACTGCCATCGTCATGACGATGCGGGTCCTGCCCTTGCCACCGGTCGCCTTGCGGGCACCTTCGACCACGATTGATCCGCCTGCACCGGGCTTCGAACCGCGCTTCAGCAGCCTGCCAATCTTTGGAAATCTGGCAGCCATTGGAAATCCGGTGATCATTGGACGACGCCTCCGGTCACCACGGGATCCTTGCCGCCGATATCGGCCATGCCGCCCAGCCGCTGCGATGAAAGGTCCTCGATATTGACGGGTTTCGCCGGCAGATCGTCCAGCCCGACGATCTGCCGCGCATTGACCGGCTCGAGTCCGAGTTGCGATTTGTAGATTTCGGTGAGCTTCTGCAGGCGCGACGGCTGGGTAAGCAGGCTCCAGTCCGCCTTGAGCAGGTCGATCGTGTCCTCCTCATAACGGATCTGCGCCTGGATCTTGTGCACTGCCGCCAGTTGCTCCTCGGCCTCGCGCTTGGTCTTGTAGGTCAGGGCGGCCGCCGAAACCATCACGGCGATCAGGACTATGTCGCTGGTACGAAACACGTGCTCACCTCTCTCCCGGTCGATCGGCGCCGGGAAGCTTTGGGCCAGGCAGTTTTGGCAGGCCGAAAATCGAAAAATCGCCGGCGCGCGCCGGCGCCTCTGTACGGATCGCAGCGCGCAGCCTTGCCGAGCGCGCCCGCGGATTTGCCGTTATCTCGGCATCGCCAGGCGTTACGCCGCCGCCCTTCTTGGTGAAGGTGGCGGTGCGCGCCTGCGCCTCGGGCAGGTGCCGCGATCCGGTCGCTGAATCGGCTCTGTCGGCGATGAAGCGCTTGACGATGCGGTCCTCCAGGGAATGGAAGGTCACCACGACAAGCCGCCCGCCCGGTTTCAGCACGCGCTCTGCGGCAAACAGTGCCTTGGCCAGTTCACCGAGTTCGTCATTGACGAAGATGCGCAGCGCCTGGAAAACGCGGGTGGCCGGATGGATCTTGTCCTTTGGCGCGCGACCGATATGCGTCTCGATGGCATCGGCAAGATCGAGCGTGCGCTGGAAGGGGCGTTTTTCGCGACGGCTCTCGATCATGCGGGCGATGCGCCCGGCATGGCGTTCCTCGCCGAGAAAACCGAAGATGCGGGCAAGATCGCCCACCTTGAAGGTGTTCACGACGTCGGCGGCGCTCAGGCCCGCCTGCGCCATGCGCATGTCGAGCGGCCCATCGGCCCGGAACGAAAAGCCGCGCTCCGGCTGGTCGATCTGCATGGAGGAGATGCCGATGTCGAGCACGACGCCATCGGCACTTTCAACCTGTTCGTCGAGCGTCGAGAACGGTGCCTGGACAAGCCTGAGCTTGCCGCCGGACTGCTGTTCAAGGGCCCGCCCCGCCGCGATCGCATCCGGATCGCGGTCGATGGCGACGACCGAGGCTCCGCTTGCCAGAATGGCCTTCGTGTAGCCGCCGGCACCGAACGTGCCGTCGACGATCACCTCGCCTTTTGTCGGCGCCAGCGCCTCCAGAACTTCGGCAAGGAGGACCGGAATGTGACGGGCTGGTCCGCCAACGGCATGAACTTCATCGCCGTCGCCCGCCATCATTCCGGCCGCTCCTCGGGCTTCGTCCCCTGCCGAAGCTGCAAAAGCCGGGCGCGTGCTTCCGTCCCATAGGCGCTGAGCCGTCCCGGCTCCCAGATCTGAAAGAAATTGCCGCGGCCAACGAAGGCCACTTCCGCTGAAATGCCGGTATGCTCGCGAATGAAATCGCTCATCGTGATACGGCCGTCCTGGTCGAGCTTCAGAAACGTTCCATCGCCATGGCAGAAGAACGACATGTCGTCCGCCGTCTGCAGGAACGGGTCTTCCTGGGCGATGCGCTGCTCGTAGCGATCGAGCAGGTCGAGCCCACCGACATCCATCGCCGGGCGATCCAGGCAGCGTAGCGCATAAAGTTCCGAATAGCCGCGTTTCTGCACAACGGCACGGAAATGCGCCGGCACGGACACCCGTCCCTTCGCATCGATCCTGTTCACCGCGTTCGACAGAAACCGGTCCATTACGCGTTACGGCCGCTTGCGCCGCCGCACCCCTCTGCATCTTCCTGTCCGCGCCGCCCCAGCCCGGTCGGCGTCCAAAACCCACTTCGTTATAACGGGCGAACGCAGGCAAACGCGCAGCCGCCGCGGCTGCCCGATTGGCGTACGCTTCACCCTGACACGAAACGAAGGCTTGAGTATCGGAATGGGATATCATGGGGTGTTATGGGCGTCAACGGGAACAGTCTTCAAAACGCGCCTGCCACGACTGGGGAGAGCAGCTTTGACGGCACTCCCGTCTTTATCGTCTATTAAGCCTAACGAAGCGTTTAGAGCCGTGTGGCCCAACCGGAGCCGGCTTGCTGCGGATCGCTGCCGCGCATAGCCTCGGCATGTCCTTTTCCGGTCAGTAACGAGGTTGAAACCATGTCCGAAACAGCCAAGTCACGCGCCGCGGCACTTCCCCATCTGCGCCGCGGCGGGCTGGCCAAGGGCGACCCGATCCCCTTGCCCCTGACCATGGCCGCCATCTTTCATGCGCCCGGCGACGCCACCGGCTATGATCAATATGGCCGCTTCAGCAATCCAACCTGGGATGCGGTCGAGCACATGCTGGCGCATCTGGAAGACGCCCCATGCGTCGCCTTTCCCTCGGGGATGGCTGCCATCTCGGCAGTATTTTTCGGCCTGCTCAAAGCCGGCGACCGTATCCTGCTGCCGTCCGACGGTTATCACACGACGAGAGCGCTGGCAGAGCGCTTCCTGAAGTCCTTCGGCGTCGCTTATGATGTCCGGCCAACATCGAGCTTCCTCGACGGCGGCTTCGATGGGTATCGGCTTGCGTTCGTCGAAACGCCCGCCAACCCGGGACTGGACATATGCGACATCGCAGCCGTCGCCGAAGCCGTGCACAAAGCGGGTGCGGGGCTTGTGGTCGACAACACGACGATGACGCCTTTCGGCCAGCGCCCGCTCGATCTCGGCGCAGACATCGTCATTGCCGCCGACACCAAGGCACCAAACGGCCATTCCGATGTGCTGTTCGGCCATGTCGCCAGCCGCGACGCGGACATTATCTCGAGGGTGACCGACTGGCGCGAGACGTCGGGCGCTATCCCCGGGCCGTTCGAGGCATGGCTGGTGCATCGCGGCCTCGAAACGCTGGACGTGCGCTTCGACCGCATGTGCGCTTCCGCCGAAATGATAGCGCGACGGCTGAAAAACCATCGCGCGATCAGCGGCTTGCGCTTTCCGGGACTGGAGAGTGACCCATCGCACAATCTTGCCCGCGCCCAGATGGAGCGCTTCGGATTTCTCATCTCGTTCGTGCTCGCCTCGGAGGACAAGGCCGAGGATTTCATCAACAACTGCGCCTTGATGCAGGCAGCGACGTCGTTCGGCGGCGTACACACCTCGGCCGAACGGCGATCAAAAAGGGGAGATGCCGTTCCGCCCGGCTTCGTTCGCCTGTCGGTCGGCTGCGAGCCGGTGGAAGAGCTTTGGCAGGCGATCGAGGCGTCGCTAGACGCAATCGGTGGCTGAATCGGCAATCACGAATTCAGATCGTCGGCATCAATCTTGCGCCGGCCGTGCAGCACGCGAACGATTTCGATCGCCTCTTCACTGACGCGGTACAGGGTGAGGTATTCGCCGACGATCAGGTGACGGATTCCGGTTGCGATGTCTTCGCGCGGCGCACCTGAGAAGGGGTGCAGGGTCAGCAAATCCCACCGCCTTTGCAAGAGATCCACGAGCCGAACCGCCGCATTTGGATTCTGTTCGGCAATGTAGTCGCCGATGGCTTCGAGGTCGATCAATGCCTGAGGAAGCAGGCGGTATTTCACTCCTCAAGGCCTTTGGTTCCGGCCATTTTCAGATATTTGGCGCGCAGCCGTTCCATGATTGGCGGCCCGTCCAGCCCCGGCCCGCTGTCGATCCCTTCCTGCACCAGCTTGCGCAATTCCTCGACCGTGTAGCCGAGCAGGTCGCGCCGGTCCTTCCATTGCCGCAGCGCGTCGCGGATCACCTCGCTCGCCGAGGCATATTCGCCGGCGGCGACCACGTCGTCGACCACCGCCGCCAATTCCGGCGACAGCGTGATGCTGCGTTTATCGACCTGTCCCATGACGCGCTCCTGAATACCGTCATCCAAATGGTACGATTTAATCGCACCATTTTCAAGGAATGCCGCGCTTAATTGCGGGTCGAAAACTGAACCAACGGCTGCGCCCGAAGACGCAACCTGCTGATATCAGGAGATTTCCTTTTATCGGGGAAAACTGCCAGCTGGCCTGTAAGCCGGGTTCTGTATGGCCCTCGCCGCTTACACGGCGAGAACGTGGCGGCCATTCATCTTGGGCGCATGTTGCCATACGCCTCACGCAACCTACCCGGACGGTGAGCCGGAAACAGCCCTCGAGGGTTTCCCCTCGCACCGCCCCTATTCGGTCTTGCTCCCGGTGGGGTTTACCGTGCCGCTCCTGTTGCCAGTCGCGCGGTGGGCTCTTACCCCACCCTTTCACCCTTGCCACGATTGGATCGTGGCGGTTTGCTTTCTGTGGCACTTTCCCTGGGGTCGCCCCCGCCGGCCATTAACCGGCACCGTGTCTCCATGGAGCCCGGACTTTCCTCACCCGCAGCCTTTCGGCTTCGCGGGTGCGGCCGCCCGGCCAGCTGGCAAGGCGTATAAAGGGGTTCAGGCCCGAAAACGCAAACGAAAAAGCAAGTTGTCGCTTGTCAGGCGGGCGCTCCAAGTGCAGCCAGCTGGACCTTGACCTTGCCGCAATAGGCTGCGGACACCGGGTTCATCCGTGTGGCGGCATGGCCGGCATTGTATTTCAGGATCGTGCCGCAGGTCGTGCCGCCGCCGAGATCCCGCGCCATGGCGAGGTACTTCATGCCGTATTTGATGTTGGTATCTGGATCATAGAGGCCCTGAACCGAACCGCTATAGCCCATCATCCGCGCCGTCGCCGGCTTGATCTGCATCAGGCCGATCTCGCCGGCGCTGCCGACCTGGTTCGGTTGGTAGTTGCTTTCGATCTTGATGACGGCGTTGGCGAGCGACACCGGGACGCCATAGCTGGCGGCATAACGCGCAATGATCGCCGAATACTGTCCGCTGGCGCCGACTACCACCGCCTGAGGCGCTGGCCTGCTCTTCGGAGCGACTGACGCCGTTGCCATGTGGTCGATGCTTTTGCGGTTACGCTTCACATAGTGTTTTGAGATTGTCTTTCTTGCAGCGGTTGGCTTTTTCGCAGGGGCCGGCTTTTTCGTCCTTACCGCGGTTGCTTGTTCCACTTTTGCGGTGGCGGTCTTCTCTACTTTTACACCACGTTTTACACCACGGGTGGCTTTCGGCACGGCGGTTTTGCCGGCTGCGGCACTGAAGCCCTGATCGGCCCGCTGGCTCAGCGGTGCGCTGTTTGCCGCACTGAAGGCAAAAGTCATTACGCCGGCAGCAATGGCTGCCGTTAAAACGGTCAATTTCTGCATGTGATCCTGTTCTGTTTGATCTGCACAAAGAACTTCGCGCAGATACCCTCAATCAACATCGGAACATTTGGGGGGATAGACGTCCGACAATCTGTACGGATCGCCTTTGACGACGGAATTGGCGCCAAAGAAGGCGACGCAAGTCACTTTGAGTAACAGATTGTAATTTTTAAGCTGGCAAAAGATTATTTGAGAGAGGCTATCCTTACGGAAGCGAGCAGCCTTTCCAGCGTGCGGATCGTCGATCCATCAGCCATGCCATCGACCAGGCGCTGCCGGAAATGCCGCTGAAATGCCTCTACCACGATTTCGGTCTGCCGATCGAAGGCGCCGGTGATCTCGACGCCATAACCATAGAGCGCCAGCATCGACTGCAGCGCCTCTACCTCGGCGCCGGTATCGCCTGGCTTCAGCACGGCGCCGCGCCGGATCGGTGCTGCCGGCACAACATGGCCGATACCGACGGCAAACAAGGCCTTCCATGGAAATTTCTCGCCTGGATCGACCTTGCGCCCCGGTGCCACGTCGGAATGGGCAAGCACCCGCTGCGCCGGAATGGAATGGCGCTCGATGATGCCGGCGCACAGGCCGATCACCGCACCGATCTGCGGTTTTGCAAAGTTGCGATAGCCGAGCGTATGCCCCGGATTGACGATCTCGATGCCGATCGAACAGGAGTTGATGTCGCTCTGTCCGAACCACGAGCTCTTGCCGGCATGCCAGGCGCGGTCGCTTTCCCTTACCATCTGAACAATGCGGCCGTCCTCATGGACCAGGTAGTGCGACGAGACCTCGCTTGCCGGATCGCACAACCATGCCTCGGCACCGGCGCCGGTAGCCATGCCGGTGTAGTGCAGCACGATCATATCGGGTCCGAGCGTCCCGCGCCGTGGTCCGAAATTCGGCGATACCCTGACCTCGGCGCTCGGCTCATCGGGCGGAAAGCCGCTCATGCGTGCCGCAGGCCTCGCTCGATCATTTCATAGGCCGCGTTGATCGCCGCCAGCCTGGTCGTCGCGATCTTGATGAATTCCTGCGGCAGGCCGCGTGCGATCAGCCGGTCCGGATGATTGTCGGAGACCAGCTTGCGGTAGCGCCTGCGGACCTCCTCGAACGGCTTCCCGCGCTCGATGCCGAGCACAACATAGGGATCGGCGGCACCCAGATCGACATGCCGGGCCAGGATGCTCTGGTAATGCGCCTCATCGATGCGGAATATCTCGGCGATGCGATGCAGGAATTCGCCCTCGCGCTCATGCACCAGCCCGTCGGCCTTGGCGATGTGGAACAGCCCGTCGAGTATATCCTCGAGCATCAGGCAGTTCGAATGGCCCGAACCGCAAAGCTGCGCCATCCGCTCGGCATAGGTCTCGAAACCGGCAATGTCGCGTTTGGCCAAATCGTAGAGCCGCGCCACATTGCGCCTCTGTTCCTTCGGCACCTCGAATATTTCCTGGAAGGCGCGCACCTCGTCTTGCGTGACGATGCCGTCTGCCTTGGCCATCTTGGCCGACAGGGCGATCATCGCCACCGAGAAGGCGACGCGCCGGCGCAGATCGGCATCGCCGGAGAAAACCGTGCGCACGGCCTCGACCACTTCGGCGACGCCTGACGACGCTGAAGATGAAACGCGTGTGACGAAGTCGCCAAGGCGGTCCCAAATCGACATGGGGGCTTCATAGGACCAACCACCCATCGCTATCAAGCCAAGACAGTGCCGCAGGGGCTGGCCCAATCGATTTGGCGCAATGCCTGAGGCGGCTGGCGCCAGCGCTCACGTCGTCGCACTCGACCGCCAGGCGCTGGTATCGTAAGCAGCAGAAAGGCCGGCCTGTGAGGCCAGCCTTTCCTTGGTTGTCACATTGACTACTGAGCCGGAGCAGCCGGCGCAGGCGCCGGAGCCGGAGCCGGCTCGGCAGGCTTGTTGGCGTCAGGAGCAGCCGGCTTCATCGTCTGGTCGGATGCCGGCGGGTTGGTGCTCTGCGTCGTGGTGTTGTCGGTGCCGCTGTTGCTGCAGGCGGCAAGGCCAAGCAACGCAAGCGCCGACACCGACGCAAGAATGAGTTTCTTCATGATATCTCTCCTCTAATCACGCCTCCGTTACCGGCGGCGGTCGAGGACACAATGCGTAAGCTGCGCATGAGTTTCGTAACGTTGCATTTCTGCCTGTAACATATTCCAATCATTTGACGATTGCCGGTTAGGGCCTCGCAAGCTAACAGATCGAACAGGGAAAAATCCCGGGAGCCGCCGCAGTGACTGCAAAATGGGATTTCTGGATCGACCGTGGCGGCACCTTCACCGATGTCATCGGCCGTGACCCGCAAGGCGGGCTGCATCCAAGGAAACTCCTTTCGGAAAATCCCGAAGCCTATGCCGACGCTGCCATCCAGGGCATTCGCGATTTGCTCGGCGTCCAACCCGGCGCTCCAATCCCCTCCGCTCTGATCGGCGATGTCAAGATGGGCACCACGGTTGCCACCAATGCGCTTCTCGAGCGCAAGGGCGACCGTGTGCTGCTGCTCATCACCAAAGGCTTCCGCGATGCGCTGAGGATTGCCTATCAGGCCAGGCCCGATATCTTTGCCAAGCAGATCATCCTTCCCGAACAGCTCTATGAGCGTGTCGTCGAGATCGACGAAAGGGTTCGCGCCGACGGCAGTGTCGAGCGCCTGCTCGACATTGCTTCGGTACGCCCGGCTATTGAGCAAGCCAAGGCGGATGGCATCGATGCGGTCGCGATCGTCTTCATGCATGCCTGGAAACATCCCGAGCACGAAAAGGCGGTCGCCAAAGTCTGTCGAAAGCTCGGATTCTCGCAGGTCTCGGTCAGTCACGAGGTCTCGCCGCTGATCAAGCTGGTCGGCCGTGGCGACACCACGGTGGTCGACGCCTATCTGTCGCCGATCCTGGCTAGGTATGTGCAAAGGGTTGCCGGTGAGCTGGGCGTGGCTCCAATCTCCCCCCTCGTGGGGGAGATGTCGGCGAAGCCGACAGAGGGGGGCGCTGTCCCGCCAGCATCTCAGCATCTTAGTGACGCCAATCATGACACAAAGCACCCTACGGCGCCCCCCTCTGCCCTGCCGGGCATCTCCCCCACAAGGGGGGAGATCGGCCAATCTCCTCGCCTCATGTTCATGATGTCGTCGGGCGGCCTCACCGCCGCCGACATGTTCCAGGGCAAGGACGCGCTGTTGTCCGGCCCGGCCGGCGGCGTCGTCGGCATGGTTGAGACGGCAAAACTCGCCGGTTTCGGCAAAGTCATAGGCTTCGACATGGGCGGCACCTCCACCGATGTCGCCCATTACGATGGCGACTACGAGCGCGCCTTCGACACCGAGGTCGCCGGCGTGCGCATCCGCGCGCCGATGATGCGCATCCACACCGTCGCTGCAGGTGGCGGCTCGATCCTGCATTACGAGGCCGGCCGCTTTCGCGCCGGGCCGGATTCGGCCGGCGCCAACCCCGGCCCGGCCGCCTATAGGCGCGGCGGCCCGCTGGCCGTCACTGACGCCAATGTCATGCTGGGCAAACTGCAGCCCGAGTTCTTCCCGGCTATTTTTGGACCGGGCCAGGACGAACCGCTCGACGTCCAGACGGTTCGCGAAAAATTCACCGCACTTGCCGCCGAGATCGGCGACGGCCGCTTACCGGAAACCGTCGCCGAAGGGTTCATCACCATCGCCGTCGAAAACATGGCCAACGCCATCAAGAAGATTTCGGTGCAGCGCGGCTACGATGTCACCGAATACCTCCTGAACTGCTTCGGCGGCGCCGGCGGCCAGCACGCTTGCCTGGTCGCCGATGCGCTCGGCATGGAGGCGGTGCTGATCCATCCCTTCTCAGGGCTGCTCTCGGCATACGGCATCGGCCTATCCTCTGTATTTGCGTCACGCCAGCAGGCGCTGCTGAAGCCGCTGGCGGACAATTCCGGGCCAGCGATCGATGAACTCATCGCAACGCTGCGCAAAGCCGTCATCGACGAACTCGCCGCGCAAGGCATCAGCGAAGACGCGGTCGTCTCGAGACCGGTGCTGCAGATCCGCTACGACGCCACCGATACCGCGCTGCCTGTGAACTTCGGGCACGGCTCGATTGCGCAGGCCAAGGCGGACTTCGAACTGGCGCACAAGGCGCAGTTCGGTTTCGTCTACGACGACAAGCCGATGATCGTTGAGTCGATCGGCGTCGAAGGTACCGATACCGGCGGCACCGGCCGCGACGAAAGCGATTCAGTTGTTGAAGACATGGCCGCAAGTTCTTCCGGGAACCGGAAAATCTTTGTCGACGGCGTCTGGCGCGACGCCGGCATTTTCCCCCGCGAAACGCTGAAGCCTGGTAACAAGATCGCCGGCCCCGCTTTGATCATCGAGCCAAACCAGACCATTGTCGTCGAGCCGGGCTGGCAGGCCGAGATCACCGCCAAGGATCACGTGTTGATGCGGCGCGTCGAGAAGAAGCGCCGACACGCCGCACTCGGCACCGAAGCCGATCCGGTGATGCTGGAGGTCTTCAACAACCTGTTCATGTCGATCGCCGAGCAGATGGGCGTGACGCTGCAGAACACCGCCTATTCGGTCAATATCAAGGAGCGCCTCGACTTCTCCTGTGCCGTCTTCGACCGGAATGGCGCGCTGGTCGCCAACGCGCCGCATATGCCGGTGCATCTCGGCTCGATGGACCGCTCGGTGGAAACCATCATCCGGTTGAACTCCGGCGACATCCATCCCGGCGACGTCTTTGCGCTGAACGCACCTTACAATGGCGGCACCCATCTGCCTGATATCACAGTGGTGACGCCGGTGTTTTCCCTCCCCCTTAGGGGGAGGGTGGCCGCGAAGCGGCCGGGTGGGGTCCTCGCAGAAGGCACCACAAGTGCGTCGAGCACTGCCGCAACGACCCCCTCCGGCGGGTTCGCCGCCACCTCCCCCTCGACGGGGGAGGAGATCCTCTTCTACGTCGCCTCGCGTGGCCATCATGCCGACATCGGCGGCACCGCGCCCGGCTCGATGACGCCGCTTGCCACAACCGTCGACGAGGAAGGCGTGCTGTTTGACAATTTCCGCATCGTCGATCGCGGCCGGTTCCGCGAGAAGGACCTGGAGACGCTGCTCACCGACCACCCCTACCCGGCGCGCAATCCGCACCAGAACATCGCCGACCTCAAGGCGCAGATCGCCGCGAACGAAAAGGGCGTCGCCGAGCTGCGCAAGATGGTCGCCCATTTCGGCCTCGATGTGGTCGAAGCCTATATGGGCCATGTCCAGGACAATGCCGCCGAAAGCGTGCGCCGCGTTCTGGAGCGGCTGCCCGACAGTTCCGAATACGAATACCCGACCGACACCGGCCAAATGATCAAGGTGAAGATATCGGTCGACCGGCGGAAGCGCGAAGCGACCGTCGACTTCACCGGAACGTCGCCGGTGATGAAGAACAATTTCAATGCGCCAGAGCCGGTCGCCCGAGCCGCTGTGCTTTATGCCTTCCGCGTCATGGTCGAAGACAACATCCCGATGAATGCCGGATGTCTGCGGCCGATCAACATCATCATTCCCGACGGCTCGATGCTGAAACCCGCCTATCCCGCGGCAGTCGTCGCCGGTAATGTCGAGACCTCGCAACACGTCACCAACGCGCTATTCGGCGCCATGGGCGCGATGGCCAATGCGCAGGGCACGATGAACAATCTCACCTTCGGCAACAAGCAGTACCAGTATTACGAGACGATCTGCTCGGGCTCGCCGGCCGGCCGGATGAACGACGGCCGCGGTTTTGCCGGCACCTCCGGCGTCCACACCCATATGACCAATTCGCGCCTGACCGATCCGGAAGTGCTGGAACTGCGTTTCCCGGTATTGCTGGAGGATTTTCATATCCGCGAAGGCTCCGGCGGCGAAGGCAAATGGAATGCCGGCGACGGCACCAGGCGCACCATCCGCTTCCTCGAAAAAATGGAATGCGCGATCCTGTCCTCGCATCGCAACCGCCCGCCGCGGGGACTGGACGGAGGCGGCGATGGCGAGGCCGGTTCGACCAAGGTCCGCCGCAAGACCGGCGCGATCGAGACGCTGAAAGCGTGCGATCAGACCATCCTCGACGCTGGCGAGGCGGTCATCGTGACGACGCCGACCCCAGGTGGATTTGGCAAGGCCTGAACTCGCGTCAACAGGCTGTCACCGGCCTGTCATCACCCTGCGCTACCCGCTTGCGGCAACGCAAACGGGGAATCGCCTTGCCATGACGGACATTTCTGGGGACCTGGTTTTTCGCCGCGGCAAGGAAGTCGGCAAGGCCGTCTACCAGAACCGCCCGCTGTCGAAAGCCGGCATCTCCGAGCGCCTGTTCGCCTTCCTGTTCTCCGGCCTCGTCTATCCGCAGATCTGGGAAGACCCCGAAATCGACATGGACGCGATGCAGCTCGGGACGGGCCACCGCATCGTCACCATTGCCTCAGGCGGCTGTAACATCCTTGCCTATCTCACCCGCTCGCCGGAAAGGATCGATGCCGTCGACCTCAACGCTGCCCATATCGCGCTGAACCGCATGAAGCTCGAAGCCGTCCGTCACCTGCCGTCGCAGGGCGACCTGTTCCGTTTCTTCGGCGCGGCTGAGACCGGGCACAATTCACAGGCCTACGATCGCTTCATCGCACCGCATCTCGACCCGGTCAGCCGCCATTATTGGGAGCGCCGCAACTGGCGCGGCCGTCGCCGCATCGCTGTCTTCGACCGCAATTTCTACCAGACCGGCCTGCTTGGCCTGTTCATCGCCATAGGCCACCGCACCGCAAAATTCTTCGGCGTCGACCCGGCCGGCATCATGGACGCCAAGAGCATCGCCGATCAGCGCCGCTTCTTCGACGAAGAGCTGGCGCCGGTCTTCGAAAAACCGCTGCTGAAATGGGCGACCTCACGAAAAGCCTCGCTGTTCGGCCTCGGCATTCCGCCGGCCCAGTACGATTCGCTGATCACCTCGGGTGACGGCACCATGGCCAGCGTGCTGAAGGCACGACTGGAAAAGCTCGCCTGCGATTTTCCGCTGAAGACCAATTATTTCGCCTGGCAGGCTTTCGCCCGCCGCTACCCTGATCCGGGCGAGGCCGCCCTGCCCGCCTATCTCGAAAAGTGCAACTACAAGACGATCCGCAACAATGTCGATCGCGTTGCCATCCACCACGCCAATCTGATCGAGTTCCTTGCCGGCAAGGATGCCGGCTCGGTGGATCGCTTCGTGCTGCTCGATGCACAGGACTGGATGACCGACCACCAGCTCAACGGGTTGTGGGCCGAGATCACCCGAACCGCCTCAACCGGCGCCCGCGTCATCTTCCGTACCGCCGCGGAACCCAGCCTGCTGCCCGGCCGCGTCTCGAATTCGCTGCTCGACCAGTGGCGCTACGAGAACGACGCCTCGCGCGAGTTTTCGGCGCGCGACCGCTCGGCCATCTATGGTGGCTTCCATCTCTATGTGAAGCGGTCCGCATGAGCACGACCGAATTGCCGGCCAGCCATGCCCAGCTGATGGACGGCGTCTACCGCTGGCAGCGTCATATCTACGACCTGACCCGCAAATACTATCTGCTCGGCCGCGACCGGCTTATCGCCGGACTCGATGTGCCGGCCGGCGGCACCGTGCTCGAGCTCGGCTGCGGCACCGGCCGCAACATCATCCTCGCCGCCCGCCGCTATCCCGGCGCGCGCTTCTTCGGCCTCGATATTTCGGCCGAGATGCTGGAGACGGCCACTGCCGCCCTCGCGCGCGAAGGCCTCTCCGGCCGCGTCACCCTGGCGTGCGGCGACGCCACCGATTTCGACGCGAAAGCACTGTTCGGCGTCAAAAGTTTCGACCGCATTTTTGTCTCGTATTCGCTGTCGATGATTCCCGGCTGGGAGAAGACAGTGTTCGCGGCTCTTGCTGCCCTGTCACCGGGCGGCTCGCTGCACGTCGTCGATTTCGGCCAGCAGGAGGCCCTGCCCGGCTGGTTCCGCACGCTGCTGCGCGGCTGGTTGAGAAAATTCCATGTCCAGCCGCGTGAAGCCCTGCGCGACGTCCTGGAATCGGAATCTGCGAGAGTTGGTGCAAGCCTTCGATTCAGAACACTTTATCGCGGCTACAGCTGGCTCGCCGTGATCAAGATCGCCATCTAATATCAATTTTGGCGTGGAAGGTTTTGGGGCTCCAATCCTAAATGGGGGCCGTGGCTGAAATCAGTTAATTGGCTAAATCACACATTGCCATGTGACCCAAGGAGTGGTACATTATCTCCTCGCCGGAAGCATGGGATGATCATCGGATTTAGAGATGGATGGCTGCGGGCTTTCTTCGTGGACGACACCCATTCCCGCAATATTCCGTCCGATCTCGAAAGCCGCTTGTTCCGCAAGCTCCAGATGATTGACGACGCGGCGATCGATCAGGATTTGCGTGTGCCGCCCAGCAACCATTTCGAGAAGTTGCGCGGCAATCTCGAAGGCTTCCATTCGATCCGTGTCAACAAACAATGGCGGCTGGTCTTCCGCTGGGACGGGGGCCGGGGCGAGGCGTCGGACATCTATCTCGACGACCACAGCTATATATAAGTGAGGTGAGACATGTTGATGACCGCACGCAAGCCAGCAACGGTTGGCGAAATTCTTACGGAAGAATTCATGCAACCACTCGGCCTGACACAGGCGGCTTTGGCCGAAGCTATGAGCGTCCAGCGCAAGCATGTGAACGAATTGTGCAACGGCCGCCGCAACGTGACGGCGGCTACCGCGCTCATTCTGGCGCGGGTGTTTGGCAACAGCCCGGATTTCTGGTTGAACGTCCAGCGCCGTAACGATCTTTGGACGGTTATGAATTCACCCGACGAGCGGGCGCGTGTTGATCGCGCCAAGCCTTTGGCGACAGCCGCATAGACAAGACTGCGACCGCCGCATTCCTCAGTGCAGCGCCTTGACCAGCCCCGCTACCATCGCCTGCGGCCGGTAGCCGAGCCTGGCCGGCGTCAGCCCGAGCCGCACCACAACCAGCTGCTCCGAGGGGATGATGGCAACCGTTTGCCCATCATGCCCCTCCATCCAATAGGTGTCCTTGGGCAGGCCGGCGGTAGTGCCGGCGCCGGGGTTTTCTTCGTCGCCCGGTCCTTCTATCCATAATTGCCCCTTGCCGTAGACTTTCGAGGCAGTTGCCGGTTCCCGCATCCAGTCGACGAAGCCGGCGGGCAGCATCTCCTTGCCGTTCCAGACGCCGCCCTGCAGCAGGAACTGGCCGAAGCGCGCCCAGTCGCGTGCCGTGGCGTAGAGGTAGGACGAGCCGACGAAGGTGCCGTGCTCGTCGGCCTCCAGCACTGCACTCTGCATGCCGAGCGGATAGAACAGCGCGGTCCTAGGCCACGCCAGTGCCTTGTCCTTGTCGCCGATCGCGTCCTGCCACAATCGGGACAGCATCACCGCCGTGCCGCTCGAATAGGAAAACACCTTGCCGACCTCGCCGGTCAGCGGCTTGGATCCGGCAAAGCCCGCCATGTCCGGTTCGAGATAGAGCATGCGCGTTACGTCGGCGACGTCGCCATAATCTTCGTTGAATTCCAGCCCGCTCGACATCGCCATCATATCGGCGAGGCTGATCACGGCGCGGCCATCTCCCTTCCAGGGGCCGAACAGACCCTGGTTGGTCATCGCCAGCTTGCCCTCCTTCACCAGCGTGCCGACGATCGCCGCATTCACCGTCTTGGTCATTGACCAGCCCAATAGCGGCGTCTTTTCGGAAAAGCCGTCGCCATAACGCTCAGCGACGATGCGGCCGTTCTTAACGACCACGACCGCCCGCATGCCGGCGCCGGTCATGGCTGGATCGTCGAGGACTTTCGCGACCTCGGGATCCTGCGAGGCATCGGCCTTGTCGCCCTCCGGCCAGATCAGATCGGGCAGCGGCGCCGGCGTCGGTGGAGCTCCGGCGACAGCCTTGGCGGCGGCAATATCGCCGTCGGGAACCGAGGCGCAGCCGAGCCCGTCGCGCGCAACCGCGACACTTTTGCCGAGCGCGCCGAACAGGCCCGCCGAAACCGTTCCCTTCTCCTTGTCCACCGACACTCTCATCAGCTTCAGCAGCGGATGACCCGGCGCCTGCACATCGACGGCGAGCACGTCGTTGGCGTCTCGCCCGGCGATGAAGACGTTCGAGCAGACGATCTTGGCAGCATAGCCGGAACCGACGCGGATCAGTTCCGGCGGCGCGAAATACAGCCAGCCGGCGAGTATCGCGGCGGCCAGCACAGCCAGGCCGAGCAGCCATTTGACGAACTTCAGGAGGATCTGCATTTTTTCGAATTCCCCTGAGCGCGATCTATGTCATCGATTTGCCGCCATTGTTTCGGCAAAATCGCGGCTCTTGTCGAGCGCCGTCAACCGAATATCAACCATGATCGGCGATCACAGGTGCATGTCGCCCAGAAGTGCGCAGCGGTTTTGGGACAACGACATGCATAGACAAAAGAGCCAAGCGCGTCGAAGCGACGCGCTTGGGACAGACCGGGCGATCCTGTGGGGTGACCGTCCGGCGGGGCTTGAATGCATGCGTCCCAAAACTGCGTAACGGTTTGGGAATGCATGAAACGAAGATCCAGGTGCGCCGCGTAAGTCGGTTTCAGACACGCTGCGCCCGGTCGAGGGGCCACCCGCGGAAAGACCCATCAGCGGCCGGCTGAAACCGGCTCGGGAAGTAGCGATGCGCCGTTTCGCGGTTCTCATCACGCTGATGCTGCTTGGTGCCTGCTCGACGGTCGAGGATCTGACGCCATCGCTATCGTCGTCCAGCGCCTCGATGGTTGCGGTACGCGCGCCGCGTTTTGCCGATTCCGACCCGCATGAATGGGACAGCGGCGCACCGTGGAGCTATGCCGTCCACGGCACCGACGTCTCCAAATACCAGACATCGATCGACTGGCCGGCGGCCAGGGCCAGCGGCATCTCCTTCGCCTTTATCAAGGCAACCGAAGGCGGAGACCGTTTCGATGAAGCTTTCAACGAGCATTGGAGCCGCACCAGGGCGTCGGGCATCCCCCGTGCCGCCTATCATTTTTTCTACTTTTGTACGCCGGCCGCTACCCAGGCGCGCTGGTTCATCCAGAACGTGCCCAAAGACAGCTCGGCGATGCCGCCGGTTCTCGACATGGAATGGAACCCGAAATCGCCGACCTGCAAGCTGCGGCCCGATCCCGCCACGGTACGCAGCGAGATGAGCACGTTCCTCGAAATCGTCGAAAAATACTACGGCAAGAAGCCAATCATCTACACGTCTGTCGATTTCTTCGAAGATAACGGTTTATCGGGCTTCCGCAATTACCCCTACTGGCTGCGCTCCGTCGCCGGGCACCCGCGCCAGAAATACGGCAGCCATCCCTTCACCTTCTGGCAGTATACCGGAACGGGTGTCGTGCCGGGCATGGCCGGAAACGCCGACATCAGCGTCTTCAACGGCTCCGAAGCCGCGTGGAAGAAGTGGTTGCGGCAGAACACCCGTTGACACCAGGCCTGCCGCCTGCTTTTCGACACAGCCAACGACGAATGCCTGCAACCGCCGGTAATCTTCTTGGAAGGATAGCGATGCGATTGCGCTTTGGACTTCTCGCGGCGCTGCTCCTGACCGCCGTGCCGGCAGCGGCACAGCAATGCGGCGGGGATTTCGAGTCATGGAAGCACGGCGTGGCGGCGGAGGCCAGGGCGGCCGGCGTCGGCGCTGCCGGCCTTGATGCGCTGGAAAACGCCACCCTCGATGAGAAGGCGTTGGCACGCGACCGCGCCCAGGGCGTCTTCACCCAGACCTTCATCGAATTCTCGAACCGCATGATCTCGTCGCATCGGCTGAAGCAAGGTGCGGCCAATCTGCAAAAATATGCCGAGGTCTTTGTCCGCGCCGATCGCGAATACGGCGTGCAGGCGCCGGTCATCGCCGCCTTCTGGGCCCTGGAGACCGATTTTGGCGCCGTGCAGGGCGATTTTCATACGCTGAACGCGCTGGTGAGCCTCTCGCATGACTGCCGCCGTCCGCAGCTGTTCCGGCCGCAGATCGTGCCGCTGCTGATGTTGATCGATCGCGGCGTGGTGCCGGCCGACGTCACCGGTGCCTGGGCCGGCGAGATCGGCCAGACCCAGATGTTGCCTTCCGACTATCTCGGCCACGGCGTCGACGGCGACGGCGACGGCCTGGTCGACCTGCGCGGCAGCGCGCCGGACGTGATCATGAGCACGGCCAGCAAGATCCAGTCGCGCGGCTGGAAGCGCGACCAGCCCTGGATCGAGGAAGTCCGTGTGCCTGACGATTTGCCGTGGGAGCAGACGGGACGCACCAACAAGCTGCCGTTGACGCAATGGAGCCAGTGGGGCGTTACCAGGCCCGACGGTACACCGCTTCTCGACAACGGCCTGAAGGCCGGCCTGGCGCTGCCCATGGGTCGCAAGGGGCCAGCCTTCCTGACCTACGACAATTTCGACGTCTATCTCGAGTGGAACCAGTCCTTCACCTATGCCCTGACCGCGGCAAATCTTGCCGCCCGACTGGGGGGCGCGCCGCGATTCGATCCGCGCAACCCCGAACCCGGCCTCGACGCCGACCAGATGAAGGCGCTACAGACCAAGCTCGAGGCGAAAGGCTATGACGTGGGCACCGTCGACGGCATCCTGGGCACCAACACCCGCGAAGCCATCCGTAAGGAGCAGATGCGTCTGGGCCTGCCGGTCGACGGCTGGCCGACTCCGGAGTTGCTGGCCAGGCTGTGATGGTGGTGAATGGTGAATGGTGAATGGTGAAAAGAATAGCACCGGAGCCGCATTGAGCACCAGAATTACCACTATTCATTTATTCACTATTCACTATTCACTATTCACTATTCACCATTCACTATTCCACCATCCACTAATCCGCCATCGTCTCCAGGCTGGCGAACCCCTGCGGCGCATCGCCTTCGTCGAACGGCGTCGCCACCTCGACGAAGGTGTCGGGATAGAAGCCGTTGAACCGTGTTCTGAGCGACAGCGAATAGGCGCCGATATGGCCGATCTCGATCCAGTCGCCGGTATCGACTGTCTCGGGCAGCCAGAACGGCCGCGACAATATGTCGACGGAATCGCAGGTCGCGCCGCAGACCTTGAACGGCACGATGGTCTTGTCCTCGCCATTGCGCGAGCGGATCGCCGGATCGGGGATGAAGCGTGCCGGCAGCGTGATCTTGCCGGTCCATGAATCCGACAGCGATGCCCAGATGCCGTCATTGATGTAGAGCCTTTTGCCCTTGCGCAGCAGCACGCGCACGATCAGCGACAGGCAGCGCGCCACGATCACCCGGCCGGGCTCAGCCACCAGCGGCAACTGGTCGAACTGGTACTCCTGGAGGTCGCCCGACAGCCGCGACATGATCTGGCCGAGCGACGGCATTTCCGGCTTGCGGCTGTTCGGATCATGACCGTATTCGGCGGGAAAGCCGCCGCCGACATCGAGCCCGGCAACGTCGAAGCCGACGCGGTTGCGCACCCAGTCGGCGGAGGCCAGCGCCCGCTCATAGGTGTCGGGATCCTCGATCTGGCTGCCGACGTGAAAGCACAGCCCGACCTTGTAGCCCGTCCGGTTCAGCCGTTCGGCCAGTTCGACCGCATTGGCCGGTCCGGCGCCAAACTTCTTCGACAGTTCGTAGGCCGCCGAGCCTTTCGTCTGGATGCGCACGAACACGGTGATGGCGCCCGGATCGATGTCAAGCGCCCGCACCACCCTGGTCAGCTTGGTGATCTCGTCCTCATGGTCGAGCGAAATGACGCGGATGGCGTATTTTTCCAGCGCCAGCCTGATGTCCGACTGCGCCTTGACCGGGTGCATGTAGAGCATCTCGGCGTCGGGCGAGACGGCGCGCACGGCGGCGAATTCGCCGGGCGAGGCCACATCGAAGGCACCGACGCCGGCCTCGACCAGGGCGTTGAGCACGATCTGCTCGCCATTGGTCTTGACCGCATAGGCGGTCTTGCCGGGAAACATGCCCATGAACTGTTTGGCGTCCGCCTTCAGCACCTGCGGGCGGAAGCAATAGATCGGATCGTCCGGGCGAAGCGCCAGCGCTGCCTCGCGGGCATTTTCGAATCGCTGCATGGACGAATCCCTTGACTGAGGCTGCGCACAATTAATCCAAGCTAGCGGCTAATGAAAACAATTCTATGTCTCGCCGCCCTGGCTTCGCGGCGCTACGCCGGTGCTGCACGCCGGTTATGAGCGAGCTAGGCCATCGCTCAGGTTTCGGGTGGCCCTTGCGGCCGGATCGGTATGGCGTGAACAGACGCCTGAAGAGCAAGGCATCTCGTCTGGGAGGACGACCAATGGCGATAGCTGCCACCACCACGATGCGCGGTCCGATGGTGCTCAAGGACTGGGCGCAGCTTCTGCTGCTCGGCGCCATCTGGGGCGGCTCGTTCTTCTTTGCCCGTATTGCGGTAGCGGAACTTCCGCCGCTGGTGCTGGTGCTGTTCCGCGTCACCATAGCTGCGATCGCGTTGCAGCTCTATCTTGCGGTCCGTGGCCCGTCGTTTCGCCTCGCCTTGCCGCATGCCGGCCTGTTCTTCCTGCTGGCGCTCGCCAACAACGTCATCCCTTTCTCGCTGATCTTTGCCGGCCAGACCGAGCTTGGCGCCGGTGTCGCCTCGGTGCTCAATTCGACGACGCCGTTCTGGACGCTGATCCTCGCCAACGCCCTGACCAGCGACGAGAAGCTGTCGTGGAACAAGCTTGCCGGCATCGCCCTCGGTATCGCGGGAACGGCGGTGATGATAGGCCCCGGCCTCGTCGCCGGGCTCGGCGGTCCGGTCTGGGCGAAATTCGCGCTCATCGGAGCATCGCTATCCTATGCGGTTGCGCTGATGATCGCCCGCCGCTTCAAGGGTGTGCCGTCACCGGTCATTGCCACCGGCCAATTGACCTGCTCGACCATCATTATGATCCCGGTCGTTCTGTTCACCTATGATGCCGCCAATCTGTTTTCGGCCTCGCCGCCGGTCTGGGCGGCGGTGCTGGCACTGGCGCTGCTGTCGACGGCCTTCGCCTACATCCTCTATTTCAATCTCGTCGCCTCGGCCGGCGCCACCAACGCCTCGCTGGTCACGCTGATCGTGCCGGCCAGTGCCATCCTGCTCGGTTTCCTGTTCCTGGGCGAGCGGCTCGAACTGTTCGAACTCGGCGGCATGGCGCTGATCGCCCTCGGCCTCGTCACCATCGACGGTCGCCTGTTCGGGCGGCGTTAGAGATGGCGCAGCGAAGTTGTCGCTCCCGATCGTGCGCTATATGGGCGTGATCGCGGGAACAGATGAACCCTGCCATTCCAGACGCCAGATACCGCCTTGCCTGAGATTCTGAACGAGATCGGGAAGGAAGGCGGCAAGGCAGGTCCCGCCGACATGTCTCACGGAAGGATACACAAGACCGGTCGCGGCGTCTTGCTTGCGGAGTTGCTTCGCCAGCGCCTGACCGGCAGGATAGGCTAAGGCAGTATCCGGATCGAGCACCGGGTCCTTGCTGAACTCAGCACCGCGCAGATCGTGAAACGAGCCTATGAAGTCGGCAACGAGCTCCGCGTAGTCGGTGACGTTTTCAAACCGTTCGATTGCGGCAAGCTCGCGCGTCAGATGAAAAGAGACCTCGCCGAGCGCAGTTTCCGCATCGAACCCACAGTACCAGACGCCCCTGGCATCATCGTTGAAACGATTGCCGCCCGGACGGGTGTAAGCGAACGCCGCATTGATGAAGGTGTAGCCCGGCCTCCCGAAAACCAGTTCGCGCGGATCGAGGTCGGGCAATCCCCCTTGCTGCGCCTGAAGACGGCCGCTGGTGGCCCCTTCGAGCTCCGCAAGGTCCTCCAAATCTCCATGATTCCTGGCCAACGGCATCAGGACCGGGTCCTTGAGCCTGCCTGTCGAAATCAGCCGGATCGTGTCGCGCTGGGAAATGTCAGCGCGCGGCGGGATCTGCATTCAAAGTCCACCGCGCAAAGCGTCGATATGTTGGCGAACCTGCAGCAGCTTCGGAATGCCGCCCTCGATCATTACGTCCAGGGGGCGCCGGCCACCATAAAGAGGCCCTTTGTTCGGCAACCGCACCCATTCATCGGCAAGCGCTTCGGAGAACAGAAGCCGCAGTCCCTTGAAGATGCCGATCAGGGCGCTGATGCGTGTCAGCGAATCCTGGGAGAGAACGCCCTCCCACTCGCCTTTCTTCATGCGGAACCAGGTTCTCTCCGACACGTCGCCGATCAAGGTACAGATCTCGGTGCTGGTCAGATGCCAGATGTCTGCGAGCCTGACGATGCCGGCAACAGCCGCTGGCGTGAGCCGCGCCCGTGCCGAGGCATCCGCCAGATTTGCCGGCAAAGCCTGATTTGCAGGATCGCGAACCGCATAACCGACACTCATTCCGGCCTCCATCACTTGGCAGACAATATACTGCCAATTGGCAGAAAATTCAAGTCCTGGCTATCTCACAACGCTGCCGGTTGCCCACCGCATTCGTATAGCGTGCGTATAGCGTGCAGCATCCGGTTGGATGCGCAAAGGATGCGTCGAATCTTCAGTCGGTCCGAAAATCGATTCCGATTTTCCGCCGCGGTAGCGCTGCCATTCTCGCTGCTGCCACGGCTTTGCCACAAATTATTCACAGGTCCCGAGCCGGCTTTTGACAAAGAGTTTCAATGCCTAACGGCAAACGGCAGGTCGCAAATTCCACAATCTCGTCGCATTGCAGCAAAGTTTCTGCTTGCCTGTGGCACAAATGACCCTAGACTCTCGCCATAGCTCTTTAAGAGGAGGCTATGACATGGGACTGACGAGGCCGATCAACGCATTGATGATTTGTGCTGCGTTTGCATTCATCGGCGCCCTGATTATGGGCGTCCTTCCATAAGGCCGCTGAGCGGGGGAAGACCAGCACCGAATACTCCAAACCCTTTGAAAAGGCCGGGCATTTTGCCCGGCCTTTTGCATTCCCCCGATCTTTGACATTTCAAAAAGGAGCTTGCCGCCTTACGCCGCGGCTGATCCCGCCGCCTCGACTTCGTGCGACCTGATGCCGATCATGTGGCAGATGGCGAAGACCAGATCGGCTCGGTTCATCGTGTAGAAGTGGAAATCGCCGACGCCGCGCTCGACAAGGTCCAGCACCTGCTCGGCGGCCACGGCAGATGCCACCAGCGCATGCGTTTGCGGATCGTTCTGCAGCCCATCGAAACGCTCGGCCAGCCATGCCGGCACCAAGGCGCCGCACCGCGCCGAGAAGTTGGCGACCTGGGTGAAATTGTGCACCGGCAATATGCCCGGCACGATCGGTATGTAGATGCCGGCCCGCCGTGCCCGCTCGACATAGCGCTCATAGAGATCGTTGTCGAAGAAGAACTGGGTGATCGCCCGCGTCGCTCCGTTGTCGGCCTTGCGCTTCAGCATATCGAAGTCGGTGGCGAAATCCGGGCTTTCCGGATGCTTTTCCGGATAGGCCGAGACCGATATGTCGAAATCGCCGGCGCCCTTCAGCGCATCAACCAGTTCGGCGCCATTGGCATAGCCTTCCGGATGCGGCCGGTAGGCCGCGCCGACGCCCTCGGCCGGATCGCCGCGCAGGGCGACGAAACGCTTGACGCCCATATCGGCGAACTCCCGGATCACCGCATCGACCTCGTGACGCGCCGCATCGACGCAAGTCATGTGCGCCGCCGGCGTCAGCGTCGTTTCATTGAGGATGCGCTTGACGGTGCGGGCCGTCCGCTCGCGGGTCGAACCACCGGCGCCATAGGTGACCGAGACGAATTTCGGCTTAAGCGGCTCAAGCCGGGTGACCGTGTCCCACAGCCTTGCTTCCATCTCATCGTTTTTCGGCGGAAAGAACTCGAACGAAACCCTGACCTTGTCGCCGATGTCGGGGCGGCGGGAGAAGCGGAACTGGTTCATCAGGCGGTTTCCCCTATCGGATACGCATTGGCCGGTTGTCTGTCGTTGGAAGGCTCGGCAATCAGCATGCGCCGATCGCGGCCGAGCCAGAGTTTGACGGTGAGCTTGGCCTCGTTGCCGCCGCGCGGCTCGAATTCCTGGCTGTCCTCGAGGTCGAGGCCGGCCTCGGAAAACCAGTCGCCAATCTGCCGGTCGGAAAAGCCGAGACGCATATGCGCGTGCTCGTCGCGTAAAAACTCCAGCGTGTGCGGCGCGAAATCGACGATCACCAGCCGGCCGGCCGGGCGTAGCAGACGCGCTGCCTCGCGGATGGCGCGGGCGGGATCGTCGAGATAGTGCAGCACCTGATGGATGGTAACGAGATCGAAGGCGTCGCGTTCGACCGGCGGCGCGAAAATGTCGCCCTGGCGCACCTGCGCATTCGAAACGCCGGCCTTGTCGAGATTGGCGCGCGCCACCGTCAGCATCTCGCGCGACATGTCGATGCCGACACCGCGCCGATAGAGCGGCGAAAAGATCTCGAGCAGCCGTCCGGTGCCGGTGCCGAGATCGAGCATCGACTGGAACGGCCGCTTGCCGACGAGCTTGATGAGGGCTGCTTCGACGGCGCGATCCGGCACATGCAGCGAGCGGATATGGTCCCAGCTTGCGGCGTTTACCGAGAAATATTCGGCAGCCCGGTCCTGCCGCTTGCGCTTGACTGCGGCCAGCCGTTCGAGATCACGCTCGACCTGCGGATCGGCGCCGCGGATGCCGGAGACCAGCCTAAGCACGAAATCGCGCGACGCATCGGAATCCGATAGCCGGAAGAACGCCCACGAGCCCTCCTGGTAGCGGCCGATCAGCCCGGCCTCCAGCAGCAATTTCAAATGGCGCGAGACGCGCGGCTGCGACTGGCCGAGGATTTCGGTGAGATCGGACACGGTCAGATCGCCGCGCGACAGCAGCGCCAATATGCGCAGCCGGCTGGATTCCGCCGCCGCCTTCAATGTATCTACCATCGTGTCGAGAGCGACATGCATGCGAGCATTCTCTTTGAAAAGATATAAACATATGTTTATGTCGGTTTGGATAGGCTTGCAAGCGCTATGTCGCTTCCGGACAAGAAAATGACGCATGCGTGGCGGATCGCGCAAAAACGGACGCATGATCGGGGCGAGAACCATGTTCGAAACGCGCAGCGGCGAAAAGCTCCTGGAAACCGACCCGGCAACGATGCCGCCGGATGGCCATGTCGTCTTCATCGGCCGCATCGCTTCGCCTTGGATCACGCGGGAGACTTGCCCCAAAAACATGAAGGCGGCGCGGGAGACGGAACAGCCGGCGCACTTGGTCATCGACCCGCTTTATCGGGATGGCCTGCTTGGGCTGGAACGCGCCAGCCACGTGATCGTCCTGTCCTGGCTGCACCATGCGCCGCGGCAACTGATTGTCCAGAAACCCCGCCATGCCACAGGGCCGAAAGGCGTCTTTTCACTGCGCTCCCCTGCCCGGCCGAATCCTGTCGGACTGCATGTCGCCAAGCTGGTTGCCCTCGACATCGACACCGGCCGCATCGATCTCGATGCCATCGACGTGCTCGACGGCACGCCGGTCATCGACATCAAGCCCTATTTCGCCTCGACCGATGCCTTTGCCGATGCGACCATCGCCGGGCGGGACGAGCCAGGGCCGGTGGAGTGATGAGCGCGCCGACCGGCCGCCGCCGCGCCATCGCCAAGGCGCTGACAGCGCTGCTGCCGCTGGCGCCCTATGCCGACATGGAAAAGATCCGTGCCGATGCCGGCGCCGTGCACATGAAGAGCTTGCCGCCGAGCATTGCCGTATGGCTGGCGACGATTGCGCATATTCGCCACGTCCACACCGACTACGAAAAGCTGCTGGCCGAAGGCTATGACCGCGATTCCGCGCGCTTCTTCGTCATCGAGCAGACCAACATCGTGCTGACCCGCTGGCGCGCCACCCGGCTGCTCGACGATGAGGATGAGGCGTAGAGCGATGGCAGGCACACGCGTCGAGTTCTACGGCGCCCCCCTCGTGGGGGAGATGCCCGGCAGGACAAAGGGGGGGCGCTGTCCCGCCGACCTCACGTCGGCAGCATCGGAACTTTCAAAGCCTGAAATAAAAAACCCGCCTCGCGGGCGGGTCGTTGGAGCCCAATTGGCACCATACTGAAATTAATAGCATAGCTGCCGGCACAAAGCAAGAACAAAATACGCCGTGACTAGAGGTCGCGTTCTGGACTAGGCCCGGTAAATCCACTGCTCGGGCACGCGCACCGAAATCTCCTCGCCGGCCGCGATCGTGCCGGGCTTCTCGACCCAGGCGACGAGCCCGCGCAACCGCTTCGCCGCCTTCGGGAACAGCAGCGCGCCGGCCTCATGGTCGGCCATACCGGCATTCTCGGCGACCGACCTGCCCGCGATCCGGCAAGGCCCGTTCTGCGCGTCGACCTTGACGGTCGCGCCGCCTTTGAAGAACAGCAGCGTGCCGGACGGCAGCATGGAGAGGCGCGGCAGGCCGTCGATCAGGAGATTGGCGCCGATCCATTCCGGCTTGATCTCGGCGATGCCCATCCGTTCGGCGACGATTGCCAGTTCGTCCGCAGCCACGATCGACAATTGCCGTTCGTTGCGCATCTCGGTGCCGCGCGGATACCAGGGTTCCCGCCCGCCGGAGCGCCGCGTCGTGCCGGCATGGAAATCGCCGTCGATGCCGTCGAAACCGAGTTGCAGCGTATCCACCGCTCGTGTCTCAAAACGATCGAACGATGCGAGATAGAGCGCCGCCACCCTGGCGGCGAGTTTTCGCGACGGGACGATCTCGACCGGAGTTTCGGCTTCGGGAAACATATCCGGCATTGGTTTCATTCCTAGCTGCCGGATGCAGTTAGCCGAAGTCGATTCATAGGGTCCAGTCGAAAGCGTTGATGCTCCAATCAAGACGGCTGATACGGGTCGGCACCACCAGCGTCATGGTTGAACCAGCCTCATGCAAAAGCGTGCCGCATTGCTGCCGCGCTGCATCGGTTGATAATATCGATCAGGTCAAGCCCGCTGAGGTTTATCATGCATCCCGCATCGGCAATCGCACAGCTCTGGCTGCTCTGGGTGGTTTCATGGGCCGCGGCCGCCTTCTGGGCCGACCGGGCCGAAAAACGCGCCGGCTTCGGGGTGGAGCTTCCATCCCGCGCCGTCATGGTGCTCGGCACGATCCTGCTCTTCATCCCGGCGCACGGTTATGCCGGCCCGCTGAGGCTTTGGACGCCGAACCTTGCCGAAGCGTGGATCTGCGTGGCGCTGATTGCCGCCGGTCTGGCATTTGCCTGGTGGGCGCGGCTGCATCTTGGCCGCCTGTGGTCGGCCACGGTCACCGCCAAGGCCGCGCATCGCGTCGTCGACACCGGCCCTTACCGGCTGGTGCGCCACCCGATCTATACCGGCCTGCTTCTGGCGATCCTCGCCACCATGGCGGCGAAAGGCACTGTCTGGGGCGTTGCTGGCGCCATCCTCATCACCGTCGGCATCGTCATGAAGGCAAGGCTGGAGGAGCGTTTTCTGCGCGGCGAACTGGGTAGCGCTTACGACGACTATGCCAGGCGCGTTCCGATGCTGGTGCCGTTCGCGCCGGGCTAATGCATGTCGCCCAAAAGCATGCCCTCGGGCTTGAACCGAGGGTGTGCAGCGGTTTTGGGACAACGACATGCGTAAAACAAAAATCTAAAGCATGCGCAACAGCGCGCCGCCGATCGAGTAGCCGGCGCCGAAGGCGCAGAGCAGGCCGTAGTCGCCGGCCTTCATGTCGGCATGGTTCTCCGACAGGGCGATGATGGCGCCGGCGGCGGCGGTGTTGCCGAGGCGCTCCAGCACCATCGGCGCGCGGTCGTGGTCGACGTCATGGCCGAACGACAGTTTCAGGATCATGGCGTTCATCCGCGCATTGGCCTGATGCAGCCAGAAGCGCCGGATCGCTTGCGGCGTCAGCCCGTGCTCGGCCAGGAACTCGACGATGAATTTGTGGCCGGCAACGGTGACTTCCTTGAACACCTTGTTGCCGATCTGCTTGATCAGATTGCCTTCCAGATCGATCATGTACGGATCGTCCTGGGTGGCGCGGGTATAGTAACCGAGATTGGTGCGGATGCTGTTCGACATCTGCGTCCAGGCGCGCGTATCCAGCACCTCGAAGCGGCCCGGCCGCTTCTCGCCCTGGGCGAGCCCTTCGACGATCATCGACACGGAAGCGTCGCCGAAGATGAAATGCGTCTGCCGGTCGCGAAAATTGAGATGCCCGGTGATGATCTCCGGCGTCGTCACCAGCACGCGTTTATGCGCCCCTGCCCGCACCAGATTGACGGCGATGTGCAACGCCGCCGCTGCCGAAGAGCAGCCAAGCCCCATATCGAAGCCGGCGCCTTTCGTCCCCAGCGCCTGCTGCATTTCGATGGCGATCGCCGGATAGGGCCGCTGATGGTGCGAGGCCGAGCAGATCACCAGGTCGATGTCGCCAGGCTTCAGCCCGGCATGATCGAGCGCCTTGCGGGCCGAAGCGATGCCGAACTCGGCCTCCAGCGACAGCGCATCGTCGGGCCGCGCCGCGAAACGCGGCGCCATGCGGGTCGGATCGAGGATGCCTTCCCGTTCGATGACATGGCGGGTCTGGACGCCCGAGGCATGGACGATGAAGGCACTGTCCGATTTCTGTACCAGCGGCTCGCCCGACACCTCGCGGCGGACGTTCTCCATGTCCACCCAGGCGTTGAAGCTGGCGACGAGCTCCTCGTTGGTGATCGAAGCTTCGGGGATTTCAACGCCGATGCCGCTGATGATGACGCGATGCATTTCCAGTTCGTCCCGTGCGCAGGCGTTGCGGCTTCATGTCGACGCCGCAAAAAGCTCGGCGCAACCTCTTTTGCACCTAGCCAGTTTATGCCGGCTTAAATCAAGTCCCTGGGACGGGTCTTTACCAGGCGCAGAGCTTGGTATTGGTCTGCGGGTTGTTCCAGCAGGCACCGTCATCGCGGCTGCGCACGAATTGCCCGGGCAGCGGCACGTTGCGGCGGCCGAGATTGACATAGCCATAGGCAAAACCCGGTCCGTCGATTTCCAGGACGTAGGTCGGATAGCCCGGCGCCGAGATGCGAAAGCTGCCGGCATCGTCCAGCGCCCGATAGCTGCACGAGAAATAGCCGTCGTCGCTGGTGAAGCAGCGCGCTCGCTTGGCCTCCGCCGATAGAGACAAGGCAAGCACAGCGGCCGCACAAATGCTGCCGCCGAAACCCATCTTTTTCAGTGTCATCATCCACCCCCATGGCCCATAAAGGGCCGTGCCCCAGCGAGATGCGCATGACGGCGAAAGCCGGTCAAGCATCCGCTGCTGGCTGTTTTTGGGTGTAGCTAAGAGTTTCTAAGCGGAACGCCGCGCCACGATGAAGAGACGGGGAAAGCGCAGCAACACCTTGCCGCTTGCCGTTTTCGGATAGGCTTCGCTGATCCCGGCCGCGTAGCGCTTCAGGAAAAGCTGCCGCTCGTTTTCGTCGAGCGGATCGAGGAACGGCTTCAGCCCCGTCGATTTCACCCACTCGACGATCGCCTCGGCATCGGCCAGCGGATGGTTGTAGATCGTGTGCCAGATATCGAGCCGATCCGAGAATGGCGACAAAAGGTCGTAATAGAACGCGACCGGCGGCAGCGGCGCGCGGGCCGCGCGCTCGAGCTTTTCGGCAAACGGCATCTCGGCCGCGGTCTCCCGCATCAGCCGGTGCGAAGGTTCGGCCATATTGTCCGGCATCTGCACGGCAAGCGCGCCGCCGGGCGCCAAAAATCCCATCAACCGCTGGAAGACCGCCGGATGCTCCGGCAGCCATTGAAACACCGCATTGGCAAAGATCACGTCGACCGGTTCGTTCGGCTGCCACGCCGCCGCATCCGCCAAGGCAAAGCTGACGCCGGGCAGGCGCGCCCTGGCCTTCTCGATCATGTCGGGCGAGGTATCGAAGCCGCTGATCTGCGCCCGCGGCCAGCGCTCGACCAGCAATTCGGTCGAATTGCCCGGCCCGCAGCCGATGTCGACCACCCGGCGCGGTTCCGGCACCGGCACCTGCGCGACGAGATCGCGCGCCGGCCGGGTGCGCTCATCCTCGAATTTCAGGTAGAGGGCGGCGGACCAGTCGGGTCTCACCTTCGCGACTGTATTCATCGATAGACCTCGCGACGGTCGCCTACTTGAACCACCCAAATCGCGACAGCGCTATCATCGATCCTTGTCAGAACTCGGAATGAGCCCACACGATATTTCCAGAGACCTGCCAGTGGTCCTGTTAGCGCTTCGCCAAGTTCGCGTGGATTATCGCGCGAGGCGAGCCTGTTTTCCAGGAAGTCCACAATCCGACGCTGATCGGACCTTTGCAATCTGGAGATATCCTTCAGTGCACGCTTCTCGACACGAATTGTCCACACGATCAACCGTCACTGCGGTCGCTTGCGTCCAATCCCAGTCGTTCCTTAGCTTCGGCCAGAGAAAGCCATTCACCTTCACCATCGTTAAGGCGCTCGAGGGCGATTAGTCCGTCTTCCAGATCCTGAATTTGCTCGACAATGGCCTCAACGACTACGTCATGTTTTGTCCGGCCAGTTTTCCTTGCGACGATCTCGAGGCGTTTTTCCAGCGCGGTAGGAAGCTCGACATTAAGCATGTTTATCTCCTTCCGGTAATTCTACGAGCAGCCTGGGGCGCTTGCAACCAATCCGTTGTTACCGCGTCAGCCGCTTATACGTCATCCTGTGCGGATTGACCGCCTCAGGCCCAAGCCGGCGGATCTTGTCCTGCTCGTAGTCCTCGAAATTGCCTTCGAACCATTCGACATGGCTGTCGCCTTCGAAGGCGAGGATGTGCGTCGCCAGGCGATCGAGGAACATGCGATCGTGCGAGATGATGACGGCGCAGCCGGCGAAGCTCTCGAGCGCGTCTTCGAGTGCGGCCAGCGTTTCGGTATCGAGATCGTTGGTCGGTTCGTCGAGCAGCAGCACATTGCCGCCGGTCTTCAGCATCTTGGCCAGATGCACGCGGTTGCGCTGGCCGCCGGACAGGTTGCCGACCTTCTGCTGCTGGTCGCCGCCGCGGAAATTGAACGACGCGCAATAGGCGCGGGTGTTGGCTTCGAACTTGCCGAGCTTGACCACTTCGGCGCCGCCCGAGATCTCTTCCCAGACCGTCTTGGTCGGGTCGAGCGCGTCGCGGCTCTGGTCGACATAACCGAGCTTGACCGTCTCGCCGACGCGAATGGTGCCGGCATCGGGCTTTTCCTGGCCGGTGATCATGCGGAACAGCGTCGTCTTGCCGGCGCCGTTCGGGCCGATGACGCCGACGATGCCGCCCGGCGGCAGCTTGAATTCGAGATCGTCGATCAAAAGCGTGTCGCCAAAGCCCTTCGACAGGCCCTCGACCTCGATCACCACATTGCCGAGCCGCTCGCCATGCGGAATGACGATCTGCGTGTCGCTCGGACGCCGCTTGTCGGCTGCATCCAGCAGATCCTGGAACGCCTGGATACGGGCTTTCGACTTGGTTTGCCGGGCTTTCGGGCTGGACTGGATCCACTCGCGCTCGCGGCCGATCGCCCGCTGGCGCGCATCGTCCTCGCGGCCTTCCTGCTTGAGCCGCTTGGCCTTGGCTTCGAGATATTTGGTGTAGTTGCCTTCGTAGGGGATACCGCGGCCGCGATCGAGCTCGAGGATCCAGCCGGTGACATTGTCGAGGAAGTAGCGATCGTGGGTGATGATCATCACCGCGCCCGGATAGGCCCGCAGATGCTTTTCCAGCCACGCCGTCGTCTCGGCGTCGAGATGGTTGGTCGGCTCGTCGAGCAGCAGAAGGTCGGGCTGGCGCAGCAAGAGCTGGCAAAGCGCGACGCGACGGCGTTCGCCGCCCGACAGCTTGGTGACATCGGCCTCCTTGGGCGGGCAGCCGAGTGCCTCCATCGCCATCTCGACCTGCTGTTCGAGATCCCAGAGGTTGAGCCGGTCCATCTCGTCCTGCAGCTTGGCCGACTCGTCCGCCGTCTCGTCGGAATAGTTCATCATCAATTCGTTGTAGCGCTCGATGATGGCGGTCTTGGCGGTGACGCCTTCCATGACGTTTTCGAACACGTTCTTGTTCGGATCGAGCGCCGGCTCCTGCGCCAGGTAACCGACGGTAGCACCCTCGGCCAGCCAGGCCTCGCCGCTCCACTCCTTGTCGATGCCGGCCATGATCTTGAGGATCGTCGACTTGCCGGCGCCGTTGGGGCCGAGGATGCCGATCTTGGCGTCCGGGTAGAAGGACAGATGGATGTTCTCGAGCACCTTCTTGGTGCCGTAGGCCTTGTTGAGGCCGGCCATGTGATAGATGAACTGGCGTGCCACGCGCGCTTTCCCTGAAAAGTCGACTGATGTCGGATTGGATGGAAGTTGGGGGCTATGTAAGCGATGCGGCCGCGAACGGCAAACAGTTTTGGCCCTAAAGCAATTCCAGGAAAAGCGTGAAACGGTTTTCCGTCCGGAATTGCGTCAAAACAAAAAAGATCGAGCGGTTCAGCGGTTCCGTGAAGCGATGACCCGCTCCAGGCGGATTTGGTCGCACCCGCAAACGCTTAGCCGCTTCATTTCGTGCCGGCGCCCAGGCGAAAGCTCCGGTTAACCATTCCGCGTAAACAATGTTGGATGGGAAATCGCTGGCAGCCGCGATTTCGGGGAGAGAGATCGGGCCGTGTTGAACAGTTTCCTGCTTTTTGCCGAAGCGGTTCTCTATTTCGGCATCATGGTCACGCTTTTCCGGTTCAGGGGCCGCATCGGCCTCGGCGTCTTTGTTTGCGCCCTTGGCGTCATGCATTTCCTGGAAACCTATCTCGCCAGCGTCTTCTACGTCGCGCTGCCGTTCGGCATGGTATCGCCGGGTTCGGCCGTGCTGTTTTCCGGCAAGCTGGTGATGCTTCTCCTGCTCTACATCAAGGAGGACGCGGCAACTGTCCGGCAGCCGATTTACGGCCTGCTGCTCGGCAATGCCCTGATGGTCGGGCTCGTGCTGATCCTGCGCCTGCACGACATCGCGCCGCTGCCCGACGGCAAGCTTCCCGACATCGGCTTTATCGATGAGATGGGCTGGCTGATGGTGTGGGGCACGACGCTGCTGTTCGTCGACGCCATCCTGATCATTCTGCTCTATGAAAAGCTCGGCAAATACCTGCGCAAGGCGCTTTTCACCCGCATCCTGGTCTCCGTCGCCTGCGTGCTCACCTTCGACCAGGCAGGCTTTTTCACGGCGCTGCATTTCGTCACCGGTGCGCCGGTCGCGGTGTTCTTCGGCGGCTGGTTCGCCAAGATGGCAGCGGCCCTGGTCTACAGCACCATGCTGGTCGCCTATATCAGGTGGTTCGAGGCGCGGCAGGTGCCGGCGCCGCGCGGGCTTTCCGACATTTTCGACACGCTGACCTATCGCGAGCGCTATGAGGGGCTGGTCGAGCATGTTGGTCGCGACGGCCTCACCGGCCTCCTGCACAGGGGGCGCTTCGACAGCGATGGCGAGGCCGCCGTTGCCGCCAGCCTGCGGACCGCCAGGCCGCTCAGCCTGCTGATCATCGATGTCGACCACTTCAAATCGATCAACGACCGCTTCGGCCACGCCGAGGGAGACAAGGTGCTGAAAGCCCTGGCGATTTTGCTTGGCGAACTTGTCGGGACCGAAGATCAATTGTTCAGGATCGGCGGTGAGGAATTCGCCATCCTCGGCTGGCGTCCGCAGCCGCTCGCCAGGCTGCTGGGCGAAACCGTCAGGCAAGCGGTCAAGACGTCCGCGAGCACCAGCCGGTTCGACATTACCGTCAGCGCCGGCATCTCGACGGTCAGCGAGACGACCCGTTGCCTTGCCGATCTCTTTGCGCTGGCCGACCAGCGTCTCTACAAGGCCAAATCCACGGGACGCGATCGCGTTGTCGGGGAACCGGGCGGCAACGAAGCAGACGCCCGCAACACATGGACCAGGCCGGAGCGCAGCGCCGGCGCGTAACGCTGCCCAGGCCTGCGATTGGCTCAATCAGGATTGTTTGCGCCATCCGCCGATCGCAACCGAAACCGCCATCAGCGCGATCGCCAGCCATTTCAACGCGGTAATAATCGGGCCGGCTTCGACATCGTAGGCAATGAACAGAAGAATGCCCGGCACCAGCAGGCCGCAGAGCACGAGCGTGATCCGATTGATCTGCCATGACACTTTTGCCGCAAGCGCCTGGTCGCCGGGCACGGCGACAAGCGCGGCCCGCATTGCCTTCGGCGCCACGAGCGTGGTCGAAAGACGCAGCGAAATCGGCAGGCCGATGCCGATGATCAGGAAGGCGCATGCCGCCAGGAGCAGCGAAAACTTGAGCGCACTGGTTTCGGCCGGTACCGGGAACAGCAGCGCCGCCAGCGGCAGGAAGACACAGAACATCCCGAGCGCGGCGATGGCGATGAAGATCGCCGCGTTGACCAGCGTAAACAATTGGTAGGTGCCGCCGCCGACGGGTTTGGCGAGCGTGGTCATGCGCGCCCACTCCACCTCGGTGTAGGAAAAGCCCGGCCACTCCATATGGCCGTCGCGGATCGCCGTCATGCCCTTGGCCCAGAACGCCAGCCGCGCCAGCGCGCCGCCCGTCATACCACTCATCGCCACCCCCTATGATGCCCCCGGGATCATACCATCCCCGGTGCAAAGCGACAGTCGCGTACGGCCTGTTTACTGGAACCCGACGGCATCGACCGCGCCCTTCGGGCAGCCAGCCTTGGCTGTCGGCGCCGAGGCAAGCAGCAGGGCACCGAGCGAAGCGTTCGAAGCGATCGGGCCGGTCAGGCCGAGCGTCAGTTCGCCGATTAGCCGCCTGCCGTTCGAAGGATCGACGACGCAGGACACGCGGACCCGGTCGCCCGCGCCTTTGCCGAAGGCACTGTCGAAGGTGCTGCGGATCTGATCGGACGTGAGCTGCTTGCCGACGCTCTTGGTGAAGAGATCGCGCACCGGCGACGCGTTCACCGCGTGCATCAGGTTCAACGCGTCGGCGAAATACTCCTGCTGGCTCTTGCCGTAGCAGGTGCCGTGCTTGATCCATTCATGCCTTTCGAGGGCGGATGCGGTGCCCGGCATCACCTGGTCGAGTTCCGCTCGCGTTTTCGGGTCAAGGGTGACCGGCGGCAAGTCTCGCCAGTGCGCCGGATCGTCGTTCGCCTTGTCGCTTGCGGCGACCTGGCAATAGAAATTTCCGTTCGGCTGCGGCCACAATCCATGCAAGGTGAAGTGGGTCGCATCGAAACCGGCGGCGGTCTGCGCACGGCATTCGGCCTTGCTGGATTTGGTCTCACAAAAAGCCGGCTGCCAGCTCAGCGCGAAGACATATTCCGGCTTTCCGGACGCCGATGGCTTGTTCGGCTCGGCAGGCGCCGGTGCAGCCGGCATCGTCGACGCGCTGCCGCCCGAAACACGACCGCAACTGATCTTGACCCAGCGGCGCTCCGGATCGGCGCCCGGCACGCGAATGAGGTAGTGGGTGGGCGCGTCCTTGTTGCCGGCCAGCAGATCATAACTCTGACCAGCCGCGGTCGAGACATTGCCGGGATTCTTGCCGCTCTTGATCGCCTGTGTCGCCGGACAGGCGGCATCGGCGACGAAAGAGCCGGTCATCTTCACATCGGCCCGCGCCGCGCTTGCGCCAGCAAACGCAACAAACACTGCCCCCCATATCGCCCAAATCCGCATTCCGGCACTCCTCGTGATTCACGCCGCAAGCTAGAAACTTGCGACATGTCAGAATTACGATTTCTTTCGCCGGCCGTAAAAACAATCGCCAGCGCATTGAGACGGCTCGCGCGTGGTCGATCAGGATCCGCCCGCCTCCACCCGTTCCGTCAGGGTGCGCAGCAGATCAAGCGAGGCTTTCAGCACGTCGGCGTCCATACCCTCCGAAACGCGGTTCGCCCAAACATGCTGGCGTGTGCCGATATTCTTGACCGCTGCCCGGCCGGCATCGGTTATCGACAACAGCTTGGCGCGGCGATGCGCCGGGTTGTCGGCGTAGGCGGCAAGCCCCTCCGCAGCCAGTATGTCGGCAAGCCGCTGTACACTCTGACGGGCGAGACCCATGTCGCGGGCGATGTCGGCCACAGATTTCGGCTCCTTCAAAACTGCACCCAAAACCTGCCAGCGCGCTGCCGTCAGCCCGATTGGAGCGGCCAGCCGGTCGGCCGCATCCAGAAAACTGCCGTTCATCCTGAACACGGCAAGCACCAGTTCGGTGAGCACATTTGCCGCTTCGGTCCTGGTCGTCATTTCTGGCCGGCCTCGATGGTCGCGACGAAATTATTAACGGCTTCGGCTACGACCTCGGGCTTGTCAAGCATCACCCAATGGCCGCTGCCCGCCACGATCTGGCGCGGAATGTCCGTGCGCAGCCGGTAGAGCGCGGCTGGAGTGTCACTGGCCTCGGTAGCCAATACGAACATAGGCCCGCGATACGCATCGACTGCCGGCTCCGGGTTCCATTCGGCCAGTGCCTTGCCGACACCTGCCCTCGCCGCCGGATCGACCACTGCCGCATCGGCCAGAACACGCTGGCGAACAGCCGCGTTAGGGCCGGCAATCGACGTGTAATAGGCGTTCAGGACATCACGGCCTTGCGGACCGGCCAGATCGCGGACAAAGCCGTCACGAATCGCCTGCGGCAGCGCACGAGGATCGGTCGCCGGGTCGACGAGCAAGACACCGGCTACCCGGTCGGCATGGCTGGCGGCATAAGCGAGCGCCACGCCACCACCGCCGCTCTGCGCGACAATGAGAAACCGCTTCAGGCCAAACGCGTCGGCCACGGCACCGACATCCATTGCGCGACCGTCATAACCATAGTCACCATCCTGCGCCGGCGCGGAGGCGCCATGACCGCGAAAATCGAAGGCTACCGCCTCGCGGCCTTCGACGGAGAGTTGCATCACCCGGTCCCAGTGGGAAGCGCGGCTGCAATCCCCATGCAGGAACATGATCGGCAGGCCATTGCCGGCGTTGATCCTATAAGTGGCAAGCTGGCCTTGCGGGCCTGGAACAGTGGACGTCATCATGGTCATCTCTCCCTGGTATCCTGACTGAACGCAGCAATCCCTGACAACAGGGTGGCCGTCGTGAAGGCGAAGCCCGCCAGCAAGATTGCATGCCGCGAAATGGCCCCGGTGGTTTTCATAGTCATACCCCCAATCTGCCGCTGACAATTTGACAGTATGCTGTCATGTAATCACATTGACAGCATGCTGTCAACTACCGTCGAATGGGTACCCTACGTCCCTTGACGTCGATCGCTGCGTCGCCCAACAGTCGCCGACGGGAGCGAGACATGCCATTTGACAAGCAGAGGATGCTGGCATCGCCGACCGGCGCCGAGCTCAACCTTTATGTGAAACACGCCATCGGCCAACCGCGCGCCATTGTCCAGGTCAATCACGGGTTGGCCGAGCACGCGGCGCGCTATGCCCGTTTCGCCGATTTCCTTGGCGAGCGCGGCTATCAGGTCTACGCGCACGACCACCGTGGCCACGGCGCCACCAAGGCGCCCGACGCGCCACCTGGCAGGTTCGCCGATGCGGATGGCGGTGCCAAGGTCATCGCCGATGTCGCCGCCGTCCATGATCTCATCGCCAGGGAACAGCCGGGTCTGCCGATCATCGTCTTCGGCCACTCCTTGGGCGCGTCGGTCGCGCTGAATTTTGTCCTCCGCCACTCGGCGCGCATCCATGCCGCCGCGATCTGGAACGGCAATTTCTCGGCCGGACTGCTCGGCCAAATCGCGCTGGCCATGCTTGGTTGGGAAAAGTTCCGGCTTGGCTCAGACGTGCCGTCGCGCCTGCTGCCCCGGCTGACGTTCCGGGCCTGGGGCAAGGCGGTGCCCAATCACCGGACGCCGTTCGACTGGCTGTCGCGCGATGCCGCTGAAGTCGAGAAATACATCGCCGACCCGCTTTGCGGCTGGGACGCATCGGTGTCGATGTGGCAGGACATCGTCATGATGACGCTGCATTGCGGCAGCGACCGCAATTTTTCCGGCGTGCGGCGCGACCTGTTCGTCAATCTGGTCGGAGGCGAGCAAGATCCGGCCTCGGACGGCGGCAAGGCGGTCAGCCATCTTGCCGGCCGGATGCACATGATGGGCTTTTCGAATCTCGTTTCAAAGGTTTACGCCAAAACCCGCCACGAAAGCCTGAACGAGATCAACCGAGACGTCATCATGGAGGATTTTGCCGCCTGGGCCGACCGCGTGCTGAGGGCACAGTGATACTGGCCCATTGCAAGGGCCGTGACAGCGGCGCGCGGGATTGATAGAGGCTGCGCTTTCGATCAACCACGGTGATCCATGACTGAGCCTCCGCTCAAAGACATCCGCGTCATCGAACTCGCACGCATCCTCGCCGGGCCATGGGCCGGACAGCTGCTTGCCGACCTCGGCGCCGACGTGATCAAGGTCGAGAGCCCGGACGGCGGCGACGACACCCGCAAATGGGGACCGCCCTTCGTCATCGGCCATGACGGCGAGAACCTTTCGGCCGCTTATTACCATTCCTGCAACCGCGGCAAGCGCTCCATCGCCATCGACTTCTCGACGCCCGAGGGTGCCGAGACGGTGCGCCGGCTGGTCGCGACATCGGATGTGCTGATCGAAAACTTCAAAGTCGGCGGACTGAAGAAATACGGCCTCGACTATGACAGCCTGAGGAAAATCAACTCGCGGCTGATCTATTGCTCGATCACCGGTTTTGGCCAGTCGGGACCGTATGCGCCGCGTGCCGGCTATGATTTCATCATCCAGGGCATGGCCGGCATGATGTCGATCACCGGCGAAGCCGGCCGCGAACCGCAAAAGGCGGGCGTCGCTATTTCAGATGTTTTCACCGGGCTTTATTCGGTCATCGCCATCCAGGCGGCGCTTCGCCATGCCGAGAAGACCGGCGAAGGCCAGCATATCGACATGGCGCTCTACGACACCCAGATCTCGACGCTCGGCAACCAGAACCTCAACTATCTCGTCTCCGGACAGTCGCCGGTGCAGATGGGCAATGCGCATATGAACATCGCGCCCTACGAAGTGGTGCCGGTGAAAAATGGCCACATCATCCTGGCGGTCGGCAATGATGGCCAGTTCGCAAAGTTCTGCGCTGCCGTCGGCCTCGATGAGCTGGCGTCGAACCCTGACTTCGCCACCAATCCCGCCCGCGTCGCCAACCGGGCAAAGCTGCGCGAGCATATGATCGAGGCGCTGAAAGCCTTCGATCGCGACCCGTTGCTGGCCAGACTTGAGACTGCCGGAGTGCCGGCCAGCCCGATCAACAACATCGGCCAGATGTTTGCCGACCCGCAGACCATCGCGCGCGGCATGCGGCTCGACCTCGATGACGGCCATGGCAATCTCTTGCCCTCGGTGCGGGCGCCGATGGTCATGTCCGGCACGCCGCTGGTCTATGAACGTCCGTCACCGCGTCTCGGCGAACACACCGAAGAAATCCTTGCCGAACTGGAGAGGTCAGGAAAATGAAGACCGGCGGACAACTCATCGTCGATGCGCTCGAAGCCAACGGAACGGACCGTATCTATTGCGTACCCGGCGAATCCTATCTGGCGGTGCTCGACGCGCTGCATGATTCACCGATCCGCACAATCGTCTGCCGCCAGGAGGGCGGTGCCGCAATGATGGCCGACTGCCACGGCCGCCTGACCGGCAGGCCCGGCATCTGCTTTGTCACCCGCGGCCCAGGCGCCACCAATGCCTCTGCCGGCATCCACATCGCGATGCAGGATTCAATCCCTCTCATCCTGTTCATCGGCCAGGTCGCCAGCCACGCCAAAGGGCGCGAGGCCTTCCAGGAGGTCGACTACGTCAGGTTCTTCGGCGATATTGCCAAATGGGTGGTCGAGATCGACGACGCCGCACGCATACCCGAATTCGTCACACGCGCCTTTGCGGTGGCGACGTCCGGCCGGCCCGGCCCGGTCGTCATCTCGCTGCCCGAGGACATGCTGACCAGCCTCGCCGAGGCACCGGACGCCCGGCATTATACCCCTGTCGAGACGCGGCCTGGCGAAGTCGAGCTCGACGCACTGGAAGTGTTGCTCAACAAGGCAAAGCGGCCCTTCGTCATCCTCGGCGGTACGCGCTGGGACGCGCAGGCCGTTGCACGGATGCGGACGATAGCCGAAGCCTGGTCACTGCCGGTCGGCTGCTCCTTCCGCCGCCAGATGCTGTTCGACCATCTCCACCCGAACTATGCCGGCGATGTCGGCATCGGCATCAATCCCAAGGTAGCAACCGCCATCAAGCAGGCCGACCTCGTGCTGCTGATCGGCGGCCGTATGGGCGAGATGCCGTCATCCGACTACACGCTGCTGAAGAGCCCCTACCCCGACCAGACGCTGGTCCATATCCATGCCGACGCCGGCGAACTCGGCCGCGTCTACCGGCCGGCGCTGGCGATCAATGCCTCGCCTGCCGCTTTCGTCGAAGCCTTTGCCGGACGCAAGCCGACCGCAACGCCGGTCTGGGCGGCTGAGGCAGCGAAGCTGCACGCCGCCTATCTCGACTGGTCGACGCCTCCGGAGAGCGGCCCCGGCGCCGTCCAGATGGGGCCGATCATGAATTATCTCGAAACGATGCTGCCGGACGACGCCATCCTCACCAACGGCGCCGGCAACTATGCCACCTGGGTGCATCGCTACCATCGCTTCCGGCGTTTCGGCACGCAGGCAGCACCCACATCCGGCTCGATGGGCTACGGCACGCCGGCGGCGGTCGCCGCCAAGCAGCTTTTCCCCGACCGCGACGTGATCGCCTTCGCCGGCGACGGCTGTTTCCTGATGAACGGCCAGGAATTCGCCACCGCCGTGCAATACGGGCTGCCGATCATCGTCATCGTCGTCAACAATGGCATCTACGGCACCATCCGCATGCATCAGGAGCGCGAATATCCCGGCCGTGTCGTCGCCACGGACTTGAAGAATCCCGACTTTGCTGCTTTGGCCCGTGCCTATGGCGGCCATGGCGAGACGGTGGAAAAGACCGCCGACTTCGCGGCGGCCTTCGAGCGAGCGCGGGCCAGCGGCAAGCCGTCGATCGTAGAGATCCGGCTCGACCCTGAAGCCATCACGCCGACCCGCACGATGTCCCAGATTCGCGACAAGGCCTGACAAAACAGGATGATTGCCCTGTTTTGTCGTCGTGATCTGCCTATTTGGCCTTCTCGATCTGGCCGCGGATCTCGCCGTCCGCATGGGCCGCGGTGTGGATGTTGACGTAATATTTGCCAGCCTCAAGATCGGTGGCCTGGGCATCGGTCAATGTCGCCGAACCCTTGATCGGGCTCTTCAGCTTGCCTTCGAACGGCACCACCGGATCGGCGTTTTGACCCTTTGCCGCCGGGCCGTGAATGTGTGCGGCCTTCGCCGGCCCGCTGAGGCCGGAATATCTCACGGTCCAGCTGAGTTTCTTGGTGGCGGTGTTGAACCTGAGCGTGGCGGTGCCCTTGCCCTTCGTGGTGACGGGCGGGTTCTGCTGAGCACCATCGAGCGTCGCCGTCATCTTTATGGTTTCGGCCAAGGCCGGTGAAGCGGAGAAGATGGCTGCAGAAATGGCCAGCGCCGAAAGCATCGGCGTGAAGGACTGGATGCGCATGGAAACCTCCGTTGTGACACCCTTGAGGCGGATGCACCGGCACAACGATTTTGCGAGCGGATGTTTCCGCCGGTAACGTTTATTTTACCTCCCACTAAAAAGGGGCGGTCGCCCGCCCCTTTTCCGCTACAAGCCAGTTTGACAGCCCTATTTGATGGCCTTGTCGGTGATCGCCGTCGTGTAGGCGCCGGTAGGCTCCTTGCTGATGATCTTCTGGTCGAGCAGCGCCTTGGCGGTGCGCTCGTACGTCGCCGGATCGAGCTTGCCATCGGCATTGTCGATCAGCTTGGCGACTTCGCCCATCATGCGCTTCTGGTGATTCTCGTCCTGGCCGCCATTGTCCATGACGATGCCGGCCGCTTCGTCGGAATGGTCGACGGCGTATTTCCAACCCTTCATCGAAGCGCGCACGAAACGCACCATCTTGTCCTCGAAGGCCGGATCCTTGAGCTTGTCCTCCAGGGCATAGAGCCCGTCTTCGAGCAGATCGTTGCCCATGGCGGAATAGTTGAAGACGGTCAGCTCTTCCGGCTTGTAGCCGGCGTCGATGAGCTGCCAGTACTCGTTATAGGTCATGACCGAAATGCAATCCGCCTGCTTCTGGATCAGCGGCTGCACGTCAAAGCTCTGCTTGAGCACGGTGACGCCGTCCGGCCCGCCATCGGTCTTGAGGCCAAGCTTGTTCATCCAGGCATAGAACGGATACTCGTTGCCGAAGAACCAGACGCCGAGCGTATGGCCTTTGAAGTCGGCTTCGGTCTTGACCGGGCCGTCCTTCGGGCAGACCAGTTCCATGCCGGCCTTCTTGAACGGCTGGGCGATGTTGACCAGCGGCACGCCCTTTTCGCGCGCAGCCAGCGCACCGCCCATCCAGTCGACGATGACGTCGGCGCCGCCGCCGGCAATAACCTGCTCCGGTGCAATGTCCGGGCCGCCGGGCTTGATGTCGACGTCGAGGCCCTCGGCGTCATAGAAGCCCTTGGCCTTGGCGACATAATAGCCGGCGAACTGTGCCTGCGTGACCCATTTCAGCTGCAGCGTCACCTTGTCCGCGGCCATCGCCTGGAACGCGGCAAGCGACATCGCGCCGGCCAGCATCGAAACAACAAGTCTTTTCATGTTTTTACCCTCTGAAGTTAGCGCCCTAAACCCACCGCCCCTATCCACCACGGACAGAGGGATGCCAAAACGTGACTGCTCTCTCGAAAAGAGCGACCACGCCATAAAAGACCGAACCCGCAAGTGCTGCAACTGCGATTTCCGCCCACACCATGTCGATGTTCATCCGCCCGACTTCCGTCGAAATGCGGAATCCCATGCCGACCACCGGCGTGCCGAAGAACTCGGCGACGATGGCGCCGATCAGCGCCAGCGTCGAATTGATCTTCAACGCATTGAAGATGAAGGGTGCCGCCGCCGGCAGCCGCAGCTTGAACAGCGTCTGCCAGTAGCTCGAGGCATAGGTGCGCATCAGGTCGCGCTCCATATGGCCGGAGGCGGCAAGCCCGGCGACGGTGTTCACCAGCATCGGGAAGAAGGTCATGATGATGACCACCGCTGCCTTCGACTGCCAGTCGAAGCCGAACCACATGACCATGATCGGCGCGACGCCGATGATCGGCAGCGCCGACACCATATTGCCGATCGGCAAAAGCCCGCGCCGCAGGAACGGCACGCGGTCGGCGGCGATGGCAACGAGGAAGCCGGCGCTGCTCCCCACCACATAGCCGAAGATAACAGCCTTGAAGATGGTCTGCCTGACATCGGCCCCCAGCACCGGCAGCGAGCCGACGATGCGTGCACCGATGGCGCTTGGCGGCGGCAACAGGATGAAGGGAATGCCGGCACCACGCGTCACCGCCTCCCAGATGATCAGGATCCAGGCGCCGAAGATGGCCGGAATGATCAGGCGCAGGGCGGTTGACGCCCAGCGCGACGTCGGGCGAAACGACGACAAGACCGTTACGCAGCGCCAGGCCAAAAACCACGCCGCGACGAGCAGCAGATAGAAGGATGCGCGAGCGCTGCCCTCATTGCCGGTTATGCCGGCGAGCAGCATCCACGCTGCGCCATGCGCGCCAAGGAACAGCAACACCACCCCGATCATCGGTGGAAAGTTGTCGGCCTCGATTGCCACGAGCAGCAAAATGAAAATCAAAACCGCAGTTGCCATGCCGTAACCGGGCGTAGCGCTGACGAGCGGCCAAAGAAGCAGCGCGCCGGCAAGCAGGACAAGCGCTGCATACCCCTGCCAGGATCGAGGCGTGATTGAGGAAAGGCTCAGGATGGAGCTCATGCCGGCCTCCCGCCCATGGCGCGGTCGACAAGGCGCCCGGCGATGCCGACGACCATCACCAGCAGCGCCGCGACCACCGACCCGGCAACCAGAGCCGACCAGATGTCGATGGTCTGGCTGTAGTAGGCGCCGGCGAGCAATTTGGCGCCGATGCCGGCGACGGCGCCGGTCGGCAACTCGCCGACGATGGCGCCGACCAGGCTGGCGGCCACCGCCACCTTCATCGAGGTAAACAGGAACGGCACCGAAGCCGGCACCCGCAATTTCCAGAAGGTCTGCGAGGCACTGGCATTATAGGTGTGCATCAGGTCGAGATGGGTAAGCTCGGGCGAGCGCAGTCCCTTCACCATGCCGACTGCCACCGGAAAGAACGACAGATAGGTCGAGATCAGCGCCTTCGGGATAAGCCCGGTGATGCCGATCGCCGCCAGCACGACTATGATCATCGGCGCCACCGCCAGGATCGGAATGGTCTGCGAGGCGATGATCCACGGCATCAGACTGCGGTCGAGCGTCGCCACATGCACGATGCCGACGGCGATGACGATGCCGAGCGCCGTGCCGAAAGCAAAGCCGAGCAGCGTCGACGACAGCGTCACCCAGGCATTGTAGACAAGGCTGCGGTTCGAGGTGATGCTGCGCAGAAAGGTGTTTTCGAAAAAATTCACCGCCACCTGATGCGGCGCCGGCAGCGTCGGCTTCGGCTGCGCCAGCGTCTTGCCGATGAATTCCACAATACCCGGTGTCTGATTGGCGCGGCGGTCGAGATCGCGCTGGAACGGCGTGTTGAGGATGACGGCCATGACGTACCAGACGACGACAACGCCCAGGAGGATCGAGGTCACCGGAACGATCTTGTCGCGAAACGAGTCCATCTAGCAGGCCTCGCCGGGTAAGCGCCCTCCTCTCCCCAACGGGGAGAGGGTGACTGGAGCGAAGCGGAGGCCGGGTGAGGGTGACCGCGCTTTTGTCATCCTAGGGCGGAACCGCCGCGAAGCGGCGTGCGTATCGGGAGCGCCCCACCACGCTTTCGTCATCCTAGGGCGAAGCAAGGAGCGAAGCGACGCGGCGCAGACCCTAGGATCCATGCCATTATCTCCCCGCTCCGCAACGGTGCTGAAAATGGCTCCCTCCACACCGCTCTGCCCGGCGAATATTCTGAACCGCTTGCGCCTTTCGGCTAATGTCACGGCATGATGGGGTGGACGGCGCCCGACGGCATCGGATGTGCCAGAATGAGTTCGTTGAGATCTCAAACAAGGGAGCCGTC